>CAYMAS010000014.1:18222-78684 GCA_964388485.1 uncultured Tepidisphaerales bacterium | reverse complement strand
GGCGCGATCTTCGCGTCGAGGCCGAACTGCGGCGGGGGTTCAGCGCGCGGCGCGGCGTCGGGCGCGGGGGTGGGCGCCGAGGGCGGCCTCCTCGACCACGGCCGATGTGGCGGGCGCGGGGGCGGCGAGATGGTCGAGCAGCATCGCCTAGCTCCCGCCGCCGACGGTGGTCAGCGACGACGTCGATGCTCGTGCCTGCCGGAACGACGTCCGGTGTGCTGAACTCGCCGAGCCTGGTGCCACTAGCGATGATGGTCGGCATCAGCCGCGTGTACGGGAAGTCGAAGGCCTCTTGGAGCTCGATCCGCCCGTCGCCCAAGCGGCCGAGCATGAAGCGGCCGCTTTCGGCTCCGCCCACGTCGCCAGCAAGGCCGGGCCATGCTTACCGAGCTTCTTCGCACCGGCACACAGGTACGAGCGGCGTGCCCGTTTCATGATCGCGTGCTGCAGGGCGGCGACGTCGTTGCACGATTTTCACGCGCCGGTCACGTCCATCGCCTCGGCGATGGCGAGCGACTGCGAGGTCGATGTCTCCGTCGCTGTCAAGATCTTCGAGCAGTTCGAGCAGTCCAAACACGTCAGGGGGTCGGCCGTGCGGGACGAGATCATCGAGGATCCGACGACCTTCGTCCGCCCGGTGCCGCACGTCGCGTTCGTCTACGGCCTGGAGCAGGTCGAGTTCCTCCAGTCGCGACATCGCCAGATGACGAGGCACCATTCTCTCGCCGGGATGCAGCACCCGGAAGATCTAGGGACGATCCGCCAGTGGTGCCCGATGCTGCTGGAGGGCCGTAGACCTGACGAGCCCGTCGCGGCAACGAGGGCGGACGACAAGACAGACGTGCACTTCGGCACGAAGGTCGTCACCGATGTCGACCGCACCATCTCCGCCCTGCTGGGCGCTTCGCCAGGCGCCAGCGTTTCGGCGAACATCGTGCTCGACGTGATCAAGCAGTGCTTTGCCGACGACCTTGCTTCGCCTGAAGGCTGTGAGCTGATGAAGTCGATGAACCCGACGTTCGACGAGGACCTGAAGCACCCCGCTATGGCGACGCGTCAGCAGCAGACGACCGAGGAGGCAATCGCGCGGCTCCGCCTCGAGACGCAATGAGCAACGCCCGACCAATCGGCCGGGCGTTGCGGGTTCATGGGAGCGGAGGGATTCGAACCCCCGAAGGCTGAGCCATCTGATTTACAGTCAGACCCGTTTGTCCACTTCGGTACACTCCCGGAGCGGGCACACGGTAGGCGGGCGGGGGGCGATCGGCTACCGACGAGATCGACGCGTCCGGTAACGCGGCATCGGTTTCGCGAGCCAAACCCTGCCGGCGGCGGATGCGATGCAAGGCGTATGAGACGCTTCCGGTCCTCGCGACAATCCGTTGACCCGCAGCGTCGTCGTGGCAGCGTGCTGCTGATGGTGACGATGTTGATGCCGGTGTTTCTGCTGCTGGCGTGCTTGATGCTGGAGTTCGGCTTCATCGCGGTCAAGAAGAGTGACGGCCGCACCGCCGTAGACGCCGCGGCCAAGGCCGCAACGCGGCAGATCGCCAACTCCAGCATCGACAAGCAGACGCTGGCGACTTCGGTTCTGACGGAGAACGGCGTGTCGGCAGACGACATCGAGTCTTTGACGATCACGGTGGGTCGCTGGAACTACGGCACGGAAGCATTCGAACTCGTTGCGCCTGGCGAGTCGTTGTCGAAGCCGGCGAACGCGGTGCGGGTCGAGGCAGAGCTGCGGGTGCCATCCGTGCTGATGAGCCTATTCGGCATCGCCGGGACAACTCAGACGGTCGAAGCAGTCGCCACACAGCCGGGGATCGTGCTGGCGGTGAAGAACGCTTCGACATTTCGGGCCAATGACACCGAGATGATCGACTTCCTGACGCAGTTCGGCGTGCCGGTCAGGGTGATCAGCGAAGGCCAGCTCGGGCCACAGTGCATCAAGAACGGCGAGATGCTGTTCATCAGCAGTTCCGTCAGCTCGAGCGCCGTGCCTTCGAGCACCTTTGATGTCCCCGGGCCTGTCGTGCTGGCGGAGCTGAATTGTGTTGACGACTGGGGCATTGTGGCACCAGGCAAGTGGGGCACGAGGGCCCCGGATGATGTCCCGAGCTGGGGGACGTTCGGCAACGTCACCTCGCATTCGATCGATGTCGAGATCGACCTCTGGGACATGGACGACGAGGTAGGCACCTGGCGACAGAGCTGGACCGACTGGTGGGATGAAGAAGGAAGCAAGCTGACCGTCGCTAATCGCAAAGCCGCAGATCCTGACGATCTTCCAGAAATTCTAGAGAAGACAACGTCCTACGGATCCGATTTGGCCTTGTACGGGAGCGTCAAGCGGGACGAGCTTGCAGACGAGGCGATCGTCATCTCCACCGTGCCGGGGCATCCGGAGTACGTCACCTGCTTCTGGTACCCGCCCGGAACGAAGCTGTACGACAAGAGCTACACCACTCATAAGTTCGCGATGGTCTACACGCGGACCACCGAGTGGAGCGGCAGCGCGTGGCAGTACAACGCCGACGGGTACATGCCGCTGGCGCAGACGATTCGGTGGATGCTCATGGACAGCCGGCCGACGACGGTGCTGGTCGACTAGCTGAAGCTCGCGCCGCCTGACACTTCCTGCCTGCCGCCGCGATCGGCGGCACTATGCTTCGTCGTCATGCCCGAAACCGTCACCCACGACAAGGCCGCCATCAACACGCATGAGGGTCCGGTCCCGCAGACCCCGCCGGCGAACATGACCCGTCCGCTCGGCAAAACGACCGACGACGACGGCACCTACGTCACGCTCGGCGAGCCGAAGATGACGGTCAGCGACCAGTTCTACCTGCCGCAGGTCTTCAAGGGCCTGGGCACGACGATGCGGCACCTGTTCAACGTCGTCGTCAAGGACGAGCACCGCGTCATCCAGTACCCCGAAGAACGCCGCGAGGACAAGACCGTCGAAGAAGGCGGCATGTTCCGCAGCACCTACCGCGGCGTGCACCGGCTCAACAAGGACGAGGAAGGACGCGTCAAGTGCGTCGCCTGCTTCATGTGCTCTACCGCCTGCCCCGCCAACTGCATCCACATCGAGGCCGGCGAGAGCCCGTGGGAGGACCGCGAGAAGTACCCGATCAAGTTCGACATCGACGAGCTGCGTTGCATCTACTGCGGCATGTGCGAGGAGGCCTGCCCCGTCGACGCGATCGAGCTGACGAGCGTCTACGACCTGGTTGGCCTAACGCGGCAGGAGATGATCTTCGACAAGTCCAAGCTGCTCGAGGTCTATGACCGCACGATCGAGCACGAGCCGATGTAGCGGCAGCGAGCCGCGGATCATCAAAAAGAGGTATATTAAAGGATCGATGCCTTGTTGTTTGGCTAGTTGAAGCTTTGGTAAAGGTGCGATAGAGCTTGCAGAACCTGCGGCATCTTGTCATCCTGCCGCTGCCCTGCTCGCGGCAATGAGCGCCGCCGGCGGCACGCCCCTACCAGTCGAGGAGATCTGCCATGCCATCCCGCACCCGCGCAACGCGATTCGCGAAGCGTCAGAACGTCATCCGCTGCGCCGCCTCTATCGAGGCGCTCGAAACCCGCCGGCTGCTCGCCACCATCAACTGGGTCAACGAATTCAGCGACAACTTCAGCTCCTACGGCGCTGACGAGAACCAGGCTCGCAACATCGTCCGCCGGGCGATTGCAGACTGGGAAGAGGTCATCGTCGACTTCAACTACGACGACACCGGCTCCAACCGGAACAACACCTACGACATCAACATCAGCGCTGCCGACATCGGCGGACGCGGTCGTGCCTTCAGCATCGGCCGTGATGACGCGACGGACCGCAAGCCCGCCTCGGGCAACGTCGAGATGGACAACAACGGCACCACGTGGTACTTCGACCCGTTCATCGGCGTCGACGGCACGCCGGATGACGGCGAGTTCACGTTCGTCCGCAGCCTTTTCAACGCCGAGGCCGTCGGTGGCGATGCCGATGCGGGTAACGACTTCTACCGCACCATTACGCATGAGATCGGGCACTGCCTCGGGATTCTCAGTTCCGGCGGCTTCCTCAAAATTGGTGACAATCTAGTCGACTCGGGCGTCAATGATCCGTTCGACAGCAGCGCCGACCTGCTCGAAGTGCGCATCGGCGGCACGGCTCTGTACACGCTGACCGAAAACGGCGGCGGGCACCTCTTCGAAGGCGGCGGCGGGTACAGCGGCCCGACGCACCCGTTCGACCTGATGAACTCCGGCCGCACCAGCGGCTTCGGCGAGCGGTCGCTCATCAGCGACGACAACGCTCGTCTGCTCCGCGACGTCTACGGCTACACGATCAACCTGCCGAGCCAGATCAACACCTTCCATGCCAACCTCAACCGGACGACCAACGTCCTGACGATCAACGGCGACATCGAGGGCGTGACCGGAGACAACGTCGACCTCGAACGCTCCGGCACCGATGCTCAGGTCGAGTATCAGAACGGCAGCACGCTCACGGGAGCCCGTGAACTGATCCCCGAAACCGAGTTCGACACGATTATCGTCAACACCGGCGACGGCAACGACGACGTCGACATCGATCAACTCGCCTCCGACAAGACCGTCACGATCAACCTCGGCAGCGGCAACGACATCGTTGATGTTGCGCCTGACGACGACGACGTCGACACGTTCGTCCTATCGGACGTCACCATCAACGGCGGCAGCGGGACGGACTTCGTTCGCTACTCCGATACCCTCGACGGTGCGGGTGCAGACACGTGGACCCTGACGAGCAACTCCACCGCCAAGAGCACGCGGACCTTCACGCTCAGCAGCATCGAGTCGCAGGCCATCTCCGGGGCGGATGTCGCCACCGTTTACAACATCGACGGTCTCGGCAGCGACACGATCATCAATGGCGGCGACCTCAACGACACCTTCAACGTCGGCGGCGGAGACTTCGACACGAACTTCCTCAGCGACCAGCTCACCCTCGATGGCGGGCTCGGCACGAACCTGTTGAACATCGATGACTCGGCCGACACGTTCGACGACGACTACCTCATCGACAGCGTCGGCGGAACGTTCCCGTACGTCTTCACCAAGAGCAGCGACAGCTCCTCTGTCCGCTGGAACAACGAGATCCTCCAGGTCGATCTCATCGCCAACACCGGCAGCAACGTTATCGAGTTCGGTGCACCAGGCGCGTTTGCTTCGAACCAGGACTTCGACGTCTTCGGCGGCAACGGCAACGACACGCTGCAGATCGGCAGCGGTGCCAACGGCATCGCCAACATGGACGCCAACGTCAGCTTCGACGGCCAGAACGGCGTCGACAGCTTCAATTATCTCGCCCAGAGCGTCGGTGCCATCGCGACCCGAGTCTTCACGAATCGAACTCTCACCGGGGGAACGGGCGGCGTCTTCACCGCCGCCAGCGGCACCGAGACGTTCAACCTCGTTCTCGGCGGCGGCAACGACCTGGTCAATGTCAACTCCCTAACCAGCGGATTGACCCTCGCCATCGACGGGAACAACGGCGACGACACCGTCGATGCCGCTGCGGCGAGTGACGACTTCGATACGAACATCAACGGCTTGCTGACCTTCGAAGGCGGCGTCGGCTTCGACCGTCTCCTCGTTGACGACACCGGCGACGGCGGCGATGACCCGTACAACATCACCAGCGTTTCGCCCGGCATCGCGTTGCCGGCGACGTTCCACGACCTAACCAAGGAGATCGGCGGCACCGCTCGCTTCTTCGATGACGTCGAGCTCGTCGACATCGATGCCAACAACGGCAACAACACCTTCAATCTCCTCGGCGATGGTGGGTTGCCGATCAATCTCGATCTCGTCATCGACGGCAACGACGGCAACGACGTCTTCACCCTCGGCGACGGGACGGTCGGCCTCGCCTTCTACGACGCCGACATCATCTTCAACGGCAACGGTGGCGACGATACTGCCGTCCTGCTCGGCCAGGGTCTGGTCGGCTCCACCTACTCGTTGACGAACAACACCATCGACAACGTGTTCTTCTTCAACGAGATCACCTACGCCACGACGGAGAATGTCGAGATCCGGACCGGCACCGGCAACGACACGGTGAACGTCCAGTCGCTGCTTACGTCCGTCACCGCCCTCGTAGACACCGGCAACGGAAACGACACCGTCAACGCCGGTTTCCCCGGCGACAGCGTCGAGACGCTGGACGGAACGCTCGACGTCAACCTGTTCGGCGGCGACGACACGCTGAACTACAACGACGCCTCCAACACCTTCGCCGACGCCTACACGCTCGACGGTTTCGACATCTCCCGCACCGCCAGCGGCACCGTGACGTGGGACGGCAACGCCGACACCGTCAACGTCTTCGGCGGGACGGCCGCGAACACGTTCAACATCAACGTCGGCGCGTTCGTTGACTACAACGTCTTCGCCGGCGGCGGCAACGACATCGTTAACGTCAACAACGCTCTGGGCTTCGGCATCAACCTCGATACCGAGGCGGGCGACGACGACGTCTTCATCAATACGGACAACGCCAGCCTCGCCCGCGTAATGTTCACCGCCACTGACCGTCTCGACGAGCTGGTCATCGGCGACGGCGGCGAGGTCGACATCGCCGCCGGCGGCGACAAGGTGCTGACCGTCGGCAGCCTCGACATCAACACAGTTGGCTCCGCCGATGGCTTCCTCAACATCCGCGACAACGGTCTCATCGTCGACTACGGCGGCGGCTCGCCCCTTGCTGCGGTCCAGAACCTCCTCGTCAGCGGCTACAACGGCGGCGCGTATAACGGCGACGGCATCCGATCCTCCAACGCCGGCGGCAACTTCGGCATCGGCTACGGCGAAAACAGCGACCTGGGCCTGGGCACCTTCTTTGGCCGCTCCGTCGACACCACCGCGATCCTGATCCGCTACACGCTCAACGGCGACGCGAATCTCGATGGCCAGGTGGACCTTGCCGACTTCACCGCCTTACGCAACGGCTTCGGCACCACCAACAGCGGCTGGACGTCCGGCGACTTCAACTACGACTTCGAAACCGACCTCGCCGACTTCACGGCGTTGCGGAACACGTTCGGGTTGAGCGTGTAGAGGTCAGTCAAACGCCCAGATGAAGCCCCGGCACATGGTGCCGGGGCTTTTCGGTTACAGTCCTCCAGCTCTCAGCGGATGGGGAGATGGTCGCGCGAGGTTTGAACGTCACCCTTCAGTCGATCGCCAGGAGCATCGCCATCGCCAGGATCTTCCGAGCCGCGTCGGGCGTGTAGCCGACGAGTGGCCAGTGGCTTCCGGCGGCGGCGGTGGACAGGTCTTCGCGGGAGAAAAGCACGACCAGTTTGCCGTCCCGCTCGATGCCGCGGAGGCGTGGTGCGGCACCGAAGCTGCCGAAGGCTTTAGCCGCGGCCGGTTTCCAAAACGTGGTGCCGGTTAGAGGGGCGACCAGCGGATGCGTCAACGGCAGCGGCGAGTCGAGTTGATCCGCCTCGTCGCCGAAGAGCTTGCGCAATTCGCGATCGGCTGCCGTGGCAAAAGCGGTATCGGCACCGACGGCTTCGACAATCAGAAGCTTCCCGGCGTCGACGTGTCGGCGGATCCGTTCGCCCGCGTCGGCATCAAGCGTGAAGTCGCCCGTGCCGTTGAGGAACAGCACGTCGAATTCGGCGTCGACTTCTTCGACCGCCTCAATCTTCGCCGAAAAGCGTGCAACCTGTGACAACGCTTCGGGCTCGACCTGCTGAGGCAGAACGTGGCCGATCCGCACAGTTCTCGCCGCCTGCTCGTTCACGGGTGCTCGCCGCTCGCCCTTGAGCGGCAACTCACCGTAGCCGTTAGCGACGGCGAGAAGGTTGGCTCCAAGCTGCAGATCGACCTCGTCCCGCGCCTGCCGTTGCCCCGTGAGCGACTGCTGCCAAGCGGCCGCGAGATCTTCTTGATCGGCGAGCACGATGAAGTCGCGGACGCCGTTGCCGAGCGCCATCAGCTGCGGCGGCCGACGGCCGTTGATCGGGAAGCGCTCCTTATAGATCGGGCTGCTCGCCTCGGCGACTCGCCACGCGAGGTCCGGGAACAGCTCCGTGCCGAGCTGCCGAATCTCCTTGGTGAACCCGCCACGCCCGCAGTCGGCGTTGGCGTAGATGAGGCCGCCACGGAGCACGAACTCACGCAGCTTTCGCCGCGTTGCCTCGTCGAGCGACGGAGCATCCGAGCCGCTGAGCACGAGCATCGGCGCGTCCAGCCAGGCTTCCAGAGGAGCGTCGGCATCGATGATTTGCCAGTGCAGTTCCTGCTCGTCAGCATCACCGGCAAAACGGGCCAGCCCCGCCAGGTCGAGCGGTCGTTGGTGCCAGTCGCCGACGAGCAACCGGCCCAGCGACGCGTCCGGCTCTGCCTCACGCCCCGCCATCTGATTCAGCCGCCGACTCGCGGCAACGGCTTCGTCGTCATCCGCATGAGCGAGCTTCTGTACGACCAGCGGGGAGGACCCACGGGCCAGGAACAGCAGGCCGAAGCAGACCGACCCGTGACTGCCGCTGGCGGCGTAGTCGCTCTTCCACGTGCCGCTGGACGACTGATTTTTCACCAGCCAGTCACGCCCCTTCTCGTACCAGTCGTCGCCGCCGATGGTCCGCAAGCCGCTCGCGACGCCGACCCGCTCGATCGCGTAGGCGGTGGCTAACGGGAAGTCCCGCGGATACTCGGCGTCGGTGAGCCACTTGTCCGTGTTCGCGGCGAGGAACGCCAGGCCGCCGGCTAGATTGAGGTCGACGTTGTTCCCCTCGCACGCGGCACCGCTGATGTTGCGACGCGTCGTGATGTACAAACTCGCCACACCCGCCGCTGTCATGCCGGGCGTGGCCGAATGGTTGCCGGGGCTGTCGGGGTGCATGTAGCCCCAGCCGCCGCCGGACTCCTGGTTGCGTCGCCAGCCGCTGTCGATCGTCTGCCACAGCCCGCGCGGCGGCGACCAGCCGAGGTTCATCGCCGCGTCGAGGCCGAGCACGCCGTACTGCCCACGGCTGTGGCTGTAGCGGAACGTCCCACTCACCGGGCGGACCCAGCCAACGATGTAGTCCCAGTGCCCCGCGGCCAGACCTTGCGTGATGAGGCCCGCCTGGAGCGTCCGCGTGTCTGCCGCGACGACCTCCCGCACTCGATCAGTCTGCGGCAGGTACGTGCAGGCCAGTAGCCGAATGCCGCACGCGTAGGTGCCGCGTACCGGCTGATCGAGCATGAAATTGATCCCCTTCTTCAGCCGTGGATCGGTCGTTGGTTCCCCGGCAGCGAGGAGCGCGTAAACCGACAACGCCGTCCGGCCGCCCCATTGGCCCTCACGCTGCGTGTCGAAGTCGCCGGCGCTGACTCGGCCTTCCGGGAACGGGGCGAAGTCGCCTCGCTCCCAACTACCTTGCTCGTCCTGCTCTTCGTAAAGCCACTCGATTGCCTTCGCCATCGCCTGCCGAGTCTCGGCTGGTGAGGCAGCGAAGCTGTGGGTGGAGAGCACCAGAAACGCCAGCAACCCGAGGAGCCTGTTTCGCATCGGCGGCGAGTCTAACGGTGCACCCGCCGCCGACGCTACAGTGCCGTCCCTTGGCCAGCGGAACCCCTCAGATTCAGCCGATGAACGTCGCCCTGCTCGGCTCGGGCGGACGCGAGCACGCTCTGGCCTGGCGCATCAGCCAGTCCCCGCTGTGCAAGAAGCTCTGGGCGTTGCCCGGCAATCCCGGCATCAGCGGCTTGGCAACGTGTCGCGGCATTTCCGCAGGCGACATCAAGAAGATCCTCGCCTTCTGCAAGGAAGAATCCATCGACTTCGTCATCGTCGGCCCTGAAGATCCCTTGGCCGACGGCATCGTCGATCGTCTCCAAGAGGAAGGCATCACCTGCTTCGGCCCTACCAAAGCAGCGGCAAAACTCGAGGGTGACAAGGCCTTTGCGAAGGAGATCATGCGGTCCGCCAACGTGCCGACAGCGGAGTCGCGCACCTTCACCAACTTCAGCGAAGCCGAGCGGTTCGTCGAACGACGCGACGCGCCGATGGTCGTCAAGGCCGCCGGTCTGGCCAAGGGCAAGGGCGTGAGCATCTGCAAAACCCGCGACGAAGCCCGCAAAGTGGTGCGCGACCTCATGCGTGTCCAAATTTTCGGTGACGCGGGCAAGACGATCGTCGTGGAAGACAAGCTCGAAGGCGTCGAGTGCAGCGTGCTGGCCCTCGTCGACGGCGGCGACGTCTTCGTCCTGCCGCCCTGCCAGGATCACAAGCCGGCGTTCGAGGGCAACGTCGGCCCGATGACCGGCGGCATGGGCGCGTTCTGCCCGAGCAGGACGTTGTCGGAAGAAGACCACCGCAAGGTCGAGAGCGACATCATCATCCCCACGCTCGACGCCCTGGCACGTGAGGAGATCAAGTACCGCGGCCTGCTCTACGTGGGCCTGATGCTCACGAGCGACGGGCCAAAGGTCCTGGAATTCAACGTGCGGTTCGGCGATCCCGAAACGCAGCCGCTGATGATGCGGTGGAGTGGCGATGTCTTGGCGGCGCTCTACGCGACGGCGACCGGCGGGTTGGCCGACTTCGTCGACTCCGGCGGCATCGGTTTCGACGACCGCCACAGTGTCTGCGTCGTCCTCGCCAGCGGCGGGTATCCGGGTGAGTACGTGACGGGTCGGGAGATCAGCGACCTCAACGGCCTCGACAACGAGTCGACACGCGTCTTCCAGGCAGGCACCGCCCAGCGTCGCGACGCGACGGTCACCGACGGCGGCCGGGTGCTGGGCGTGACCGCGTTGGGTGAGACGCTCGCCTCGGCGCGAGAGGCGGCTTACGCGACGATCGAGAAGATCGAGTTCGACGGCATGCACTTCAGACGAGATATCGGAAGTCGTGAGTCGTGAGTCGTGAGTCGTGAGTCGTGCGATGCATCATTTCCGACACTCGGTACTCGATACTCCCTACTCGGTACTTCTGTGCTCTCTTCTCATCTGCGGCAGCCTTTGGCCGGCGACGCGGTGGGTCGAGTTCTCCAGCGGCAGCGAACAACTCGTCGTCGCCGCCGCACTCGAAAGCAGCCGCGAGGGCGAGTGGATCGTCCCGCAGATGGCCGGCGAACCACGACTTCGCAAGCCGCCACCCGCGACGTGGCTGGCGATGGCGACAACGTCCGCCGAAGAGGCCAAGCAGCTCGCCGACGGTCCCGTCGACGAGGTCGCCTTCCGATCCCTCGCCGGCCGGATGCGGGCGGTCTCGTTGCTGCTGGGCGTCGTGACGCTGGTGCTGACATTCGAGCTGGGCCGACTCGTAGCGGGTCGCGAGGTCGGCTGGTTGTCGCTGGCGGTCTGCGGGTCGACGTTCTTTGTTGCCGAACAGTTCTCGCGAATCACGACGGATGCGTTGCTCGCGACGACGGTGGTGGCAACGAACGTGGCGATCGGGCACGCGGTGCTGCGGGGACGATTGTGGAGCGGGCTGAGTGTCGCGGGCTTGTTGCTGGGTGCTTCGTTTTTAGCAAAGGGTCCGGTGGGACTGCTGATGACGGTGTTGCCTGTGGCTTTGTGGCTCGCGTTCCGCAAGTCTCTCGACGCGATTCTCGAGCGTGAGCGAGCGGGTCTGCACGATGGTCAGAACCCGCTCGCTCACGCTCGGGGCTCGCGAGGTTCACCACGATCCGTCGTTTCTGGTGCGGTTGCTGGGAGCATCGGATTCGTGTGCATCGCGTTACCCTGGTTCGTGTACGTCCTGCAGATCGAGCCGGGTGCGTGGTCGACGTGGACGACGGAGATCGCTCGGACGGACGAGACGGTCCCGAAGAGTGACCCC
This sequence comes from uncultured Tepidisphaerales bacterium, assembly GCA_964388485.1. Classification (GTDB taxonomy): domain Bacteria; phylum Planctomycetota; class Phycisphaerae; order Tepidisphaerales; family Tepidisphaeraceae; genus JBCDKH01. The sequence goes on along the minus strand of CAYMAS010000014.1, from coordinate 66,866 downwards.
TTCGCGTACCTCGTCTTCCCGCTGCTGGCGATGCCGTGGTCGATCTTCGTGGTGCTGGGGCTGCTGACTGCCGCGGCGGAGATGGTGCGACGACTGGTGCATCCGCGGTGGCTTCGCCGCAACCGCACGTTCGGCCGGGTTCGGCCGACGGGGTTGCTCTGGGTCTTCCTGATGATCCTGGTGCCGATCGTCGTGATGTCGCTGTTCCGCGATCGCAAGGACCGCTACCTGCTGCCGCTGATCCCGCCGGCGGCGATCCTCGCAGCAATGGCGTTGAAGATGGTCGTCGCGGATCTGCAGCGACGGCCCATCGCGGCGCGGCTGGCGATTGGCGGACACTGGCTGATCCTGCTTGTTCTCGTCGTCGGCCTGCCGATCACGATGGGGCTTCTGCCGCGGGACGAGTACGTCGATGCGACCGGCTGGCTGCCTTGGAAGCTGGCGATTCCCGCGGCCATGGTCGGCGGCATCTTCTGGTTCGCCTGGCTCCGCGTCGGGGGCGGGCACAAGTGGCTCATCCCGGCTCGCATCGTCACCGCGACGGTTTTCCTGTTCCTCTACACCGCCAACCTCTTCCTCGCCGGGTACTCGACGAGCCGGGAGGCGAAGACGGACCTGTTGCCGATCGCCCGGGCGATCCGCCAGGACGCACCCGATGCCCGAGTCTGGCATGGCGAGCGGTATGTGCCGCCGGGTCTGTTGATTTACAGCGGCCGGGTCATTCTGCCGCTGCCAGACGAATTGGACGAGACGAAGCGACACGTCTACGTCGTTCGCCAGCGTCGCGTCGACGAGGACCCGGAGCCGACGATGCCCGAGCCGTGGCGAGTCTTAAGAACCGCCCGCCGCGATCGGAGCGTCTGGTGGGCATTCGTGCGTGATCCGTTACGTTGAGCGGGTGTCCGCCCGTGGAGACATGTTTGCCGCCTCGGCCGCGACCGGGATGAAGGTCCTCAGCTGGGCCGTCGCCGCGGCGGTGGTCTATCGTCAACTCGGCGAGGCGGCGTTCGCGGTCCTGGCGATGACGAGGGCGACGCTGGGGTTGCTGAACTACACGACCTTCGGGCTAGGACCCGCGTTGACGAGGCTCGTCGCGGAGGCAGAGCGCACCCCTGATGAGGGTGAGGTGTCTGTGAACCGCGGACCCACGGTCCGCCGGTCTGACGAGCTTGATCGAGACGACGAGCCACGCCTTCAGGAGAGGAGTTCCGAGGCGAGCGTTCTCGAGGAGGAGTCGAAATCAACAGAGCCGCCCGGCTCGTCAGACCTGCGGACCGTGGGTTCGCGGCTCACAGACGCTGATCAACCGACATCCGCTAGCCGCGGGCTAACAGCCCGCCGGTCGGACCATGCTGCAGAAGCTCGGGACCGGCGAGCTGCTAGGCCGCGGCTGGGTGATCAGGTGCTGGACTACGCGAAACCGGAAGATGCTCTGCCGCCGATGAAGACGGTGCTTCCACCCTTGCATCCGGAAAGCCCTGCACGTGCGATGCAGACGACGGAGTTCATCGTGCTGCCGCTGTGCCTGATCGGCATGGTGCTCGTCTGCTTCTACGCAAACGGTTACGACCGTCTGCATGATCTCGCGGAACCACGAGCGAGGTGGGCGGAGCAACTTGCTTTCTTCGTCGGCTTTCTTGGCTTCGGGCTCCTGACGCGATTGGCCGGCGACGCGGTCGCAGGCGCCAGTCACGGCATGCAGCGTGTTGCTGCAGATCAGATCCGCGCAGCAGCGTGCGATGCATTGTGGGTTCTTCTCTGCCTTGGCACGGCTCTCGTCTGGTCGGATCAGGACGACATCTTGATCGCCATCGCTTTCTACTTTGCCGCCACCGGACTGCTGTCGTTCCTCTGGCGAAAAGCCCTTGCCGGACTATTGACAGATGCGGGACGCCTGTGGTTCCCGAAGCCATCACCTGCGATTTCGAAAAAGCTCCTCGCGTACGGCGGCCTTGTGACGCTCGGCAGTGCCGCCGACTTCCTGTACGCCCCGATCGACTACTTCATCCTCAACCGCCTCGTCGATCCGCTGGCCCCAGCCGTCTACGCCCCGGCGGTGCAGATCGACGCGGCGATCCTCGTGCTCGTCTCGGCCGTCGCGACCGTCGCCCTGCCGAACGTGGCACGGCTGGCGGCGGCGAAGGATCATCGAGGCATCCGACGGGCCTACCTCCGCGGGTCGCTCGTCGCAGGGGCGGCGGCGACCGGCATCGGGCTGGCGGCGTGGGGGCTGTCGCCGTGGGTGTTCCAACTCTGGCTCGGCGACGACCTTCCGGCGACGCGGGCAATCTTGCCGCTGATCCTGTTGCACACGGTCCTCGGCTCGGCCGCGGGCGTCGGCCGGGCGACGCTCATCGCCACCGGGCACGCGGGGCAGTACGCGGTCATGGTGCTCATCGGCGGCGCGATCAACGTCGGCTTGAGCCTCTGGTTCGTGAGGCTCGGGTGGGGCATCGAGGGCGTGGTGCTCGGCACGGTCGCGAGCGTCGGTCTGCGGTGTTTGATCGCGACGCCGTGGCTGGTATGGCGTATGACGCGGGGTCGCTAAACCGTTGTCGGCGCGCGGACTCATTGACGTTGTGTCGAAGCAAATCTACTCTGCAGCCCGATAGTCACTCCTCCCGGCCTGCGTCCTGCTTGGCCATTTTTCACCAGAAATCGAGAAAACCACCACATGCCCGCCACCGCATCCCCGGCGAAGCGCGCCAAGAAGGCCGTTAAAAAAGCTTCCAAGTCCGCGAAGAAGCTCACCAAGACCGTGAAAAAAGCCGCCAACAAAGCGGCCGGCAAGCGCGTCTACTTCTTTGGCGAAGGCAAAGCCGAAGGCGGCCGAAGCGACAAGCTGCTGCTCGGCGGCAAGGGGGCCAACCTTGCCGACATGACCTCCAGCGGCTTCCCCGTGCCGCCCGGATTCACCATCACCACCGAGACCTGCGCCGACTACAACTCGGGCGGCAAGAAGCTTCCCAAGGGCCTCATGGACGAGGTCGCCAAGAACGTCCGCAAGACCGAGAAGGCGACGAAGAAGAAGTTCGGCGACGCCAAGAAGCCGCTGCTCCTTAGCGTGCGCTCCGGCGCGGCCGTGTCGATGCCGGGCATGATGGACACCGTCCTGAACCTGGGCCTGACCGACGAGATCGTCGAGTCGATGGCCCAGCAGAACGACCGCTTCGCCTACGACAGCTACCGCCGACTCATCAACATGTACGGCGACGTCGTCGTCGGCGTGCACCACCACCACTTCGAAGAGGCCATCGCGGCCATGAAGAAGGATCGCGGCGTCGAGGAGGACACCGAGCTGTCCGCCGAGGACCTCAAGGAGCTGTGCGAGGAGTACAAGAAGGTCTTCAAGAAGCACGCCGGCTTCGCCTTCCCGCAGGACCCGATGGGACAGCTGGAGCTGGCGATCGAGGCGGTCTTCAAGAGCTGGGACAGCGACAAGGCCCACAGCTACCGCCGGGCTGAAGGCATCCAGGGCTTGGCCGGCACCGCGGTCAACTGCCAAACGATGGTCTTCGGCAACATGGGCGACGACTGCGCGACGGGCGTGGGCTTCACGCGTGACCCGAGTTCGGGCGACAACAAGTTCCTCGTCGAGTACCTCGTCAACGCCCAGGGCGAAGACGTCGTCGCCGGCATCCGCACGCCCAAAGGTCTTGTCGAGATGAAGAAGGAGCTTCCCAAGATGTACAAGGAGCTGATGGAGATGCGCCAGCGTCTCGAGGAGCGGTACAAGGACATGCAGGACTTCGAATTTACGGTCGAAGAACGCAAGCTCTACATGCTCCAGACCCGCAACGGCAAGCGGACCGGCCGGGCGGCGCTCAAGATCGCCACCGACCTGCTCAAGGAAAAGCTCATCGACGAGAAGGCGGCCGTCAAGATGGTCACGCCCGGCCACCTCGATCAGCTCCTGCACCCGGCCTTCGCGCCGGCGGCGCGCAAGAACGCCGAGGTGCTGACGAGCGGCCTGAACGCCTCGCCCGGCGCGGCCGTCGGCAAGCTGTCGTTCACGGCACAGGACGCCAAGAAGCGGGCCGAGGCCGGCGAGGCCGTGTTGCTCGTACGTCGCGAGACGAGTCCCGAAGACGTCGACGGCATGCACGCGGCGAAGGGCATTCTCACCAGCACCGGCGGCAAGACGAGCCACGCGGCCGTCGTCGCCCGCGGCTGGGGCAAGCCTTGTGTCTGCGGTGCGGGCGCCGTTGAGATCGACGCCGACAAGGAGACCGCCACGATCAACGGCAAGAAGTACGGCCCGGGCGACTCGCTCAGCATCGACGGCACGACGGGCGACGTCCTGGCCGGCGAGGTCGAGACGCAGGACCCCGAGCCGGATCGCAACTTCAAGAAGCTCATGAGCCTGGCGGATAAGTTCCGCACGATGAAGGTCCGCACCAACGCCGACACGCCCGGCGACTCGAAGAAGGCGCGCGACTTCGGTGCCGAGGGCATCGGGCTTTGCCGGACCGAGCACATGTTCTTCGAGCCCGAGCGGATTGGGCCGATGCGTGAGATGATTCTGGCGAGCACGACCGAAGGCCGCGAGAAGGCGCTCAAGAAGCTCCTGCCGTTCCAGCGGAAGGACTTTGCCGGCCTGTTCAAGGCGATGAAGGGTCTGCCGGTGACCATTCGCCTGCTCGACCCGCCGTTGCACGAGTTCCTGCCGGGCGTCGATCAGTACAAGGAGATCGAGCTGATCGCCGGCAACACCGGCGTGACGAGCGACGAGGTCAAGAGCCGCATCACCGCGCTCCACGAGTCCAACCCCATGCTCGGCCACCGCGGCTGCCGGTTGGCGGTGACGTACCCCGAGATCCTGCGCATGCAGGTGCGTGCGATTCTCGAGGCGGCGTTGCAGGTCGGCGGGAACATCGTCCCGGAGATCATGATCCCGCTCGCGGGCACGGACACGGAGCTGTCGTACCTCATCGAGCATTTGCACGACGAGGCCGAGCAGGTCTTCCAGGCCAAGAAGAAGAAGTGCAAGTACCTCGTCGGCACGATGATCGAGGTGCCCCGCGCCGCCATCACGGCCGACAAGATCGCCGAGCAGGCGGAGTTCTTCAGCTTCGGCACGAACGACCTGACACAGATGACCTTCGGCTTCAGCCGTGACGATGCGGGCGTCTTCCTTCGCGAGTACGTCGATAAGGGCATCCTGCCCGAGGACCCGTTCCAGAGCCTCGACCAGAACGGCGTGGGCGAGATGGTGAAGATCGCCGTCGAGAAGGGCAAGGCGACGCGGCCTGACGTCAAGCTCGGCATCTGCGGCGAGCACGGCGGCGATCCGTCGAGCGTCCACTTCTGCCACAAGGTTGGCCTCGACTACGTCAGCTGTAGCCCCTTCCGCGTCCCCATCGCCCGCCTTGCCGCGGCCCACGCGGCCTTGAACGGATAGCCACCCTCATGACATTGAGGCTGTGACTTCAGCAGGCCGCCTTTCGAGGCGGCCTATTTTGCTGGTCGCTGCGGGCTTCTGCGGAAGTGATGCCACAGCGGTCGTCGTGAGGCGGACCTCTTCCAACGACTTCGATTATCCGGGGAGTGAAAAGGATTGTTGCCCGCTAGGGCAGGAGATGTTGACGATATATCCCTCACCCTCTAGACCGACGACGAAGAGCAACACCGGCAAGGCCGGCAATCGACGCGGCTGCTCCAGGCTCAGGAATGACAGCGACGAAGGCTTCCAAATTACCGTTGCGAATTCCAGTGCCCGTCACAACACTGCCGTCATCGCTGACGCCGGTAGCAGCGAGCAGACGAGTCCAACCGTCACTGCGGTAGTCAAGGTTGAAAGTGTCGAGGATGTCGGTCAGTGAGCGAACGCCACCATTCTTGCTCCACACGAAGGCCTGCTCCGTGTCGGGGACAGTCCCAGCGAATAACGTGCCGACGACGACGGAGCCGTCTGCACTCAACGCTAGCGGCACGCCGCCCGGTCCACCCGTCGGGCCGAAAAGGGGAACAAGGCCTTCATCTTGCGTCCATTGGTAGGCCGTCTGATCAATGAATCCAGAGGATCCGACAATCGTGCTGCCGTCGTCGCTGATTGCGCGGGTGGATCCTGCGAACAGGTCGTAATCTAGTAGCAACGGACCCGCGTCTCGCGTCCAACGCACGCCGTTCGCAATCGTGCCGCCGCTGCCCGTAATAGATGCCGCGCCCGCGACCATGGAGCCGTCAGAACTGACGCTGCCAGCTCCGCTTGATCTACCGTTCTGGGGAAATCCAAGCGGCTCGAAAAGATCATCGACCGTCCAGCGAAATGCTTCGAACCCGTCTGCTCCTGATGACGAACCGACGATGGTGGAGCCGTCTCGGCTGATACCGTCTGCGACGCTGAAGTAAATTCCGCCAGGCAAATCGCCGATTCCGGTCATGCCGCCTTCGGCAGTCCAGCGAAAGCCCTCGCTGCCGGACGACGTTCCACTTCGTCCGACAACTACCGATCCGTCGCCGCTGACGCCGCGTGCGCTGCTGGCTCCAGAGGCACCCGTCAACCCGCCCAGTCCGACCATGCCGGTCTCGGCAGTCCAGCGGAAAGCCTGCGAGCCAGTGGAGGAGACGCTCTGTCCAACGATGACGGTGCCATCGCTGTTGATGGCGGTAGCATCGCTCGAGATGTCGCCGCCGGGTAGATCGCCCAGCGGAATCAGGCTTGGAGCAGCGAAAGAAGTCGCTGACAAGCTGCCGAGGCAACCGAAGGTGGTAAGACACGCTGCCATTCTCCATGGGTTGTTCACGGCGGTACTATCTACGATTTGTAGCTGTCGATCAACCTAGATCTGAGTCGAGCGACCAAACGGAGTGTCAGATCAACACCCATTTGCATCACCTCGCGGTTGTAACGATTCGGCAGCACCCAACGTTTGTCCGCTATGCGATCCTCCCATAGCGATGCGGCGTCGCCTCTACTACCTTGATCCCATGCAAGATCTCACCCTCGCCGTCCAGCTCTTTACCCTGCGCGACCACTGCAAGACGCCGGAGGAATTGGCGACGACATGCCGGCGGTTGGCGGATCAGGGGTGGACCGCGGTGCAGGCGTCGGCGGTTTGGATGGAGGACGTCAAGGTCGTTCGCCAGATCCTCGATGACACGGGGCTGCAATGCGTCGCGACGCACATCCGGCCGTACGAGGCGGCGATCGAGCGGCCGGAGGCTGTGGCAGACGATCTCAAGACCCTCGGCACCGACCTCACCGCCGTCGGCGGGTACTTTCCCAAAGCCGACGAGTACAACGAGACGAACTGGCTCAAGTGGATCGAGACCTTCAACGACGGCGTCGCCAAACTTGCCGAACACGGCATCCGCTTCGGCTACCACAATCACAGTCACGAGTGGGCCAAGCTCGGCGGCAAGGATCAGTTCGAGGCAGAGCGGGCAATTGACCTGCTCATCGAGCACATGCACCCCGACGCCTGGTTCGAGCTCGACACCTACTGGGTCGCACACGCCGGCGGCGATCCGTCTTGGTGGATCCGCAAGTTCGCCGGCCGGGTGCCGCTGATCCACGTCAAGGACCTCGCCATCGACACCGAGCGGAACGTCTACATGGCAGAGGTCGGCGTCGGCAATCTCGACTGGCCCGGCATCCTCGTGGCGGCACAGGATTCGGGCGTCAAGTGCTTCTGCGTCGAGCAGGACACGACCTATCGTGATCCGTTCGATTCGCTGGCGACGAGCCTGAAGTTCCTGCAGGGCATGGGGCTTTCCTAATGCGTGCCCTTCCTAATGCGTGCCCTTCCTGACGTCTAGCTTTCCAAACCGGTAGCTTGGCAGCTTTTGCAGTTTCTCTGCTGCTCCGTTAGCGTCAGTGACTCATGGCGTTGTCGCGGGTGAAGACGTTTGTGCTGCAGGGAATCGACGCGGTGCCGTGCGACGTGGAGGTCGACGTCACCGGCCGCGGCTCGGCGGCGACGGTGCTGGTCGGCCTGGCGCAGGCGGCGACGAAGGAGAGCGTCGAGCGGACGCGGCGGGCGATTCAAAACAGCGGCCATCCGGTGCCGACGTCGAAGGTGTTCATCAACCTGGCCCCGGCGGACGTGAAGAAGGAGGCGGCGGCACTCGATCTGGCGATCAGCGTCGGCCTGATGCGGTGCACCGGCAGCATCATCGGCGAGCGACATCGCCAGTACCTCATTGCCGGCGAATTAGCACTCGACGGCCGCGTTCGGCCGATCCGCGGGGCGTTGTCGATGGCGATGCTGGCGGCGTCGCTTGGCATGACCGGGGTCCTTGTGCCCGAGGTCAACGCGAAAGAAGCCGCAGTGGTCAGCGAGGTCGAGGTGATCCCTGTCGGCACGCTCGCCCAGGCGGTCGCGTTTCTCAACGGCGACGAAGGTGCTCCCGAGCCGGCTTGCGAGACGGACAGCGACGAGATCGGCGGCTCGGCCGAAGCGGTGCCGGATTTTGCCGATGTGCGTGGTCAGGAGGCGGTGAAGCGGGCGGTCGTCATCGCCTGCAGTGGTCGGCACAACTTGGCGATGATCGGGCCGCCTGGCACGGGCAAGACGATGCTCGCCAAGCGGATGGGCGGAATCATGCCGCCGCTGACGCGGGACGAAGCGCTGGAGACGACGCGTATTTACAGCACCGTCGGCCTCCTGCCGAGCGGCGTCAGCCTCATGACGCACCGGCCCTTCCGCTCGCCCCACCACTCCGCAACCGCCCAGGCTTTGGTCGGCGGCGGCAGCGTGCCCAAGCCCGGCGAGTGCTCGCTGTCGCATCACGGCATCCTGTTTCTCGACGAGCTGCCGGAGTTCGGCAGGACAGTGCTCGACATGCTCCGCGAGCCGCTCGAGGGCGGCGAGATCACGGTCAGCCGCGTGCACTCGAGCGTGAAGTTTCCCGCGGACTTCATGCTCGTCGCGGCGATGAACCCGAGCGTTCGCGGCGACGAGGGCCGAGGCGGGCGCGACGAGAAGTACCTGTCGCGACTCAGCGGGCCGTTGCTCGATCGGATCGACCTGCACATCGAGGTGCCGAAGGTGAGCTACGACGAGTTGAGCCGGAAGAAGGTCGGCACGACGAGCGACGAGATGCGTCAGTCGGTGACTCGTGCCCGATCCGCCCAGCGTGAACGCTTCGGCAACGGCTCGATGACGAACGCTCGCATGAGCGGCCGCCTGCTGAACGACGCGGTGCCGCTGGAAGACGGTGCGTTGATGATTCTGCGGCAGGCGATGGAGGAGTTGGGCCTCTCCGCCCGAGCGTACGACAAGGTGCGGCGTGTCGCCCGAACGATTGCCGACGTCGAAGGTGAGGCGGACGTCACCGAGCTCCACGTCGCCGAAGCCGTCGGGTATCGGATTCTGGATCGGCGTCCGTAGGGTGAAGCATGGCAGACGATCAGGGCACGCACGGCTTTTGGGAGTGGCAGGTCAGCACTCTGATGCTCGCTTACGACGCGGTCGAGCCGTTGAAGCGGGACGATCTGGCGGCTCAGCAGGCGAGGCAGGAGCAGGTCGAGCAAGAGGTGCGGGATCTGTCGCTGAAGGAGATTCCCGAGTCGTACCACGAGGACGAGCAGGCAGAGCTGACGCCGGAGGTGGTGGTACGGATCACGAGAGCGACCTTACAGCGGGCGGCGACGATCGTGGGGCTTCTGTGACCGTAGCTGAAGTGGTCGGGAGGATCGAAGATTGTCTGGATTCAGTCGAATGACGCTGCGTTCGACGCTTGGTAGCCGCGACGCCTGACGTCGTACGTCACGTGCTGCCGATGGTGAACCAGAAGGTGGTGCCGGATTTGTCGCCGTTGGCGGTGATCCAGATTTTGCCGCCGTGGCGTTCGACGGCTTGGCGGACGATGGTAAGCCCTGCACCCGAGCCGCCGCCGTAGTCGTCGCGCGGGTGGAGCCGACGGAAGATCGTGAAGACCGCATCGCGACTGTCGGGCGGGATGCCGATGCCTCCATCCCGCACAAAGAGCACGGTGCCTGTCGCCAACGCGGCAAGCGAGCGGGAAAAGTCGTCATCCGCAGCGGCCGCAGCTTCGGCGGGTGTGGCGACGCCGACGTCGATTTGCGGCGTCGCGGTTCCCGCATATTTGATCGCGTTCGTCAGCAGGTTCTGATAGACCTCCAGCAAACGATCGGCATCCGCGTGCAGCCTCGGCAGATGCTCCGCCACCCTGATCTCGACGTCCGGCTTCTCCTGTGATGCCACCACAAGATCGACCGCGTCGGCGACGACGTCGTTCAGATCGACCGGCACGCGCTGAAGCTTGGCTTGGCCGAGCTGCGCGTAGCGGAGCAGACTGGCGATGAGGCCATCCATCCGCTGCGTCAGGCCTTGGACTTTCTGCAGATAGCCTCGGCCTTCGTCGTCGAGCAGGTCGCCGTAATCTTCGAGCGTGAAGCTGGTCAGGTTGTTGATGCCGCGGATCGGCTCGCGCAGATCGTGGGCGGCGGCGTAGGCGAAGCTCGCCAGTTCGCGGTTGCTCGCGGCAAGGTCGGCGTTGAGGCGGGAGATCTGACGGGTGTGCCTGAGCACGACCTCGATGAGCGCGGACCGCAATTCCGAGACGGCTGCGACTTCGGCGTCGCTCCACGGCTCGCTGCGGCCACGGACCCGGCCCTTCCACTTGGCGAAGCTCTTGCGCGGCGAGAGCCGACCGGACTCGGGCTTGTCCGGTTTGCCCGCCCAGTCGACCGTGCGGACCCGCTCGCCACGAAGCCACATCAGAATCGCGTCGCTGCCCGGCAGCTCGAAGGCCAGCACGCCCGACGCCAGTTCCTTCGCCTCGGCAACGTCGCAAAGATCCGCAGCGTCCAGCGTCAGTTGATGCGTCGCCACGACGTCGTCTCCGCTTTGCCGAACCCACCTTCCGATCTTGCGAATCGTCTCGTGCGACGGCACCTCGCCGATGGTCTGGATCGCGTCGTGGTCCAGCCACGCGGCACCGTCGGCCTCAACCACATCTCCGATCGTTACGTCACCTTCAAGCAGGGCCCGCGCCATGGACTCGGCGTTATCGTCACACGCCACCGTCTGCCGGACCAACGCGGCCTGCTTGGCCCGGTGCTTCGCTTGATCGTCGGCGGCCTTCCGTGCGCTCTGCGTCGACAACTGTAGACTCGCGACGCGGCCAACGAGCTCGCACGTCTCCCGCAGATCGAATTCGATGGCATGTGGCCCGCGGTAGTGGTGACACGCGATGAGGCCCCAGAGCCTGCCCTGCACAGGATCGACCAAAGCCATGCCGCCGTCGGGCGAGCGAAGGTCGATCAGGCTGACCGTCAGCGTCGCGGCGACGCCCATGTTCTGCAGGTACTCGACGTGCAGGGGCGAAACGCTGCGGAGCGTGGCGAAGCTCAGGTCGAGCCGATCGTGCCGGCCGAGCTTCGGGTTCTGCTCCGGCACCAGCGGCTGGGGCGTGTAGCCGATGTCGGGGATCGCCCGGACCCAATTCTGCAGATAAAGCCGTCGGGCCTGGGCGGGGATGTCCGTCGCCGGGTAGTTAAGGCCGAGGTAGCTCTCGAGGTTCGGATCGATCTGAGGGTCGGTCGCTTCGGCAACGACCTGGCCGTTGTAGTCGGCGTCGAAGCGGTAGACCATGACGCGGTCGAAGCCGGTGAGGTGCTGAATCTCCGTCGCCATCGCGTCCGCCATCGCCTGCCAGTTGTCGGCGGCTTGGAGCTTGTTCAACACGCGTCGCTGCGACGCCGCGGCTTGACGGTCGGGCTGGCGAACGCCGTGGCGACTTTCAAGCTCGATGATGATCTGCTCGCCGTTGGCTTCGCGATGGTGGTGAGCCAGGACGTCGAAGAAGCGGCCTTCCAGCTCGACCTGCATGAGCCGCACGATCGTCGTGTCGAGCGACTGCGTCTTGACGGCCTCGGCGACCTCGGGCAAGAGGTCGTCCAGCTGCCGACCCGCGACGTCGCCGCCGAGCAACGCGCTTGCCTGATACGACGCCTGCGTCACGACGCCGTCCGCCACCGCCAGGAGGTGGCCGTGCGGCTGAATGAGGTTCGGAATGTGGATCGGCTCGTCTCCGCAGTTGTCGATCGAGACGGCCCAGGGCTGACCCGACGCATCAACGTACTCGCCGGTCCGCGGCCGAAGGAGCGAGACTGAGTCGGGAGCAGACAACTGGCGTCAGGATAGAGGATCCGACGCTGATCGTTCGAAGCTCCTGACGAAGACGTCGAAGGCATCGACTGCCTGCTGCACCACCTTGTCATCGGCGGGCTGATCGGCCAGCGCCCGCTTCACGTCCGCCCAACGTCGAACGTGCCGGTCGCTCAGATACCGACGCGGCCAATCGTGCTCCCGTGCGTGAGGCAGCATCATGCCCGCTCCCACCTGGCTGCCGGAGACGACGTACTGACAACCGAGCCCCGCCGGCAGCGACTGAAATTGATCCGTCGGCGTCGGCAGTTCGAGTTCCGCTAGATCCGCCCGCAAAGCCCTCAACGTCGCCGCCGGCACGACGTCGCGTGGCATCGCGGCAAGCCCTCGGTGCATGGCCTGCAGGAAGCGGCCGTAGCCCTGGCGAGTCGACGTGTCGGACAGCTCGTGAAGCCGATCATGCGCCGGCCGCGTCGCCTTTCGCAGCTCGTCGAGCAACGTCACGCCGAACGCTACGCCATCAGTGGGCGAAGCGGACTTCGAGCTCGCCGCGGTGGATGTCGAAGCCGTCGCCGATGTCGCCGCGATAGCCCAGACGCAGCACGTTGGCCCTGCCAAACTTCAACCCGACGCCGGCCATCGGGCTGATGTAGTTGTCGACCGCCGCGTCGTCGAGGAACTGCGTGTACGCCACGCCGCCGGTCAGGTACGCCTGCTGCCCGACGCCGCCGTAGGTCGCCTGCAAGCTGCCGCGGACCAGAGTCTGCTCGACGTCGGTTTCAAATCGGAAGTCGCCCGCCTCGATCGGCGTGCCGCCGTAGCCGACGGCTTGCTGGCCGGAGGTGATCGTGAAGTCGCCCAGGCGGATGCCGAGCATGTTGACGATACCGCCGCCGAGCACGAGCCCGCCGGCGAGTTGATCCTGGCTGCCGCCGCCGGCCGCGGTCGCGTAAGGCGTCACCTGCCACAGAAACGTGCCCGTCTCCAGATCGCTCGGCGAGAGCTTGATCGGCAGACCCAGCTGCGCTCCGACGTAGAACGTCTGGCTGCCTTCGATCTCGCGATAGGCCCCAGGAATGCTCAGGCTCAGGCCGACGCGGTCAGTGAACTTCGCCCCGGTCGTCAAGGCACCTTCGTACAACGTGCCGTCGCCGATGTCCGTCGAGAGCAAGGCCGCACTGCCGTAGAACCGGAAGCCGTCGGCCCCTTGGCTGTAGCCGACGAACGGGTTGCGGAACTCGGCGAAGTTGCGGAAAGCGTCGTCCGCAAGCAGTGCCGTCAATGCCGAAGGGTTGCCGTCGGTGACGCCCACGAGCGTGTCCTTGTTCACGACGCTGATGAACTCCGCGACGATGTCGGCACCATCGTTCCGCAGGAAGTCTTCGGCATCGTCTTCGTCGCTGAACGTTCGGACGAAGCCGATGCTCGGAATCTCGACCGTCACCTGATCCGGGTCGCTCGCGTCGCCGCTGACGATGATGGCGTTTTCGAGGTTGGCGTAGTCGAGGGCACCGGTGAAGGAGGTGCCTTCGAACTGCTCGAAATCATCGACGGAATCAATAACCGCTTCGGCCAAGTCGAAGAGCGACGAGCCGGTGACGGTCACCGGGTCGATGCCCGGAGCCGAGACGGTCACGCCGAACAGGTCCTGGGCCGAGGCTTCGGTGACGAGGACCGCCGCCATGCCTGCGGCAGCGACGGCGACGCGGCGACAATTCGAGGAACGGCGGGCTTGGTGCGTGGTCATGAGTAACCACGGGATCGGCCTGCGTCGGCTGCTGGCGACAACCACTTTGGCCCACAACCCGGGAAAACCGCACTATCGGACGTCAGCCGACCGCTTGCACCGCGCTCTTGAACAGCCGAAGCCCCGCCGGCTCGAGCGAGAAGTCGCCCTCCAGCTTCCGCCGCTGATACGCCGGGTGCTGAGCGTGTTCGACGTACCGCTCGGGGTGCGGCATGAGGCCCAGGACGAGGCCGGTCGTATCGGTCAAACCGGCGATGTCGCCGACGCTTTGGTTCGGGTTCGGCGGCAAGTCGGCGACGAGTGCTTCCGCCGGCGAGGCGTAGAGGATCGCCCCGCCCGTCTCGTCATCCGCCCGCAGTCGGCCTTCGGCATGAGCGACCGGCAGCTCGACGGCTTCGTCCTCACCCCAGCCACGCGTCCAGACGCAGTCAGCCGGGCCGCGACGCAGCGTGACCCATCGGCACGTGAACGAGCCGCTGGCGTTCTCGTCCAACGCCGCTCGCCGCTGGTCGCCCGGCAAGAGGCCGCTGCTGACGAGGACCTGGAAGCCGTTGCAGATGCCGATGACCGGCCCGCCGCGGGCGACAAAGTCGCGTAACGGATCGCCCAACTCCCGCGCCAGTCGATCACCGAGGATCCGCCCCGCCGCCACGTCGTCGCCATAGCTGAAGCCGCCAGGAATCGCCAGCAGGTCGAAGCCTTCGAACGGCTGGTGCTTGTCGAGCGCGTTGACGTGCCGAAGCTCCGCCGTTGCACCTGCCAGCTCGAAGGCGCGGGCGGTCTCGCGGTCGCAATTGATCCCGGCGGCTTGAAGGACGAGGACGCGTGGCAAGGTGCCGGAGGTTAGCGCTGCGGAAAGTGGCGGGCGGTGACCGATAACGCTGTTGAACCCCTTCTGCACTTCACACGACTTTGACTTCATGGACTTCGGAACCCTCATCGGCTACGGCATCGCTTGGGGCTCGCTGGGCTTCGGCATGTGGATCGTTACTGGCGGCGCCATCGGCCCCTACATCAAGCCCGCCGAGGTGGTCCTCGTCGGCGGCGCCGCCGTCGGGGCCGCCATCGCCGGCACGCCGCTCAAGGGCGTCATGCTGAGCATGAAGGCGGCCATGAAGATGATGTTCGCCAAGCACCACGATGCCGAACACGTCGTCAAGGAGATCGTCGAATACGCCGAAACCGCTCGCCGTGACGGTGTTCTCGCTTTAGAAGAACCGAGCAAGTCGCACGAGGATCCCTTCATGCGGAAAGGCCTGCAGCTGACGATCGACGGCACGGATGCCGACGTGACTCAGACGATCCTGCGTTCGGAGATCGACGCGATGATCGAGCGTCACAAGCACGGCAAGCACTTCTGGGCCGCCATCGCCAAGTTCGGCCCGGGTTGCGGCCTGCTCGCGTGTCTGATCGCCCAGATCGCGCTGTTCAAGAACCTCGACGGCGATCCCGCCGCCATCGGCGGAGCCCTGGCCGTCGCCCTCACCGGCACGCTCTACGGCGCCATGCTCCAAAACGTCATGGCCGGCCCGATCGCCGAAAAGTTGACGCTGCTCTCCAAAGAAGAGGCGTTCGTCAAGGAGATCATGATGCAAGGCCTGCTCTCAATCCAGGCGGGCAACAACCCACGCGTGATCGAAATGCAACTGCTGAGCTTCATGACGACGGCGAAACAGGCGGAGTTGGCGAGGGAGGATTAGGAGTGAGGAGTGAGGAGTGAGGAGCGAGGCAGAAAGGAGCAAGTGATGCACGCTTACGAGAACCTCGACGTTTGGCAAAGGGGACATCGTTGGGTGCTCGACGTTTACCAGGTCACACAGCACTTTCCGAAACATGAGGCGTTCGGCCTGACGAGTCAGCTTCGTCGGTCCGCGGCATCTGTGCCGACGAACCTCGTGGAGGGCTACCGCCGCGATGGGGACCGGGAGAAAGTTCGGTTCTTGAACATTGCTCAAGCCTCGCTAGACGAAGCCAGCTACCAGCTCCTTCTGGCCCACGACCTGAGTTACGGCGACACCTCTGAGCTTCGAAACGAAGCTGAGCAGATCGCACGCATGCTTGCTGCCTACGCGCGTCCGATTCGGCGGCGAATCGGCTTCTGACTTTCGGCTTTTGCCTCGCTCCCCGCTCCTCGCTCCTCGCTCCTCCTACTCCCCGCCATGTCCTGCGACCCCGAAGAAATCTGCGAAGAATGCCCTGAGTGGATCTTCACCCTGGCCGACTTGCTCATGTGCATGATGGGTTTGTTCGTGATCCTCTGGGTGCTCAAGCCCGACGCCACCGACTCGCCGGAGCAGGCGGCGCGGGAGGAGATTCGGCAGCAGGAGATCATCCGCGACATCCAGCTCGCCTTCGGCGCGTCGATGCACGACAACGCGGATCGGCAGATGCGTATCGAGCAGCTTTACAAGGCCATCGAAGAGATGAAGCGGGAAGGCTCCGGCGGAGCGGGCCATGCGGAGACTCATGCCCAGGGGGCGGAAGGCTCGGACTCCGAAGTGACGACCATTCGCGAAGGTGACCTCGCGGGGCTGGGCGGACGCGTCCATTTTCCGCCGGGTGAAGCGACGATGTCCGACGACGCGGCGAAGGCGGTGCGTCAGATTGCCGGCAAAATCCGTGGGTTCCGCAACATTGTCCTGGTGAAGGGGCACACCGGGCCCGACGACCTGCCGGCAGACATGCCGCGGACGGGCGTCGAGGCAAGGCGGGTCGCGATGCAGCTGTCACTCGAGCGGGCGAACCTGGTCGCGGAATTGCTCATCGAGCACGGCGTGAGTCCGGACATCCTCCGCGTGCAAGCCAGCGGCAGCTACGAACCCCTGCGGCGGCGGGCCTACGACGCCACCGACCGGCTCATGAACCGCCGCGTCGAGGTGCAGGCGACCGACCAACTCACCGCCGACCGGGCGGCACAAGAAGCCGTGGTGTCTCCTTGAAGCAAGCATCGCCCGAAGCGACGAAGCCCCGCATGTTCATGCGGGGCTTCTCTGCGTCAGCTAGGTAAGGAAGCTCACGACTTGGCAATTTCGAGCGACTTCATGTGCGACAACGCCTGGTCGATCTCCGCGTGCTGGCGGGTCAGAACGGTCTGGGCATCGGCCGGAACGTCGCCGCCGCCGAGCGCTTTGACGTACTGATCCTTGGCGTACTCCTCGCCCCTGACGCATTCGGCGACGACGGCTGCATCGCCGCCGGCGAGGGCGTCCTTCAGGCCGATCCAACCGCGGTGAAAGGCGGCGGTGACGCTGCCCGTCTCGGTGGGTGTTCCGCCGTGCGTGCTGACGAGCTGCTGAAGCTCCAGGGCATAGCTGTTCCGTTGGGCAGCGTAGTCGCTGAAGAGGGTCTTGAGGGTCGGATCCTTGACGTGATCCGCCGCCTGCTTGTAGCCATGAACGCCGTCGAGGGCGGTTGTGATGAGGTCGTTGAGTTGGTCGGTCATAGCGATCGTGTCGCACACGCCATGCCAGACGCGTGCTCAGGCGAGTTCCACGTTCTCGTACAGCTCTGCCAGCGTCAGCGTGATGCCGGGCGGATCGACTTCGATTGAAGCGTCGAGGCCCTTGAGGTTCCGCATGGCCCACTCGTTGTGCGAGGTGCGGATGAGAAGGTCGGCCTCGGGCTTGTCCTGCTTGAGGATGACGTAAAGTTGGACGGACGGCATCGACGTGTAGCGGCTGACCTTCTCTGTGCGGTCTCTGCCATCTGATGATTCGCTCGTCACTTCGAAGATCGCTGTAGGATTCAGGAGAATCTCGATGCCAGCGTGCTCGCGGTACTCTGGTTTGCCGCACACGGTCGAGGCGTCCGGAAAGCGGTAGCCGTTCTCGCTGGCAGCGCCGACGGCAGTGTCCGACGTGTTCACCAGACAGCCAGTGTCTCTGAGCTTGTCGAACAGGTTTCCGACGAGATTGGCACCCACGCGATTGTGCTCCTTCGACCCGCCGGCCATGGCGACGACTTCCCCCCAGATCTGACCATCCGCAGACGGCTTCATCCTTTGCTCTGGATAAAACTCCCACTTGCGGTCGCTCGCTTTGAGCAACGCGAAGTACTCCGTCTCGTTCATCCAAACGCTGGTCCTCTCTCGCAATGGCACGTCGTCGATCGCGGACATGATGCCGCATTCTACAACAGGTTCGCCTGACCGCATAAGGTTCGCCATGCAACCCCGCCCCTTCGGCAACAGCGACGTCTCCGTCTCCCCCATCAGCCTCGGCTGCTGGATCTTCGGCGTCGACTGGTGGGGCCACCGCGAACAAGACGACTGCGACCGGCTCTGCAGCCACGCGTTCGACAAGGGCGTCACCTTCTTCGACAACGGCGACGCCTATGGCAACGGACGGGCAGAAACCCTCTTCGGCAACTGGCTCAAGAACCTCAACGCCTCACAACG
The DNA here is from genome assembly GCA_964388485.1 of uncultured Tepidisphaerales bacterium. Lineage (GTDB taxonomy): Bacteria > Planctomycetota > Phycisphaerae > Tepidisphaerales > Tepidisphaeraceae > JBCDKH01. The sequence continues at coordinate 48,643 of CAYMAS010000014.1, read as the reverse complement.
CGCCCAGATCCAGATCGGCGGCAAGTTCGGCTACGACTTCTACTCCGACCCCGGCACGCCCGGCAGCCACAAGGAACGCCGCCAGGACTTCAGCCCCGCGTTCATGCGCAAGGCCCTGGAGCACTCGCTCGAACGCCTCGGCGTCGACTGCATCGACGTCTACGTCGCCCACAACATTAAGCTGCCGCACTTCAGCGACGAGCTCTTCGCCGAGCTCGATAAGGTGCAAGAGGAAGGCAAGATCAAGACCTGGGGCGTCTCGCTGGGCCCGGCCATCGGCTGGCGCGAAGAAGGCTTCGAAGCCCTCGAACGCCCCGGCTGCAAGGCGGTCCAGACCGTCTACAACTACCTTGAACAGCACCCGGCCCGGGAGATCGGCGAGATGGCCGTCGCCAAGCGGGCCGGGCTGATGGCCCGCGTGCAGGACAACTCGGGCGTGCTCAAGGGCGTCATCCAGAAGGACACGAAGCTGGGCCAAAGCGACCACCGCAAGTTCCGCGACGCCGCCTGGCGGGTCTTCGGCCCGCAGAAGGTCGATAAGATCAGGCCGATCTTCGAGCGTCACGACATGACGGTCCACCAGTTCGCCTGCAAGTGGCTGCTCCAACAGCCGGCGATGACGACAATCACGGCCACGCTCCTGAACGAAGAGGAGGTCGACGAAGTCGTCGCCGCCGTCGACAAGCCCGACTTCAGCGAGGCGGAGCTGACCGAGCTGCACGACGTGTACGAACGCGACTTCGACCTGCCGCCCGAGAGCCACGCGTGCGACCTCAAGAGCAGCATCAACAACGGTGACTCCGTCCGCAGCGAGTACGTCGCCCCGCCGGTGCTGATTGCGTGATGACCTATGTCGTCCTTCATCACACCGGTTACGACGAGCCGCATTACGACCTCATGGTCGAGCACGACGCCGAGGCGGATCTCTGGACGTGGCGCGTCTACGACTGGCCGCCGAACGATGGAACGCGGGCCGTTCGTCTGCCGGACCATCGGCGGCGGTATCTGACCTACGAGGGCCCCATCAGCCATGGTCGTGGCGAGGTGCGGCGAGTGGAACGTGGTTCGGCCACGATGGGGAAGGATTGCATGATCTGCGAATCGGAGCAGGGAGAGCGTCGCGTGATCTGCATCTAAGAGTTCGTGCACAGGCAGCAGCATCTGGAAGAGGCGGCAACTCGATTTGAGTCGTTCCCAGATCGCGACAGACCCTTAGATTGGGCCCAACTTCGCTCGGAGAACCATGCACAAGACCCTCATCCTCAGCTCCCTCATCGTCGCCGCTCCCGCCGCCGGGCAGGTTCAGCTCATCGGCGTCGAATTCCGCGACGGCAGCTTCAGCAACCGCGACGCCCGCCTGTTCGACATCGATCCCGTCACCGGTGCCGCCAGCAACCCGCGATTTACCGATGCCGACGTCGTTACCGGCATCGCCCAGGGCCCCGACGGCACGCTGTTCGCCCTGACTGACGGCCTCGGCACCGTCAACAACGAGCCCGCTGGCAGCAGCTTGCTGACCATCGACATCTTTACCGGCGAGACCACCATCGTCGGCGACACCGGCATCTTCCTCAGCGAAGGCGACCTCGACTTCGACGCCGACGGCAACCTCTTTGCCGTGACCACCGAAAACGGCGTCGCGACGCTCCTGACCCTTGACGCTGACACCGGAGCCGGCCAGATCGTCGGCACCATTCCCGGCCTCGCTGACGCCAGTGCGATGGCCTTCGCTCCTGACGGCTCGCTCTACGTGCTCGATACAACCGTCAACGCCGTCTCGATCGACGCGTTTCTCGTCGAGGTCGATCCCACCGATGCCAGCGTCCTCTCCTCCGTCACCATCACCCAAGGCTTGGGCAACACTGCCGGCATCGACTTCAATCCCGCCGACGGAACGCTCTTTCTTGCCGACGGCGACTTCAACGGCACGAACAACCTCTACATCGTCGACCTCACGACCGGCGACCTGATTACCGTCGGCACGACCATCGACGACAACTTCTTCGGCGGCCTGGCCGGCTTGGAGTTTGCAGTCATCCCCGAGCCGACGACGCTGTCGCTGCTGGGCCTTGGCAGCCTGGCGCTGCTTCGCCGTCGCTAGCCGCTGTGGCCCACCTACGGTTCCCGTTCGATGGCGAAAAAGGGTAAGAAGCACAACCTGGCCGATCCCCCGCGGATCATCAACCGCAAGGCCCGCTTCAACTACACCATCGGCAAGACCGTCGAGTGCGGCATTAAACTCCTCGGCACCGAGGTCAAGCAACTTCGCCTGGGCCAAGCCCAGATGGCAGACGCCTTCGCCCGCATCGAGGGCGAAGAGCTTCTGCTGCAGGGTGTCCACATCGACCCCTACCAGCACGCCAGCGAGCAGGCCAACCACGACCCGCGGCGGATTCGCAAGCTGCTGGCTCACAAGCGGGAGATCCGCCAGCTCGCCGACGAGACGCGCGAGCGTGGTGTGACGTTGGTGCCCCTGGAAATCTACTTCAAGGACGGCCGCTGCAAGGTCGAAGTCGGCGTCGGCCGCGGCAAACGAGCGGTCGACAAGCGGCAAGACCTCAAGAAAAAGGACGCCGAACGCGAAATCCGGCGCGCCGAGCGTGGGCGCGACTGACGCAACCAGATTGGGATCAACGCGGTTGATGCACGAGCCCGAGGAGCGGCGTCGCTTGCGACGTATTTGTGAACAGCAACACGGAGATTGCAAGGAAATCGCGTCGCAAGCGACGCCGCCCCGGGGTGGTCGTGCACATCGCGCAGAACCGATCACCGGAGCACGTCGAGGCTCAGCAGGTCTCCATCAACCCCCGTCGCCGCGTCTGCACGGAACGGACCGACGTGGGTCCGACGCAGCGCCGTGAGGTAGCCGACCGTGCCGAGCATCTCCGCGAAGTCTCTTGCCAGACTCCGCACATAAAATCCCCGGCCGACCGTCATCTCCAACCGCACGATCGGCCACGAGACGTTCAACACCCGCAGGTCGTACACCCGCACCGCCCGCGGCGGCAGGTCGGTCATTTCGCCCTTGCGGGCCAGGTCGTAAGACCGCCGCCCGCCGACCTTGATCGCACTGAACGCCGGCGGCGCCTGCATGATCTCGCCCGTCGCCGCGGCACAGATCGCCTCCAGCTTCGCCCGTGCCGGCTCCTCGATGGTCGGCCCCGGCTCCTCGTCGCCTTCGGGATCCAACGTCGCCGTCGTCGCCCCGAGCTTCACGTCGGCCACATAACCCTTCGGCAGTCCCATCACCTTCTCGCTCGCCTTCGTCCCCCGGCCCACCAGCACCACCAGGCAACCGGTCGCGAACGGATCGAGCGTGCCGGCATGCCCCACCTTGGTGCCTCTGCCAAACCGCCGCTTCACGGCATCGAGCGCTCGTGCCGACGTCTGCCCTGCCGGCTTGTCGATCACGAGAAACCCGTCGCTCGGCTTCGTCACAAGATAGTCCTAGCAACCGTTTAAAAAAGGGCCAACGCCGTAGGGTGGGCCCCGGCCCACCATCCGTTTCCGCCGACTCGGGTCACGCCAGATGGTGGGCCGGGGCCTACCCTACGGGTTCTTCAACAGTCTCGAGGAGCACCAAGTCGCTGCCGACTCATTTCGCCTGCTTGGCAGGTGATTTGGACGACACCGCCGCCGGGCTCTGGTGCGGCCTGCGGAGGTGGCCGCTCTCGACCTCGTAGACGTAGCCGTGGATCAAGGTGCCGTCGGGAATCAGCGGATGCTGGCGAAGGTACTCGATTTGCCGCTCCACGGACGCGTCAACGTCGTCGAAGGCCTTGATCCAGTCGCCCTGTTTCTCCCGCGGGAGCTTCAGATCCGGCAGGGCCGGGTCGAGCGACAGCCCGTCGACCGACTTGCCCGCCGCGTCGAGATTCTTCTCGAAGCCTGCGACGATGTCGTCGCCGGAGTGCAGCAGCATGCCACAGTCGGTGTGCTGAACGACGACGATCTCGGTCGTCTGGAAGAAGTTGGTGGTTAGCGCCGCGGAGCGAATCGCGTCGTCCGTCACCACGCCGCCGGCGTTGCGGAAGATGTGGGCATCGCCAAGTTCCAGCTGCAGGGCGTCGTCGATGTCGACGCGTTCGTCCATGCAGGTCAGGACGAAGAGCTTTCGGTTGTTCGGAATGCCCCGCTGGCGACGCAGGGCCCAGTCCTCCCGCTGCTGCACGACATCTTCGACAGCGGCATGGGTGGCGAAAGAGGCGGTTTCCTGGTTGGTGAAGGTGTTGCTCATAGGGAAGTGGTTGAAGGGAGAAGGGATTTATACAGTCGCCTGTCGGAGACTAGGCGTTAACTTCGCCTTTGTCGCGTTCGTGCGATCAGCCAGCTTCCTTTCCACGAACTCGTCACAAGCAGCAGGACCTCATCCCCGGCCTGCTCCCTCCCTTTCACCAGCGGGCGATTCATCGCTTGGCAATCGCAAAGGCTGTGGTAGATTTGAAAAGACCATGCAACCCTCGCTCCCGACCATCGCTGCTGCCGCCGCTGCCATTGCCGCCATGCCCGTTAGTGCGGCACCCGAGGTCATCGCGTCAGGGTCAGTCGAACTCGACTTTCAACCAATCGCCGGCTCGCAAGGGCCTTCTCTGCTGGCAGACAATGCGTTTCTCGAAATCGGGCCGTTCGACTTCAACGCGAATTCGCCACAAGCCGGTCGTCTCGACGTGCTCGACGGCGGCAACGTTCGGGTCGGCCAAACCGGTCTCGCTTCGGGCCTCCTGAACGTCTCCGGGTTCGGTTCCGCCTATCGAACCGACAGCCTCGGCATCTTCTCCGGCGGCATCTCCATCACTGACGGCGGCCTGTTGTTGACCAACGACCTGAACACCGGCAACGGCAGCTCCTCCGTCATCACCGTCGACGGCTTCGGCTCGCTGTTGCAGTCCAACTTCGGCCCCAACCTTGCAACGGACAATGAGACCTCGGTGACGCAGGTGGAGATCCTTAACGGTGGGCAATTCCGAGGTGCGAACATCCGTCTCGGGCAAGGCTTCAACAACCAGAATGGCACCGCGATCGTCAGCGTCTCCGGCATTGGGTCGCGGCTAAGCAACGTCGGCAACGATCTGCAGATCGGCCCCACCTCGACGCTGACCCTTGCCGACGGCGGCGTAGCCGCAGCCAGGATGGAGGTTCGCGGCGGCTCCCTGGTGCTCGACAAGGGACGCATCACACCCGACAGCAACACGAACCAGGGCGTCCTGATCACCCAGGGCGGCACCATGGCCGGTGACGGCGTTGTTCAGAGTCAACTCGATCTCGACTTCGGCTCCACGCTGCGGGTTGGCGAAAATCAGCGGCTCCAATTCGATCGTGACAACGCGGCCCACCGCATCGACGGTGAAGCCCTAGTCGACGGCGGGGCGCTCAACTTTGCAGGAGCAGGCGTATCGATCAACGGCATGGTGGTCTTGGAGGCCGGGACGCTCGAAGCCGATGACCTTGCCCTCTCCGGCAGCGTGACGGTTGTCGGTGGAGAAACCTCCGAGCTCAGGAGCGACTTCATCACAGCGTTTGCCAATCCAGACGGCCCGGCGGCACTTCGCGTGGCCGAAGAGAGCACGCTTCGGGTCAGCGGCTTCTTCACGAACAACGATACCGTCGACGCCCGACCTGGCAGTCGCGTGACCTTCCTCGACACGGTCAGCGGCGCCGGCTCCTATGTCGGCGGTGGCGACTTCGTCTTCCTGGGCACCTTCAGCCCCGGCAACTCACCCGCCGTCGTCGAGATGGCGGGCGATGTCACGCTCGACAACGCGGCCCTCGAGATCGAGCTGTTCGGCACCGGCCTCGGCGAGTTCGACCGCTTGGAGATCGACGGCATCGCGACCCTCGGCGGAGCGCTGGACATCGTCCTCGGCGGCGGGTTCGTCCCGCAGATCGGCGACCGCTTCGACTTCCTCGACGCCAGCGGCCTCGTCGGCGGCTTCGACTATGACCCGCTCGACCTCGGCAGCGGCCGGAGCCTCGACCTCGTCGTCACCGGCGGCGTCGCATCGCTCATCGGCGTCCCCGAACCCGCCACGGCCGGCTCAATCGCCCTCGGCACCCTCGTCGCGCTCCGCCGGCGTCGGGCGTGACGCCGCCCGCTTCAGCTGAGACGAGTTCCCTCGCAGAAGCGGGTCGAAGTCTCACGTCTCCTCTGAAACGCAAGCCGCAGGATTCGAATCCTGCGGTCCGAACACCAACGCGTTGATTCCCGACGCGACCGTCCAAATCTTGCACCTGCCCTGAAGATCGGCGACCAGAACCTGAACGCCGATCGCACTTTTTCTGCAGCAAAACGACCAAAAATTGCATCGTTCTGACCGCTGCCGACATCTCGCCACGCTCCACGTGGAGCGCACATCGCTACAAAAACCCCCGCCAGCGACGCCGGCGGGGGTTGTGCGCGCTCCACGCGGAGCGCCGACTCCCAGATGCAATTTCCGCCGCCAGACCCGATGGCCGCCGATGCGCAGCGCGCGATTTCGAACCTTCGCTACGCTTCCTCATGAACGAGACGACGCGTCAGGAGTTGCGGGACACGCTCGACCAGATCCGCACCGGCGGGCTCTACAAGTCCGAGCGTATCATCAGCACGCCGCAAGGTCCGCGGGTAGGTGTCAAGCCGGCGATGACGGGGGTGCACCGGACGGAGGCGAGCGACGTGCCGGACGATGTGCTGGTACTTTGCGCCAACAACTACCTCGGCCTGGCCCAACACCCGGCCGTCGCAGAGGCGGCTAAGCAGGGCCTCGACGAGTACGGCTTCGGCCTGGCGAGCGTCCGCTTCATCTGCGGCACCCAGACCATTCACAAGCAGCTCGAAGACCGCATCAGCACCTTCCTCGAAACCGAAGACACCATCCTCTACAACTCCTGCTTCGACGCCAACGGCGGGCTCTTCGAGACGATCCTGACGGCCGACGACGCCGTGATCAGCGACAGCTTGAACCACGCATCCATCATCGATGGCATCCGGCTGTGCAAGGCCAAGCGGTTCCGCTACCGGAGCAGCGACATGGCGGACCTGGAGGCGAAGCTGCAAGAGGCCAAAGCCGGCGGGGCTCGGCGGATTCTCATCGCGACGGACGGCGTCTTCTCCATGGACGGCACGATTGCGGACCTCAAGAGCATCTGCGACCTGGCCGACCGCTACGGAGCGATGACGATGGTCGACGACTGTCACGCCACCGGCTTCCTCGGCGAGACCGGCCGCGGCACGCATGAGCATTGCGGCGTCATGGGGCGAGTCGACCTCATCACGGGCACGCTCGGCAAAGCTCTGGGCGGGGCATCGGGCGGCTTTACCAGTGGTCGGGCGGAGATCGTCGAGCTGCTTCGTCAGCGGTCGAGGCCTTACCTGTTCAGCAACACCATCGCCCCGCCACTCGTGACCGGTGCAATCAAGGCGATTGAGCTGGCGGAGCGTGAGCCGTCGCTGCGTGAGCAGTTGTGGGAGAACACGCGATTCTTCCGCGAGGCGATGACGGAGGCGGGCTTCGACATCGTGCCCGGCGAGCACCCGATCGTGCCGGTGATGCTGTACGACGCGTCGCTGGCGTCTCGGATGGCGGACCGGATGCTGGCGAAGGGGGTCTACGTCGTCGGCTTCAGCTTTCCCGTCGTGCCCGAGGGCGAGGCGAGGATCCGCTGTCAGATGTCCGCTGCTCACACGCGAGAAGATCTGGAGAAGGTGGTCGAGGCGTTCAAGCAGACGCGGGACGAGCTGTCTTAGGTCCGCGCTCCACGTGGAGCATCGACGCGATGACGAACACGACCGTCAGCCCCAACGCCGCCACCGCTCCGGCGGCGAAGGTCAGTCGTTCGCCGCCCATCAGCACGAACGGCTTGGCGAGGAACGGCGAGGCGAATTGTCCGGCGAAGAAGAACGACGTCATCCCGCCGACGAGTCGGCCTCGCATCGCTTCGGGTGCGGCAGACAGGAGCCAGCTGCTGGCGTTGGGCATGAGATACCCGCTGCCGAAGCCGCTGAGGAGCATGCCGATGACGAGAATGGGCAACCCCCCGGCATCGGGTGAAAGTGCTGCCAGGCCGTAGCCGACGGTCCAGACGGCAAAGGCGATGGCAAACAACGGTTTGAAGCCGAGTTTCGAGCGTTGCCAGCCGTAGCTCGCGGCGGCGGTGGTGGCTCCGACGGTGCTGGCGACGATGACGAGCGACTGGATGAACGTGCTGTCGTAGCCGAGGTCCGCGGTGAGGTAGGCGGCCTGGGTCGGGGTCAGGTAGAACAAAGCGACGCCGAAGAAGCACGTGAGCGAGACGGCCAGGAAGGTCGCCATCGGCCAACGAGCGACGGGCGTGTTCGCGGTCGGCTGGCGTCGCGGCTGCTCACGGATGGTGGTGATGGCCAGCGGGATGAAGAGCAACGCGACGCCGTAGATGACGAATGGCCACCGCCAGCCGACGCCGGCGAGCAGGCCGCTGGTGAGGATGAAGCCGATGCCGCCGACGGACATGGCGGTCGACTGGAAGCCGATGAAGCGGGCACGTTGCGGCCCGTCGAGGTAGTCGCCGATGAGCGTGGTCGAGGCCGTCATCACGCCTGCGGTCGCGATGCCGAGCAAGGCGCGGCCGACGAGGAGGGCTTCGAGCGTCGGCAGCCACAGGCCGCTCGTGCCAGCCAGGCCGTAGAGGATCAGGCTGACGAGCAGGACGGGGCGTCTGCCGAAGCGGTCGAGGATCCAGCCGCTGAGCGGGGCCCACACTGCGATGAAGAGGCCCGGCAGCGTCAGGATGAGCTTGGCCAACAGATCCACCCGCATCGGCTCGCCGCCCGTGGAGACGAAGTGCTCGCTGATCGGTACCAACGCCGGAGCGACGGCAGCCCCAGCCATGACGGTCAGCGAGCTGACGAGCAGGAGCGTCAGCTTGGTTGCGGCAGAGACGGGCGTTGACGTCTCCCGCAGCACGGCCGAGCGTAGCCGCGTCGATGTGGGTGTTTGCCCGCGGCTGCGTTGGAATCAACGGGATGAAGCTCCACGTGGAGCAGGTCGCTCGAAAAGCAGCTTCGCGGTCTCGTGCATCGGCTCAAGAACCCGATCCGCATCGGACGGCCGACGGTCTGCTTGATGTCCATGAGGCGGATCTACGCGACGTCGTCTACGTCGCCCTTACGATCCATCGCGAGGTTGGCCAGCTTGTCAGCGAGCTTGTTCTGGTCGCGGAGCTTGTGGACGTACTCGACCTTGCCGAGCTGCTTGGCAGCGGCGATGGCCTGCTGGTAGAGCGGCTTGAGGTTCTCGTTGCGGACGCGGTACTGGCCCTTCATCTGCTTGATGACAAGTTCGCTGTCGCCGCGGACGGTGGTCTGCGTGGCACCGAGATCGATGGCCTTTTCCAAGGCGAAGACGAGACCGCTGTACTCGGCAACGTTGTTTGTAGCGTGTCCGACGAAGCGGCCGGCGGTGACGAGCGGCGTCGACTCGTCGCGTGCGTCACGGACGACAACGCCGAATCCGGCAGGACCGGGATTGCCGCGGGAGCCGCCGTCGAATTCAACGATGAGGTGCATCGGCTAGATGGGCTCAGGCCTCGACGGGCTCGGCGGCTTCCTCGGCGGGAGCCTCGGAAGCGACTTGAGGCTCGAGGTCCTCACCGACGTGGCGGACGACGTAATCGATCTCGATATCCTCACTCTGCAGCTTGGCGGCGACGAGCTTGGCAAAATCGTCCTTGCTGGCGACGCTGAAGGGACCGGCGATGGTGAGGACGCCGACGATTTTGACCTCGACCTCGGCGGCATCGGCACCTTCCTCCTTGTTCTGCCGGAGCGACTCCGCAGCGGCGGTAGTCAGGACCCGTTTGACCTTGACGGGCACGCCCTTGCGGTCCTTCTTGACAGCCTTCTTCGCGCCCTTCTTGGCCCGGCTGGCTCGCTTGGCAGTCTTCTTCTGCCGAATCGCCATCTCAGGAGTCAGCTCTTCCGGGATGTACAGGATTCGTCCGCAGCCAGGACAGGTCGCGACCTCGTCCCGCAGCTTGAGGCGGTTGTAGACGTCGACTACCAGCTCCATGTTGCAGGCGGTGCAGTAGTACCGCTCCTCCTTGCCCTCGATGTGGCCGATCGGAGCAAGCGCCTCGCCCTCATAGTTGTCTGCCAACCGCTCATAGGTCGTCAGAAGATCGCTCTTGACCTCACTGGCGGCGGCTTGACGCTTCGGCGCCAGGTCATCGATGACTGCTTGGAGTTCCTTCGTCTTATCCTCGATCTCGCTTTCAAGTTGCCGAGCGGTCTCGGCCTCTGCATTGGCTTGATCGCGTTGCTCGACTTCCTGCGTCTCCAGGGCCTTGATCTGGTCAGTCTGGCTCAGTCCCTCTTCTTCGATTCGAGACTGCTCAGCCTTCTGCGTGTTGAGTTGCTGCAACAGCGCCTGGTACTGCCGTGGGTTGGACGCTTCTTGCTGCTGAAGGCGTAGATGCTCCATGTGCTCGTCGCGAGCCTTGAGGTCGCCTTCGAGCTCCATCTGCTTTGCCTTGAGCCGTTGGAGGCTCATATGCGTCTCTTGCAAAGAAGCTAAAGCGAGTTCGGCCCGCTTCTTTTGGACACGAACGCCACGCGTAGCCCGGTCGAGGTTGTCCTCGGCCTGGCGAAGATCTCGGTCAGCGTTGTAGAGGTGAAGAAGCCGTTGATTCGTCGGGCCCATGGCGGGTTCGTGTAACTTGTTCGCCTTGTCGACGGGGCTCAGGGTCGTGAACACCCGTCGGCGACGGTAGTTGTGGGAAGACCTGAAGAGGACAGGTCAGCAGAGGGTCGGGCGGGATTCTAGCCGCTGCCGGAGTTGGCGTCGCTGATTGCCGCAGATAAGAGGAAAGTTGCCGCTGGTGATGACGGGGTGCTACACAGGCGGCGCAGCAAAACACCCGCACCGGGGAGGTGCGGGTGTTCGCTTGCCTTGGACAGGCGAATAGTCGGATGGCCATCTACCAATGTTGCCACTGGCAGCCTGCCGGTGAGGGCAGACGAGGTTGTGCTGACAGTCGTCTTCGAGTTCGCACTCTTGGACGTCTACAAAATCCTGTAGAAAGGAGGTGATCCAGCCGCAGGTTCCCCTACGGCTACCTTGTTACGACTTAGTCCCAGTCATCGAGCCCAGCTTCGGCACCCCTGTAATGAGGCGACTTCGGCCGTTCCCGACTCCCATGACTTGACGGGCGGTGTGTACAAGGCTCAGGAACACATTCACCGCGACGTAGCTGATTCGCGATTACTAGCGATTCCAACTTCATGTAGGCGAGTTGCAGCCTACAATCCGAACTGGGGATAGGTTTTTGCGATTTCCTCCACGTTACCGTTTCGGCTCGCTTTGTCCAATCCATTGTAGCACGTGTGTAGCCCAGGACATAAGGGCCATGATGACTTGACGTCATCTCCACCTTCCTCCGGTTTGACACCGGCAGTCCCACTAGAGTCCCCGGCATTACCCGCTGGCAACTAGTGGCAAAGGTTTCGCTCGTTAAGGGACTTAACCCGACATCTCACGACACGAGCTGACGACAGCCATGCAGCACCTGTCCACGTTCCACTGCAAGCAGCGTACTCTACTTTCATAGAGATAATCCGTGGATGTCAAGCCCTGGTAAGGTTCTTCGCGTTGCTTCGAATTAAACCACATGCTCCACCGCTTGTGTGAGCCCCCGTCAATTCCTTTGAGTTTTAGCCTTGCGACCGTACTCCCCAGGCGGTCCACTTAACACTTTTGCTACGGCCGCGAGTGCGTCAGAGCACCCGCAGCCTAGTGGACATCGTTTACGGCTAGGACTACCGGGGTATCTAATCCCGTTCGCTACCCTAGCTTTCGTGCCTCAGCGTCAATATACCCCCAGCGAGCTGCTTTCGCCTTTGGCGTTCCTGACGATATCTACGCATTTCACCGCTCCACCGTCAGTTCCGCTCGCCCCTAGGTAATTCAAGCACACCAGTATGCCAAGCTATTCCACGGTTGAGCCGTGGGCTTTCACAAGACACTTTGTGTGCCGCCTACGCACGCTTTAAGCCCAGTGATTCCGCCTAACGCTCGGAGCCTCTGTATTACCGCGACTGCTGGCACAGAGTTAGTCGCTCCTTATCACCACCGGATCAGAACTTTCCTGATGGTTTTAGCGGTTTACACCCCGAAGGGCTTCGTCCCGCACGCGGCGTCGCTCCGTCACACTTTCGTGCATTGCGGAAGATTCGTTACTGCAGCCTCCCGTAGGAGTCCGGGCAGTGTCTCAGTCCCGATGTGGCCGGCCAACCTCTCAGTCCGGCTAGGCGTCGAAGCCTTGGTGAGCCGTTACCTCACCAACAAGCTGATACCATATCGCCCCATCCCAGACCGCAAAAGCTTTGCGTCTAAAGTCCAGAGACCTCAGAAGATCATCGAGTATTACCAGGAATTTCTCCCTGCTATCCTCGAGTCTGGGGCAGGTTAGCGATACTTTACTCACCCGTTCGCCACTATGTCGTTCGACTTGCATGTCTTAACCACGCCGCCAGCGTTCAGGCTGAGCCAGGATCAAACTCTTCAATTTTGTTCTTGATGCACAAAGCCGAAGCCGAGTGCTTAATCTCAAACTTGAAGGTTTGCCTGAAGCCAACTGCAGATCATGCAGCGGCTAGTTGCAGGTGCCGGGTGGCACCCACAGGCAATTTTAACTCAATTCCTTGCTGACACGCACCGGGCCGCGTAGACCCGGGCGATTTCCAAATAAGGGATCACTATTGCATGCACGCAAGGATGAGTGATAGAAGGTCCGTGACGAACAAGTCGTCCGGTGCCTTGGATCTCTCCGCATCAGCCGAAGCCTCAGCGGAACACACCCTCGCGGCGATCCGACTATTCGCTTGTCAAAGAGCCATCTGGCCGCGTCAAACCACTTTCGTGATTCCTCTGCGGCGGTCGGCAGTGTAGGCGGCTTTGGCGGCCAGTCTACCTTCGCGACCGATTTTTCCCAGTCGCCGTCAGGTTGCAGGGGCTTGACTCGCTTCCGAGTTCGGCTTCTGTTCCCGTCGATGGCTGGGCGGTTAACATAGGCGGCCTCAGTCACACGTCAACGTCTTTAAGTTCTTTTTCACACCGATAGCCGCGGCCTCGGCGACCTAAACGGTTGTTCGGCATCGCGCTGCTGATGCTGCAGAATCTTCATGTATCAAGCGACGCCTCATCGTCATCTCGCCTCCTCGCCCTCAACGATAGCCGTAACGGCACCTCCCCGAAGGGCAGCTCGTCGCGGAGCCGGTTCACGAGGAACCTCTTGTAGCCCTCGTCGAAGAGGTCCGGGTCGTTCACGAACACCACGACGTGCGGCGGGTCGACCGTGACTTGCGTCGCGTAGAAGATCTTTGGCCGGCGACGTCCGCCGCGCGAGCCGCCAGGCGTCCGTACCTGCATCGCCCGCTCGATCGCCTTGTTGAGTTGCCCTGTGGAAACGCGAGTCAGAGCCGACTTGTGCAGACTTCTTGCCGCATCGACCAGCGCGGCCACGTTTCGGCCATCGCTGGCGGTGATGAAGGCGATGGGTGCGAAGGAGAGTCCCGGTAGCTCGGCTTCCAGATACTCGCCGAACTCCTCCATCAGTTCCGAGTCCCGCGGCGGCTTCTTACCCTGCGTCTGGGCCTCCTTTCGCCGAGCCTCGCGGGCCAGATCCCATTTGTTGACCACGAGAATCGTCGGCTTCATCTGGTCGCCGATGTAACGGGCCAGCTTCTTATCCGGATCGCTGACAAGCACCGTCGCGTCGATTAGCAGCATGACGATGCCGCTCCGACGGATGCTCCGCTCGGCCCGGTGGAAGCTGTAAAACTCCACGTCATTCGTCACCATGTGCCGCTTCTTGCGGACGCCGGCGGTATCGATGACCGTCATGGTTCGGCCGTCCTTCTCGAAGACGACGTCGACGCTGTCTCTCGTCGTTCCGGCAACCTCGCTCACGATGACGCGGTCATCTTCTTCCTTGAAGAGCTTGGCGATGGCGTTGACGAGCGTGCTTTTGCCGGCGTTTCGCTTGCCGACGATGGCGATCTTGAGGTCGGGGTCTGGGGGATTCCGCGGGGCATTTTCCAGATCCACGGCGGCGGCGAGCTTCGTCTGGAGCTTGTTGACGCCCCGGCCGGTGGTGGCACTGACGAACTCGGGCGTCCCGAACCCGAGTCGGCTGAAGTCGGCGGCGGCGACGTCGTACCGCTCGCCGTCGGCCTTGTTCGCGACGAGCAGGACCGGCGTGCCGCTCTTGCGAAGGAGTTCAGCGATCGTCAGGTCGCCCGGCAGCAGACCGGCATGAGCGTCGACGACGAACACCGCCTGCTGCGCCCGACCGACGGCGGCTTCGACCTGCCGACGGATCGGGTCGGTCAGGCCCTGCTTGTCGTCGAAGCCGTAGCCGCCGGTGTCGACGAGCTCGACCCATCGCGGCCCGTCCCTCGTGTCGAACTCCAGGTGCGTCGACACGCGATCTCGCGTCACGCCCGGCTGGTCTTGAACGATGGCGATACGCTTCCGGGCGAGGCTGTTGAGCAGCGACGATTTGCCGACGTTGGGCCGGCCGATGATGGCGATGCTGGGGTAGACTTCATGTTCAGGTTCGCCTTCGGCAACGACTTGGGCGTCGTCGGAAGCTTTGGGGTCCTCGACATCGTCGGTCGGGACGGTGGGTTCTGTCTCTTGCACAGATCACTCTATCGCAAGCGATGAGATCAGCGACGTCCATCACGGCTTCAGGCGGCCCGTGCGGCCAGTGTGTGGCGTCGCTTGATGTAGAGGCCGACGAAGCTAACGAGAAGGAGAACGCCGTTGGCGGCGATGAAGACGGGATCGTCGACCAGGATCGCGTAGGTGAGGAACAAGCCGTTTGCGGCGATCTGGCCTAGGAAGAGCCAGATGCTCACGCCTCGGCTCGTTTCATCGTTCCACTGTTTGTAAACCTGGCTGGAGATGGTGGCGATGAGTATCGCCGCGGCAGCCCAGCCGATGAAGGACGTCATGCCGCCGCCCGTTGCAACAGGTGGACCAGCGAGCCGCCGTGTACGCTACTGCGATGCTCCTCGTCTTGCTGATGATGATCACTCTGCTCGCCACGCCGAAACGCAGCCGGCCGACGATGTGGAGCTGGCTGCGGCCTGGCTGACCGGCGACTTCACCAGTACCGAGCAGGCCGAGGAGGATCCAAGACATTTTGCAATTGAGCTGCACGTTCGGCCGATCTGGCGGGCGCGTGACGACGCACCCTGGCTCTACGTCGAGCAAGCGGCCGCCGGGTCAGTGGATCGCCCTTATCGACAGCGGATCTACCGAATCGAGGCGACGGATGACGGCGTCGCGAGCATCATTTGCGCCCTGCCGGGCGACCCGCTCGGGTTCGCGGGCATGTACGAGATGCCCGAAGCATCTGATGAGCTGTCGCCGGACGACCTGCTGCTGAGAGAGGGGTGCACCGTCTTCCTGACGCGGGACGGTGACAGCTTCGTCGGCTCGACCCGCGGCGAAGGCTGCTCGTCCTCGCTTCGCCGGGCGACGTACGCGACGAGCGCGGTTACGATGCAGGCTGACCGCCTCGAAAGCTGGTCTGGCGGCTACGACGAGGCGGGCGAGCAGGTATGGGGTGCCGAAACCGGACCCTACGTGTTCCTGCGGGTCGACTGAGGAAGATTGCTTGAATCTCCTACGCGTGCCAGCCGATTTAGATCTGTACCTATCAAAGCTCCGCTCGTACCGGGAACACGACGACGCCCCCGGCGATGCGACGGGGGCGGCGACATTGTGGTTGGATGTCGACGAATCAGCGACGCCGACGCAGGACGGTCAAGCCGCCGAGGCCGAGGAGGGCGAGACTGGTCGGCTCAGGGATGACCGCGCCAAGGAAGGTGGCAGTGCCGTCGGCGGTGAAGCCGGTGACGAACGTGCCGTCGTCGGTCAAGGAGCCTTCGTCGATGAGGCCGCTGAAGGTGACGCTCACCGGCTCGTTGTCGTCGAACTCGATGCCGAAGGGCAGGTCGAACTGGCTGAAGATCGAAGCCGCGCCTTCGACGCCGGTAATGCCGATCTCGTTACCCGAGTAGAAGACGTCGAAGGAGCCAATGTCGAGGAAGAGGAACCCGCCGGAGCCGACGCCGCCGCCGTTGTCGAAGAAGAGGTCGAAACCGATGCCGGGAGACGCCGAAGTCTGTGCGACAACACCGCCGCCGACCGGGATGTTCGTCACGTCGTTCACATTGACGTCAACTGCGGCGTTATCCGACGCGTTCAACGAGCCGACCAACACACCGTCCTGGAAGAAGTCGACACTGTCGAGCAGGTCGAGGCCCCCCGCCAACCCAGCTCCGCCCTCGTCGCCGATGGTGCTGCCGTCGTAGGTGAAATCGATGCCGGTGACGTCGATCTGGATGGCCGCTTGGGCCGACGAAGCCGCGATAACGGCGAGACCGGCAACGCCGGCTGGAAGAAGTTGATGCATTTTCAAATCCATATCTCTCGAGACTGTTCAGGCCGCAAAGGCAGCTCCCTCTCGCGAATATCGTCCAGCCGCGTGTCGCTGTCAAAGCTTTTCGCGAATTGTGACTCTGGATAAGCAGTAAGACTGAAGCGGTCAATCGTCCGACACATCGTCGACTGCCCACTCGGCGACAAGTCGTCCGTTGGCTCCGAGCCGAATCGGCACGCCTCCACGCAGCGACCGGACGTCCATCGACGCGTCGGATCCCTCGACAGTTACAGGCGTGAAGTTGCCGTCGGCAGCCAGATGCTCTGGCCAGCTGTTGAGTCGAGGCCAGTCCCAAGGCAGCCGCATGTGGGTCCGATGCCACGGTTCAGCGGCGACGAGCGTGCCCTCGTAAGGCTCCATGGCCGTGATGATCAGAACCGCCCGGCCACCTTTTCGCGTCAGACCGACTGCAACGTCTCGCCGCCAGGGCTTGACGCGAAAGCCGCCTCGCTTCCAGTCGGCGTACAGGAGCGTGGTGCGGATGAAGTTGCCATCGAGGTAGGTGCCCTGAGCGAGACCATTGCCCTGCTGGATGTCGAAGTAGTTGCCAATCTGATCGTCCACCCAAGGACCGAGCAAGTCCCGAGTGGCAGGCCGGTGGTGCATGAGGTAGAGCGCGCTTTCAATCGCGTCGTAGTACCCGTCAGGCCCCGGCTCCCATGCAATGCCGTAAGACTCGGCGACTGTCTCGACCACTTGATCAACGCCGGCTTCGAGCCTGGCCAGTCGCCCCTCATCGACGACGCCATGAAGTTTGGCCGCTTCTGTAAACAGCAGCACGCCGTTGAGCACGTAGCCCCAGTTGTCGCTTGGATCGCCGTCAACGATGTTCCGCGTGGCCGGATCGATGTGATTGACAATCAGCCCATTCTCGTTGAGGCCGTGCTCGAAGACGACGTCGTAAAGATCGACCAGCACCGGAGCCCACCGCTCAGCACGCTCCGCCCACTCGGGCTCATCCAGACGCGACACCGCATGGGCGTAGCTCTCGGCCAGACCTGGGAAGAACTCGTTGCCGTGATCGCGGAACCAGACTTCGCCGGAGACGACCGTCCCGGTGTCAAAGTCGAACTCACGCGCCGGCAGCCCATGATTGGCCGGGAGCATTTCAAACAGAACGGCCTCCGTTACGCCAGCCGCGTACTCGGCACACCTCGCGGCAAACTCCGGATCCGAAGCGGCATACGCAAAGGCGAGTCGATTGCAGATCTGCAGCGTGTTGCCGACCTCTTCAGAACGCTGGCCACTGACCGGGCCGGCCTCGGCGGATTCGAGCGACTGCTCCATCAGGGCGACGGTCAGCTCCTTCATCCGCTCGCCAATCGGCAGGCCCATCGGCTCAGGGCCGAATCGTTCGAAGACACTGAGTAGACCGTCCTTGAGGTATTCGCTCGTTCCAAACAGCTGTTCCTCTCGGTCGTCGCCCAACGGCTTGCCGTTGCGAACGTTGATCGAGATTGGTAGGCCCGTTTCGTCGTCCAACGAGCGCTCAGCATCGAACGCCTCGGCAATTCTTGTCACGTCACCCGGAGCAACCTCCAGCGTTGCCTGCACCAAAAAGCAGAAGAAGTCAGCAGCAGTGTTGCGGTACGTCCAACGCGTCTTGCCGGCGAGATCCGAAAATAGACGCGTCTCCTTGTCCTGATCGCGCATCCAGACCGCCTGCAAGGCGGCGATGCGTCGCATGGCTTCTAAGCCAAGCTTGGACTCGACGGCCGCTGCGGTCACCAGATCGTCGCGGGCGAGGGCGGCGTCACGATCATCGAGCAGCACCTGCCGCAAGGAGAAAGGTCGCTCGGTCGCCCATTGCTTCTGCCGCGGCGGATCATTAACGGCTTCCCTGACATCAGGGAACTGCCAAGCCACCACCGCGACCATCGCAGCGATCAGCACGCCTAGCACGATGCCCAAACCAAATCTTCGCCGCCTAGGTGGCTGATGCTCGCTCACGTCCGGCGAGCTTGGCGTGGCTGAAGGCGTCTCCGGCATTAATGCAACTCTAGTGGCGGGCGTCGCGTGGCACCACGGAGACACGCGAGCGACCGGCAGTCGGCGCTAGACTGTCGTTCCGATGCTCGAAGGACTGACTGAGAAGTTTCAAGGTGCTCTCCGTAACCTCGCCGGCCGGGGGCAGATCAGCGAAGAGAACGTGCGGGAGGCGATGCGCGAAGTTCGCACCGCCCTGCTCGAAGCCGATGTTAACCTGGAGGTCGTCCGCGAGTTCACCCAGAACGTCACGGACAAGGCGATTGGCCAGGAGGTCACGGCTTCGCTGAAGCCGGCGGACTTGATGGTCAAGATCGTCTACGACGAGCTGCTCGGCCTGCTGGGGCCGGTTGATCCGAAAATCTACACAGTTAGCCCGGGGCCGACGATCGTCTTGATGGCCGGCCTGCAG
The DNA here is from genome assembly GCA_964388485.1 of uncultured Tepidisphaerales bacterium. Lineage (GTDB taxonomy): Bacteria > Planctomycetota > Phycisphaerae > Tepidisphaerales > Tepidisphaeraceae > JBCDKH01. Next base: position 29,781 of record CAYMAS010000014.1, on the reverse strand, counting down.
GGTTCGGGCAAAACGACAACCTGCGGCAAACTGGCCCGGTACCTGGGCAAACGAGGTCACCAGCCGATGCTCGCGGCGGTCGACCTGCAACGTCCCGCTGCCATCGACCAGCTCATGGTCATCGGCGAGCAGGCGGGCGTCCCGGTGTACGCGGACAAAAGCAAGGCCGCGGAGCACGGCAACGTCGCCCGAGGTGCCGCCGTGAGCGTCGCCAAGGCTGCGGTGAAGGAGGCGAAGGCACAGGGTCGGGATATCCTCATCCTCGACACCGCCGGCCGGCTTGCGATCGACGACGACCTGATGGGCGAGCTGGCCGACGTCAACAAGGCCGTCGGCGCCCACCAGATCTACCTCGTGCTCGACTCCATGACCGGCCAGGACGCGGTCGGGACGGCCAAGGCATTCAACGAGCGGCTCGAGCTCGACGGCCTGATCCTCACGAAGTTCGACTCCGACACCCGCGGCGGTGCGCTGCTAAGCGCCAAGTACGTTACAGGAAAGCCTGTCAAGTTCCTTGGTACAGGCGAGAAGCTCGACGGCCTTGAGGAGTTTCGGCCCGAGGGCACCGCCCAGCGCATCCTTGGTGCCGGCGACCTGATGGGGCTCGTCGAGCAGGTGAAGGACAAGCTCGACGAAGAGGAGCTGGCGGCGCAGCAAGAGAAGATGATGAAGGGGGAGCTGACCCTCGATGACTTCATGAAGCAGATGGGTCAGATCAAGAAGCTCGGCTCCATGAGCAAGGTCATGGGCATGATCCCCGGCATGGGTGACATGGCCAAGGCCAGCAGCATGGCCGGGCCGGAGATGGAGACGATGATGGGCCGAATGCGGGCGATGTACGACTCGATGACGCCGGCGGAGCGGCGGAGGCCGGCGATGATCGAGCACGGCCGCCGCCGCCGGATCGCGGCGGGCAGCGGGAGCCAGCCGCAGGACGTGAACCAGTTTTTGAAGCAGTTCGACGCGATGCGAGGCCTGACGAAGACGATGAGCGGCGGCGGGGTCGGCAAGATGCGCAGCCTCGTCGGCGGCCTGATGGGCGGCGGCATGGGCGGCATGGCCGCCGCGTCAGGCGGTGGTGGTTTACGGACGAAGGGCAACACACGGATGCAGAAGAAGGACCGCAACAAGAAGAAGTCGCGGCGGCGGTGAGTCTGCTCGCGTCGATTGAAGAGAAGCCTTGCTCATGGATGAAAAGCCATTTCTCAGCTACGAACAGCGAGGTGGAACTGACGCTCATGGCACCGACGTCCTGTTCTGGGTGACGCTCATTGTCGCGACAATCATCGGAGTTTTATTCGTCGAACGCGAAGTTCATATAGCCTGGACCGGCCGACCGGGTGATAGCGGGGTGGCCTGTTTCGTGACGCTTTCGGGGTTGCTCACCATTGCGGTGGTCGCGTTGTTGCGGAGCTTTCTGCTTCGCCGCTACCGACCAGCAACACAGATTCTCATCGCTGCTGCTGCTGGGTTGCTCAGTTGGGTGCCGGCTTACTTCTTCCTCATCGTGATCTGGCCACTCTTGTTCGGCTAGCGAGAGAGGAGGTCGCAGCCCCGCACGATCAACTATGCTGTTATCATGTCGTCACCCGCCGCGGAGCATCCCGCCAAGATCGACTGGTCCAAGCCGGTCCGAATGACGTTCGAGCAGTTTATCGAGTTCATCGAGACGGCTGATGAGAAGTACGAGTACGCAGACGGCCTCGTCATCCCGCTGACGCGGCTCATCGCCGACAGCGGCGGGACGATGGAGCACAGCTCGATCAAGGTCAACCTCGTCAGCGAGCTGCGATCGAAGGTTCGAGGCACCGGCTGCCGAGCCCTCGACAGCGACATGGCAGTCAAGCGACGCGACAAGCGGCAGTACTTCTACCCAGATGCTTCCGTCGTCTGTGGCGAGCCGGAGTTGGACCCGAACGTCTCGCATCGCCGAGCGATCAATAATCCGACCGCCATCTTCGAGGTGCTGTCGTCCACGACGGCGGAGTCAGATCGCACGAGAAAGTTCAAGGCTTACCAAAATTTCGAGTCGGTCAAGACTTACGTCCTGATCGAGTCGCTTCACATCGGCGTGCAGGTGCTGGACCGCTCCGAGGACGGCGGTTGGCGGATCGATTACGTGACCGATCCCGATGGCGTGGTGCGTCTCCCCGGCGTCGGCATCGACCTGTCGCTCAAGGATCTGTACGAGGGCGTGGACGTCGAAACTCGGGAGTAGAGGGCTTGGCAGCATTTACCCTTCCAACACCGCGTGGACGAAGCGGATGGCCATCGCCCCGTCGCCGACGGCGGTGGCGACGCGTTTGGTGCTGTCGGAGCGGACGTCGCCGGCGGCGAAGACGCCGGGGAGGCTCGTTTCCAGGTAGCGAGGTGAGCGTGACTTCAGCGGCCACTGGTCGGCCGGGATGTCCGGGCCGGTCAGGATGAAGCCGTCCGAATCGAGGGCGATCGTGCCGTCGAGCCAGTCCGTCCGCGGCTCGGCGCCGATCATCACGAATCCCCCCGCCAGCGTCTCCTGCCGCTCACCATCGGGACCTTCGAGCGTCGCCGACTCCAGCCGGCCCGCCTCGGCGTCACCGTGGAGGGCCGCGACCTTCGTGTGGTAGAGCAGGTCGATATTGTCAGTGGCTTCGAGGCGCTCGATGAGGTACTTGCTCATGCTGCTCGCCAGCGAGTCACCGCGGACGAGCATGAGCACGCGGCTGGCCTGGCCGCTGAGGAAGACCGCCGCCTGCCCCGCCGAGTTGCCGCCGCCGACGATGGCGACCGTCTCATTGCTGCACATCGACGCCTCCATCTGCGTCGCCCCGTAGTAGACGCCCGTGCCGGCGAACGTCTCTTCGTGCTCGATGTCGAGCTTTCGGTACTTCGCCCCGGTCGCGATGACGATGGTACGGGCGATGACGGTGTCGTCGCAATCTAGGTGCAGAGTCTTGGGGCCGCTGTCGGGTGAGTCGAGCTTCGTCGCCGAACACGGCACCCGAAGCACTGCTCCGAATTTCTGCGCCTGAACGCTGGTCCGCTGCGCCAGATCCGCCCCGCTGATGCCGGTGGGAAAACCAGGATAATTCTCGATTTTCGAGCTCGTCCCCGCTTGGCCGCCGGGGGCATGGCTGTCGAGCACGAGCGTCGCCAGCCCCTCGCTCGCGGCGTAGACCGCCGCCGCCAAGCCCGCCGGGCCGCTGCCGACGATGACGACGTCCTGCACCGCATCCACGTCATCGACCTGCGCCCCCAGCCCGAGTGCCCTGGCCACGTCCTTCAGATCCGGCCGACGCAACGCTTCACTCTCGCCCGGCGGTAGCACGATCGGCAACTGGTCGCTTCGTACATCCAGCGACGCCAGCAAGCCGTCCGTCCGGTCGTCACGCTCCGGGTCGAGCCACGTGTACGGCACGTGGTTTCGGTCGAGAAGTTCCTTGATCTCCGCCGTCTTCTTGTCCCATCGGCTGCCGACGAGCCGCGTCCCGACGAAGCCGGTATCGCCCAGCAGGTCGCGACGCACCATCAGCGCCCGCAGCATCCGTTCGCCCAGCGATGCATCGGCGGCCACCACCTTGCGGATCATCTTCGGCTCGACACGAATCACCTCACAGTCACCGTCCGCTACCGCGCAGAAGATCGCAGGCCGACGCGTGAGCAGGTCGACATCTCCGACGAATTCGCCGGCTTCATGCTTGTGGATAAGCAGGTCGTCGCCCTGCTTACGTTCTTCGAGGATGCGGATCGCGCCGCGTCGGACGATCAGCAGCGGGTAGCTGCGATCACCCGCCTGGATGATGACGGCGCCGTCGGGGATCGTCTGCGACTCGCCGACATCGGCGAAGCGGGCAACCTGTCTCGCCGACAGCGTCGGGAACGCCGCGGCTTCGGCAGTCCGCTCGTGACCGACCTGCTGCGTGGTGCGTCCCATGTAGAACGTTACGGCAACTTCTGGATGGATGCCGACGTCTGTCAGCGCGTTGGTCGCTCTGCGACGAGCCACATGTTGTCGCTTGTCGGCTGCCGGAGGAGGAGACCGAAGTCAGCCACCTCGAAGCCGGCCGTCTCGACGAGCCGCCGAAGCGTCCGCGGCGTGAAGTAATTCACATGGTCCGGGAACCGCAGACCGCACCAGCCGGCCCGCTTGACCACGCGATTGAGGCTCGCGAAGTTCGGCACCTTGATGATGATCCGACCCCCAGGCTTGAGCTTCGTCAGCAGTCGTTTCATGACGGGCATCGGGCGCGTCTCGTGCTCCAGGTACGCCCGCAGCATCGCCCCGTCGAAGAAGTCGTCGCCGAAGGATGCCAGACCTTCGAACGAGGGGGCTCTGATGACTCGACCCCCACGCGGCTCCATTCCCGCGGCAGCATCAGCAGCAAGGCCGTCGCTGATCTCGATGCCGAACGGGATGTAACGGTCTTCGAGGTGCAGCACCGTCCGTCCGTCGCCGCACCCCAAGTCGAGGACGTTGCCGCTTGGCACGTGCTTCGTGATGAAGCCACGTTCTTTGACGCGGACGCCTTTGCCGCGGGCCATCCGCTTGAGCGATTTGACCGTGTCGCTGACGGCGTAATGCACCTCGCGGTGCTCTCGACGGCGGTTCCGCTCATCCTGAATCGACTTCTCCCACGCGTGGTCGCTTTCGAGGGACTCGTCGGACGGCGCATTCTCGAGATAGACCATCGAGCACTGCTCACAGCACTTGAGCTGCCAGCCGCCACGGGACAGCTTGTGCGGCGGCTGGTCCTGGTTGTCGCGATCGCAGATGGGGCATGTCCGCTGCACCTGCTCCAGCTGATCGGCGGCGACTTCCTCTGGCACGTCGGCAGCGTAGGGACTGGTCCCGTGTCTGCGGTACGTCGGGTAGTCGACGCCTCGGCCTCCGCTAGAACCGCCGCGGTCGTCACGTTAGCCTTCGGTGATGATCGTCTGCTTCGGCACATCACCTGCACTGCAACGCACAATGGAATTTACTGGCCCGCTCGACCACGGCGAGGTGCACCGAACCGATCAAGTTCACGACTTCGCCAGCGGCAAGGCGACCAATGTCGCTCGCGTCCTGGCGACGCTCAAGCGGCCGGTCCGGCTCGTGACGCTCGTCGGCGGCGAACGGGGACAGGCCTTCGTCAAGGGCATCACCGCGTTGCCGATCGAGCTGCACAGGGTGGACACAGACGCAGAAACCCGCCTCTGCGTCAGTGCCGTTGATCGAACCCGCGGCGAGGCGACGGAGTTCGTGCAGGAACCGGAGGCCCTTCCTGCAGATACCGCGGATCGCCTCCTGGCGACATTCGTCGAAGCCCTTCAGGACGCTCGCGTGGCAGTGTTTTCCGGTAAAATTGCTACCGGTCTTCGCGAAACGCTCTATCAGGAGTGCGTCGAAGCGGCGCGAGAGCGTGACGTGCCGACCATCGTCGACGGCCGTCGCGGCGCGTTGGAGGCGGCATTGAAGGCGAGGCCGACGGTCGTGAAGCCGAATCGACGGGAGCTGGCCAACACCGTCGGCCGGCCGGTGGATTCGCGAGCGGCTTTGCGAGACGCGATGCACGAACTGTCCAAACGCGGGGCAGAGCACATCGTTTGCACGCGTGGCCGTTTTGGGGCGAGTCTCTGCGGCTGCGGGACGGGCGATGACCGGTTCTGGGAGGTCAGCACCCCGCAGGTAAAGTCGGTTAGCGCAGTCGGTAGTGGGGATGCTTTTGCAGCAGGGTTAGCCGCAGGCATGAGCGACGGAGCTTCGGTGCGGGAAGCCAGTCGATTCGCCAGTGCGTGCGGAGCCGCCAACACGCTCTCGCCGCACGCGGCTCACATCGATCCTGCCAAAGCCCAGGAGCTTCTTCGGGATGTGGAAGTCCGACAAGTTTAATCCTCGAAGTCCGACAAGTGTGATCCTCATGGTCGGCCGCATAAGGTCCCGCGCCCGGTCGCCGATGCGACTCATGGGTTCCGCCTGATCGCCCGAGGGATCGAAAAACGCCATGGCACGCAGGATGTTTCGCAAGCTCATGCCCGCTCGACAGGAGGTCAGCGCCAACCCGATGCTGCGCATCTTCGGCTCGATCGTCATGCACCCGCGGCTGTGGCACGTCAACCGCCACTCGGCAGCACTTGGAGCCGCGAGCGGCGTCTTCTGGGCGTGGATCTGCCTGCCTGTGCAGACGATCGGTGCCGTTATCTCGGCACTAGTCGGCAAGGGCAATGCGCCGATCGCGATGGCCTTCACGTGGGTCAGCAACCCGCTGACGTGGGTGCCTTGCTTCTGGCTCGCCTACGAAGTCGGCCTGCCTCTGACACCGGCGAAACGCGTCGATGGATTCAAGACGTTGATCGACGAAGCGATGAGCGCCGGCATCATCGACGGGCTCTTCGTCACAGGTCGCTTCCTGATCGACAACCTGCCGTCGCTCTACCCGATGTACGTGGGCGGCCTCATCATTGGAGCCTTTTCCGGATCATTGACCTACCTCGGGGTGAGTGTGCTGTGGCGTTGGCACGTCGGTAGACGATGGCGGGCCCGGCATCACCAGCGGTGGCCGAGGCATCCCAAGCCGGTATCCCGCGGCTTCGGTGCCCTCTCACGGTTGGGCCAGCTATCCGTCAAGAAGCCGCGGCAAACTGCGTAACGAGCCGGCCGAGTTTCTCGATCTCGACCACCGTTTCGTCGCCCGGCTTTAAGAAGACCGGCGGCCTCCGTGCCGCACCGACGCCGCTGGGCGTGCCGGTGAGGATCACGCTGCCGCGGCGGATTGTCATCGTGTGGCTGAGCGACGCGATGATCTGAGGCACGCTGAAGATCATGTCGCTCGTGTTCGACGACTGCATGGTCTCGCCGTTGAGCGTCAGCGAGATGTCGAGGTTGTTCGGATCGCCCACGTCGTCCGGGGTCACGAGGTGCGGGCCGAGCGGGCAGAAGCCGTCAAAGCTCTTGCCGCGGGCGAATTGGCCGCCGTTGAGGCGTTGATCCTTCTGCCAGTCACGAGCGGAGATATCGTTGGCGATGGTGTAGCCGGCGACGTATTCGGCCGCGTCCGCCTCGGCGACGTCCTTCGCGTCCCGGCCGATCACAACCGCCAACTCCGCTTCATAATCGACCCTGTCGCTGTTCTGCGGCAGGATCACGGTCGCTTCCGGCCCGGCCAACGCGTTGGAGCTCTTGATGAAGAGCATCGGATGCTCCGGCACCGTCGAATCCGTTTCGGCGGCATGTTCGCGGTAGTTGAGGCCGATGCACAGGATATCCGTCGGCACGATCGGCGGCAGCAATGTGACGGGTCGCGGAACACTCAAGCCAGTCGGCGTCGGATCCAAAGCGTCTCGCACTACCTCGTAGTCATCACCGTGATCGACGCCTGCGGCGGCCTGCCCCTCGTGCTCGAAGCGAATGATCTTCACGCGGTGACGCTAGTGACGCTCTAGCTCAAAACAGTTCCATCTGCGCCGGCGGCTTTGCGAGCCGCACCTCGAAACCGAGCTTTTGCGGCAGCCCGAGCTTGTGCAGGTGGTCCGGGAACTCCGCGAAACCGTGGTGGCTCAGGACGTGCTTGGGCCGGACGATCTCGATCGTCTCGATCAACTCGTCAAAATCTGCATGGTCACTCAGCGGCAAGGCGTGCTCGACGCCGTAGCGGAACTTCGCGTTCTTCGACAACGCCCAGCCGCTCATCATGATTCGGCAGACCTTCTCTCCGAATTGCGCCGTCACCGGCCCGCGGGCATCGCGTGGCGGACAGACCAGCACGCCCCGCTCCTCCAGATCCAGCTGCCTGTCGCCGCTAAAGTCGACCTTCTTGTATTGCCGGAGCTGGTCGTCCCGGCCGAGGTGGACGCCGAAGTCGCGGTAGAACTGGCTGATCCGCCAGATCGCTCCGTGCATCGAGACGTTGAAGCCCGCGTCGGTAAGCAGGCGGATGTTTTCCTGACTCTTGCCGAGCGAGTAGCCGTGGACGACCGGTTGCTTGCCCTCCTTCATCGCCGCGGCGACGAGCTCCACGAGCCATCGCTGGACGTCCTCTGCCGGTGGAAAGCGGAAGTAGGGGCTGCCGTACGTGCTCTCCATGACCAGCACGTCTGCATGTTCGGGCTCGGCGTGCGGGACCGTCCGGCTGTGTCGCAGCTTGTAATCGCCCGTGTAGAGCAGGCTGCCGCGGGGCGTGGTGACGAGCGGCATCGCGCTGCCGAGCACGTGGCCGGCAGGTAGGAGCTTGCAGGTAACGACGTTCGAAATCTCTTCGACTTCTCCGTAGTTCTTGACGATGAGCGTACCGCCAAGGCCGCCGCGGTAGGTGCCGATGGCTGCGGTTTCGGGAGTGCAGATTACCTTGCCGTGGATCTTCGCCGGGTTTGGCGGGTCGTTGCGGTCGCCGTAGGGCAGGTGGTCGGCGTGAGCGTGGCTGACGATGCAGTGCGACCGCGGCTGCCGCGAATCAAGGTGCCACGGCAGCCCGGCGAGTTTCAGGCCGTCGGACCACTCGAACAAGTCAGCGACCCTCGGCACGCGGTACGGTACGCGTTCGGGTGGCCGTAGGATCGCCTTGTGGACCTCTTCGCCGAACAACGCGCAGACAACGTCCGGCGGGCCATGCCGCTGGCGGCACGCGTCAGGCCGCGAAACCTGAACGAGTTCGTCGGCCAGCGACATCTGCTCGGCGAGGGCATGCTCCTGCTACGCCTCATCGAGGCCGACCGGCTCGGCAGCGTCCTCTTCTACGGCCCGCCCGGCACCGGCAAGACCACCCTCGGCCGCATCATCGCCGACGAGACGGCCAGCACCTTCCGCACCCTCAACGCTGCCTCGTCCAGCGTCAAGGAGGTCCGCGGCATTCTCGATGAAGCTCGCGAACGTCTCGAGCAAGGCGGCAGCCGGACGCTGCTCTTTCTCGACGAGATCCACCGCTTCAACAAGGCCCAGCAAGATGTCCTGCTCGGTGACGTCGAGGACGGCATCGTCGTGCTGATCGGTGCCACGACGGAGAATCCCTTCTTCAGCGTCAACTCAGCGCTCGTCAGTCGGAGCCAGATCTTCCAGTTCGAGCCGCTGGGCGAGGCGGACATTGCCAACCTGTTGCGGTCTGCCATCGACGACGAGCGGGCGTTTCCCAGTAAGACGGTTCAAATGACAGACGAGGCCATCGCCCACTGGATCAAGACCAGTGACGGCGACGCCCGCCGGGCGTTGGCGGCGCTGGAGATCGCTGTGCTGACGGAAAAGGAACAAGCCGGCAGGATCGTCGTCGACCTAGGCGTCGCCGAGCAGTCGATCCAGCGGAAGGCCCTCCGCTACGACAAGCTCGGCGACCAGCACTACGACCACGCGTCGGCCTTCATCAAGTCGATGCGTGCCAGCGATGCCGACGCCGCGCTCTACTGGCTCGCCCGCATGCTCGAAGCCGGCGAAGACCCACGCTTCATCGCCCGCCGCATGGCGATCTTCGCCAGCGAAGACGTCGGCAACGCCGACCCGCGGGCGATCATGGTGACCTCAGCCGCCTGGGATCTGGTGGCCCGCCTCGGCATGCCCGAGGGCAAGCTGACCCTGGCCCAGACCGCGATCTTCTTGGCCTCCGCCCCGAAGAGTCGAGCCTCCACCACCGCCATCGGCCATGCGACCACCGACGTGCACGAAGAGGCGTCACTGCCCGTCCCACGCAAGCTTCGCGACGCTCACTATGCCGGCTCCCAACGCCTCGGCCACGGTCCCGCCGCAGCGGACGATGAGGAAGCCGACTACTTCGGCGTCGAGGCGATCTACTACGAACCGGCCAACAGCGGCGAAGAGGCGGCGTTGCGGGAAAATCCCGACGCCACCGAATGAAGCCGGTTCGGCGGCGTCCTTGAGGCAGATGTGGATCGCGACGCCGCCCGACTCCTCGAATCCGCCTACGCCGATCACGTCTCGGCGTGCCGTTCCTACGCGTCAATCCTCCCCGGCGATGCGGACGACACGACGCAGGAAGCTTTCATCAAGCTCGCCCGACGTCTGGGCGAGGGTCAGCCGATGCCGGAGCATCCGCGGGCGTGGCTGCTCGCCGCAGTGCGATCCGCGGCACTCGATGGGCTGCGCAGAGATCGTCGACGTGAGCAACGAGAAGCCTTTGCAAGTCAGCCGTCTTCTGGATCCGCTTCGCCCGATCCTGAAGTCGCCGCAGCTTTGTGGAAGCTCGACGAGCGTCCGCGGCAGGCGATCGTCCTGCGGCTTTGGTGCGACGTCGGCTTCACCGAAGCCGGCGAACTTCTCGGCTGCGCCGCCAGCACCGCCCACGACCTCTACCACCGCGGCCTTGATGACCTTCGCGACCTGCTCGCCGAGCACGACCCAACCCAGCCATGAATCCGCTCGAACAACGACTCGCCGCCGCCCGTCAGCCTGCATCGCCTGACTCGGCCGACCTGCTCGCCGCCGCTTACGAAGCCGGCCGTCGCGCCGGCGTCGCATCCTCGCAGCCGCCGATCCGTCTCTGGCGAACCGCCGCCGCCGTCGCCGCCGCGGCATTGCTCGGCCTCGGCATCACCTTCGTCGTGCCCCGTGATGCTCCCGCCGTCGTGAGTCAGCAGCCGGCACCGCCGGCGTTCGAGTCCGCCGCGCCTTCGACACCAACGGCTTCGGCTCCGCCACCGCCCGACTCGCTGCTCGCCCTGCGGGCCGCGATCCTCGAGCCGTCCGACCGATCCATCCTCGATCGCCTCCCCGCCTTCACCACCGGCTACCGCGGCCCAATCCTCACCGCCAGCGGCCACGTCGCGGGATGACCCGCTTTCCAAGGAACCTCATACCTCGGTCACTCCCTCCGTCATCCCGAGCGCAGCCGAGGGACCTCGCCTCGCACGCGTAATTCACGACGAGGTCCCTCGACTCGCTGCGCTCGCTCGGGATGACGGAGAGAGAGCTTCAATGACAGGAACCGGTCCGGTGCCACTGATTCCTGTGCCACAACAGGGACACCTCAAGTTGCCACCTTCTTCCCGACCACCCCATGATGCTTCGCCCGACATTCGCACTCCTCGTCACGCTCCTTGCCGCAGCTCCTTCACTGGCTGAGGAGGAGTTTGATCGTGTCATCGCGCTTCGCCCGGCTCTTGCCGATTCGCGGGACGCACTTCACCCGCTGGCCCTAGGGATTGCCACATACGAACGCACGCCTGGCGACGCTTCTCCCGTCTATCACCAAGCTCTGCTTTCACTTCCCGTAGCAGACGATGGACTGGGTGAGGAGTCACTGGCAACGAAGTTCAACGTCGCCCAAGAGCAAAAGCCCGGCGACTTGAATCATGAGCTCTTTCGGGAGGTGTTGGGGGAGTATAAGTTCGCTCTCGATTTTGCTGCGCTGGCCGCGCGTCGATCGTCCAACGGCATGCAGACGACCGTGCGGGACCGCGGGCTCGACGCGGTGCTTCCACAGCTTAATCCGGCACGTGTGGTCGCGATCGCGGCATGCATGCGGGCCAACCTCGCCGCAGACGAAGGGCGGTGGGAGGACTGGGCAGCGGACATCGCGACCGTGCTTCGGCTTTCAGAGCAGCTTGCCGCTCACGATGAGGCGGTCCTCGTCGAAGGCCTTGTCGCAGCCGGCATCGGCG
>CAYMAS010000014.1:17103-18183 GCA_964388485.1 uncultured Tepidisphaerales bacterium | reverse complement strand
TTGCTCTGGAGACCATCCTCAACGCCGACGCCGTCGAAGGCCGCCCCAATCTCTACTGGGCGATGTCGGCGGTCGATCTGGACCTCGACTTCCTTCGTTTCATCCAAGCAGAGACGGTCTGGATCACCTCGACGATGCCGCAGCTCGCAGATCCCGAAGCGATGAATGCCTCGCGATTCGCGGAGTTGGTGGAGACAATGGGCAGGATCGATGCCATGGAAGGCGATGAGCAGAGCCCGCTGGCACGCATGGCCGCCAACACCGCCGCGGCGGCGTTTCTTCTGGCTCAGGCTCGGCCCTGGCTGCTGGAACATGGCGGCTACAGGGAGGTCGACCTGGAGACGATGCCGAAGTTCGAGATGATCGCGCGATATCTCAAGCAGAGCGTCGATGATGCTTACGCAGAGCTCTTCAAGATCGCCCTCATGCCGCTGCCTGAGGCGCTTGCGGCGGCGGATGCTTTAGAGGAGCGAATCCAGGACCCGAGCTACGGCAGCGTGCTGGTTTCCATCATCGCCCCGTCTGTGAGTCGAAGCCGTCTCTCGCTAGTCGCCGTGGAGCGACGTCGGGCCGGCATCATCGTGGTTGATGCCCTTCGCGATTATCTGGCCAAGCACGGCGAACTTCCCGGATCGCTCGAGGACGTCGATCTGCCGCTCCCGACCGACCCGGCGACGAACGAAACGTTCGTCTACGAGCGGCTTGACAACGGCTCAGCAACACTCGAAGCCGTCACCTTGCAAGACGCCAGCGACCGCTACAGCTGGACTTGGAAGCTGGAACCCGCCAGCGAATGACGGGTCCGGCGGTAAGCTGTCGGCATGAAGAGCCACCGAGAGACGCTCAGCTACCACGTGCCAAGTCGCCGCGGCTTCGTCAACATAACACGAGACGTCGAAGCCGCCGTTCGTGAGAGCGGCGTGCAGGAGGGCTTGGTGCTCGTCAACTCGATGCACATCACATCGAGCGTCTTCATCAACGATGCCGAAGACGGGCTGCTGCAGGACTACGAGCGGTGGCTCGAAGCTCTTGCACCTTTTGATGCCGGCACGGATCCGTCCAGCGGCGGCTACCTGCACA
>CAYMAS010000014.1:0-17093 GCA_964388485.1 uncultured Tepidisphaerales bacterium | reverse complement strand
GGCGAGGACAATGCCGACGCTCACCACAAGCGGCAGATCATGGGCCGGGAGGTCGTCGTCGCGATCACGGACGGCAGGCTCGACTTCGGGACGTGGGAGCAGATCTTCTACGGCGAGTTCGACGGGCGACGCGACAAACGCGTGCTCGTCAAAATCATCGGGGAGTAACAACCACCTTGGAGCGGCGTCGCTTGCGACGCGTTGTTGCAGAGTGACGTCCCGCTCTGTTCTGCCGAGCGAGGGTCTATGAACCGCGCCGTGCAACGCGTCGCAAGCGACGCCGCTCCTTGAAGATTAGATTTGAATAAGAAGCGAGCCGCGCTTGATCGGGCGCGGCTCGCTGTCGGATCGTAAACGGATCGATCTACGCTCCGACTTCGACGCGTTTGAAGCCGACGAGCGAGCCGCCGTTCTTCTTGACGTAGTCGCCGACGCTGCCCTTGTGCTTGTCCGCGTTGATGAAGTCCTGCTCCGTCAACACACGCTCGCGGTAGAAGGCGTTCATCTTGCCGTCGGCGATCTTCTCGGCGATTTCCTGGGGCTTGCCGGTCGCCTTGGCGGCTTCGACGGCAAGTTCCTTCTCCTTGGCGATGAGGTCGGCGGCGACGTCATCACGCGTAAGACCGTCTGCGACGGGCTTGAAGGCGACGAGGTGCAGGCCGATGTCGGTCAGGACTTCGTCCGGCACGTCGGTCGAGTCAACGGCAACGAGGGCAGTGACCTTATTGGTCACCGTGTAGTTGAAGCGGCCGACCTTGGCACCTTCGAGCGTGGTCGCGCTGCCAAAGACGACGTTTTCGCCCGTCTGCTGCGAGACCTGCGTGAGCTTCTCCTTGATGTCTGCATCCTCCGCCGGCGTCGCAGAGGGGTCATCGAGGAGCTTCTTGCCGGCGAGGTCGCAGATCTCCTGGACGATCTCGTTGCGGGCGGTGAAGTCGGTGTTGCAGCGGACCTCCACGATGACGCCTCGGGTCGCGTCGCTGTTGAGGTACGCCTGGACGCGACCTTCGCCCGCTTCACGCTCGGCGACCTTCGTCTTGACGCCTTCCTTGCGGAACGCCTCGATCGCGGCTTCGACGTCCCCGTCGGTCTCTTCGAGCTTCTTCTTGCACTGCATCATCGCAAGGCCGGTGCGCTTGCGGAGTTCGTTGACCTGTGCTGCGGTAATGGCCATGTTATTGATAAGTGATGAGTTGTTGAATGATGAGTGATGAATGCCGGAACGCGGGATGAAGCCGCCTTCGGCATTCATCACTCATCATTCCTTCGTTCATCATTGAGCTTCAGCTCGACAGCTTCTCGGTCGGCAGGCCAACCGTCGCCTTGTCCGTGCCGGCGGGCTCGACGGGAGCACCGTCACCGATCTTGACGCTCCGGCCCAAGGCTGCATCCTCGGCCGGGCCGGCGGTGTCGCTAGGCTTTGCCTGATCATCCGACTTGAAGCGGGCGCGGTGGCTGCGCCCCTTGGGCTTCTCGCCGCGGGCGCCATGCTCGCCCTTCTCGGGCTGGGCCGGCTTCATCTTGGCACCTTCGACGGCCGCGTCGGCGAGCTCTTCGACGATGACCTCGATCGCCTTCATCGCATCGTCGTTGCCGGGGATCGGCAGGTCGACGAGGTCCGGGTCACTGTCGGTATCGATGAGCGCAATCGTCGTCAGGCCGAGCTTCTGGGCCTCCTTGACGGCGATCTTCTCGCGCCGCGTGTCGATGATGAACATGATGGAGGGCATCTTCTCCATGTTGCGGATGCCCTCGAGGTTCGTCTTGATCTTCGTCCGCTCGCGGCTGAGCGTGGACTTCATCTTCTTCGAGTACGTTTCGATCTCGCCGCTCTCCCAGAGGGCGTCGAGCTCATCGAGCCGGTTGAGCCGGGCACGAATGGTGCGGAAGTTCGTCAGCGTGCCGCCTAGCCACCGCTCGGAGACGTAGTGCATGCCGGCGCGATCAGCGTGCTCGGCGATGATGTCACGCGCCTGCCGCTTCGTGCCGACGAGGAGGATCTCCTGCCCCTTGGCGGCGGCATTCTGGACGAGTCGCTTGGCCCGGATGAGGCCCTTGAGGGTCTCCTTGACGTCGATGATGTGGATGTTGCCCCGCTTGCCGTAGATGTAAGGCTTCATCTTCGGATCCCACCGGCTGGCAGGGTGGCCGAAGTGGATGCCGGCATCGATGAGCTTCTTGATGAGCTCGGCGGGGGTCTTGGGCTTGGGAGCGTCCGACGGCGGAGGCGTGGCGGTATCGGTCGGGGCAGTGGTCGTGTCAGACATCAAAAATTCCTTTTGCAAGCGGGTCTGTCCCGCCAGCCCGTCGGCCGTTGTCACCAGCAACCGCCGCCTGGGGCTTATGCTTCGAGCAAGAGAACGCCCGACCCTGGTGAGAGGTCGGGCGAGCAGTGTAGGCAGGTCGTCCTGCCATCGAATCGACTAGGTGTCGGACTACACCAGAGCCTCTTCCTCGACCAGCCGCTCATCCGAAAAGAGTGAGGCAAACCCGATGTCGTCCATCCCAGCAGTGGCGAATCCGGTTGTCGCAGCGAACGACGGGTTGTAGTCAGGATCGTTCGAGAGGCGAATCTCGTCCACCCGCACGCCGTCTTCGCGAATCCAGAGGTTGAGCTCCTGCGTGCCTGTTTCCGTGATTTGGACCTGCACGCGTTGCGGCAGACCGTTGAGCGGGTTGACGCCGTTGGCCCAGCGGTATTGTCCGTCGGCGACAGGCCCGGCCAGGCCGAAGCCGCCGAGTGTGGCCGGTTGGCCGTTGAGGCCCACATGAACCGAGTCGCTGCGAAAGCCGTCACCGGCCATGCGGACCCAGATGTAGTGCGTGCCGGTGGTTGTGAAGTCGACGACGTACGTATACGCATCGCCGCTGACGGTGTCGCCGCTGTTGAAGCCGGTGTCGGTGGCAGTCGTCAGCTCGCGGCCGTCGATGGCGTCGGGCGAATCAGGCCGCTGAACCCAAGCCGGACCGTCGAAAAACTGCGGGAAGCCGCGTTCGAACGTCCGGCTGAAGGCGTCGATCGCGTAGACGCCATCGTCTTCCTGAATGAAGGGCCGCGAGATGAGGACCGGGACGTCCGTCGCCCTCTTCGCCACCGCACCGTCGGCGTAGATCGCGTAGACCTCGATGAACGGCGAGCGGAAGTCGGCGAAATCAGCGGGAATGACGGCCGAGTAGCCGTCGCTGCCGTCGGTGTCGAACTTGATGACCGACGCGTCGCGGACCACCGTTTCGGCGAAGAAGGCGACGCCGAGCAGATCCGACTGATCACCCGTCAGCGTCGCTTCGACAAGAATCGGCTCATCGCCCAGGAAGGACGTGGGGTTGGTGGTCAGCTCCGTGATTGCTCGGCCGTTTGTGTCGACGTTGGAGGCGAAGACCCTGCCGAACGTGACGTCGCTTTCGGCTCCGTCGTCGTCCGTCGCAACCGCTCGGAAGGAAGGCGTGCCGCGATCGAGGAACAGGAGCGTGTCGAAGGTGGCGGAGAAGCCGTCGCTCGGGTCGTCGTCCACCACGACCGTCCGCTGGCCGTTCGTCAAGTCGACGTAAGAGAACTCGACAGAAACGACCGTGCCGTCAACGTCTTCCACGCCCACCGCCTGCACGGTCAGCGGCTGTCCGACAAAATAAGGGTCCGGGTTGAAGGCGAGGCTATTGATCGTCGGCGCCTGGTTCTCCTGCGGTTCGGCCGGGTCGTAGTTCGGGTCGTTCGACAGGCGGATTTCGTCGACCCGCACGCCGTCTTCGCGGATGTAGAGGCCCAGGCTGTAGGTGCCGGGTTCAGTCACCTCGACCGTCACGCGTCGACCCAACTCGCGCGGCTCATTAACCCACTGGTAGCCGGTGCCGGCATTCTCGGGTGGCGGTGCCAAGCCGAAGCCGCCGAAGGTGACCGGGTTACCGTCGAAGGCGACGTGGACCGAGTCGTCGCGGAACGTTTCGCCGGCCATTCGGACCCAGACGTAGTAGGTGCCGGGCGTGGCGAAGGTGATGTCGTACTCGACGACGTCGCCGGTGAGGTTGTCGCGACTGTTGAAGCCGACGTTGTCGCTCGTGACGAGCTCGAGATCGCCGATGGCGTTGATATTCGCGTTGCTCTGCCACTGGATCGCCGCGGCGTCGGCGGCGTCGGTCGTCGGCGAAGCGGCTTCGATCTCAACGAGGCCGTTTACCTCGTCGTACTGCGGACCGGACGCGACGGGCTCGGAGATGAGCACGCTCAGGAAGACCGGCTCACCCAGCGCCCCATCGTCGTCCTCCGCCGTCGCCTTGAACGTCAGGATGTCGCCCGGCAGCAGGAAGCGTGGCTCGAAGGTCGGGCTCTTGAGGACGAGGTCGGTGAGGTTGACCGTCGTGCTGAAGCCGTCGCTCCCATCGGCATCGACCTCGAGGACGAACGACGCGATCAGGTCGCTGTTGACCGTCTCGAAGACGACCTTCTCGACCGTGCCGTCCACATCGTCGACACCGTTGGCCGTGAGCGTGATGACGGAGCTGGCGAAGACCGGGTTCGGGCTGACCGTGAGGGAGCCAATGGTCGGAGCGACATTCGGCGTCGCGGTCTCGGTCGGGACGTAGTTCGGGTCGTTGCTAACCCGAATCTCATCCACCATCACGCCCTCTTCGCGTACCCAGAGGTTGAGCGTCTGCACGCCCGGCTCGGTCACTTCGATCTGCACGCGTTGCGGCAGGTTGTTCAGCGGGTTGGGGAAGTTGACCCATTGGTAGCTGCCGTCGGCAACGGGGGCGGCCAAGCCGAAGCCGCCGAAGGTGGCGGCGTCGCCGTTGAGGCCGACGTGGACGGAGTCCGATCGGAAGTCCTCGCCGGCCATGCGGAGCCAGACGTAGTAGGTGCCGGCGGTCTCGAAGTCGATCGTGTAGTCGAGCCGATCACCATCGAGCGTGTCGCGAGCGTTGAAGTCGTCGTCGCCGAAGGCCATGACGCCTTCGCCGTTGATGAGGTCGTCGCCGATGATGGTGTCCCAGGACGTTTCGACCGTGCCGAAGAAGCCGTCAGAGGGTTCGTTGGCTTCGATGGTGACGAGGCCGTCGAGTTCGGTGTAGTCGGCCTCGACCGCCGGCTCGGCGAAGCGCCAGATAGCGGCATCGGGGTCGATGCTGTTGATGCGCAGCGGGTCGGTCGGTGCACCGGTCTGCACGTCGTTCCGCACGAGATTGATCAAAGTGCCGCCGACGTAGACGCTACCGTCTGGAGCAAGGGCGGCAGACCGACCGACTGCATATTGATCCAGCGAATCGGCCAGACGCATGCCGTCGAACTCGTAGACGTAGCCGAGAGCCGGGTTACTGCTCTCCTGAACGATATAGACATCTGCACTCGTTCCCCCTGGGAACGGGTCTGCCGATCCGGAGGAGCCTGTCAAATATCGGATGCCGCCATCTTCAGTGAAGACGACGTCTTCGAGCCGAAACGGAATGCTGCTGCTGGATGTGAAGCGGAATGGCGACAGCCGCTCCAAGCCCTGGGAAGACAGCACCTCGACTTCACCCTCGTCGGCGGCAATTTCCAATGCCCAACGACCGTCTGGACTGCTGTGGAAGCTGCGGTATCGGCTCGAACCGTCAACATCCGCACCCGCGCTCGACGTCGCGAGGATCGAGCCTGACGGGCCGACCGTGACCACACCACCACCCGTGCCGTCACGAACGAGACCGCTTACCGGCTCGAGTTGCTTGACAGCGAACGAAATCAGCGTGTTGCCGTCGTCCAGCGCCCCGACGCCGCGGAAGCCGAATTCGGAGACGAAGCGTTGCGACGACTGAAACTGGTTTGTCACCGCTGAACGGGAGACGAAGCCGGTCTCCTGCAGCGAGCCGGTATCGTCGTACTGGAAGGTCCGGGCGAACTCAACGCCATCGAAGATGCCGAAAACGCCAGCGGTGACGTTGCCGAAGGAGTCGACGTCGAAGTCGAAGCCGTAGTCGAAGTTGGTCGCGATGTTGGCTGTGTCGAGCTGGAGCGGGATCGTGATCGTCTGGAACGACGGATCGACCTGCAGATCCGCGGTCAGCCGGCTGATCGAGAAGGAAGCCTCTTCGCCGAAGCCGTCGAGCCTGCTTACATAGACGGTGTCTGCGCCGGGAGCCTGCTCAAACTCGACGTAGCCCTGCAGCCCCGGCAGGTTGCCGATCCGCCCGCGGCCGTCCATGCCGAAGGTCGTGTCGACGTTGCCGTCGAGGTCCGTCTTGATGACGAACGACGTCGGCACATTCGGCGGCTGGTAGAGGAACGTGCCGTTGGGCACGCCCAAGCCGTTGACGAACTGCGGCGGCGACAGGTCGCTGCTCACTCCGCCGCCGAAGGCGTAGACGGAGTCGCCGAGGAAGAGGAGGTCGTTGACCGTCTCGTAGTCGCCGATGGCGTAGTCGAGGGTCGCGACGCCGTCGTCGTTGAAGTCAGCGTCGAGCTGCAAGTCAGCGGCGAGTAGCCGGCGTTGCTCGAGGGTTTCGAGGGCTGCGGTGAAAAGGGATCGTCTCGAGCGTGTGGAACTCATGGCACTTTCTGTCAGAAGGTTCTGCTTCTGAACGTGAACCCCCTCGGGCACGAACGCGAGCAGAAAGATTATTTCTCCTTTGACGCTAACCGGCGCCGCCGACGTGTGTCAAGCGCGGCCAAAAGCTGCCGATCCGGCGTCTTGTCGCTGCTGCTGTCGCCTTGCGTCAGCTTGCCGGGCCGTCGTTGCAGTCCTACCGTGCCGACCCCGTTGCCGCACGCTGTGTGCGGTTCACGCCTCGACCGCCGGATTGGCTCCCACGCTCGCCGGCTGGAGACAACGCATCATCTTAAAGGAACATTCATGTCCCTCGCGACGGCAGAGAAGACCGACATCGTCCAGAAGCACGCCCGCACCGACAACGACACCGGCTCCGCCGAGGTCCAGGTCGCCATCCTCACCAAGCGGATCGCCGACTTGACGGAGCACCTCAAGGTCCACAAGAAGGACTTCGCCAGCCGACGCGGCCTGCTCAAGATGGTCGCCAGGCGGACCAACCTGCTCCGCTACCTCCAGCGGATCGATCGGCCTCGCTACCAGAAGCTGATCCAGGAACTGGGCCTCCGCAAGTAACCCGATTCACCCGCAGGGCACGACGACGCGTCGTGCCCTGCTCCGTACAGGCCGTCCTGATGTTGGGCGGCTGTCTTTGTCTGAAGCTGATTTGCCAACCCCCGAGCCGCCCGGGATCAACCGGCGGTCCATGCCATGCAAGAGATTCGAGTCAAAACCCAACTCGCCGGTCGCACCCTGTCCATTGAGACCGGCACCGTCGCCCGCCAAGCCGCCGGCAGCGTCACCGTCCAGTACGGCGACACCGTCGTCCTCGCCGCCGTCGCTCGTGGCAAGCCACGTGAAGGCCTGGACTTCTTCCCCATGCAGGTCGAGTACCGCGAACGCCGCAGTGCCGCCGGCAAATTCCCGGGCGGCTTCCTCAAGCGCGAAGGTCGCCCCAGCAACCGCGAAGTCCTCATCATGCGGATGGTGGACCGGCCGCTGCGGCCGCTCTTTCCCAAGGGCTTCAAGGACGAGCTGCAGATCCACCTCAGCGTCCTCTCCTACGACGGCGTCAACGATCCCGACGTCATCAGCGGCATCGCCGCCAGTGCGGCCTTGGCCGTCAGCGACATTCCGTTCAACGGCCCGACTGCGCACGTCCGTTGCGGCCTCGTCCCTGACGAAAACGACGAGCTCCAGCAGGTCCTCATGCCGACCGTCGAGCAGCAGGCCGACAGCGACATCGACCTCGTCCTGGCCGGCACGAAGAACTACCCGAACATGATCGAAGTCGGCGCCTTCGAGGTCGAAGAAGACGAAGTCACCGAGCTCATCGAGTTCGGCCACAAGGCCATCAAGGACATCTGCGGCCTCATCGAAGACCTCGTCAAGAAGACCGGCGGGCCCAAGGACAAGGTCATCCTCGGCGACACCGGCGTCAGTGACGAGCTCGTCGACGAGGTCCACAAGATGGCCTTCGAGAAGATCAAGGACGCAAAGGGCGATCCCGGCAAGCAGGAGCGGGCCAAGCGGATCAAGGCCATCAAGGACGAGGTCATGGACAAGCTCGCTCCCGAGCCGGGCGAAGATGCTCCTTACTTCCTCTACCAGGAACGCACCAAGCGCGGCATCGACGTCGGCAACGCCTTCAAGGCCGTCGAGAAGCTCGCGACGCGGCAGCTCGTGCTCGAAGGCACCCGGCCCGATGGTCGCAAGGCGGACGAGATTCGGCCGATCAGCTGCGACGCGGGCGTTATTCCCCGCGTCCACGGCAGCTCGATCTTCACCCGCGGCGAGACGCAGTCACTCTGCACCGTCACGCTGGGCACCAGCGGCGATGACCAGATGGTCGACGGCCTGACTGAGGAGTACGCCCAGAAGTTCATGCTTCACTACAACTTCCCGCCCTACTCGGTCGGCGAGGTCCGTCGCCTCGGCGGCGTGAGCCGGCGTGAGCTGGGCCACGGTGCCTTGGCGGAAAAGGGTCTTGTCAGCGTCATGCCGGAAGTCGAGGACTTTCCTTACACCGTCCGCGTCATCAGTGACATCACAGAGTCCAACGGCTCGTCGTCGATGGCTTCGGCCTGTGCGGGTTGCCTGGCGCTCATGGACGCAGGCGTGCCGATCACCGACATGGTCGCCGGCATCAGCGTCGGCGTCATCAAGGACGGCGACGGCTCCAAGGCCAAGTTCCACCTCATCACCGACATCCTCGGCGAAGAGGACGGCTTCGGCGACATGGACTTCAAGGTCATCGGCACCGAGCACGGCATCACGGCGATCCAGCTCGACATCAAGATCGAGGGTCTGCCGATCAAGGTCATCAAGGACACGCTCGAACGCGCCCGCAAGGCTCGACTCGACATCCTCAAGACCATGAAGAAGACCCTCAGCGAGCCGCGGACCGACATCAGCGAGTACGCCCCGCGTCTGCTGACCCTCAAGATCGATCCCGAGAAGATCGGCAAGGTCATCGGGCCGTCGGGCAAGACCATCCGCAAGATCCAGGAGGAGACCGGCGCCCGCATCGACATCGACGACGACGGCACCGTCTACCTCTCGGGCTCCAAGCCGGGTGCGGCCCAGAAGGCTCACGACATCGTCGAGGCCATGACGCAGCAGGTGCAGGTCAATCGCATCTACAAGGGCGAGATCGTTTCGATCAAGGACTTCGGTGCCTTCGTCGAGATCGCCCCCGAGACGGACGGCCTGCTGCACGTCAGCGAGATCTCCAACAACTACGTCGAGCGCGTCAGCGACCACCTCAAGGTCGGCGACACGCTGGAGGTCATGGTCATCCAGATCGACGAGCAAGGCCGCATCAAGCTCAGCCGTCGCAAGGTGATGGAAGAGCGTGGCGAAGAGGACACCATCGGCACGCCGCGGAAGCCACGTGGCGAAGGCGACGATGATCGTGGGGATCGTCCGCGCGGTCGAGGCCGAGGTGGTCGTGGCCGGGATCGCGATGGGGACGGTGGTGGTCGCGACCGCGAGTCGTCGAGCAACGACGATGGTGGCAGCGAAGAGCCTCGCCGCCGCCGGCGTCGCGGGTCGAGCGACGATTGATCGGCAGCGCTACAACCAGCTCTCACTAAGCCCCCGGTTCTTCAGGGAATCGAGGGCTTTTTCCGCTATTTGATCGAAGGGAGCGGCGTCGCTTGCGACGCGTCGAAGAGCGACGAACGCCTAGGTTGATCCATGCTTCCGGTGACCTCGCTCGATGACCTGAGCCCGCACTTCGACGCACCCGTCATCGCTCGCGAGGTCGACCTCCTCAGGACGCCGCACGCGTGGCTCGTCCGCATCACCGACGCCGACGGTGACACCGGCATCGTCGCCGCGACGAGTCGGATGAACGTCTTGTGGCCCGTTTTCACGCAGCAGGTCGCACCCGCCGTCGTCGGCCGAGATGTGACCAAGCTCCGCGACCTGTGCCACGAATTGTGGCGGCACAAGAGCAACTACAAGCTCGGCCTCGTCAGCCGATCGTGCATCAGTGCCGTCGAACTCGCCTGCCTCGACCTGCTCGGCCGGAAGCTCCGCCGAAGCGTCGGCGACCTTGCCGGCGGCAGGCGACGTGATGCAGTCGACATCTACCTCAGCCACACGGGTCGCCACACGTCAGCGGACGAAGAGGTCGCCCTGTTCGCACCACGTATCGAGGCAACCGGTGCCCACGCGATCAAGTACAAGGTCGGTGGTCGCATGAGCCACAACGCCGACGCCGCACCGGGTCGCAGCGAAGCCGTCACGCGCGCTCTACGTGGAGCATTTTCCGATGTCACCATCTGGGCCGACGCCAACGGCAGCTACGACGCACCGGCCGCCATCGAGGTCGCGACGATGCTGGCCGACCACGGAATCGCGATCTTCGAAGAGCCTTGTCCCTTTGACGATCTCGCCGCGACCCAGGAAGTCACCGCCGCCGGGATCTTGCCGATTGCCGGTGCCGAGCAGGATCACGCGTGGCCGACCCTGAGACAGATCATCGAGGACCGCGTGGTCGATCTCATCCAGCCCGACGCCAACTACGTCGGCGGCCTGGGGCGACTGCTCGCCGTCGCCGAACACGCTAATCAGCACGGCCTGCCGGTCGCTCCGCACTCGCCTAAGAGCGGCCCGGAGGCGATCGGCCTCGTCCACGCTGCGTCGCTCATCCGCGACGTCGCCGACTTCCACGAGTGGAGCGTCCACCCGGAAACGGACGCCGACTGGTACACGCCTCGGCTGACGATCCAAGACGGCAAGGTCGCGGTCCCGACCGGCCCCGGCTTGGGCCTCGACTACGACCCGACCCTCGTCGCCACCGCGGAAGTCGTCGCCTGATGCAGCTTCCGACGGTCGAGTCGCTAACCCGCGCTGCGCCTCGGCGGCCGCCAAAGATCTGCTTGGAAGTCGCCGCGGCGACGCGCGCTCCGCGTGGAGCGCGTCAACGACCTGAAAAACGTCGATTGGCCTTGGCCAGGGAGGGTCG
Source organism: uncultured Tepidisphaerales bacterium (assembly GCA_964388485.1). Lineage (GTDB taxonomy): Bacteria > Planctomycetota > Phycisphaerae > Tepidisphaerales > Tepidisphaeraceae > JBCDKH01. The sequence goes on along the minus strand of CAYMAS010000014.1, from coordinate 6,107 downwards.
CACCAATAACGCGCTCCACGTGGAGCGCGCAACCCCTCGCGGCGGCGGTCATAACGGTGCACTTTTTATTCCTCTACCTTCCGGCGACGTCCACGTCGAGTTAAGGATTCGCTCGCCGACGTACAGGGGGCGATCACTTTCTGGACGATTGCGTTACAAGGCACCGAGGCCGCGCAGTGTCCCCTGCTCCACCTCCCCAAACGCCCAATCGCCCTCCGGCCAATTCGCTCGCATCAACCCCGGCAGCACCCCGCCGCCGCCGGTCGTGATGACACGGCGATCCACCTCGCCCGCCGCCGCCAGCAGCCGATTCAGCCGCCGGCGATGATCCGCCACCAGCGCCTGCACGACCGCCGCCAGCAAGTCGTCCCGCGTCGTCGACAACGTCAATCCCTCGAACCCGCCGGTCGGCTGATCGACCGACTGTCGATCGCCCGCCAGGTGAGGCCGAAAGGCCACCGACGTCTCCCGCTCGCTCGCCTCCGTCACCGCCGCGTCGAAGGCCGCATCGTCCAGTTCGCGAAAGAGCGTCTGCCTCGCCCAAGCCAAGCCCGCACCACCCGCCGCCTGCGTCGCCGCCAGCACCCACAGCCCACGCGTCCCCAGCGGCCGACACAGCAACCCCGCCCGCGCCCGCGGCTTTTCCACGCACACCGCCAAGACGTCCGTCGAACCTCCCGAATGGATCAACTGCCGGGGCGTCGCCCCAGCGACGAGCAACGGTCCGCTGCCATCGACGTACCCGCCGAACATCGGCACGCCGACGGGGATGTTGAGGTCGTTGGCTCGCGTCTCACCGACCACGTCCGCGGCGTCGATGATCGATGGAAGTTGATCGTCACGCAAATGCGTCAGAGACGTCAGACGACTCGACCACCGCAAGGAAGTTCCACCTACGGCATCTCTTGGAGCGGCGGAGCTTGCTCCGCGTTGCTGGACTCGCTCGAAATTCGTAGGCGGAGCGAGCTCCGCCGCTCCAAGAGAGGTCTCGAGATCGAGCAAGCCCATAAACCCCGCGTTGCTCGGGTCGACCACACGCCGCCCGGTCAGCTTCTGCATCAAGTAGGTCGGCAGGTGTCCAACCGTCGCCGCCCGCTGGAGAACGTCGCTATGCCGGGCGAACCAGAGCGTGGTGGTCGAGCTGATGCCTCCGGGCGTCGGGCGATTGCCGGTCAGACGCAGGTGCCCGTCGCGGCCGATGGCCTGCTCGATCTCTGCGGCTTCTCGACCGCTCCGCCGATCCTGGTGCGTGACGATCGGCGTGATGGCGTTGCCCGCACCATCCATCGCGAGCCACGCCGGGGCCATCGCCGTCAGACCGACACGGCGGCAGGTGGTGGTGTCGAGCTGCACGACCGCCTCACGGACGGCTTGATCGATCCGCTCCGCCGGCACCTCGACCTTGACACCGTCCCGGTCGGTCTCGAAGACGCAACTGGCGACGCGGCCGACGATGTCGGTGCCGTCGAGAACCGCCGCCTTGACGGACGACGAGCCCACATCAATGGCGAGGGTGTGGGTCACGCCGATAGTTTACAACGCCGCCAACTGCTCCTCCGCAGCGGCGAGTTGGTCGCGAGTCTCCTGGACGAGGTGCGGCGGGGCTTTGTCGGTGTAGCCCTTGTTCGCGAGTCGACCCTTGAGGGCCTTGACCTGCTTTTCGAGGGCGGCCCGTTCCTTGTCGTGGCGTGCGGCGTCGGCGGCTTTGTCGATGATGCCGCCGACGAGGATGTCGACGTCGCCCACTTTTGCCGACGCCGCGGCCGTCGATGCCGTCGCCTCGTCGACGAGCTCGGCATTGGCCCATGTTTCCAGCGCCTGCCCTTCATCGGCCGACAGCTCGACGCCACGCAGGCACACCGGCACCGTCCGCCGCGGCTCGACCTTGTGGTCCGCCCGCAACTGCCGCACGGCGAGGACGAAATCCCGCAGCCGATCGACCTGCGTGATCGCCGCCTCGTCCGTCGCCGGCAGATCCGTCGGCCACTTCGCCTTAATAAGCCGCTCGTTCGGCTCACACTTGAAGTCGCCGATGCCCCGCTCCGGTGCGGCCTCGTTGAGCGACCACCACAGCCGCTCCGTCGCGAACGGCACCGCCGGGTGCAGCAGCCGCAGCGACCAGTCGAGACAAGTGGCCAGGACCTGCTTGGCCGTCGGATCGTCAGCCTTCGTTCGCGGCTTGGTCGACTCGACGTACCAGTCGCAGAAGTCTCGCCAGAAGAAGTCGTAGAGGGCGGTGGTGTAGCGGTCGAAGCGGTAGTCGGCGATGGCTTCGTCGCAGGCTTGCACGGTCTGCGAGAGACGCGAGAGGATCCAGCGATCCAGTAGGGTGGGCTTCAGCCCACCATCCGCATCATCACCTACTGCATCCGGAGGTGGGCTGAAGCCCACCCTACTTAGACTTCCGATCACAAACCGGCTCGCGTTCCACAACTTGTTGCAGAAGTTCCGGCCGAGGTCGAACTTGCTGCTCGTGTTCCGGGCCAGAGGCACGTCGTCGCTCGGGGTGGCCTCGCCGGTCGCCAGGCCGTAGCCGCTGACGGACTGCTTGCCATTGTGCTCCTGGATCGGCTTGGCGACGACGTAGCCGCTGGCGTTGGTGAAGGTTTGCGGCGTGAACGTCTCGCCGGTGTGCGGATCGATCGAATCGACCGGCAGCCGAACGTCCTGCGTGTGCGTCGCCATCCCCGCCAGCGTGAACCGCATCGCATCGGCCCCGTGCGAGTCGATGATGTCCAGCGGATCGACGCCGTTGCCGAGGGATTTCGACATCTTCTGCCCGTGCCCGTCCTGGATCATGGCGTGGATGAAGACGTCTTTGAAGGGGAGTGAGGAGTGGGAAGTGAGGCGTGGGGCAGAGTCGGAGGTCTGATCTCCGCCTCGCTCCTCACTCCTCGCTCCCCGCTCCTCGTCCGGATGCGCCAGCATGTACCGATTGAACATCACCATCCGCGAGACCCACAGCGTGATGATCTCGCGGGCGGTGCACAGGACGCTCGTCGGGTTCCACAGCTCCAACTCCGGCGTCTTGTTCGGCCAGCCGAGGGTGCTCATGGGCCACAGGGCGCTGGAGAACCAGGTGTCGAGGACGTCGGGGTCTTGCTGTTTCCCAGAGTCAACGAGTTCCTCCTCAACCTGCAAAGTGTTCTCGTCGTTCCGTGGAACGATGTTCTCCTCCCACGAGTGAGACCCGGTCCTTCGTGCACGGTGCTCGGCAAGCCAGTTTTCGCTAAAGTACGAGGCTTCAGAGAGATCTCCCTCTTCACTTCCATCTAGTTCTGGAACGACGACTTCGCAGCGGAGGTGCGCCTCACGCTGTACCGACCACACCGGGATCCGGTGCCCCCACCAGAGTTGGCGACTGATGCACCAGTCGCGGAGGGCGGCGTTCCATTGGCGGTAGGTCTTGGCGTACCGCTCCGGCACGAACGTCAGCACGTCGTCGCCGAGGTAGCTCGACCCAGAGCCGCGACCGTGAGGAAGCGCTTCCGGTGCGTTCGGATCGCTCGCGAGATCCGGCGTTGTTGGTGGCGCTCCCTGATGGTCGCGGCTCTGGGTGGGGCCTGGCGGAAGGAACACGCCCTGCTCGTCGACCACGTAATCCACCGCGGCGACGACGCTTTGCTCGAGCCACAAATACCGCGTGCTGCCGTGACGGGTCCAGACCTTCGCGCTCTCATCGACCAGTTTCCCGTGTCGTAGACGCCGGGTCGCGTACGACTTGAAGTCGTTCATCATCCGCTCCGGCTCGGCCGCGCCGGAGACGATGACGTGCACGTGACTCGTTCGAACATGCAGAGCCACGAGCGACCATCCGCGGTAGTCGCACACCTCAAGAATCGCCTCACGAACCGCCCGCCGTCGTGGCTCGTCGAGCTCGACGGGAGGCGACTTCATTCTGGCACCCGCACTCGCTTCGAGGTCCTTGTTGCCGAGTGGGATCGGGTCGCCGAAGCGGTTGTGAGCGGGATCGATGGAGCCGGCGGCGGCGCCGTGGAGCCGGGTGCCGTAGGTGGTGAAGGTGATGAAATGCGCGAGGGGAACGCCCGTCCCAGAGCCGCGACCGTGAGGGAGCGCTTCCGGTGCGTCCAAATCGCGCGCGAGATCCGGCGTCACTGGTGACGCTCCCTCACGGTCGCGGCTCTGGGGGAGCGCTGTTAGGGCGAGTCCGGCCAGACTGTTCGCCGGGACGTCGGTGCCCTCGACCACGCCGGCGTCCTCCATCCACGGGATCGGCTTCTGGACCGCGACGTACCACTGGTCGCTCAGGTACGGCTCGACCGGCACATGGCTGCGATAGCTGTGGCCGACGCTGTGGCGGTACGGCACGACCTTCTCCAAGAGGCCGTGCTCCTTGAACCAGGCGACGACCCGCTCGCGGGCGGCCTCGCGGCTCAGGCCGACGAACTCTTTGGCCTCCTCCGTCTCCGGCGTCCAGCCGTGGGCGTCGCTGATGCTGGCATCCGGGGCCATCGTGTTGATGACCTCGAGGTCGTGCCGTTGGCCGATGTCCCAGTCGTTCGGGTCGTGCGCGGGCGTGACCTTCAGGAAGCCGGTGGCGAACTTCGCCTTCGGATCGTCCTCGTCCCCCGGCATGACGACGTAGTCGTCCTCCACGATCGGGATCTCCCGCCCCACGATCGGCAGCACGACCTTCATCCCCCGCAACGCCCCGGCCCGCGGGTCCTTCGGATTGATCGCGACGGCAGTGTCGCCGAGCATCGTCTCAGGGCGAGTGGTGGCGACGGTGATGTATCGCCCAGAGCCGCGACTGTAAGGGAGCGTCACCGGTGGATTTTGATCGTGCGGGTGATCGAAAGTCGCTGGTGGCGCTCCCTCACGGTCGCGGCTCTGGGCTAGCGGGTACTTCAGATAGTAGAAGTGCCCGTCGATCTCCTCGTTCTCGACTTCGTCATCCGCCAGTGCCGTCTGCGTCGCCGGATCCCAGTTGACGAGCCGCTTGCCGCGGTAGATCAGGCCATCTTTGAAGAGGCGGAAGAAGGCTTCGCGGACAGCCTTGGAACGCTGTTCGTCCATGGTGAAGGCGGTCCGTTCGTAGTCGCACGAGCAGCCCATCGCCTTGAGCTGGCCGAGGATGACCTGTTCGTACTCGTCCTTCCACGCCTGCACCTTGGCGACGAACTCGTCCCGCGTGTAGTCGGTCCGCCGCTTGCCTTCGGTCTGCAGAAGCCGCTTTTCGACGACCGTCTGCGTCGCGATGCCGGCATGATCCGTGCCGGGGATCCAGACGGCGTTCTTGCCCTGCATTCGCGCGTGGCGGACCAGGATGTCCTGGATCGTGTTGTTGAACGCGTGCCCCAGGTGCAACTTCGCCGTCACGTTCGGCGGCGGAATCACGACGCAAAACGGCTCGCCGTCGTCCGTTGGCTCGGCATGGAACAGCCGCTCGTCGTCCCAGACACGAGCCACCTCCGCCTGCACCGCCGCCGCGTCGTACCGCGGGGGAAGCTCCGTCGTCGCCTGCGTGCTCATGGATCGGCAGGGTAGTGGTCGTGCTTCGGGCAGAAACGCGAAGACGTGAAGAGGCGAAGACGGAGCAAAGGGTGAGAGTAGTTAATACGGATCCTGAAAGGACCGTGCGCTTCTTCCATGCGAGCCCTGAGCGTGAGCGAGGGGTTCTGAGCAAGTTGAACGGTGTCAGAACCCCTCGCTCACGCTTGGGGCTCGTGTTGGAGATCGCGCAGGTTCCAAGCAAAATCCGTATAACAGCTAAGCTACTTGGTCGCGAAGGCACGCTGGCAGACCGCGCGAGGTGCGCCTGAAGGCAGCAGACTCACATTCCATTCATCTGGCCTTTGCTCCCACTTCGCCTCTTCGCGTCTTTGCGTTTCTCCTCCGGCCGATCAGAAAGCGGCCTCGCCGTGTCGGTCGAACGTCACCGCGACTCGCTTGCTCACGCCTTGCTCCGGCATCGTCACGCCATAAAGAACGTCCGCCGCCCGCATGGTCGGCTTGGCGTGGGTGACGACGACGAACTGGCTGTCAGCCGTGAACTCGCGTAAGGCCGCGACGAAGCGCTCAGTGTTCGCTTCGTCGAGGGCGGCGTCGACTTCGTCGAGCACGCAGACCGGCGACGGCCGACTGCG
>CAYMAS010000013.1:80335-81229 GCA_964388485.1 uncultured Tepidisphaerales bacterium | reverse complement strand
CCGGCACGCTCGTGCCGCCGGCCATCGTGACGAGGTGGCGGTACATCACGAAGTAGGGGTCGAGGAAGACCACCTCGTCGCTAGGGTTGACGGTGGCGAGGATCGACAGGAACAGCCCGCCGCTGACGCCGCTGGTGATGAGGACGTTGTCGAGGTCGCAGCCGTGGTCACTCGCGAGGCGTTCGCGGAGCGGGGCGATGCCCTGGGTCGGCGTGTAGCGGTTGTGGCCGTCGCGGATGGCGTGAATGGCGACGTCCTTCGCCTCTTGCGGGACGTCGAAGTCGGGCAGGCCGATGGAGAGGTTGATCGGGTCCTGGAGCTTGGCGGCGAGATCGAAGACCTTGCGGATGCCGCTGGCGTCGACGGCGAGGGCACGTTCGGAGAGGTGGGCGGCGAGGTCCTGCATGCCGCGACCTTACGAGTCAGAGGTCGAGCAGGCGTTCGAGGTCATCCATGTCCGCCGCTCGGCGGACGAGGCCGGTGCGGTTATCGTCGTCGTCGAACAGGCCGACGTCTGTACGATTGCCGTCGAAGATAATGGTGTCTTCGTCTTCGTCGGCAGCAAGGAAGAGGTCCGGGCCGCCGCCGCCGATGAGAGAGTCGGCACCGTCGCCGCCGACGAGCACGTCGGGGAAAGCGTTGCCGACCAGGGTGTCATCTCCGTCGAGCCCGCCGAGCCAGTTGCGGTTGTCGTCACCGATTAGGGCGTCGCCGAACCGGCTGCCGAGTACATTGGCGAACAGGCCGCTGATCGAGCCGAACGTGCCGCTAGTCAGGACGTTGTCGGTATCACGCAGATCCAGTTCGACCGGACCATCAGCGTTTTGGAACGTCAGGTCGTTGACGCCGCCGGTGTCGACGAGGGTGTCGCTGCCCTGGCCGGCGGCGGGGGGG
>CAYMAS010000013.1:66602-80325 GCA_964388485.1 uncultured Tepidisphaerales bacterium | reverse complement strand
GTCATCAGCCTCGCCGCTGGTCAGGTCGTCGTCGCCCGGTCCGCCGTCGAGGAAGTTGCCCGTGTCGCCGGTGCCGGACAACGTGTCGTCGCCGTCACCACCGAGCAGCGCGCTGCCGCCATTAGCGAGCCCGATCAAAAGGTCATTGCCCGGCCCGCCTTCGGCCCGGAGGAAGCCGGCGATCGAGTCGTCGCCGTCGCCGCCTAGGGCGACTTCGACATCGTCTTCCACAAGCGTGCTCGTGCTCAGAACCTGCTCGCCGCGACTGATGGAGATGTTCTGGTTCGACTCGCGGAAGTGGACGATGTCACCGCCGTCGCCACCGGAAACGGTGTCGTTTTCATCGCTGGAGTTGCCCGGCAGGAGCAGGTCGTTGTCGTCGCCGCCGTCGAGCAGGTCGGCGCCTTCACCGCTACGGAGGGAGTCACGACCGTCGCCGCCTTCGAGGACGTCGTTGCCGGTCAGGCCGTAGAGGCGATCGTTGCCCGCGCCGGCGATGAGCGTGTCGTCACCTTCGCCGCCGAACAGAACGTCATCGAAGTCGCCGCCGATGAGCCGGTCGTTGCCGAGGCCGCCGCGAAGGGTCATGGGACCGGTGGCACTCGACATGTCGATGACGTCGTCGCCGCTGGTACCGATGAGCGACTCGACATCCGACCGCACCTGAAGATCGCTGTTAGACGTCAGGTCGAGCGACGGCAGGGCGGAGAAGTCGACGGTGTCGAAGCCGTTCCCGCCGACAAGGGTGACGGGGCCGACCGACTCGATGCGGAACGTGTCGTCGCCGCCGCCTCCTTGAAGTTCGACCGTCGTGTTGGCGGCGGTGAAGGTGTCGGCTTTGTCGGTCCCGATGACGAGGTCGATTCCCTCAACGCGGCCGGTGCCGATCTCGGTCGTGAAGTTGTCGCCGGTGTCGGTCAGGTCGAGCGTGATGCCGTCGTCGAGCGAAGCGAGGTCGAGCGTGTCCTGGCCGTCGCCACCGAGGTAGAGGTCGCGGCCGCCGGAGGGGCGAAGGACGTCGTCGAGGTCGCCGCCGTCGAGCGTGTCGTCGCCGGGCGAGCCGATAAGTGTGTCGCGGCCGAAGTTGCCCAGGGCGGTGGCACCGTCGACGTTTGCCAGGTCGATCAAGTCGTTGCCGTCGCCGCCGAGGAAGATTTCGATATCCGTGGCGAGACGATCGTCTTCACCCGCGGAGCCGCTTGCTTGGTCTAGCCCAGGCCGGAGAATGACGGCGTCGTCGCGGTTGGAGTAGTCGGCAACGTCGATGCCGTCGCCGCCATCGAGAAAGTCGTCGCCGCCGGACGCGAGCAGCGTGTCGTTGCCGTCACCGCCGCGTTCGTCGTCGTCGCCGCCCTCGCCGTCGAGGAGATCGTTGCCGGCATCGCCTTCAAGCACGTCCTGCCCCAGGCCGCCGAGGAGCGTATCGTTGCCGTCATTGCCGCGGAGGTCATCGTTGCCGCGCTGGCCGTCGATCGAGTCGTCGCCCGAGCCGCCGAGGATGAGATCGTCACCCTGGGCGGACGTCAACGTGTCGTCGCCTTCGTCACCGCGAAGGGTGGTCGGTGTCGAGAGGACGGAGTCGATGGTGACTGAATCGTTGCCCGCGTCGGCGGTGACTTCGATGGCGTTGACACTGCCGAAGCTGAACGACATTGCATTGCCGTTGAGGCGGACGACGAGATCGGCGTTCTCGAGGTCGACGGTGATCGTGTCGTCGTCGATGGTGCCGGTGATGACGAGGGTGTTGTTGTCGACGGTGGCGAAGTCCGGACCGGGCGGCGGCGGTGGCGGGGTCGAGCCGAGGTCGATCTTGGCGATGAAGGCGTCGTTGATCTCGGCGAAGAAGTCGGTGCGTCGGCCGGCGACGAGGAGATCGCCGTTGTCATCGAAGGTGGCGGCGGTAACGACGTCGCCGTCGCTGCCGAGGTCGTAGAGCCGACTGCCGACCTCGTCGCCGAAGCCGTCACCGCCGGTGTCGAAGTCGGGGTCGCCGATGCCGCTGGGCAAGATCCGAGCCGCGGCCGCGTTGGTGCCGCCGTCGCTGGCATCTCCCGAGTAGCCGGCAAGCACCAGATTGCCTCCCGCGTCAACGCCGGCGAATTGCAGTTCGTTCAGCGTGCCGAAGTCGACCGGTCCTTCGAAGCGGAAGTCGCGATTCAGGTTGACGGAACCATCGTCGCCGTAGCGGACGATCCGGTTGATTGCATCGTCTTCCCCAATGGAGACGACGGGCTCGCCTTCGTTGTCGAAGTTGAGGCCGACGCTGGAGAAGACGTCGGTCGAGCCGAAGCTGACGAAGGCCTCACCTCCGCCGAACGAGGAACTCGCATCGCCATCGGCCTCGAACGCCAGCAGCGTCGACCGCGGCGGCTTGCCGGAGGGGCCGAGAGAGAAGTCGACCTGCCGGACGTCACCGAGCAGGTAGAAATCGGTACCGGTCTCGTCGTCGGGAGCGAACTGCAGATCGACGACGTCGAAATCGAGAAGCTCGGGGTCGCGAGCAAAGAGATCGAGCGTCTCATCGACCGTGGGCTGGCCGTTGTTGAAGGTAAAGATCTCGACCACCGCCGCGTCCCGCGAACCGGCCGGATTGCCAGCGGCAAGAAATACGTCGCCGTCGATAGCGATCTGCGGGGCGTAGCCGAGCTCGAGGCTGCCATCGCCGGCGAAGCCTTCGTCGACGGTGCCGCCAGCGAGGACGCGGATGACGTCGCCGCCGGTGCCGGTGTTGCGCGCGACGAGCAGGTTGTCGTCAGGCGTCAGGGCGAGGTCGACGATCGGTGCGGAGTCGGCATCGTTGGCGAGCAGCAGGACACCATCGCCGGAGAAGGCGCTGTCGAGTTGGCCGTCGTCGGTGAGCCTGAGGATGTAATCATCGCGGCTGCTGCCGTCACCGCTGAGAGAGAAGGCTGCGGCATAGATGAGGCCGGTGTCGGTGACGACCAGATCGAGAATACCCTGGCTAGACGCTTCGGTATCGAGGACGAAGGTCGCGAGCCCACCGGAGCCGAATCCGGTTGCCAGATCGCCGGCGGCCAGGAGGCGACGCGTTTCGAGCCGCTCGAAGAGCAGGGAGCGACGGGAGCTGAGATTTTGAGGCATTCGGCGGTCGTGAGGCGGTGGCGGCAGGGGTGTGGCGATGTCCCGGTCGCAGAAGTGCTCCCCGGGCACAGCCTACTTCATCTGTGCAATCGTGCGAGGGTAAAAACGGCCGTCGCAGTTCCTTTGGAGTGGCTGGAAAGGCATCCGGCAGCGTCGGGCGATAGATTCTGGGGATGGCCTCGTCTTCTCCCGCTACCAGTGCTGCCGGTCAAGCCCTGCGTCGCCGCATTGCCGACAAATCCGGCGTCATCGGCATCGTCGGGCTCGGCTATGTCGGCCTGCCGCTGCTGGCAGCATTTCACGCGGCAGGATTCAGCGTCATCGGGTTTGACGCGGATCCGGCGAAGGTCGAGCGGCTGCTTCGCGGTGAGAACTATCTCAAGCACCTGGGCGAGACCCTCGTCAGCAAGCTGCTCGGCGATCGCTTCGACGCGACCGTCGATCGGCAGCGGTTGAGCGACTGCGATGCGATTCTCGTCTGCGTCCCGACGCCGCTTGGCCGGCATCTAGAGCCGAATCTGACCTACGTCGAGAACGTCGCGTCACAGGTGGCAGAGACATTGCGGCCCGGGCAGTTGATCGTCCTCGAGTCGAGCACCTACCCGCGGACGACCCGCGACATCATGCTGCCGAAGTTCGAGGCGACTGGCCTGACGGTCGGCGACGATTTCTTCGTCGGTTACTCGCCCGAGCGGGAGAATCCCGGCAGCAAGGACTTCTCCACCGCGACCATCCCGAAACTCGTCGGCGGCATCGACCCGCTCAGCGGCGAGTTGGCTAAGGAGCTGTACGAGCAGGCGATCCAGGCTCAGATCGTGCTGGTCGACTCCGCTGAGATCGCGGAGGCGGCGAAGCTCTTGGAGAACATCTACCGCGCCGTGAACATCGCGATGGTCAACGAGATGAAGGTCGTACTCGATTCGATGGGTATCGACATCTGGAAGGTGGTCGACGCGGCGAAGACGAAGCCGTTTGGATTCCAAGCCTTTTATCCGGGCCCGGGCCTCGGCGGACACTGCATTCCGATTGATCCTTACTACCTTACGTGGAAGGCCCGCGAATACGGACACGCGACGCGGTTCATCGAGCTGGCCGGCGAGATCAACCGCTCGATGCCGAGCTACGTGATCGAGAAGACGACGCTCGCCCTCAACGCTCACGGCAAGAGCGTCAAGAACAGCCGCATCCTGATCCTGGGCCTCGCGTACAAGCCGGACGTTGACGACGTACGCGAGTCACCGAGCTTCGAGCTGATGGAGGGGCTGGACGAGCTCGGGGCGAAGGTTGATTACCACGACCCGCACGTCGACCACACGCCGTCGATGCGGCACTACCAGGTGAGCAAGACGAGCGTCGACCTGTCGCCGGACGTGGTGGCGGGGTACGACGCGGTGGTGGTGGCAACGAACCACAAGGTGATCGACTGGCCAATGATCGCGCGACGGTCGAAGGTGATCATCGACACCCGCAACGCCCTCGACGGTTTGCGTGGGAACGTGGTGAAGGCGTAACCGGGTTGATATACATGCGAGCCCCGACCGTGAGGGAGTGGGTTCCAGTTGTTCGACCAGAACCCGCTCCCTCACGGTCGTGGCTCGCGGAGCACGCATCACGCCACCGCGTGCTTCGGTAGGTTCGCCTCGATCACGTCGACGAGTCGCTTCTCCGGGCGATCCTCCCACTTCTTGCCGTGCCAGGCGTAGCCGGCAATGAGCGGCATCGCAACCGTCGCCTCGCTGAAGACCATCTGCTCCTCGGCGACGTCGACTTTGCCCCAGGAACAGGCTTCCTTGAGCGTGCTGCTCGACAGGGCGCCGTCGCGGACATCGGCGACGGTGATCTGGACGGCGTACTTGTGCATCGTCGGCTCCTTGCCGAAGATGTCGGCGGCGACGGCGATGTCCTGGGCGTAGTTCTTGGGCACGCCCCCGCCGATCATGAACAGGCCGGTCGAGGGGTTCTTGTCCTTGACGAGGCACAGTTCGTAAAAGTCGCGGACGGCGTCGAGGGTGAACATGGTGGTCTGGCCCGCCTTCATGCGGCGCATCTGGTGCTGAATCATGCCGAACCCGGCCGAACAGTCCGCCGCGGCGGGCAGGAAGATCGGCACACCCTTCTTGAAAGCCGTATGGATGATGCTTCGGCCGTCGCCCTTGACGCCGACGCCGTCCAGGTGCTTGCCGAGTTCGCCGACGTACTCGCGGGACGAGTAAGGCCGCATCTCCAGGTTGTCGCAGAGGTCGCCGCACAAATCGTCGCAGACGCGGAGTTCTTCCTCGTCGATGAACGTGTCGTAAATGCGGTCGATCATCAGCTCGCGGAGCTGGTCGTCCCAGACGCCCGACTTATACTTGTCGTCAGCGACGTAGTGCTTGAAGCCCAAGGCTTCGAAGAAGTCCTGATCGACGATGTTGGCGCCGGTCGAGACGACGGCGTCGATCATGTTCGCTTCGAGCAGGTCGACGATGACGTGCTTCATGCCGGCACTGACAAGGCTGCCGGCGAGGGTGAGGATGGCGGCACACTCTCGGTCGCCCGTCATGTCGTCGAGGATGCGGGCGGCGCGTGCAAGATCGCGGCCGCTGAAGGCGGTGTCGGCCATCTGCTCGATGACGGGCCGGACGTCGACAGCCTTGATGTCGAAGTGCTTGATCGGCCGGTCCAGCAGTTCGGATCGCGGCGGCAGGGGCGACGGCGGGGCGTATTGGGCTTCGGTTTCCTTTGCACGACTCATGAGCGACCGTAGGTGCCACGGGTCGTAAGCTGGTCCCGTGTCGTCAGACGATCTACGACGAGTCGCCGCCGCACGGTTGCACAATGCTCTGAAGGCGGAGGCGGCTTTCGGAGCGACGGCGATGATCCTCGACGAGATCCCGCAGGTGCAGGCGACACCAGTTCCACCACCTGACCGGCCCGCCAAAGCAGCGCCGGCACGTCGGTCTTCCACCAAGCGAGCCCCGCCCAAGAAGCCGACCGCTCTGCCCGCCACCGACTTGTTCGGCAATCCGGTACAAGCCGCCGCCAAGGGTGCAGACGAAACGCCGTTCGAGACGCCTCCGCCACCTCGGCAGAAGCGGGTGGAGTTGCTCGTCAAGCTCGATGAGGAAGAGGTGCAAGGCTGCGAGAAGTGCCCGCTACACCAGAACCGGACCCACACCGTCTTCGGCGAAGGCAGTCCGGAGGCGGATCTCATGTTCATCGGCGAAGGCCCTGGGGAGAACGAGGATCTGACCGGCAGACCCTTCGTCGGCAAGGCGGGCAACAAGCTCGACGAGATGATCAACGCGCTGGGGCTGAGTCGCGACGATGTTTACATCGCCAACGTCGTCAAGTGCCGCCCGCCGGGGAATCGCACGCCCGTTGCCGCAGAGATCGCCGCCTGCACGCCGTATCTGCACCGGCAGGTTGAGTGGATTCGGCCCAAGGTAATCGTCACCCTCGGCTTGCCCGCGACGCAGCACCTCTTGGGGCTGAAGCTGCCGATGGGCAGGATGCGTGGCCAGTTCTTCCAGTGGCGAGGCATCGATGTGATGCCGACGTATCACCCGGCGTACCTCCTACGGAGTTACACGATCGCCAACCGTCGCGCGGTTTGGGAGGATCTTCAGGCGGCGATGAGGCGTGTGAGAGACAACGGTGATCGTGCTCAAGAAGATTCCCCGTCGTCTTGACAAAGGTGACGTCGGTTCAGTGCAACGTGAAAAAAGCCGACCGGTGGCGGTTCTCGCAACACCTTCGGCGTCTGTACGGTGACGCCGCAGCAGTACGAAAAGATGCCGCCCAAAGTCGTGGTTGAAAGGGGCCGCCGGGTCACTATCTTCAACCCCTGCGACGACGAAACGCGACTTGATCGACTCGCTGACGAGTCGCCTGATCAGGACGCCTTTCCTCCCATCGCGACGCGGCCGTACACGCGTCTTTCCGACTGCTCACCCGGCGACTCCGCGCGGGCAGACGGTGACGCATGTGCTCATCGGGTTCCGACCCGGTGCCACCCGGGGGCGGCCGACACAACTTCAGCACATTCGGACAGATTCCAAGGACGGGAGATCAAAGACATGTCAAGTTTCAACGCCTTCGAGATAGGCGACCACATGCCGCCAGATACTGACACACGGATGACGAAGAAGCCCGTGAAGGTCTTGAAGGAACTGCAGGGAGCCAAGAGCAAACGCGATCGAAGTGCGGTGCCAGCCGATAGCGGCTCGAAGGGGCCCGGCTCGCGGCTTGATCCCGCAGTCTGGAACCGCATCCTCACGCACGTCCGGCTGACGCACCCGGAACTCAATCGCACGTGGTTCAAGGACCTCGTCCCCCGGCAGCTCGACAACGGTTCGATCCACGTAACCTGCCAGAGCGGAAGCCAGCTGAGCACGCTCACCGGCAAGTGCCAGCAGCCGTTCAACGCGGCAGCTCAGTCCATCACCAACCGGCTCAACGTCGTCACCTTTCACTGCCCAACCGTCCGGGCAGACGAGGCGGCGAACGGCTACGTCAACAACGGCCCGATCGGGCGGATCGGCGACCCGTTCCAGTCGACGCCGCTCTCGCCGGACTGCACCTTCGAGCACTTCATCGTCGGACCCGACAACCGACTCGCCCAAGCCGCCGCCATCGCCGTCGCTACCAAGCCGGGCGAGGCGTACAACCCGCTCTTTCTTCACGGCGGCGTCGGGTTGGGCAAAACGCACCTGCTCCAGGCGATTTGCCAAAAGATGCTCGAAGCCCAGCCGGACCTTCGCATCCTTTACCTGTCGTGCGACGCCTTCATCAACCAATTCCTCTCGAGCGTCGAGTCGGGCAACATGAACGACTTTCGCAATCGCTTCCGCGGTGCCGACACGCTCATCATCGACGACATCCACTTCCTTCAAGGCCGCGACCGAACGCAGGAAGAATTCTTCCACACCTTCAACACGCTGCAGCAGCAGCGGAAGCAGATCATCCTCTCCTCAGATGCCGCGCCGAGCGAGATCCCGGAGCTGGCAAGCCGCCTTGTTAGCCGGTTCATGAGCGGGCTGGTTACCGTCGTTGAAAAGCCGTGCTTCGAGACGCGTGTCGCGATCCTTCGGAGTAAAGCCAAGCTCCGTGGCCTTGTGATCGACGAGACGGTCCTCGACTACATCGCCCGCCGAGTCGACGCCAACACGCGGGAGCTCGAAGGGGCGTTGAACAAGGTCCAAAGCTTCAGCCGCCTGCCGCTCAACGGTCATGTCGCCGGAGAGCCGCAGCCGATTACGCTCGACCTGACCAAGAGTGCGTTAGGCGATTCGCCTCGTGCCCGTCGCGACAAGCGGCTGACGATCGACGTCATCATCGATGCCGTCTGCGCCTACTACGGGGTCAAGATCGGTGAACTTCAAGGAAAGCGTCGGCCCCGCAGCATCGTCGTGCCTCGGCAGGTGTCGATGTACCTCGCCCGCAAGCACACGCACTACAGCCTCGAAGAGATCGGCGGCTACTTCGGCGGTCGGGACCACACAACCGTCCTGCACGCCCAACGTCAGATCACCAACCTCGTCGAGACGAAGAACGAGGTGGTCGATCACATCGCCGCCATCGAAGAGCGGCTCGGGTTGAAGTGACTCGTTGAAGCGACCCGCTGCGTCGTTACGTCCAGGTGAAGTCGGTCCGGCCGACGACGCCGTAGAGGCTGACGCTCAATCGCTCCGCCTCATCGGCGGCCAAGTACTGCATCGCGATGACGTGACCCGCCGGTCCAGCACCGGCGGTATCGGCGTGCAGGGTCGCGTGCCCGTGGCGGCGGTCGAAGGGCGACTGCGTCCAGTGAACCGTCTGCAGCTTCGACAGTGGGGCGACGCTCGATTGCCGAGTGAAGGCTCCGCTGCGAAACCACAGGCCGTCGTCGGTCATAGCGCAGCCCCGGTACGCCGCCTCGCGACGGGCCGACCAGAGCCCGAGCGCGAGCAGGATGACCGCGAGGATCACGGCCGCCGTCCAGTGCCACCAGATCAGCGGCAGGCTCACGATGATCGGCAAAAGCATTGCCTTGAAGCTCATTCGCCGCAACGCCCCCCGCGCCACCGGCTGCCACTCGATGCCGTCGAACGTCAGGCCCGGCCGCAATTCGTCCAGAACGCGCGGCAGATCCCACGTCGGCACGAGCGGGGCGATCCACTTCTCGCCAATCGGCTGCTCACCATTCTCCTGAGCCTTCCCGCCGGCTGTCTCGACGCGGACCGTCACGCGATTCAGCAGCCGATGTACCGGCGACTCGCGAACGCTCACGAACTGGATCCGCCCGCGCGGCACCGTCGCGCTGACCTTCGTCAAGAGCCCGCAGTCGACCCGCAAGTCCTCGCCGACCCGCGTCAGCCGGAAGCCGTGGAAGCGGAGCAGCGACCAGAGAATGGACAGGACCGCTAGCGCCGCAAAGCCGATGAATACCAACGAGAGGGCGACGAGAACTCCCGTGATGCGACTGAAACCTCCCGTCGCCGATGAGATGCCGCTGGCGACCTCATCGACGTCCACGCTCTTCTCGAACCAGTCACCGATGCCCGCCTCGAAGGCGATCGCCAGCACCACAGCCGCCAGGACGATGCCGCGGAACGTCATCAGGCCGAGCTTGACGACTTCTGCGGTCGACAAACGCAGCACCTGGACCTCTGTTGCCGCCGATGGAACCGGCGAACCCTTATCCGTCGCGTCCGTTTCGTCTTGTGCCGCCTCCTGACCTCGTCCCGCCAATACCCGCGTCCGCAGCTCCTCCACAGCCTCGAGCGACAGGACGCTGAACGATGCGTCCGCTCCGGCTCCACTAGCGGTTTCGAGCTTCACCTTCGCCACGCCGAAGGTCCGGTGAAGCAGGTTCTGGATGAGATCGATGTTCTGCACCTTAATCATCGGAATCCGCCGCTCGCTGCGGAAGATCAGACCGGTCCGCACGACCAGATCATTGCCGTCGAAGCGGTAGCGGACCGTCAGGAAGTAGACGAGCTGGAAGACGCCGCCGATGACCAACCCGACCGCCGCCGTAATCAACGCCGGGCTTGGTCCGTCGCCGCCCCCGAAGAGAATCGCGAAGGCGAGGAACGCGAGCGGAATCGCGAAGGACTTCGCCATCCCGCCGAGATTGAACAGGACCGACCACGGGTGCACCCGCCGCCATGAAGTCGCGACGAGGTCCGACGCTGCAACGGGTTCAGGCGGCATTGTCACGAGGCAGGACCAGTTGATCGCGTAGCTCGTTGGCCCGCGTGTGGGACAGACCGTCGATGCGGATGGTCGCGTTGTGCGTGCCGGCGGTATGCAGGGTCATGGCTCCGAGTTCAAACCGCCGCTGCAGCGGCCCCTGGCTGACGTCTGTGTGCTGAATCCGCGACCGCGGCACGTACTGGCGACGCTTCCAGAAGACGCCGCTGTGAATCTCGATGCCCAGCTGATCGAGGCGAAGCTTTTTCGCCAGATAGTCCCGTCGCGGCATCCACAGGAGCATGAAGACCGTCAAGCCAATGAGTGCGACAGCTATGGCGAGTAAGACCAGCCACGCCGTCCAATTGCCAGCCCCGGACCACGGATACGCAGCGAATAGAACACCGCCCGATCCCGCCGTAACGAAGCCGAGCAGGATCGACCAGCCGATCCGCTCGACGGTGATGCTCCGCGGGTCGATCCGCTCGAAGCCGTCCGGCAGCGTTGGCTGATCCTCGTAAGACTGGACGACATCGGAATCCATGAGGTGATTCAATGTAGCCGCTGAACCTGCTTCGCGATTGTGGAGCTGCTGCAGGAATCCACCGCGGCCCCCCCCCCCCGCTCCCCGATCACCAGAGGAGCAATCGAGCGTTCTGCCAGTTCGACTAGTCGAGATTCATCTTGAGCAGGAACTCGCCGTTGCTCTTAGTTTTCTGCAGCCGGCCCTTGAGCAGCTCCATCGCTTCGACCGGGTTCATGTCAGACAAGACCCGACGCAGGCGGTAGACGAGGTCCATCTCCTTGGGATCGAGCAGCAGTTCCTCGCGGCGGGTGCCGCTGGCGTTGATGTCGATGGCGGGGTAGACCCGCTTCTCGACCAGGACGCGGTCAAGGTGCAGCTCGGAGTTGCCGGTGCCTTTGAACTCCTCGAAAATGACGTCGTCCGCCTTCGAGTTGGTGTCGACGAGGGCGGTCGCGAGGATCGTCAGACTGCCGCCATTTTCGATGGCGCGGGCGGCACCGAAGAACCGCTTGGGCTTCTGCAACGCTGCCGTGTCGACACCGCCGGAGCCGAGCTTGCCGCTGGAGGTCTCGTTGTTGTAGGCCCGGGCCAGACGCGTGATCGAGTCGAGCAGGATGATGACGTCCCGCCCGTATTCCACATGACGGCGGGCCATGTTCATGACCATCTCCGCCACCTGGATATGCCGGCCGCTGCCTTCGTCGAAGGTGCTGGCGACGACTTCGCCCTTAGTGGAGCGAGTCATATCGGTCACTTCCTCAGGCCGCTCGTCGATGAGCATGATGATCAGCTTCGACTCGGGATGGTTCGTGCTGATCGCGTTGGCGATCTTTTGGAGCAGCACCGTCTTGCCAGTCCGCGGCGGGGCGACGATGAGCATCCGCTGCCCCTTGCCGATGGGCGTGACGAGGTCGACGACGCGCATCGAGATCTCGCCCGGCTCGTTCTCCAGATGGATCCGCTCTTCAGGGTGGAGCGGCGTGAGCTCCTCGAAGTTGTCGACCTTGTAGACCTTCTGCGGGTCCTCGTCCATGATCGAGTCGACCTTGAGAAGCGCAAAGTAACGCTCGCTCTCCTTGGGCGGGCGGATCTGGCCGAAGACCTTGTGGCCTCGCTTGAGCCCGAACCGGCGGACCTGGCTGGGCGAGATGTAGATGTCGTCGGGCGAGGCCTGGTAGTTGTTGTCGGCCGAGCGGAGGAAGCCGAAGCCGTCGGGCAACACTTCGAGCACGCCCTCGCCGAAGAGCAGGCCCGTCTGGCTCGCCCGGCTGCGGAGGATGCGGAAGATCAGGTCCTGCCGCTTGAGACCCTTGTGCTCGATCTTCTGCTCTTTAGCCAGGTCGTGCAGCTCCTTGTCCGACTTCTCGCGAAGCTGACGCAGGTAGAGCTTGTCGTCTTGCTCGAGCGGCTTGAACCGGAGCCCTTCGGGCGTCTTGGCGGCGATCTCCTCGTCGCTGGGGATGTGGGGCCGATTCGGATCGTCCTGACGCGGCTGCAGGGGCTTGGCAGGCCGCTCCGACTTCTTCGGCGGCGATGACTGCGGGGCCGCATCGGCGACGGGTTCGTCACCGTGCGGCAACTCGCCGTTGCTCGACGCCTCCACCGGCTCGTCGGTCTTGCCGCGGTTCTTGCGACGCGACGTCCGCGGCTTCTTGGGCTCCTCGACCACTTCCTCCGCCGGCTCCTCAGCGGCTTCGGCTTCAGGCTCGCTTGTTTCATCAGCCGGAGCTTCCTCGGATTCGACCTTCGTCGCCTCCTTCTTGGCCCGACGCCGACTTTTCCGCTTCGGCTTGGCCTCTTCGGCCTCCGCTTCCACTTCGGGCGCGGACGCTTCGGGCTCTTCCGTCGGCTCACCCAAAGGCAATTCGGCCGTCTCCTCGACCGCCTTCTTCGTGGTGCGTCGGCGGGTGGTACGTTTCGCCGTCTTGGCTGCTGGCATGACTGAACCTGTGCGTTTCGGAGAGGAGGCGGCGAATGGCGGGCCGCGGGGGAGACAAGAGGGTCGGCATCGTGCCGGCCGAGGAGGAATCGTCAGACAGAGACGTTGGCTGACAGAACGTCAACCGTGTGGTGCGACTGAAGCGTCGCGAGAAGGGCGATGGCGAGAAGATACCCGCTTGCCACGACGTCTAGCAAGATCGGCCGCCGCAGCCGCAGGATGCGGCAGGTGCCCTGGAACTTGACGTCCCGTCACCCGACACGTCACCCGCTCCTTCGTTGGCCGACGCCCCATCATCCCCACCCGAGCCACAGCTCCCGCAACCACCCGTCCGACACCCGCCGCTCCCACAGCCTCCGCCGCAGCAGGAAGCCTCGGAACCCGCGTTGTCTACGATGGCCTGGAGCACCGTGCCGACCGACTCGCTCGTCGCAAGCTCGTCCGACCCGTTGACCACCACATAATCCGCCCGCGACCGCTTCTTGTCTAGGGGCAGTTGTGCTTTTTCCCGCCGCTCGCGCTCACCCGCCGGCCAACCCCGCTCCATCGTCCGCGCATCCCGGTCCGCCTCCGACGCCTCGACGAAGACCACGACATCGCACAAACGATCTAACCCCGTCTCCATCAACAGCGGCGAATCCCACACGTACGCCCGCGTCGCCTCGCTCCGCGCCGCCTCGTCCATCAACTCGACGCGCGCCTTGTTCACCACCGGATGCAGCAACTGCTCCAAAAAGTGCCGCTTCGCCGGCTTGTCGAAGACGATCCTCGCCGATCCACGTTCCCCCGCTCGTCCAACACCTCCGCCCCAAACTCCTTCGCCACCGCCCGCTTCACCGCCGGATGCGTGTACGCCACCCGCACCAACTCGTCCGAATCAATCACCCTTGCCTTATTCTCCCCGAACAAGCGGGAAACACGACTCTTCCCCGCCCCGATGCCTCCAACCATACCGATAATGGGCCGACCCGCGAACACGCCTCACCGTAGGTCGTGCTTCA
>CAYMAS010000013.1:0-66592 GCA_964388485.1 uncultured Tepidisphaerales bacterium | reverse complement strand
CCAAAGTCCCGCCACGCCCCGACCTCCAGCCAGTTCCCCGCTGGATCCTGCAGCAAGACCGCATCCTCCCCTGCGTGCACCCCACGCAGCCGCTCGAATTCGATCCGCCGCTCCTGCAAGGTCGAGACGAACGTGTCGAACCCCTTGACCCGCAACACCGTCGGCCGGACCTCCTGACGCTCCGGCCGCGTCTCGATCACCTCGAACACGATCCCGAACCGCTCGCCGTCGTAGGCGGGAAACTCACCCTCGCGCCGGACCATCGGCAACAACTCCGTGTAGAACGCGTCGAGCAACACCTCCAACCCCGCCGACATCGGCAACCGGACATCCGCCACCGCCTCCACCCGCACCGGCGGCGGCTCCGGCAACGTCGGCCTTCGATCCGCCTCCGCCATCTCCACCGCCTCCCGCCACGCGACCTCGGTCTGCAACGCCATGGCCAAGCGTACGCCGCCTACGCATGCAAACGGCGGCGGACCCGAAGGTCACGCCGCCGCCTGGTCCTTGACTGTGATGTGGCTCAGGCCGCGATCCGCATCGGAGCGACGTCCTGCTGCTCCACCGGGCGAACCTGTGCCTTGGGCAGGTTGATGCTCAGAGGTCGGCACGTCGGCCCGCTGGCACCGCGTGCATGCTGCCAGAACGCGCAGATCCACAGCGTGTCGCCGCTCTCGCTCGTCGGGATCGGCAGGGCGATCTTCGTCCGCGTCGTCGTCATCCCCGGCTGCCACGCCTCGGGAGCCGTCGGCTCCACGTAAAAAAAGACGGACGCCATCGTCGCGTTCTCAGCCTTGCCGCGGACCTGCACCGACCGACGCAGCTTGACGATCACCTCGTCCCGCTCGAGGTATGCCGTGACGACCGGCGCCTCGAAGGGAGCGGGGATCTCCTTCCGCTTCGTCGCGATCGGCTGCACGTCCAGATCCTCGAGCTGCTTCTCGTTCAGGTCGCCATTGGCCCGGGCGATGCTCGTCACGCGGCTCGCCAGCTTGAGGAAGCGGGAGATGAGCTGGTTGCGATACGCGATGGCCGGCGTGGTCCGCGTCGCCGGCGTCTCGGCCGCCTGTGCCGCCGCCTGCAGCTCGGTGTTGACCTCCTGGACCTCCTTGATGAGGCCGTCCGGCAAGCCGTAGACGGGGTCGGAGACGAGGGCGGCCATGTTCGCCGCGTAGGCGACGCGGCCGGCGATGGTGCTTGGGGTGGAGGGCATGGTGGGTCTGTCGTTCTGTTCGCTGGTCGGCGGCCAGTGCCGCGTGGAAGCGGCGACGACCGCCGGCTCTGCCACCCGCATCGATCCGGAAGAGCGTCGACGTAAATCCATGACCCCATTTCTCTCGTTCATGGTGGGAACAACTTCCGAGGGCGCATGCTCGTCTCGCAACACGGCCCGTCGATTAAGACGGATCGCGGCTTCGCTTCCTGCTGCCTGAGGGGACGGACACCGCTGACTAGTAGCTAGTCCGCTTTACCTTCTCGTTGCGACCCTCCTCATCTCTCCAATCCCGTTCTCGTCCAGAATGATCTGACCGCGTCGAGACTCTGAATCTTGTCGGATCCTTGCAGGTCCGTTAATGTCCCGCGGCACGGGGGCAGGGCAATGCCCATGAAATGCGTGAAACAACTGTCTGCTGGCTGAGCAGACTGGCGATTGCAGCCGTTGTCGTTCAAGTTTTTAACTGAGGTGTAGATGTTCAAGTTGTCGCGATTCGTCGGAGTGGTTTCGATCGGACTGTCGTCTCCGGCTGTCGCCTCCGCGGTATTGGTCGAATTCAATGGCGAGGTCGCGTTCCTGGGGCCGACGTTCGACCGACCCTTCGTCGCCGGCGCAGACTTGGGCCCGTCGAATCTTGGCGTCGGCTACCAAGTCAAGCCATTCGACGTGACGGAGACGGGCGGATACCGCTTCGACACTGCAACGCTCGACTTCGATAACGGCGTCTTCTGGAACGGAGCGTTACTGATCTATGAGGAGGCGTTCGATCCGCTGCTGCCGGAGGAGAACCTGATCGCCTACGAAGGTGTGGGCGGTGGAACGTTCGACAGCTCCACGGTCATCATGACGTTCGACAGCAACCAGCAGTACTTTCTCGTCCAGTGCGGCGAGCTCTCGTTCGACTTCGGCCCCTACTCCGGCACTGCCCAACCGGTGACGTCGTTGTCGGGCAGAGTCAGGTTCGACATCCCCGAGCCGGCGCTTGGCCTGCTCCTACCCGCAGCAGTGTCGATGCGGAGACGTGGCAGAGGCTCGTAGGATTGTCACGATGCAGGACGCTGCGTGCCATCGTCATCGAGCCTTCACGCTAGTCGAGCTTCTCGTCGTCATCGGGATCATCGCGCTCCTGATCAGCATTCTGCTTCCAGCCCTCAGCCGAGCCACGTCTGCAACCCGGCGTGTCGTCGACATGGCCAACCTTCGGCAGATGGCGATCAGTGCCGTCAGCTACACCCTCGATCATGACGGCAGCCTCCCCTTCGGCCTCGTCGCACTCGACAACGCGGGAAAGGGCACCGACGACTTTACGCAAGTCGCTCGAATGGGTGCGACGTGGATCGAGACGCTAGCTGTCTGGACGGGTGACGGCGAGGCCACGGCTGGACAGCTCTGGCAAACCCCCGCCATTCCCGCGACCGACACCCCAGCTTACGGAGCCAATCCCGTCGCCATGCCCGCTCCGTTCCTCATGGAGCTGCGGAACACGAATCACGGCTCCAGCGAGAAGGCCCCTGCCAAGCTCAACCGCCTCTATCCGGACAACGCACTCTTCTGGTCGAGCTCTGCCTACGGCCGTGAGATGATCCCCGGACCTGGGGCCCCTGGATTAGGGGCATCGGCTTGGTCGGCCTCCGGTCTGCCGCCGGTGTTCGGCTTTTCAGGAATCGATGACGGTCTGGCCTACGGCCTCTACAGCAACCGCGATACGCCTCAGGCGCGATACCGAGACAGAAGCCAGCCCGACCCGGTCGGAAGCGATCCGCTGTTGGCAGCAGACGCGTCGATCCGCGTGTTCGACTCACAAATCCTTGGCTCAGACAACGATCGCGACTTCTCCGAGCCGCTCAATCTGGTCGGTGCGACGTGGGGGTGGATGCCTGCGCGGTTCCGGTTCGACGGCCGTTGCAACGTCGCCCGATCCGACGGAAGCGTCGCGAGTTTCGCAAAGGGTCGACCAGCAGCGAACGGCCTCTACGACACCGAATTCAGGCGATCGATGCTCAAGATCAAGTTCCCTTGACTGGCAAGGGCTCGATGCGGATCGATCGTCCGTGCCTTGCGGCTTTGTGAGGAACATGGTAATTCATCCGCATGAGGGACAATCATCAAGGGGATCACGTGGGTCAACCACGACGACCTTCGTTTCCGCTGACGCCTCGACAGTCAGACGTACTCCATCGCCTGCTACAAGGCGACAGCGAGAAGCAGGCCGCCAAACACCTCGGCATCAGCACGCACACGGTGCGGGACCACATCAAGGCCCTGCACCGGATCCACAACGCGTCGAGCCGTGGAGAACTGCTTTCGTGCTACATCTCCGTTGAGCCCGAAAAATCGGCCGACTCGAAAACGTCGGTGGGGCAAGAGGTGGAGCAGATGCGGGTCAAGGTGCTGGTAGCGGACCGCATCGAGGGACTAGGCCTGTTTCAACTTGCCGCCGCTGCCCGGTCGGTCAGTTCCAAACGCTCTGCGGCCGCTGGAGGGT
Organism: uncultured Tepidisphaerales bacterium; assembly: GCA_964388485.1. Taxonomy (GTDB): domain Bacteria; phylum Planctomycetota; class Phycisphaerae; order Tepidisphaerales; family Tepidisphaeraceae; genus JBCDKH01. Next base: position 62,891 of record CAYMAS010000013.1, on the reverse strand, counting down.
TGGCCGCCATCGCGGTCGTCTTCGGTCTGTTCGTGCTTCCGGGCTTCGGCCGAATCCAGGACGACGCGGCCGCACGACAGGATTCAAACGAGGCGGAATCGCCTGCACAAGTCGACGCCGAAGAGGCCGCACGACACGCACGTTGGGAAGCGGGCAAGGAGCGTGGGCTTATCGACTTCGATGACAACGGCTTCCCGATTCAGCTCGCGCCCAAGGTAAGTCTGCCGTTGCTCTCAGGCGGTTGGACGGGTGCGCAACAGGTCTACATAGGGCGGACGTACAAGCTCACGTCGACGGAGCGTGTTGAAGTCACCGTTGATGGAGGCTCGGCCGCCCAATTCGAGGGAATTTTCTACTACGAAGCGAATGCTGCGGGCATCCTGTTCGTTCGAGGTCTGGGGGATGAGGCAGGATCGATTACTGTGGAAGACCTCGGCGCGACCGGTCGTTTGTCGGAAGAAGTTCGGCAAGCTGCCCGGAAATCCAACAGGTTGCAAATGCAACATCGGGAGCGTTGAGCTTCCCTCGCCCTAGCAGGTACCGTTGTTCAGGAGATCCACCTGCTGAAGACGGAAGACGGTCGATCCGTCCAAATAGGTCAAGAGCTGCTGGAACTTGTACGCCGTGCAAGTATCGGTGACCATGCCCCCCTCAATCTTGATGGGCAGGTCAGGGCAATCGGTTCCAATCGCCTGGGCAAGCCCGGCTTTTTCGATCCTCCAGTTGCCGACGTCTCCCGGCTGCCCATTAGTCTTCACCGTGACCGTCTCGCCGGGAAAGAGCTCGGCCGACCAGACGCCGGGACTGGCGTAGTCGCAGACGATGTACAGCCGCTCGTTTGCCGCACAACGCCGCGGTCCGTCGGAGCGAACCTGCTCGATCACGCGGACCTTCGACTCGTCGCTGTAAGAACACGTCCCTTTGGTGTGGCAAGCCATGCTCGCAGACTACCAAACGTCGCCCGCGTGCCAAGCCCGAGCGGACGCGGATCCGGGCGACTCATTCCCCCCGTCCTGGGGGATACCCCAGGTCAGATGAAGCGTCGCTCCTGCAGCCTGCAAAAGACCGGGCCAACGCATAGAGCGAAGACCCGGCCGGGGGGTGGGGAATACCGCGGGAAAACCCATCATGGGTCGTTGCAGGTGGAGCCCCCGAGTTCCACCTGCGCCCATGGTGTGCCAGCCATTCTAGCCAGTCGCACCCCCGAAAATAGGGGGTGAGCAAAATTGTTTCCTGGCCTTCTGCCGCGTACGACCGGTGCAACTTGCTGGCGGACCTCGCTTGCAGCGGGCAACCAGTGGGGTTCCGCACGAGAGAAGCGTTAGGGGGACAAGGAGAGACAGGGGGGACGCCGTTCCTTCTAGGTCCCAACTCAACGGCGAACGCTCCGACTGGATGCGGTGGGGGGGGGGGGCAGGTGACCCACACCCAGTGCTACGATGCCGCCCACGGCACGACCAACGACGGCCCCCTCTACCAAGGCCGCTTCAAAAGCCACCCCGTCGTGGACCCCTCTGAGGCCGACAGCCGCCACTTCCACCAGGTCGCCGCCTACATCGAAGGAAATGCCGCCCGTTCGTATTCGGTCGACCGTGCCGAAGACTGGCGATGGTCCTCCCTCGCCCTCCGCGCTCGCTACGGCCCCACCCCACCCACCCTCCGCGGCCTACTCACCCCGCCGCCCGTCCCCTGGCCGCCCGACTGGCCCGACCTCGTCAACGCCGCCGCCCAACGCCGCGACGACGCGTGACGCGGCTCCCACCCCAACCACGCCACGCCCGCCCACACCCCCGCACCAGCACCACCCGCAAGGGGTCAGGAGTCGCCGCCAAAGCCACTTCGCGGTGCAAACCCGCTCCTCCGGCGACTCCTGACCCCTCCACGCTCGGATGAACAGGAGCAGTTAGTGAACGAAGCCTCCCCCCCGCCCCCAATCGCTTGTCGTTCCTGTTCGATGTCCATCTCAATCGGGCTTCGCTCGTCTGAGGAGAACGGGCAGGTGATAGCGAATGCTTCCGACAGCGACTTCTCGATACGCTTCGATATAATCGTGATGGACACGATGCTCTTCTCGCTGTCGTAGAACCTCTATCAACTCGGACGGGCTCTTCCAGTCGCGGGATCGAAGCTGGCTGGTCATGATCTCGAATAAGACCGCCGGAGCGTCTGAATGGTCATATTTGTGATTGGGTCCACTTCTCGGCGTGAGAACGATCTTGTGGAACGACATCCTATCAGTCCACTTGACAAAAGGAACCCATCGTTGCTTCTGATCGGTAGATGAGGACTCAAGAATTCGAACGCATTTCTGAAGCTGCTTAGCTCCCTTCTGGACTTCGGTGGTCACTCTCTGAACTTCCTCAACAGTGTCTGCAGCAAGAACTGCTTTCGCTTCAATCAGCAAGACTTGGTTCGGTGACGATGCTTTCCAAGCAACTAGATCGACCTGCCCGGTCTCCCCTGATGAGGAGATAATGGTGTCGGTCTTAACTTGATACCCCCGTTTCCTTACATGCTTTGCAATTCTCTCGATAAAGCTCGGCTCAAGCGATCCTATGACGGTCGCTGCAGCGTCCCCTGTACTTCTCTGCGTCGAAAGGAGACGCAGAGTGTTCCGATTGTGCGAAAAAGCACAGATCATCCACGCACTGAACGCAATCCGATCACCAGGACGATCAACAAGAAGTGGTTGCAACCAAAAGCTGCGACTCTTGCCTGGATTGAACTCATACAGCGCGACAATTTGCTCGATCTTATCCGCCGGTAATCCAGTGAGCCTTGACATACGCTGGATGTACCGACTCAGACTTGTCGAGATGGTAGGAATCACCGACTCCTGACGTTCTCCGCGAACTACATTGGAGGTGCTGACAGATTTCGAGATCGTCGCGTCGATGCCAATAGCTCGCCAGAACGACCTTAAATTTCCAATCCTGAAAAGCCCGACCTCGACTTCGTCTTCCAGACCCGGCATGTCATTCGCGAACAGAATTTGTCCATACTGGATGCAGGCTTCCGATCGAGCCAAGCCTTCGTCTGGTGGTGCAATGAAGCCTTTGACTGTCCTCGACACGTACCGCGTAGCTTCATCCTGCAGCAAGTAGTTGAGTCTCATCGCCTGTGGTCCATCGCTATCGAGTCGGCGTTTCTGGACATGGAACGAGTCCTCCATCCCTCCGTGCCCAGAGGAGGGACTTTCGGGCCGAATGTCAAGGCGGACTATGCGTCGTTCTTCATCAACTCTCGTATCCACCTGCTCGCGACCGTGCATCTTGTGGAAGTCTGCGATGTCGGCGTAGTTCATGCAGTGATTCATGAAGAAGCCAGCCTCATTGAGCCGTTCCGGCGTCATCTCGAACGGCGTGAGGCCTCTTGTTTCCGCGCTCAAAAGGTTTGCTGCGTGTTCTATCCCTTCCTCCATCCGACGGATCATACGAATTATCTGATGGTCATCTGCTTTTCCAAGTGCTTCCGCCTGTCCTAGCACGGCCGGCATCAGATCGAGCGACGCAAGAAGTGCTAGCCACTGTTGGCCCGGGTTGCGTTTCCGCAACGGGTGCGACAGGAAGGCCTGATCGAGTTGCTGCTCGATGCGTCGAAATGGTGGTTCGGTGGCTGGACTAGGTTCCGGGCCGGACCAGACGTAACCATCGTCACCCGGTTCTAGCCAACGCTCGATTGGGTCTATCCATTTCATCACCTTCAAGGTAGATAAGGAGACATCGTTTGCTCTTTCGATCCCGTAATCTGCTCAAGCCACCGTCAGCTGCCGTGCGTGGGCGACTTCACGAGCCCGGACCGGGCGGATGGCGGTTGCGGGGACGGTGACGACGGCGGCGGTCGTGCCGTCGAGGGCGACGAACTCCACCTCGTAGCCGGCACCGTCATCGTAGATGTGGATAACCGTGCCCACATCTCCGACCTCAAGGCCGTCGACGGGCAGATCACTTGTCAGGACAACACGGTCGTGCTCTATGATCATTGAGGGACGGGGTAGAGAAGGGGGCATCGTTCGTTGCTGGTGTCGTCGTCCCACTGGCAAGATCAGTCTCAACGAGCGACAACGGCTTGCCGCGGCGGGTGGGGGAGGTTGTGGCGTTGGCAGCCACCCGAAGCACGATATACGCCGCCCCGGCCAAAGGCCAAACGGGGGCGGGTCGGTGACCGTTGCCGTAGGGTGGGCTTCAGCCCACCATCCGCCACGACAAAGCGAAAGCAGACGGTGGGCTGAAGCCCACCCTACAACTCCTGACCCCGTTTCGTCGGTTCCTCGCCGTCCCCTATCTCATGATGGGCTCGAAGCCGACGACGCGGTCGCGGCGGTGCATGATGACGACCCCGAAGGCGGTGTGGAGCCCGAGAAGCGTCAGCACCGGGATGCCGGCGAGGACGCCGATGACGACGGCCATCGCCTGCCACTCAAGACCTTCGATGCCGGCGATATCGAATTGCCAGCCGCGGGCGTCGACGAGGGCCCACGTGTTCGGGTCGCTGCCGGTCGGCTCGAGCAGGAGCTCGCGGTAGGCGTAGTGGTCGTTCGACAGCTGCGTGGTGTGGACGGTGACGAGCCAGAGGCGCCGGCCGTCTTGGATGGAAAAGTCAAAGATCGTGCCGCGCCACTCGGAAGGAGCGGCCTTGTAGGAGCCGGTCGGCACGGCGCCGGTGCTGACAAGGAACGCCCGCAGGCCAACGAGTTGTTCTTGGTCCAGCGAGGAAGTCGGATGCCGTCGATGACGGCACGGCCGTCCGAGGCGAGCCGCGCCCCGGCGTCGCTCAGGGCCTGGGCGATGCGGGCGGAGGAGAGGTAGTACGAATTGCCGCCACCGGGCAGTTCGATGGCCTCGTCCGCCGAGCGCGGCACGATGTCCGCCGCCGCCGCCGCCCCACCCCCACCCGCAGCGGCATGCCAACTGGCAGGGTGATAGCGGGTCAGGCTGTGCAGCTGATCGGCCTGCCGCACCTCGGCGGCCACCCCCGGCCGACTGACGACGTAGCCCCAGTACCATTGGCCCCAGGCCAAGCCGCCGCCCACCGCGACGAAGGCCGTCGTCAGCAGGGCGATGACCCACATCTTCATCAGTTCCGTTTTCGTCTGCGGAATGAGTCGCATCGGTCGCCACCGTACTCGATCGGCAAGGTGGCACGGGTGGGGGAGGTGGGGGGTCGCGTCTGCGAGACCCGTGTTTGGGCGTCTCCAGACACGGGTCTCGCAGACGCGACCCGTGCCACCCGCCCCAACGCCACCCTGCCCGTGGGGATCGGGTCGGTTCCTCGGGGGACGCGGTTCGGTCCCATGGGAATCGTTCTGATCCCCTTGGGTTTCGACTCGGCTCCCTTGGGATTCGACCCCGTTCCCTGGGGAAACAAGTTCATCACCACGGGAACGGCGGCGAAACGCAAGGGGATCGTCTCGAAACCCAGGGGAACCAACTTGAAACCCAGGGGAATCAAGTCGAAACCCAAGGGAAACAACTTGTTTCCTCGGGGAACCAAGGCGGTTTTCAATGGGGTCGACCCCTTCGCGCGTCCGATCATGCGGCGGGCGGGTCTGATCTTCCGTGTGGTGGGTCCGACAACGCGGCGGTGGCGGTGTCGTGGGGTCGAGTTGGTGCGGCACACGCGCCCGGATTGACGCAGCGCTGGTTCCGGCGCGGTCGGCCGTGGCACAGCGCTGTTTCTTCGCCGGATCCGCAGGGGCGGGTCGACGTCCGAGTGCGTCCGCGTGCTTGGGCTGGTGCGGGCGATGTTCCCGGACGTTGCCGAGGAGGCGTCCCCCGGACGTGGCCGACGGGCGATGCCAGGCGAGCAGCGGTGGTTTTCCTTGGACCTCTGGGACGACCGGCTGTTGCCGGCCTTTCGGCGGTTGCGTTGGTGCGTCGGAAACCGGCAAGCGCCGGTCCTGTGGGAAGCCGATACACGGGGCATGAACGATCTGATGCCACACACCATGACCTCGACGGCAATCCGTCCCACCGGCCGACTTGGGAAGGACTTCCACATCCGCGAGGCGACGGAGGCGGATCTGCCGTGGATCGACGCGATGCAGAAGCAGCACGGCGAGCAGTTGGGCTTTCTGCCGATGATGGCGTTGAAAGGGAAATTGGCGAAGGGGGAGGTGTTGGTGGCAGAAGGAGCGAGGAGTGAGGAGCGAGGAGCGGGGCAGATGTCAGAGGCAAACGCTGGGGTCGGCCTCGCTCCCCACTCCTCGCTCCCCACTCCTTCCTCTCCCCTTGGCTACCTCATCGCGGCCGACCGCTACTTTCGGCGGGACGAGGTCGGGTACGTGACGCAGCTGTGCGTCGTGCCACAGGCCCGGCGGTCGCTGGTGGCGGGGGCGTTGTTGCAAGCGCAGTTCGACCGATCGGCGTACGGGTGCCGGCTCTACTCGTGCTGGTGTGCCCAGGACCTGGAGGCCAACCGGTTCTGGGAGGCGATGGGGTTCGTGCCGATCGCGTTCAGGACGGGAAGTAGGAAGAAGCGAGTGATGAGTGAAAAGTTGAGGAGTGATGAGTTCCAGAACTCCGAATCTGGCACTCATCACTCTTCAACTCATCACTCATCACTTTCCACCTCTCCTCGCATCCACCTTTTCTGGCAGAAGAAGATCCGCGGCGAGGACGATCCGGTGAGCTACTGGTATCCGGCCAAGACGGGTGGCGGGGCGATGATGGCGGATCGGCTGGTCTTTCCCATTCCGCCGGGGACGCATTGGCGGGACGTCTTGCCGATCGTCTTGCCGGAGGTGGAGGACAAGCAGGAGGACGCGTCTGACGTTTCGTGCCAAGATCTTCAGATCGTGTCGGACGAGCGTGTCGAGTCTTCGGAAGTCGCCGAGGAGCACGGACTGAAGTCCGTGGCACGGGTGGTCTACCCCGACGGCGTCGAGGAGCGCGACGGGTTCCTCTGGCAGGACGGCAAGCGGCTGATGACGCGGGAGATGATCCTCACCGAGCAGCACGCCCAGCCGGGCGGCATGTGGTTCATTCCGGCGGATGCGACGATGGTGCCGGCGTTGCCGGTGGCAAAGGTCGTCAAGCCCAAGCGGAAGCGGAAGAAGGCCAAGCCTGTCGAGCGGCCGATCGATCCGCGGGTGGAGGCGATGGCCCGGGAGCTGCGGGACCGGTGGATGGAGCACGAGGCGACGCAGCCGATGTTGCCCAAGCCGCGGCACGACGTGCGACGGGTGGCGTTGCCCGAGGCGGCGGCGGCGGAGCCGTTGAAGCTGGCGGCGTAGGGCTGTGGTATCATTCGATCATGCCGCTGCTTGATGCACCACGGGACCAGCAACGGGCTCGGCCGTCGTCGTTGCCGGAGCACATTCCGGAGCTGCAGAATGGCGACCGGCTGTCGCACGAGGAGTTCATGCGTCGCTACGAGGCGATGCCGGAGACGCGGGCTCAGCTTGTTGCCGGATCCGTGTTCATTCGCGGGCGGGTTCCCTTCGTACACGGAGAGTCGCACGCGAGCATCACTGGCTGGATTGGCCACTATGCAGCTCAGCATCCGAACCTGATCCTTGGTTCGGGTTGCACGGTCCTGCTCGATGACGCAGACGTCGTTGAGCCGGATGTTCTGCTGATGCGGCCGTTTGCTCAAAGCGGCAGGGCTCAGGTCGGCAGCGACGGCTACGTCCACGGCCCGCCGGAGCTGGTCGTCGAAGTCGCCGCCAGCACGGCGTCGCTCGATGCCAATGCCAAGGCCGAGGCGTACCACGCGGCGGGCGTCAAGGAGTATCTGCTTTGGCGGACGGAAGAAGAGCGAATCGATTGGTACGAGCGATCTGATGATCGCTACCTCGCGATGTCGCCTGATGCCAATGGACTGGTCGAAAGCAAGCTCTTCCCTGGCCTGATTCTCAATCCCGCGGCACTTCTACGCGGTGACTTGGCGACGGTGCTGAGCCACGTCAGTCCGTAGCACAGGACAGGATCGCGACAGGAAAAGGGTCAGGCGTCGCATACGACGCCTGACCCCTTGCTCATCGATGGAATCGATCGATCAGCGACGCCGACGCAGGACGAGGCCGGTGGCGAGGAGGCCGAGGGTGGCGACGGCGGGCTCGGGAACGACCTCGGTCGTGAACTGCGTCACAAGGCCGGTGCTGACGGCGCCGAAGTTGCCGGTCTTGCTGGCGATGCCATCGGAGTCGGGCTGATCGACAACGGCGTCGAAGCTCTCGAGGGCGCCGAAGCCGGTGCCGAGCGTCACGCTGGCGGTGCCGGGGACGCTGACGTCGAGCAGCAGGTTGCCCAGGGCCGGGTTGAAGATGAAGGGCGTGTCGAGCACGAAGCCGTAGTCGAATGGCTGGGCGCCGGTCGGGTTCGAGCCGCCGCGGTCGAGCGTGAGCGGGCCGGAGAGGACGGTCTGGACGTCGAGGCCGACGTTGCTGTCGAACGCATCGGCGATGCCGGCGGCGCTGGCGTCGTTCATGGTCGTGGAGAGCGTGATGTTGACGTCGCTGGCGGTGATGGAGTTGGGCCGAAAGGCGTTCTCCGGATTGGCGGCGCGGAACTGGATCTCGGTGATGACTACCGGGCCGTCGAAGAAGTCGCCGCTGAAGACCTGCTGGAAGCGGTCGCCGGCGTCGTCGATCGGGCCGTCGGCGATGGCGCTGCCGTCGGTCGTGGCGAAGCCATCCGGGGCCAAGACGGTCGTCTGGGCGAAGGCGGCGGAAGCGACGAAGGTCGCGGAACAGGCGGCGATGAGGGAGGTTCTAATGAGCATAATCTCTTCTAAAGATGGAAGTCAGTGGATGCGAGCGTACACGAACTGACGCAGGCGGATAGGGTAAATGCTCCAGCCGTGGCCAACGAGTTAAGATGGGGGTCATGGAGCCTGTCGTGGACCTCGTGAAGCTGGCCGCAGGTCTGGTCGAACCGGCAGATGGTGCGGTGCTGCGGGTCGGCAGCATCGATCTGCCGACGGGCCGGCTGGTGATCGACGGGGGGCTCGACAACCTCGCGGCGCTCGAAGTCGACTTCGGCGGACGCCCGTTGCACGTCTGGTCGATCGTCGCCGAAGACGCAGACGGCGACCCCTTCGTCGCCGCGGCGGTGTTGTCGGTGCACGAATCACTGCAACCGACGCGGTGGGAGCCGGCGAAGCGAGTCGGCGAGGACGAGGCGGCGAGCGTCGGGATCGACTTCGCGTACATCACGGCTCACGACCAGTCGATGGAGGAGGATCTCGACGAGACGCGACAGGCGGCCATCGACGAGCACGACTACCTCGACGACTTGATGGCAGTCCGGCCGCCCGGCGAGGTGCGGGAGATGCGGCGGACGGCGTCGGATCTGCCGCACCACGCGCGACGGTTCGCGGTCATTCCCGCCGGACCGGGCGATGGGGTCTACAACATCTTCCTCGGCCGCGACGAGAACGGGCGCGCGGAGCAGGTGGTGGTCGACTTCCTGTTCGGCGATCAGGAAGACTGAAGCGGAGATCGGAGGTAAACGGCTCTACGGAGTTTCGGACGTTCTGTAGAAGATGTGATATTGATGGAGCGTCTTCACTTATGCAGCTTGAGCCGCTTGATCGCGTCTCGATTGGCTTGGCTCATGTTGAAGTCGGAGAAGTCGCTTCGGTAGACGGCTTTGGCGTGGCCGTCGAGGAAGGCGGTGACGGCCTGAGCGTTGTCGTTGCGGTAGAAGAGGCCGTCGTCCGGGCCGCCGGTGTTGCCGTGGCGGAAGGCGACGTTTGGCGGCACGAAGTCGGGATCGGCCGCGTAGGCGGCATCGTCGGCGATGACGCGGAAGTACCACTGCTAGCCGTTGAGCGCACCGGACTCGGCGGCGGGGACGATGTCGGTCAGCATCGGGAACTCGACCGCGGTCCAACTCGTGATGCGCGGAAAGGCCGGATGGAACCAGGTGGTCTGGCTGCTCGCGGCGACGAAGGGGACGGCGTAGGTGACGGGTCGTCGTTCGAGCCAGAAGGGGTTCATCGCGTCCGTCGAAACGTTCGCGTCGGACGGGCAGAGGTAGATGTCGATGCGGTCGTTGCGTCGACTGGCATCGGCGTCGCCGGGGAAGCCCCAGGCGATCCAGCCGGCTTCGTCTTGCTGGCCGACGTAGGGGCTGAGGGTGTTGGTCCAGTCTTCGGTTGGTTCGAGGTTGCCAGCCCCGAACGCGTTGCTCCAGCCGATCATGGCCAGGTCGTAGTCGGCAGCATACATCATGGCTGCGGTGCCGAGCTGGCGTTGGTTGGAGAGGCAGACGCTTGTCTGTGCCGAGGTTCGTGCCCGCGAGAGCGTCGGCAGCAGTATGCCGATCAGGATCGCGATGATGCCGATGACGACGAGCAGTTCGACCAGCGTGAAGCCGGGCGAACGAGCGGTGCGAGTCCATGACATGCCAACCTCCTTGGGAGAAACGGGAATCAGAATGCCAACCCGCGGCGTTTCCGTCGCGAGCCGGCCGAAGAGGATCGAGTTACTCCGACTTAAGTAGTCGGATCTCGTCGAGGACGATGGCACCGCCGGGCTTGCCGGTGTGACGGAACAGGAGGCGGAAGCTGGCGGCGTTCTCGACCTCGTGCTCGGCGGCGAGGGCGGCGAGGTCTTCGAGGACGAGCGTGCCGGGCGTGTCGCGGCCGTCGATCCACGGGACGTAGCCGAGGTCGCCGTCGTCGGCGTCGATGAGCTGGACACGAACCTGAAGCGTCGCGCCGCCGCGGAGTTCGGCGACGTTGATTTCGAGGCGGCTGCCGGCGTCGGGGCCGAAAGGGATCGCTTGGTGCCGCGGATGGCCCCAGCGGGCGAAGGCGTCGCTGGCGGGCTCGCTCTTCTTGAGGATGACCTTGCCGTCGTCGACGTCGACGACGGCCGTCGGGCTGAGCTGGAAGAAGCCGGTCGTCTCGTCGAGCGGGTCGACCATCGTCGGCGATGCGGCGACGGCGGCGAGCATCAGAAGTTGGGTGAACATGAGTGCCTCCTCAGGATGGTGGGTTCAGGCGCGACGGCGACGCAGGGCGGTCAGGCCGAGCAGGCCAAGGGCGGCGGCGCTGGTGGGCTCGGGGATGGCGGTGAAGCTGAAGGTGTCGAAGCTGACGCCGTCGCCGAGCTCTGCGACGGCACCGCCGCCGGGCTTGATGAGCGAGAGGCCGAGCGTGTAGCCGACTGCCGTGGTCGGCGCGACGGTGCTGACGTCGACGGAGATGTCCGTCTCGTCCTGGAACGCGTTGGCCGGGCGAAGGATCGCCGCGGGGCCGACGAATGAGTTGCTGGCGTCGTAAAAGAACGCGCGGATGATGAGACGGATGTCGTCTTCGCCATCCGGGTTGATGAAGGACAGGCCGACCGTTTCGAAGACGCTTTCATTGGCGAGGCTGAAGGTGGTCGCGCCCGGGTTGTTGGCGTTGAACGTGCTCGCCTCGGCCCCGACGAAGTAGTCGACGACCGACTCGGCACTGCCCGCTTGCGTGAGCGGGAAGTTGTTGTTCAGCGTCAACGAGACGACGCTGCCCGAGACGGTGGCGTCACTGCGGTTGTCGCGCGGGTCGATGTTGACGGTCGTGTCGAAGGTGTCGATGAAGGCGGCTTCGGCAGCGGGAACGGCAAGGACGGTGCTCGCCAAAGCGGCGGCGGTGAGGTTGATCAGGGACGTGGGCATGGGTTCTCCTCCGAGAGTGGGATGAGTAAAGGTCAGAACGTCGTCGGCGTGACGACGAGCTTCGGCGGGCGCACGTGCAGGCGGCCATCGGTTGCGGTGGGCGGTGGGTCGCCCGACGTTTGCAAGCGGTCGAGGAGCAACGCGGCCAGCGTTTCGCCGGCAGTCTCCTCGTCCTTGTTGATCGTGACGTCGACGCTTGCCCGCTCGAAGCGGCGGAGCGGGCTGGTGGTCCAGTAGTCGTCGTAGCCGACGAGCAGGACGTCCTCGTTGGGCTCCAGCCCGAAGCGACGCAGGGCGGTGGCGGCGTAGAAGCAGAGGTAGTCGGTGTCGAACAGCAACGCGTCGGCCGGCTTGGGACCGGTCAGTTGCTCGACGAGCAGGCCGGCCATCAGGCGGACGCGGAAGTCGAACGTCGCCTCGTCGTCCGCCGACTCGCCGCCGGTGAAGGTGTCGGGGCGGTCGCGGACGATGCGGGCATCGAGGTCGGCCGCGTCTTCGTCGAAGCCGTCGTAGCGCGGCTTGGCCCAGTACGGCAGTGGGCCGAAGCCGATGCTGCGAACTTGGACCGGCCGCTCGATGCCACGCTCGCGCAAGTGCTCGACGAGCAGGCGGATGCCTTGGCGGTGGTCGCTGATGACGCGGGAGAAGGCTTCGAGTTCGTCGCCGTCGCCTTGGACGACGACGGGAATGCCGGCGGCTTCGATGGCGTGAAGTTTTTCGCGGCAGCCCTCGCTGAAGGCAACGGCGTGCGGGGCGACGAGTCCGAGCGGTCGGCCGGCGATGAGGCGGTCCAGGGCCTGGGCGTCGGCGTTGTTGAGATCGACGGCCAGCACCGGATTGCCGCGGGCGGCGAAGGCGTTGAAGATGGCTCGTTCAACGATCAGGCCGTTGTTGGCCACGGGCGTGTGCGGCACGCGGGCGAAGACGACGGTCTCCCGCAGGACGCGACCGGCGGCGAGGGAGGCCGGCGGCTCGACGGCGGGACCGTCGGGCGTCGCACGGACCACGCGGCCGTTGCCTCGACCGGCGGCGAGCAGGCCTTCGTTTTCGAGCTCCTTCATCGCCGCCCGGACGGTGCCGCGGGCGATGCCGAGGTGTTCGGCGATGTCGAGCTCCGGCGGGAGCTGGTCGCCGACGGTCCAGGTGTCGCCGAGATGCTGGCGAAGATATTGCAGCGCCCGCCCCCGCGGGCGCAGCACGGGCCGCTTGACCGACTTGAGGACAGGCTCGCGGACGGCGGTCACGACGAAGAATGTACAACAAGACGACTCATCGTCAAGACGGTGTGCAGATAAAGTTCATTCTGGAACGAGATGCGGCGGCCCAGCTTGCGATCGTGTTCAAGTAGAGTACATTGCCGGAGCGATTTCCGCTTCACCATCATGACCCGTTCCACCGCCTCGGTCCGCCTCGTCGCGATCCTCACGCTGATTCTGCCTTGCCTTGCGTCGGCCCAGGTCGACCTGCGGACCGAGTCGCTCGACGCCCTGCGCGTGTCCGGCGGCATCGATGTCGTCGAGATCACCTTCGAGGACGGCCAGAAGCAGGCGAACGGGCTCAACGTGGTCGGCGACGGACCGCAGCCGATGGACCTCAAGCTCCGCAGCGGCCCGACGCGGGCGTGGGGCAGCGATGCCGTGGATCGAGATCGACAGCCGTGGGTCCGGCGGTTCGATCTGCGGGTGACGGACGAAGCGTTCCTGGCGGCGGAGCATGCGGCTTACGACGTCGTCTACACGTATCACATGCCTGCCTGGGGCGGGGTGATTGTCGAGCTGAGCAACGGCAGCGACGTTCGGGAAGCAGGTCGCTCGTGGGGCGACAGCAAGGACTGGAAGCGGGACACGGTGCCGCTGAACGGCTTCGACCTCAAGGCCGGTGATGGGCCACACCTGCGGTTCGGCGGGGCCAACGGCCTGATGGCCCTCAAGAGCGTCCGCCTCATCGGCTATCGCGGCACGGGCGAAGACGTTCGGCTTTCGCGGCTCGTCGAGCCGGGACTAATCAGGGCCGACACACCCGACGGCATCTTCGCCTTCGAAGCAGGGCCGGCCGGCGCGGTCGCAGGCCTGACGAACCACACTGCGGCGGAGCTGCCGGTCGATTGGAAGCTCGTCGTCCGGCCGCACGAGGGCGGCGATGTGGTGGCCGAGGCGACGGGTCGAGCGACCTTGCCGCCGCGGGGCGAGAGTTTGTTTGCGATACCATTCGATCTGACGGAGGCACCGCTCGGGCCGTACGAGGCGCGCCTCGACGTGACGTCGCAGGGTCGGCCGGTCACGTCGCTGCCGATCCTGATGGGCGTGATCGAAGGTGAACGCGAACTGCCGCGGGCGGCGGACGTTGCGAGTTACTGGTTTGGCCTCGACCACGCCAACACGGATGCGGTCGATGTGTCGGCCGATCTGGCGAACGGCTACTTCGATCTGTTGGGCGTCGACATCCTGCGGGGCGTGCCGGCCCGAAGTGACGAGCCCGGCCGTGATCTGGCGTCGGTGGGTCGGCTGCTGGACGAGCTGGCGGAGCAGAACATGCGATCGGCCTTCATCTTATTTCCTGATGACTGGCGACTTCAGGGCGAGAAGTACGAGCAGGAGAAGCGACGCCGCATCGCGCTGCTGGCGGGCATCGCTCGCGAGCACGGCGGCAGCGGACCGGGCCAGGTGCCGTTCATCGAGCTGGGCAACGAGCCCGATCTGCCGACCTTTTACGGCCGTGAGGTGGACCAGTACGTCGAGGCCTACCACGAAGCCTTTGACGCGATTCGTGCTGCCGACCCGGAGCGGGACGCGCTCGTCATGACCGGCGGCCTCTGCTTCCACACCGACGTCGGCGACCGCCGGGCGAGGCGCATCATCGAACTGGTCGAGCCGGACAAGGTCGACGTTTGGGCTTTTCATGGGCACGGGGCCGGCGTCGAGGCAGAGCGGGCGGCTCACGTCCGACAGATCGAGGCGGTTCGCGATCACGCGCGCGGCTCGACGACCGATCAACTCGCTAAGCCGTTCCTCGAGACTGAAAGCGGCTACGCGGCCATTTCGCCGGCGGCACGCATGGAGCAGGCGCGGACGGCGGTCGAGAAACAGGTCTACGCGATGAGCCAGGGCATGCCGAGCCTCTACTTCTTCCGCCTGTTCATGGAGGGCGGACGCGACGGCGGCTACGGCATGACGACCAGCCTCCGCGACGGCGACTTCTACCAGCCCAAGCCGAGTGTGCTGGCGTATCGCCATCTCGTACAGCGGCTTCGCGGGGCGGACTTCGATCGCCTCGTCGAGACGGACGCCCAGGGTGTCGAGGCGTACCTCTTCCGCGACGACGACATCAACACGTTGGTCGCCTTCAGCACCGAGCCGCGGACCCACGGCCTGCTGGTGCGGCTCGGTGACTCGGCATCGCAGGCAACGGTCCGCGACCTCTTCGGCAACGCCTCGCCCGCCCAGGCTGTGGCCGAAGATGTCGTTACGTGGCAGGTCGGCACGAACGCGACGTTCCTGACGTGGCGTGACAGCGGCGGGAGCGATGTGACGATTGAGCCGCCGGTGATCTCGACGCCGCATGAGCGGGCACGCGTTCTCGCCGGTGCGACCAACGAGGTGACGGTCGACGTGCGGGCGATCCCCGGCGACGACCGAACTGCGATGCTTCGGGCCACGGCGATTGGGCCGGTCGAGCTGGTCGTCTCGCCTGACGCGATCGCGCTTCCGCTGGTAAAGGGTGGGCGAACGGTCCTCAAGATTGCTGCCGGTGGGTTGAACCGGCCGATCCAAGCACCGACCTGGTGGAAGGTCTTCCTCAACGCCGACGCCGACGCGGTGCTGGCGGACGAGTCGCTGCGTCGCTCGATACCCGACGAGCTTCCTGCCGCTTCGGGCGAGGCGATGAAGGTGCTCCGACTTGCCGCCGACGAGGCCGGTAAGGTAGCGCTTGAACCGCATGCCGCCACGCGGGTGCGTCGGCCGGCGGTGGCGTACGCGGTGATCCAGAGCGAAGGCGAAGCGACGCTGCCCGTCGGCATTACCGCCGACTGGTGGTCGGCTTGGTTCGTCAACGGCGATCTCGTCTATGACACGCTCGACACCGGCAACGGAGGCGGCGGCGTGGCGAGCCACACGTTTGACCTGCCGTTGGACGAGGGCGAGAACCTCATCTGTGCCGTCATCTACAGCGGCAGCGGCGGGTTCGACTTCCAGATAGTGGGCGAACGTGGCGTCGGCCTGGCCTCGGGCGACGGGATCGACCCGCACCGCATCGACTTCGAACTGACCGCCGACGACGGCACGATCATCGAGCGGGCGTCAATGCCGTTGGACCTCGTCAAGCCAATCCCGGCGATGCCGACGCGTGTCGATCTCGAAGAGGTCGAGCCGCTGGCGGTGCTGGCCGAGGCAGCTGTGACCAATTTTCATGCGAATCACCCGGATCAGTCCCGCTGGTACGCCGGGCCGGACGATCTGTCCGCCATCGCCTGGCTGCGGCAGGATGGAACCGATCTCCTGCTAACGGTCGCCGTGACGGATGACGTGGCGGCCGAAGGCGACGCGTGCCTCGTCGTGCTGGCCGACGACGAAGGTCAGACGCTGCACGAGCAAAGGCTCGACGCGACCGTCAAGAACGGCCGCCGCTGGTATCGCATGAACGTCAGTGGCACTTCGTCCGTCGATGATGTCGTTCGCCTGAACCTTCGCCTTCTCGATGACGATGGCTCCGGCATCGGCACGAAGCAGCAGCTTGATCTGGGCGACGTCGACCGTCCTGCGTCGGGCGTGCGGCTGCGTCTGAAGTCGTAGGCCGTGCGTCGCGTCTACGACATCTTCCAACGCTCGTGACGAAGACGATCAGCGGCTCGGGGACCGGCGATAGCCGGTTCTACTTGGCTTCGCCGAGATTGGGGGCGGCACCGGTGTCGACCCTGAGGGGGACGGAGAGTTCCATGGCGTGCTCCATGGCCGTCGTGGCGAGCTGTTGGGTCAATTCGACGGCGTCGGCGGGGCATTCGAAGACGAGTTCGTCGTGGACCTGAAGCAGCAGCTTGGCGGGGGACTTCTGCTTTTGAAGTTCGGCGGCGACGTCGAGCATGGCGAGTTTGATCAAGTCGGCGGCAGAGCCTTGGATCACACTGTTGATGGCGGTCCGCTCGGCGTACTGACGCATGCTGGCGATGCGGGATTCGATTTCGGGAATGGGGCGGCGTCGGCCGCGGATGGTTTCGACGAAGCCGCGGCTCTTGGCGTCGATGATGCATTGATCGAAGAAGTCGAAGACGCGCGGATAAGTCGCTTTGTAGTTGTCGATCAGTTCCTTGGCAGAGCGTTGATTCAGGCCGTCGACGCGACGAGCGAGGCCGAAGGCGGAGACGCCGTAGATGATGGCGAAGTTGATCGTCTTGGCGTAGCGGCGTTGCTCGTCGGTGACCTGGTCGAGCGGCGTGTCGTAGACGTCGCTGGCGACGGCGCGGTGAATGTCCTGGCCGTCGCGGAAAGCCTCCAGAAGCCCGGGTTCCTGGCAGAAGTGGGCGAGGAAGCGAAGTTCGATCTGCGAGTAGTCGGCGGTGACGAGCTGGTGGTCTTCGGGGGCGACGAAGGCGAGGCGGATGCGTCGTCCTTCGTCGGTGCGGACGGGGATGTTCTGCAGGTTCGGATCGCTCGACGACAGTCGGCCGGTGCTGGCGCCGGTCTGGTTGAACGATGTATGAATGCGGCCGGTGGTCGGGTTGATCTCCTTGGCGAGGTTTTCCAGGTAGGTTTCCCGAAGCTTGACGAGGCCGCGGTATTCGAGGATGAGGGCCGGCAGCGGGTGCTGAGCGGCGAGGACCTCCAATGTTGCGGCATCAGTGGAGTAGCCGGTTTTAGTCTTGCGGAGCGGTTTGAGTCCGATTTTGTCAAAGAGGACTTCCTGCAGTTGCTTGGGCGAGTCTGGGTTCATTTCACCACCACCCCCACCGGCCTCGTCTGCGATCTGATCTCGCAAGCTCTCGATCCGCTTCAACAGAACCGCTGACTGCTCGGCGAGGACGGCCGGATCGACCCGGATGCCGGCCTCTTCCATGTTGGCCAAAATGCTCGATAGCGGCAGTTCCAGGTCGTCGTGCAGGGCCCTCAGCTGCGGGTACTTCTCGAGCTTCTCGCTCAGAACTTCGTACAGCCGCCACGTCACGTCCGCGTCTTCGGCGGCGTAGCGGGCGACGTCGTCGACGGGGACGTCAGCGAGGGAAATCTGCTTCTTTCCCGTACCGATGAGCGTTTTGATCGGGATCGTCTGGTGGCCCAGCAGGTCGAGCGACAGGTCGTCCATCTTGTACGTCGTCCGCCCGGCGTCGATGAGGAAGGCCATCAGCATCGTGTCCGCGACCTGGCCCTGCAGCTTGATGCCGGCCCGGCTCATGACCATCTGGTCGTACTTCAGGTTGTGCCCGATCTTGCCGATGGTCGGGTCTTCGAGCACGCCACGCACCGCATCGAGCGCGGCGTCGTGGTCCAAGACTGTCGCGCCCATCGGACCTTTGACCGGCAGGTAGTAGCCGCTTCGGCCTTCCCAGCTGAAGCTCATGCCGATCAGTTCGCTCGACATGGCGCCGAGGCGGTCGGTCTCGGTGTCGAAGGCGAAACGGCTCTGTGTTCCCAGCTTCTTAACAAAATCGGCGAGCTTGTCGGGCGTGTCGACGTTGACGTAATCGAAGCCGTCAGCTCCTGCCGCGGCGTTCTCGTGTTGATCAAAGAGGCCGCCGGTGAGTGGGGCGTACTTCGCCGGCGGCTTGTCCGGCACGTCGGCGTCTGCCTTGAGGCTCGCGTTGCCGCCGAGCCTGCCCAGCAGGCTGCGGAACCCGAGCTCGTCAAGGTGATCGCGAAGGGCGGGTGTGTCGAGGCCGGTGAAGTCGCACGCGGCCGGGTCGAAGTCGCCGAGGTCGACGTCGTCCTTGAGCGTGACGAGCTGCTTGGCGACGGCGATTTTGTCGAGGCCGTGGTTGCGGACGTTCTCGCTCTGCTTGGGCGTGAGCTTGTCGGCGTTCTCGACGACCGCCTCGGCTGTGCCGTATTTGTTGATCAGTTTGGCGGCGGTCTTTTCGCCGATGCCGGGGACGCCGGGGACGTTGTCGACGTTGTCGCCCATAAGCGCCTGGACGTCGACGGCCTGCTCGGGCGTGTAGCCGACTTTGGCGACGAGGGCGTCGGCGTCGAAGTCTTCATCCTTCTGCGGGTCGTGCATGACGACGCCGTCGCCGAGGAGTTGGCGGAGGTCTTTGTCCTTGGAGACGAGGTAGAAGTCGTAGAGGCCGGCGTACCGGCGGACGATGGTGGCGATGACGTCGTCGGCCTCGAAGCCGGGCTTGCAGATCATCGGGATGCCGGCGTCGCGGACGAGCTGAAGGATGCGTTCCTCCTGCGGCTTGAAGTCGTCGGGAGGCGACTCGCGGTTGGCCTTGTAGTTGGGGTCGATCTCTTTGCGGAAGACGGTCTCGTCGCCCGAGTCGACCACCATGAGCAGATAGTCGGGCCGACGACCTTCTGCGAGTTGCAGGAGCATCTGGGTGAAGACGTAGGTGGCCTTCGTGGGCTCGCCGGTGGGGCTGGTGAGGTCTCGAAAGGGGGCGAAGTAGGCCCGGTAGATGTGGGCGTGGCCGTCGATGAGGTAGAAGCTCTTGCGGCCTTTTTTCGCCATGAGGCACGGTAGAGGGCTTGAGGCGTCCGGTAACGGGTGGTCGATAGAGGCGGGGCGGCGGCGGCCTTGCCGGTTGGGGCAAATTCCGTACAATGCCAGTCGACCGGCGGCGTCTGTGCGTCGTCGGTTCCCGCCTCGTCGTGGCCGTCCGGTTCACGATCCACCCCAGCCGCCGCTTCTCAGGAGGTTCCCATGGCCGCCGCCAATTCGTCCAAAGGTGCTCTCATCACCTGGACCGTCGTCTCGACCGTCTTCGGCATCACCTGCATGGTGCTGGCGATCTTTGCCTTCTCGAAGCAGGGCCAACTCGAAACGGAACTCGACAACACCACCGACGCCTTCGGCGACGTTGCCACGCGCGACGACCTGACGAGCGAAGAGGTGCGCAACTTGCGTGCCGCCAAGCAGGAAGCCGGCTCGAGTCAGCTCGATCTCTTCTACGCGATTTCCCAAGGCCGGACACTCGCCGGTGCTGCGACGGGGGCCGACTCGGTTCCCGCGGCTCAGACGCAGATTGCCGATCGGATCGCCCAGACGAACCAGTCGCTCGACACGACCGTCACGACACTCGACGAGGCGGCCCAGGCGGCTTTGAACGAAGTGCAGACGCTGCAGGATCGCGTCGCGGCCCTCGAAGACGATCTGGCGTCGGCGAACACGGAGCTTCAAGCGACGACGGATCGCTACGACGATCAGGTGGCAAGTCTGCGGGAGGAAATCCGGCTCAAGCAGGAAGAGGTCAACGAGCAGATCGCCACAGCCCAGGCGGTCCAGACGGAGCTCGAGAACCTGATGTCCGACCTGCAGAACGACGTGACCGAGCTTGCTGCGAGCATGGGCGACAACATGGACGAGACGCTCGATCGCTTCGACAACGCGGTCGCAGAGAACTCGCGGCTTCGCGGGTTGCTCGACGGCTTCACGGCAGCTGTGGGGCGGCAGATCGACACCGACTCAATGACGACGCAGCCGGACGGCAGCGTGATCCGCCCGCCCGGAGCGGATGGCCGTCTCACCGTCGACCTCGGCCGCCGCAACGGCGTGACGCGGGGCATGACCTTCTCCGTCTACGACCAGACGGCCGGCGTCCCGAAGCTCGAAGGTGATCCGGAAGATCTGGCCAGCATCCGACTCATTCGTGGCAAGGGCTCCATCGAACTCGTCTCGGTCGGCGAGACCAGCAGCGAGGCTCGGATCGTCGCCCTCACCCCCGGCCAACGGCTTCGGGAGGGCGACTTGATCGCCAACTTGGCCTACGACCGTAACTCGCCGCGTCGCTTCTACATCTACGGCGAATACGACTTCAACGGTGACGGTCTCTTCAGCGAGAGCGAAGGCCGCGAAATCGGCGGGCTCATCGAAGAGTTCGGCGGCGAGACGGTGGACGGCGTGACCGTCGACACCGACATCGTCGTCCTGGGGCGTCGTCCGCAGATTCCGCAGTACACCCGCGAAGAGCAGCAGAACGTTGTCATCGCCAACAACATCCGTCAGGCCGAGCAGGACCTTCGCGAGTACGAAGCCGTTCGTCGCGAGGCGCAGGCGTTGGGCAAGACGATTGTCAACCAGAACCAGCTTCTGGCGCTCATCGGTTACTACGAGAACGCGCTCCGCTAGTGCCGACTGTGGCCGGTCCTACAAAGGGTGGTGCCGCAGACGAAGCGAGAAATCGACGCGGTGCTCTCAGCAGCCGGCATGCGGCCGCGGCATCGGTTCGGGCAGAACTTCATGGTCGAGCCAGCTCTGGTCCGCCGCATCGTTGATGCGGCGGACCTTTCAGAAGACGAGCAGGTCATCGAGGTCGGTCCGGGCACCGGGACGCTGACAGACGAGCTGCTTGCTCGTGGTGCACGTGTCCTGGCGGTGGAGATCGACCGCGATCTCGCCGCGGCGGCACGGGAGCGGTACGCGAATCAGCCGGTCGAGATCGTCGAGGGCGATGCGTTGGCATCAAAACACGCGCTCCACCCGGCGGTGCATATGGCAGCGATCACCGGGGCAAAGCTGGTGGCGAACCTGCCGTACAACATCGCGTCGCCGCTGGTGATCGAGCTGCTGATTGCAGGGTCGCCGATGCTGGTCTTTACGGTGCAGAAAGAGGTCGCCGAACGTCTGCGGGCCGGGCCGGAAGACGGCAAGGCGTACGGGCCGCTGTCGGTCGTCGCGCAGTCGCTGGCGGAGGTGGAAGTACTTCGGACGCTGCCGCCATCCGCGTTTTGGCCGCAGCCGAAGATCGACTCGTCGCTCGTCCGGCTAGCGCGGCGGGTCCAGGTCGATGGCGACCTCGCTGCCTTCGGCCGCTTCGTCGGAGACGTGTTCCAGCAGCGTCGCAAGACGATCCGAAACCCGCTGAGCAACGTGTGCGGCGACGCGCTCGACGTCGTCCTGCAAGCGGCGAATCTCACCGGCAACGAACGCGCGGGTGACGTGACACCTGCCCATTTTCAGCAGATGTTCGCAAAGTTGTCAGTGTCGAACCGCATGGGGCGGCTTTAAACTGCTTACTCGACGACCGCAACGAGGCTCTTGCCCTCGCTGAGCATGTCGTAGACCATCTCGACATCCGCATCGCCGAGGCGGATGCAGCCCATGCTCGCGTTGGTGCCGATGGTTTCGGGCTCGATGGTGCCGTGGATGCCGTAGCTCGGCTGGCCCAGGGCGTTGCCCGCGACGCCGGTCAGGCCGATCCAGCGTTCACCCAGCGGGTTCTCAGGATCATCGCGGCCGTAGACCTCGTTCGTGCGTGGGTTCGTCCACTCAGGATTGACGAGTTTGGAGCCGCGGGTGACTTCCCAAATGCCGGTGGGCGTGGAGCTGTCGGCACCGAGGCCGACGGGGAAGCTCGTGAGGTAGACGCTGCCGGGCCGACCGGGCAGGTTGCCGAGGTAGACGTCCATCTCGAACGTGCTTTTGCTCACTTCGGCGAAGAGCGGGCCCTTGAGGGTTTTGAGCGACTGGCCGACGCGGATGCGGTCCGGGCGGACGCCGTTGATGCGGGCGATCAGGCCGTACGGCACGTCGAGGGGCAGGGCGATCTTGCTCAGAAGGTCACCCGGCTGGACGGTGTGCGTGCCTTGAAACGGGTCAGCGGCGTATCGGGTACTGGGCGTGAAGACGATGACGCGGTTGAGCGTGCGGAGGCGTTGCTTGACTTCGTCGAGCTTGGCTGAATCGAGGGTGCCGCTTTGAAGGGCGGTGTTGAGGATCTCGCGGGCACCGAGAACGTCACCAACGTCCGTCAGCGTCTTGGCCTCGGCCAGAAAGTCGCCGGTGGGGGCGGCGGGACGCTGCTCGGGCTGAAGCAGGGCATCGACCTGCGGATTGGCGGGAGCAGAAGCAAGCTGCGCGGCCTCGGCGGCGACGTCGGGTTCTTCAGACAGGTCCCACTCATCCCCGGCGACAATGGCTTCGCCCTGCGGCTTGGTCGGCGTGACGCTGCGAAGAATTGGCGTGATTCGTTGAGGTTCTTCCGTCTCGACCTTTGTCGGCGGCGGCGTTATCGGAATGGCAGGAGCTTCTTCCTGTCGGGCGACCTCTTCGTCACCGCCGGACATCGCATACACGCCGAAGGCGGCGCAGCCGACGAGCAGCAGACCAACACCGACGCGGCTGACGAGACGACCACGGCGACGGGATGAGTTACGGAGACGGGCCATCGGCTTACCTTCCTTGTGCGGGCGAAGCGGCATCATCCTGACGCCGCGGGAGACGCAAGATTATCAACCCTGAGGCGGCCGTACAACCTGCGTGGGCGTGACGATGACGTCCATACGCCGGTCGTGCGGCTCGACGGGCAGATCGTCGAGCAGTCGCTCGTCACTACAGATGCCGACGGCCACGGGTTCGACGAGGCTCGCGAGCAGCCGGTCGTAATGCCCGCCGCCGCGACCGAGCCGTTGGCCGGTGCGGGAGAAGGCAACGCCCGGCACGATCACGAGCGACTTAGGCGGCGGAGTCACGGCATCGCCCAGAGGCTCGGGCACGCGGTACTGGCCGAGTCGCCAGAGCGTGGCTGGTTGGGTCGGAACCGTGACGCAGGTGTCGTCGACCCGCGTCGCGAAGGTCGGCTTCTTCCTTCGCCACGCGTCGATCAACAGGTGTCGCGTGTCCGGCTCGTGGCCGATGGAGGCGAAGAGGACGACCGCCGCCGCCTGTTGCCACTCCGGCAGCCGAAGCACCTGAGCCGTGATCTCCGGCCTGGAATGTATCGCCTCGCCCAGTCGCTGACGCAGCTTCGACTTGGCGTCTGCAATCGACACACCGACACGATACGAGCGGGTCCAGGGTCCGCCGAGAGCACGTAAAGTCGCTCTGTGTCCTTTCGATCGATTGCCACGCTGCTCGTTCTCCTGGCGACGCTCACCGCCTCCAAGGCGGATCAGCCGACGGTGGCGATGCTGCCGACGCGGGTGGCGTTCGAACATTGGAAGTATCTGAACGAGGCCGAGTCGGCGGTCGAGCTGGTCGCGGCGACCTTGGCGACGCGGATGGACGACGTCCAGTGGGTCGATCGCCAGGCGACGGATGATCGCGTCGAGGAACTCACGCTCAGCCTCGCCCAACGCCGGCTGCTTTCGACCGGCAAGGGCGTCGCGACAGACCTCGTCGTGCTGCCGATCGCTACACGCGACGACGTCAGCACGTGGCAGATACGACTGGACGTGATCGACCCGGTCCGGGCTGACGTCCTTGCCTCGGCAACGTGCATGATCCATCCGGCTCGTCCGGATCTCGACGCTGCAGTGACCGCCGCCACCGATGCCATTCGAGCCGGACTCGAACAGCAGGAAGCTCAGCGGAACGACCTGGCCGTCGCGCCGCTCTTCTTCACCAACACCACCGGCACGGAAAGGATCGACGACTTCGGCGACAGGCTCATGCAAACCCTCGCCGCCGCCGAACGGCCCGACGTGCGACTGCTGACGTTCCCGAGCGTTCCGGAAGGTGCCGGCGAGCAGCGACTGGCGTTGGCGGGGCTGGCGGGCGATCCCGACCGTTGGCAGGAGGTCGCAGACCGATGGATCTGGGGCGAGTATCGCGAGGTCGACTGGGAGGGCGTGCCGTTCGATCAGGTGACGATTGAGGTAACGGCGACGGTTTGGGACGGCGTGGGGGTGCCGACAAGACTTGTTCGCGTCGGCACGGTCGGCGATCGGGAGGCGTTGGCGAAGGAGGTTGCCGATGCGGTGCTCGCCCTTGCTACGAAGCCGGCGGGGGTGGCGCGGCAGGAGGCGAACGAAGAAATGGCAGAACGTCTGCTCGGGCAGGCGATGGTGATGCAGCGGCAAAGCATTGGCGGGGCGTACCAGGCGACGGAAGCATGGCTCGCCCGGTTCCGTCACGAGGTTCGGCTGCTGGAACTGGCGACATTTTTTGCCCCGGAAGATCCGAAGCCGGCGTTGGAGTTCCTGCGGGCCCGCTACCGCGACGATGTTAGTATCGCCTTTGGTCGCAGCTCTGGCTTGATCACGCGGCCGATGGGCGAGCCGGAGCGGCTCTACTTCCTGCGGCGAGCAATTGCGTGGGGTGAATTCGTAGAACGGTTCGGCTTCGGCTTTTCCTGGGCAGGCCTCCGTCAAGAAGGCTGGGCGGACAACCGAACGGGCTTGAACTACGTATCGGGCGAATACCTCCACACGGCCGAAGAGCTGCGGCGACAGCTGCCGGGCGGACGGCCGCGAGGCATGCGAGAAGGTCAGGACTTCGGCTGGCCACTAACGCCTGCCCAGGCGAAGGCGTTGGCGACGACGTGGGATGAGGAGCTCGAACGGCGGCGGCGGCACGTGGCGGACTACGTGGCGGCGTCGCTCGACGATCAGTCTCTGGCCGAGGATCGAGATCGCCGCCTCCAAATGTGGCAGCACGTCAGCGAGATCAAAGACGTCGAGCCGACTGTCGCCCAAGACGCCGTCGAGCGGCTGATCGAGCTGGCGAGTGCGAAGGAGAAACAGTCGATCAGCGACTTCCGCCGCCGCATGATCGAATCGATCGGCGACGAGGCGTGGGCGGAACGACAATTGGCGTTGCTGCCGGAGCCGATTGATCGAACCGGCCGAGAGGCGCGGCGGAAACGGACGCCGCGGAAGCCGTCCACCCTGCCGACTCTCGCAAAACTGGATCCGAAGCCGGCGAGCGACATTCAATTGCCGGAGCGGGCGGGCGAGGTCCTCAAGATCCTCGTCCACGGCCACGATTGGCTCGTCCTGCACAATGCGAACCGCGGCAACACGACCGCGACCAACTCGCGCGGGTCGCGGCGGCTCGACCTGCCGAACGTGGTCGATGTCACGCAGCACGGCAAGACGGCGTGGCTCGTCGATGCGTCCAAGGGACTGCGGCGGCTCGACTTGTCGACTAGCCAATTGACCGCGATCGGCAGACAGGCCGGGCTGCCGACGTCGACGCTCGGAGCGGTCACCGTCGATGCCGCGGGGACGCCGTCGGTCGTGTCGGGCGTGATGGTGACTCCGACCGTGGCGACGCTCGATCCCTTCTCCGGTCAATGGTCGGCACGAGGCGTCGACTCGTTCCCGCCGCGGAGCGAAACACAGAATCCCAAGGTGCTGGCTGTCGGCGACGAAACGATCCTGGTCGCGGGCCATCGGTTCGGCGTTGATCCGTTCATCAGCCGGCTCGATCGAGAGACGGGCGAGTGGACGAATCTCCGCTCACTCCTCATCGCCCACCTCGATGGCCTCAACCTCGACTTCAAAACTGTCCAATTCGGCAAAGACCGTTTCGGCCTCTACGACGCGCTCCGCCTGTCCGACGGGAGCTTTGCGATGATCCATTCGCTGGGCGTCACACAACTCTCGGCCGATGGCGAGATCGTTGGCACGTGGGCGTTCGACCTCGACCGCTCGATGACCGAGCATCGGGACAGCCTGCTGTCGCCCGACGGCTCGACGCTCTGGATCGCCGCGAAGGTAAAGCGGGGCAGCGGCGAATGTCTGGTCGAGGTGCGGCTCGACGAACCATCCAGCCCTCCTCTGTTGTTCGACCTGCCACGGAACGTCTCGCCGACAGCGTTGGCGTGGCGTGAGGGCGAACTCCTGCTCGGCACCGGCAGTGGTTCATTGCCGCCGGTGTTGTCCGTTCCGCTAAACGACGAGTCGCTCACGAGATGAGTGCCTCATGGTGGAGGGCCCGCTCAATCGACAACGGCTGCCCGCGCCAGGTCTTCGAGCCGCTGCGCGACGTCGCCCGCCGGTTCGCCACGTTCGCCGGTGCTGGTCGACCAGACAACCGTTTCGTTCTTCTTGATCGACGCCTCGATTCGCCGGCAGGCGCTGATGACGGTCGAGTGATTGCGCTTGCCCATTCGGCTGGCGATCTCCGGATAGCTCAGGCTCGTCAGCTTGCGGGTCAGGTACATCGCCATCGATCGGGCGAGCGAGATCGTCCGCTGCCGGCTGCCGCTCATGAGGTCCGATCGCTCGAGGCCGAACAACTCGCAAGCGGCGGTGAACACCTGCTCGGCCCGCACCGGCTGGTTCATCTGTCGGTCGAGATCGCCCAACACTTCCTGAGCCAGCAGCACATCTGCCTTGCGGTTCGCCAGCGTCACGTGAGCGTTCATGCGGTTGATGGCACCTTCGAGTTCGCGGACGTTCTGCGTGACCCGGCGGGCGATCCAGTCGATCACCTCCGCGTCGAGCTTCAGGCCCTGCCGTTGGGCGAGCTGATCGAGCAGCTGGCATCGCATCTCCCGCGACGGCGGGTCGATGCGAGCGACCATGCCGCTGACAAATCGGCTAACGAGGCTTTCGCCGAAGCTGGCGATTGTCTTCGGGTGGGCGTCGCTGGCCATTACCACGTGTCGGCCGGCGGCCTCGATGGCGTTGAAGGTGTGGAGAAACTCTTCCTGCGTCGCATTCTTGCCGCCGAGGAAGTGGACGTCGTCGATCACGAGCAAATCGACGTCCCGCAGCTTTCGGCGGAACGAGTCGACGCGATTGCCACGAAGGGCGGCGACGAAACCATTGGTAAACTCTTCGGCCGTGTAGTAGGCCCAGCGACCGGCCGGATGCAGGGCGGCGTAGCGGCGACAGAGGCCTTGGAGCAGGTGCGTCTTGCCCAAGCCTACCCCGCCATGGATGAACAACGGGTTGTACAAGGCACCCGGCGACTCCGAAACGCTGCGGGCACACTCGGCGGCGACCTGATTGTTGGCACCGATGAGGAACGAATCGAGGTCGTAACGGAGCTTGTCGGTCTCAGCGTCGAGTCGACCTGCCGAAGCTCTGGCCGCGGCAGCGGGCTTGCGACGGAACTCCGCGTTCGTCACGGCCGGAATGCCGAGGCCGGTGGCCGAAGCCGTCTCTTGAGACGCCGCCGGCTCGGGTGTGGCACCACCCGTCGGCGAGGCGGTCGGCGTAAGCTTGAAGAGATTCGGCTGATCGAAATCGTCCTCAAACACGCCAGCCCGCACGTCATAGCGAACATCGGCCGTCGCGTTGAACGTCTCGCACGCCGCCTCCCGGACGGCGGCATCAAAGTGTCGGCGAATCCAGTCGCACACGAAGTCGTTGGCAACCACCACTTCCAGAGTGTCCGTCTCACCGGGCCGACCCAGGCCCAGCCGGACGCTCTTGCAGAACCAGACGGCGAACCGCTGGCGGCCGACGCGTCGCTCAATGCCTTCCGCCACGCGATCGAGCAGCAGGCCTCGATCCGATGCCGAGACCGCGACGCTGGACGACAGTCCGGGGGCGACAGCGGTCGCTGCTCCGTCAGAGTCGGAAGAGGAAGCGAAGTGAGGTGTTGTCGATGAAGCGTCGCCGGTGGTGCGAGGCATGTGCAGACCATTCCCGAGGCTCTCTTAGCGGGCACCGGAAAGCTCCATGCTCGCGGGCCGACGCAGAGTGCATCGCGTGTTGTGATTCGAGTTGTCCGACAGCCGCCACCATGACGATTCCCGCGTCACGCACCCGACGGCGTCATGCCGAGGGGCGTACTGATCGCTTTGCCGCTTGAGCGGCTTGTCGAGCAGTGTCTTGAACTGTCGCGAGCAGACGACGTCACCCGCAGAATCCGCCCAGCCAATAGAAGGGGCGTACCTACGTCCGGCGGTGTGGAAACCACGTGGCCAAACGACGTGTCGACTCGTTGTCCCTCGTCCGAGCGGCGACGTGGTGACCGGGCTGATCTTCCCGGTGCCGACGTCGTAATGGGCCTCGTGATGAGGCCACCGCGGGACGAACAGGCATCATGCCTTGAGCGTCGGGTTCGAACGGTTGCGTCTGATCACGCTTCCACTGAAACCGGCTCACTTCTCCTTGATTTCGCCACGGGTTGCGGCGACGTGTGGGGCCAGCGTAGAGCCGGGGTGGGGCGGGGGCAACGCGCTTTCGAGCGGCAAATTGCGCGGCGGCAGCGTCATCCGTGCGCGGTCGGGTGCGCCTCAAGGCTTTGCGCGCCGCTAAAGAAACTATCCGACGACTTGTCCACGATCGCCACACCTGTCGCGAGCGAAGCGACATTGTGCATAAGTGCCGTACGGGGTCCCGGCGTGCTGCTTGAGATCGCCCTGCGGCTTTAGCTCGCGTGCCTGTAACGGTGAGCCTTTATCGGGCGCGCGCCGCTGTCGCTCTTGCCAGCAACAGCAGTGGCAAATTCCGGAAAATCAGCTTCTGGCACGGCAATCGCGCTGTGCTGCCGCGACAACCGTGTCGTCATCGCAGAGCCACGAGTGTCGTAACTTCCCAAACTCCTGCTAAAACTCACGATGCATGGCCAGTCGGACCTCGGCAGGCTTGGCACCACGGGCGGTGTAGAGCTTCAGGCCTGGCGTGTTCCGGGCATCCACCGCCACCGCCAGCCACCGCGTCACCTTCTTCGATGCCGTCGCTTCCGCCACCTCCATCATTCGACCCGCCAACCCGCGACCGCGAACCGTCGGACACAGGCCCAGGTAAACGATCTCGGTGCCGTCGGTTCCCGTCATCCCCAAGCCACTTAGCAACAAGATCCCGCAGGGCTCGTCGTCTGAATCCAGCAGGACGTGCCAATCCGCCGGGTCGAATGTCCCTGCGGACTGGTGGCCGTCGAGGATGTCGTCGAGGCCGCGACGATTGGTCAGCTCCGGACAGTCGAGTGTGTCGATGTACGACCTCCGAAGTGCTTCCTTGAAGCATTCGCGACGCTTCGGGTCGTACGTTTCGAGCCGGAATCCGCTGGGCAGTTCCTGAAGACGCACCGTCTTCGGCACGCGTCGGTGCAGGTAGATCAACTCGGTCAGCGGCTCGAAGCTGGCTTCCCGACACAGGGTCTGCAGGGGCGACGGCACGGAGCTGCACGGCAGGAGCACCTGAATCGATGTGGCACCTCGGTCACACGCCAGCTCCGCGGATTGGGCCACGGCATCACTGAGAAGCGGGCGGGCGACCTTGGGCACTTCAGGCGCCGCCATCATCGTGGCGGTGCCGCCGGGTGGGAGTGTCACGACGGATGACCAGATGCAGCGAATCGTCGAGCGACAAGTCCGGCGGAGGACGACGGCTCCCAACAACTGGATGCTTCGGGCGTTTGCGTACTCGATGAAGCGGCGTGCATCTTCGACACTCGCTTTGCCGGATGGCGTGGCGAGTGCGAGCTGCAAAGCCTCCACGAAGGCCGGTTCGTCCGGCTCGACGAGGTCGAGCGAGACGCAACTCAGAGTTGATGCGGCCGCCGTGGCTGCAGGTGTCTTGTTGCGGAGGAGCAGGTCGGGGAACAGCCGCAAGTCGGGTGACGCTACGGCTTTCCCCGCCGCCGCTGCGGCTGCGGCCATCGAAAGACGCACATCGGCTGGAGTCTTGGCAGGCGAATTGGCGGCGGATGCGGTCATGCGGTACGGCCAGCTGGCGAATTCCCCTTCAGTCCCATCGACGCACTCGAAAGTCTACTTGACCCGAGGCAGCAGCTGCAGACGCGTCCGATACTCGAGTTGACTCCGATTCCGACGCTGAAGAAGCAGGCGGGGCGTGCGTCCGGTGCCGCGGCTCCGTATGATTGCTCGTGATGCTTCTGCCGACTGCCCGCGTCAACCGATCTTGCCTGTACGCCGCCTTCGTCCTGGCTGCCGCGCTCGGCGTCGGCGTCTGCGCCACGTCGCAGACGGCCCTGGCCGGTTATCCCGAGCCTCGGCTGGCGCCGGTGGCGTGGGAATTCAGCTTCGAGCATCAGCAGCCGCGGCGCGTCATGCTTCGTTCACCCAGCGGCGACGTGCAGGCGTACTGGTACATGACGTACACGGTGACGAACAACACCGAGCAGGAGCGATCGTTCGTGCCGGAGTTTGAGATGGTGACGCGAACGGGCGACGTTTTGCCGGCCAACTTCAACATCCCGATGGGTGTTTACGAGGCGATCGCGCGTCGCGAGCGGCAGTTGCCGCTGGTGCCGCCGCAGGAGGCATCGGGGCGTCTGCTCATCGGTGAAGACCGGGCCCGCAGCAGCGTCGCCATCTGGCGCGAGCCGATGGCGGAGATGGGGCAGTTCCAAATCTTCGTCGCCGGCCTCAGTGGCGAGATCTCGGAGATCAAGAACAGCCAGGGCGAGGCGATCGAAGGCGACGACGGCCTGCCGCTGCTGGTCCGAAAGACGAAGCGGCTCGTCTACCGCGTCCTCGGCGACGACCGTGATACGGGCGAAGACGTCGTTCGCGAGGTCAACGAGGAATGGGTGATGCGGTAGCGAAGGCTGGACGCAGACTCTCTTGCGCGCCTACGCTGGCGACCCGCTCAACCTAGAAGGACGATTCGATGGCACATAAAAAGGGACAAGGCTCCAGTAAAAACGGTCGCGACAGCAACCCGCAGTACCTTGGCATCAAGGCCTATGGCGGCGAGTTCGTGACCGCTGGCAGCATCATCGTCCGCCAGCGGGGCACCCGCTTCAAGCCGGGCTTCAATGTCAAGCTCGCGAAGGACGATTCGATTTTCGCCCTCAAGACCGGCAACGTGGAGTTCCAGGGTCGCAAGATTCACGTCCGCGAGCACGAAGCCGTACCGGCTTAGCCCGTCATCTTGATGAGCCGTTTCGCCGCGAGGTTCACCTCGCGGCTCTTGCTTGCGCTAATCGAAGGCGAATGCTGGCGGCGTGGCCGTCGAGACCTTCGGCGTCGGCGAGCATGGCGGCGGCCGTCGCATCGTGCTCCAAGCCCGCTTCGCCGTATTGGACGATGCCGCCGCGTTTGAGGAATTCGAAGACGCTGATTCCCCCGCCGAAACGGGCGGTGGTATTCGTCGGCAGGCAATGGCTCGGACCCGCCGTGTAGTCGCCGGCAGCGACGGGCGACCAGGGGCCAAGAAAGGCGCAGCCGGAATTGGGGAGCTTGGACAAGGTCTGGCGAGTGTCACGCGTCTGGATGCTGAGGTGCTCGGGTGCCAATTGCGCAGCGAGATCGAGCAGGGCGGCTTCGTCTTCAGAGACGACAACGGCCGAATCGTTCCGCAAAGCTCGTTCGGCGGCGTCACGTCGGTCGCGTCGGGCGAGTTGCTTGGTCAGCTCCGCATCGACGCGTTCTGGCAGCGTCGGGTCGGTCGTCAGCAGATAGCACCGGCCCGGATCGTGCTCAGCCTGTGCGATGAGATCGCTGGCGACGAGGGCCGGATCAGCAGAATCGTCCGCGTAAACGAGCACTTCAGAAGGCCCGAGGAAGCCGTCGACGCCCACGCCGCCGCTGACGAGGCGTTTGGCAATCTGGACGTAGGTGTTACCCGGGCCGACGATTTTATCGACCCGCGGCACGCGCTCCGTGCCGAAAGCCAGTGCGGCAACCGCCGCTGGCCCGCCGCAACGGACGAGTGTCTCGATGCCTAGTTCGTGAGCCGCGGCGAGGACAAGGTCACTTTGGCCGAAACGACTCGCTGGCGTGGTGATGACGACTCGACCGACGCCCGCTACCTGAGCCGGCACCGCGAGGTGGATGAGGCTCGACGGATAACTCGCCTTGCCGCCCGGCACGTAGCAACCGGCGCTGGCGAGCGGCGTGTATCGCAGTCCGAGACGCACGCCGTCCCGATCCAGCTCCGGCAGCTCAGCCGGCGGCATGATGTGCTCCTGGTACAAGCGAACCTGCTTGATCGCCTGTCGGAGATGCCTCATCAGATCGGCATCGACGCGTCTTGCCGCGGCAGCAAGATCGTCTGGCGACGCAATCAGATCCGCCTCGTCGAAGTCCGGGTCGTCGAATTTGCGAATGGTGTCGACGAGCGCCGCATCGCCACGCTCGGCGACGTCTTCGAGGACCTTGCGTACGACCCGAGTCGGCTCGTCATCCCGAAGAAGCGACCGCGGATCGAGCCGCAGTGCGTCAACAAGTCGCCGGGCCGCCTCGGCTCCGCCGGGCTCATCGAGACGGACCATGTCAAGAAGCATGCCCGACCTTACGACGCAAGCCGGTGCGGGCGTTTCAGCAAACGCGTCTTGACGTTACCGTGACACCATGCCCGTCGAGTGGAGCGAAAACACCTGTGTAGCCCATCTGCGGGACGATCCAGTCTTCAGCGACGAGATGGATCAGCTTCACGACAAGCTCGAAGAGCACCCTTGCCACTGCGTGCTGGATATGGCCAACGTTTCGTTCCTGAACTCGAGCAATCTGGCTCAACTGGTCGGGTTGCGAAAGCTGTTGAACGAGACGAACTGCCGCGTCATCATCGCGGCCGTCGAAGATCCGCTCTGGCAGACCTTTGAACTCAGTCGGCTGGACCGCCTGTTTCCGCGAGCGGAGTCGGTGGCTCTCGCGCTCGCGATGGTGCAGCTGGACGAGTAGCACGTCAACGCACGTAGGGTGGGCTTTAGCCCACCACCTGGAGCGGGCAACGCCGATGGTGGGCTGAAGCCCACCCTACTCGAAAAGCCGGACGAATTTGCGTTTGCCCGCTTGTAGGACGCCTCGCGGGTAGACTTCGTAGTTGGGGTCGTTGAGCTTGTCGCCATCGAGCTTGACGCCGCCTTGCTTGATGAGGCGGATGGCTTCGCTGTTGGATTTGCAGAAGCCGACGGTCACGAGCAGGGCGGCGAGCTTGTGCGGGCCAGGGCCCACGTGGCGAGCCGGCACGTCGTCCGGAATGCCGCCGTGGGTGGCGGTCATGAACTGCTTCTCGGCAGCATCGGCGGCGTCGGCGTCATGAAAGTCGGTGATGATCACCTTGGCCAGCCGGACCTTGGCGTCGCGGGGGCTGTCCTGGATCTGGTGCGTGTACTCGGCTTCGGGCGTATCCGTCAGCAGGCGGTAATACATCGCCATGACGTCATCCGGGAGGCTCATGATCTTGCCGAACATCCCGCCGTCGCCGCCGGCCGGGTCCGTGACGGCAATATAGTTGCCTTTGGACTTGCTCATCTTCATGGCTCCGTCCGTGCCGACCAGCAGCGGCGTGACGATGACGCACTGCCCGCTCGGTGGTGACTGATGTTGTGCCTGCTGGAACTCTCGGCCGACGAGGTTGTTGAACAACTGGTCGCTGCCTCCCATCTCGACGTCCGCCTCGACCGCGACTGAGTCGTAGCCCTGCAGGAGCGGGTAAAGGAACTCGTGCAGCCCAATCTCCTGCTTGGCGGCGTAGCGTTTCTGGAAATCGTCGCGGTCGAGCACCTGAGCGACGGTTTTGCGGGCGGCGAGCTGGATCAGGCCGACGAGGTCCATCTTCCCGAGCCACTCGCCGTTGCGACGGACTTCGAGGTGCTCGTCATCGGTCAAGAGGACCTTGCCGATCTGCTGGACGTAGGTCTCGGCGTTTCGATCAATCTCGTCGCCGGCGAGCATCGGCCGGGTGGTGTTGACGCCGGTCGGGTCGCCGACGCGTGCGGTGTAGTCGCCGATGATGAGGACGGCTTTGTGGCCCCATTCCTGGAACTGGCGGATGACCTTGAGCGGTACGCAATGGCCGAGCGTCACGTCCGGCGCGGTCGGGTCCATGCCGAGCTTGATGCGGAGCGGCTTGCCTTGGCCGAGCTTGTAGCGGAGGTCCGCTTCGGTGAGGACGCGGTCGCATCGCCGCTTCAGGAGGTCGATCTGCTCGTCGATGGTCGGCGTCTCGGGCATGGGCGGGCAGTCTAAGCCGCGGGATTGCAATCCCGCGGCATGGATGAACGAAGTGCGTTCTGGAAACCGCTTCAGGAAGCGGACACCACGTCCGCGTCCTCTGGCTTGGGTGACGGACGGGCCAGCTTGCGACGGCGTCGTGGGCCGGCGCGGTCGGTCCGAGCGAAGATCATGCGGCCGGCTCCCGTTTGCGTCGCGTTGGTGACGGTGGCATCGATCGTTTCGCCGACCTGGTCGCCCGCCTCCTCGACGACCACCATCGTCCCGTCCGGCAGGTGAGCCACGCCTTGACCCGCAATGGTGCCGCGGCGGGTGATGTCCAACTGAAGTCGGTCGCCCGGACGAGCCGGCGGACGAACGGCCTCGCTCAGCTCGTTCAAGTTCAACACCGGCAATCCGGCAAGCCGCGCTACCTTGGCCAGGTTGACGTCGAGGCTCAGCACACGCCCTTCAAGGTTGCTCGCCAAATCAATGACACGCTGGTCGACCGTCTGGTCGGCTGACGAGTCGGGGCGATCGTCGTAAATGCGAACGTCGTGCTCCGGCTCCTTCTGCAGACGGTTGAGCCGGTCCAGACCCTCGCGGCCACGCAGGCCTTTGTCGCGATCCTCGAGGTCCGCCACGTTCTGCAGTTCCCGCACCACGCTCTGCGGCACAATCAGTCGGCCGTCGAGGAAGCCGCTTTCGAGCACCGGCTCGATCCGCGGGTCCATCAACGCGCTCGTATCGACCACCACAGGCTTAACGCCTCGCGTGTCCCGGCGGAATTCGATGTAGGGGATGACGAACCGCAGGTCGTCCTTCGTCTGCAGCACGAAGCTGATCGCAAAGTAGCAGACCGTCGTGCCGATCATCAGATTGAGGAAGCTGGCGATTGCGGTCTTCTCCGCGTCGCCGCCGTCGGGGATGATGACGTTGTCGACGACGAGGGAGACGCCGAACGACAGAGCGTAGGTGATGGTCAGCCCGACGAGAATGCCGACCGCCAAGCCACTGAAGACGGCGAGTTTGCGTCGGCCCGAGACGATGTCGAGGACGACCATCAGGACGCCAAGCGACAGCGAGAAGGCCAAAGCCAGCCATGTGGAGCCGCCGAGCGAGCCGACGTCGCGTGGGTCCAACTTGATGAACGAGTACCCCACCGCCGCCATCAGCAGCACGAAGAGGCCTCTCAACACGTTCAACGCCATCTCGCACCTTCCCTTCCGGCGGTCGACTCAACGCGAAATCCCGGCCGCCGCGGACAGTCTACGCCATGCCCCCCGAATTGCATCCTCCGCCACCGCAATCTTCAGCCGCCTGTAGCGACGTAGCCCAACACGGCCAAACCCAACACGATCCGGTAGATCGCAAACGGCACGAAGCCGTGCTTCTTCACCCACGCCATGAACCAGGCGATCACCGCCCATGCGACGAAGAAGCTGACGACGAAGCCCGTCGCCAAAACGCCCCAGTCGGTGCCGGTTAGGGAACGCGTCAGGGCTCCGGGCTCGCCGGGACCGGCGGTCAGCGTCTTGAGCAGGTCGTACGCGAAGGCCCCGGTCATCGTCGGGATGGCGAGGAAGAAGCTAAATTCCAGAGCCGTCGACCGCGTCATGCCCGCTAACTGGCCGCCTGCGATGGTCGACATGCTCCGGCTCGCTCCGGGAAAGACGGCCGCCACCACCTGACTCAGGCCAATCACAATCGCCTGCATCGGCCCGGCGTCGCTGACGTCTCGCGTCGTTCCCGATTCGCCGAACTTCGCATCGATCACCCACATGACGATTCCACCCACGAGCAACGCGACGCCGATGACCGTCAGCGACTCGAGGTTGTCCTTGATGACATCTGTCAGCCCTGACAGGATAACGACACACGTCACGGCGAACGACAGCATCACCAGCGACACGGGGTGCGTGAGGATGTTCTTGTTGCCGGCCTCACCTTTGGGGAACGTGAGCAGGAACTGCTTGATTCGGCTGCGGAAGTAGACGACTACAGCCAGAATCGCCCCGAGCTGGATGACGACGTCGTACATCTTCCAATACGGATCCTCCAGCAGCCCCAGCGGCTCCTTGACGAGCCGCAGGTGCGCGGTGCTGCTGACCGGCAGGAACTCGGTCAGGCCCTCGATGATGCCGAACAGGACACTCAGCAGATACCATTTGGCCTCGGGGTCCACGTTCAGGATATCGGCAGGATCGACCGGCGAGGCGAGCGTCCTAGGTTCGACTCGTGAGCGACGCCATCAGCCAGACGAATCTGCCGCTGCCGGTGCGACGGGGCAAGGTGCGCGACGTCTACGACCTCGAGGAG
Organism: uncultured Tepidisphaerales bacterium; assembly: GCA_964388485.1. GTDB lineage: Bacteria > Planctomycetota > Phycisphaerae > Tepidisphaerales > Tepidisphaeraceae > JBCDKH01. The sequence continues at coordinate 26,291 of CAYMAS010000013.1, read as the reverse complement.
CACCTGCCGGGGCACCTGCTGCTGGTGGCGACGGACCGGATCAGCGCGTACGACGTCATCCTTCCGACGCCGATCCCCGGCAAGGGGCGGCTGCTGACGCAGATCAGCCGTTTCTGGTTCGACCACTTCCGCGATGTCCCGAACCACCTGAGTGACGAGCCGGTGCCGGTAGAGGTGACGGCGATGATGAGCGGGCTCGGAGGCCGGGGGACCATCGTCCGCAAGCTCGACATCGTGCCGTTCGAGTGCGTCGCCCGCGGCTACCTCGCCGGCAGCGGCTGGCGGGAGTATCAGGCGACGCAGAGCGTTTGCGGCATCGACCTGCCGGCCGGGCTGACGATCGGCTCGAAGCTGCCCGAGCCGATCTTCACACCCGCGACGAAGGCGGATCAAGGGCACGACGAGAACGTCAGTTTCGAACAGATGGCCGATGCCATCGGCGGCGACTTGGCGGCTCAGCTTCGAAATCAGACGCTTCGCCTGTTCGAGCAAGCCTCTGACTTCGCCGCCACGAAAGGCATTCTGCTGGCGGACACGAAGCTGGAGTTCGGGCTCGACGAGGGCCAGCCGGTGCTGGCGGACGAGGTCTTGACGCCGGACTCCAGCCGGTTCTGGCCCGCCGACGCTTGGCAGCCCGGTTTCTCTCCGCCGTCGTTCGACAAGCAGTTCGTTCGCGACTACCTCGCGACGCTCGATTGGGACCGTCAGCCACCGGGGCCGGAGTTGCCGCACGACATCGTCGAGGCGACGCGTGATCGCTATGTCGAAGCACGTCGGCGACTCACCGGCTCATAGCATCGGGGCAATGCGTCGCCTCGCCCCGATCCTGCTCGCCCTCAGCCTCGTCTTGCCGGGTTGCCGCGGCGGTGCGATTCCAGAGCCGCCGCCCATCGATCCGTTCGTCGGCTACTTCATGTCCCTGCGACCGACCGGCACCTACCTATTCGACGTTTTTGCAAAGAAGCAGGCGTTCGATCGCATCCTCACGCCGATCCGACCCGGCGACGAAAGCTCGGGCGAATTTGCCTTTCAGGAGTTCGTCGACGTCGCCGGAAACCCCGTCTTCATCAGTGCCGCCGGCTCGCAGAAGGAACTGACCCCCGAGGAGTTGCTGGCGGAAATGGATGACGGCGATGAAGAGCCGCTCTACCCCCTGTTTCTCCGCATCGCCCGCGGCTACGAGCTGCAGGAGGACACGACGCTCTTCCGACTCAGCGAACCCGACGCGCCGCCCGTCGGTGAGGAGACGCTGGAACTGCTCGATGAGGACCCGTTATAGAAACCGACGAATCTCAGACGCGGCGATCTGGAGTCGGTCCCTCTGATGCGACCGTTTCGTCTTGCTTGCTCTCCTCGTCGTCGAGGACGTCGGCGAGCTTGCCGTGGATGCGATCAACGAGCTGCTTGGCCTCGGGCGGCAGGCTCTTGAGGAAGCCGTCGGCGGCATTGCCCATCGTGGCGGCGCTCATGAAGCGGCTCGACATCTTCGCCATCGTCTCCGGATCGCCGAAGATCTGCATGTTCGCCTTCGACAGCATCTGCCCGAGAGACTCGGCGGCGGCGACGCGGACGTCCTTGTCAGCGGCGATGCGGAGCTTGTCGATCTCGAAGTTGAGGGCCGCCTCCTCGAACTCGCTGCGGTTGGCCAGCTCCTGCCGCTCGACTTCGACGCGCTCTCTCTCGACGTCGACGCGCTCCCGTTCGATCTGCACGTCGACGCTCTTGATCGCCCGCTCGCCCTCGGCCCGCTTGCGTTCGGAATCGGCTTCGGCTTGGGCGAGTCGCAGCTTGGCGTCGGCCTGGGCCTCGGCGGACTGCTTCTCGGCGTCGGCCTTCTTGATGATGCGGAAGGCGTCGACTTCGGCCTCGGTCTGCTCGCGGATGCGGCTTTCGTCGATCACCTGCTGGGCGGCGATGAGCTTCTGGGCGGCCTCGCGATCAGCCTGGCTCTTGACCTCGACCGTCAGCACCTGCTGACGCGCGGCCTCCTTCTCTGCCTCGGCTTCGAGGGCACGCGCCTGGGCGGCGGCACGTTCCTGTTCCTGCTCGGCGATGGCGGCCTCGCGGCGACGCTCGGCGACTTCGATCGCCTGCTGCTTGAGCACCTCGCTCGTCTCCTGCTCCTGCAGCTTCTCGATGAGCGCCACTCGCTTCGCCACTTCCGCCCGCTCGACGGCGAGCGTGCGTTGCACTTCCGCCTCCTCGATCGCCTGCTGCCGGGCAATGTCGCGGCGGTTGACGGCCTCCTCCTGAGCGATGCGATACTCTTCCTGCTCCCGCTTACGGCCAGCCTGCACGTTGGCGACCTTCATCCGCTGCTCTGCCTCGAACTCGGCCTGATCCCGCTGCAAATCGAGCACCTGCTTACGCGTCACCACGTCCCGCGACGTGATCTCCTGCTCGCTCATCCGCTCGATCTCGTTCCGCTGGACCTTGGCCCGCTGGGTGATCTCGGCGATTTTGCGTAGGCCCTGGGCGTCGAAGACGTTGCGCTCCTGGAGCTGGCTCGGGTCGGTCTGGTCGAGCGCGCTGATGGTGACCGACTCGAGGGTCAGGCCGTTGCTGGCGAGGTCGGTGGTGACAATCTGCTGGACCTTGCCGGCGAACTCGTCGCGCTTGCTGTGCAGCTCGACGAGCTCCTGCGTTGCGGCAACGGTGCGAAGAGCGCTGACGAGCTTTTCCTGGACAAGCTCACTGACGCTGCCGGCTTCGACGGAGCGTTCGCCGAGCGAGCGTGAAGCATTGAGGATGTCGTCGCTGTTGGCCTGCACTTTGATGTAGAACTCGGCCGACAGGTCGACGCGGAGGTTGTCCTTCGTGATGAGCGCGTGGGGCCCGCGGCGTTCGACGTTGAGCCGCATCGTCTCGAGGCTGACCGGGATGACTTGGTGCACGACGGGCAGGACGATGGTGCCGCCGTCCTTGACGACGCGGGCTCCGCCCATGCCGGTGCGGACGAAGGCCATGTTGGCGCTGGCCTTGTTGTAGAGCTTGGTCACGACCGCCGCGACGGCGGCGGCGATGAGGATGAGCAGGCCGATGACGCTCAAAACGGTCTGGATGAGGCCGTCGAGCTCCGGCACGAACCAGGGGCCGATGGCCAAGGCGGCCCCGATGAGAAGCATGACGAAGAAGACCATGAGTCAGAAGTAGCGAGTAAAGAGTACCGAGTGATGAGTGGCCCGATTCAGAAGCCGGAAGGGCGGACATGGAACAGGCCGTTGGTGTAGTTCGTGAGGATGACTTCGGTGCCGGGGGCGATGGTGCCTTGGCGGCAGCGGGCGGGCAACTGGTACAAGTCGCCGCCCGAGTCGCGGATCGTGATGGTGCCGCCGGTGGGCGAGACGGTGAAGACGACGGTGCCACGCTTGCCGACGTAGCTGCTGCGGGACTCGGCACTCGACTCGTTGAGCGGCATATACCGGGCGATGAGCTGGCTGACGAGACTCGTCAAGCCGAACGACACGATGGCCGCTGTCGGCAGGGCGACCCAGATGCCGTTCGTGCCGAGACTGTCGCGGAGCAGTTGCATCGTCGCGAACCCGACCAGCCCGAACGTCAGGAACAGGACCATTAGGACAATCGACAGCGGCACCCGGCCGACGCCGAGCCACGTCAGCTGCGTGAGGATGCCGTGCGCGTTGTCGACGTCCGAGTCGGCATCGATGTCCGGCTTCGCTGCGACGACTTCGGCGTCTGCATCGAGATCGAGCTCCACGTTTGCGTCAAGTTCGGCCTCGACGTCGACATCCGCCTCGCCGAACGTCCAGCCACTGAGCGAGTAAGCGAAAAGATACGCCAGCGCCAGCCCCAGCGGCACGAGAAACAACAGGTTCTGCCAACCCAGCAACCACTCCGCAGTCAATGTGCCCCTTTCATCGACGGGCGAATGTACCGCAGACAGGAGGTGCGGGGAAATTTTGAGTCGTCAGGCCGCCGATCCCTTCGCCGCCTGCCACGTTGCGACCACGTCTTGCTCCGCAGGGCGGTCGGCGAACCAACTCAGATCGAACCAAAGATCCGGCACCGTGGTCGAACGAATGAACTCGCGATCGGCATCGTCCGTCACCGTCGCGAGCGGCCGGTACGACTTCGTCTCGGCATCAAGGACGAAGAAGCTGTGCCGACCAGTTTTCGGATCGAGTATCCAGTACTCTCGGCAACCGGCGGTTTGGTATTCGTCATACTTATCCGTGTAATCGATCGTGCGGGTCGACGGACTGACGATCTCGATCACGAGGTCGACCGGGCCGTCAAGATAGTGTGTCTTTCGCTGCTCATTCTGTGCCTTGGACCAAAAGAAGACGTCCGGAAGGCGAACGTTGCCTTGGGGCATGCGGATGCCGAAGGGTTGGGAACCGCAGAAGCCATAGCTGCGAAACGCGAAGCGGCCAAGTGCGATGATCCAGTCGGCTAGATCATTGCGCTCGTAACGAATCATCGGAAACTCGATCGCGTAGCCGTCGACATACTCGAACGTCTCATGCGGCAACCCGTCGCCGCGAACAAACGCGTCAAAATCCATTTAGCGTGGAAGAAATCCGGTCCGACCCGGCGGATGAGGCGGCAGCGTCTCGGCAGGCTCTTCAACCTCAGTCGGCGGTGGTGGGGCGAGAACGGCCATGCCCGCATTGTCCGCGACAACGTGAAGCCGATCAAGCTGTCTCGAGCATCGCCTGCCACGTCGCCATCAGCCGACGCGTCACCTCACCTGGCTTGCCATCGGCGATCTGCTTCTGCTCCAGCCGCGTCACCGGCAGCACGCCCATCGCCGAGTTCGTCACGAAGACCTCGTCCGCCGCCAGCAATCGATTCACATCGATCGGCAGCCGCTGCACACGCTCCTGCTCCATCACCCACGCCCGCACCGTGCCGGGCAGGACGCAACTCTTCGGGTACGGCGTCGACCGTTTCACCGCCTCGTCCCTCAGATCGTCATTCGTCGGCGGCGTCACGATCGTGCCCGCTTCGACGATGAAGACGTTGCAGACGCTGCCACACTGCAGGAAGTTGTGCACGTCGAACCACAGCGACTCGCCCGCCCCGCGCCGCGCCGCCTCGCGTAATGCGGCGAAGCGGCCAAAGTAGTCGAGCGTCTTGTGGCCCGCCTGGAAATCGTAGGGGTTAAGCTTGTGCTCGCTGTTGAGCACGACGGTCATGCCCTTGTCGCGATAATCCCCGGGGTAAGGCGTCATCTCGCCAGCGGTGAGCAGGACCGTGGGGCGGTGGATCTCGCCGTGGATGGGATCACGTTCGCTGATGCCCCGCGTCACCGTCAGCCGCAGCCGCGCCTCACCCAGCTCGTTCCTGGCCAGCAGCCCGCCCGCCGCGACAGCCAGTTCCTTGTCCTTGAACGGCAGCGGCACGTAGAGCGCCTCACACGACCGCCGCAGCCTCGCCAGGTGCGCGTCGAGCATCAACACCCGCCCGCCACTGGCCCGCATCGTCGTGAAGACCCCGCTGCCGTGGAGGAACCCGCCGTCGCGGACATCAACGCGGGCGGCATTGCGATCCAGGAACTCGCCGTTGAACCAGACATCAGGCATACAGCCACGCTACCCTCCGCCGCCCATGCCTTCTGAAGCTCCTCGCCGCGACGACCTGCGGAACGTCGCCATCATCGCCCACGTCGACCACGGCAAGACCACGCTCGTCGACGCGCTGCTGCGCCAAAGCGGCAACTTCCGCGACACGCAGCTGTCCGACGACCTCATCATGGACTCCAACCCGCTCGAGAAAGAGCGGGGCATCACCATCCTGAGCAAGAACGTCGCCATCACCTACCGCGGCGAGGATGGCCGCGAGACGAAGATCAACCTCATCGACACGCCCGGCCACGCCGACTTCGGTGGCGAGGTGGAACGCGTCCTGTCGATGGCGGACGGCTGTTTTCTGCTCGTTGATGCCGCGGAAGGGCCGATGCCGCAGACGCGGTTCGTGCTGGGCAAGGCCCTGTCGCTGGGGCTCAAGCCGATCGTCGTCATCAACAAGATCGACCGCCCCGACCGCCGGCCTGACGAGGTGCTCAACGAAATCTTCGACCTCTTCGTCGAGCTCGACGCCGCCGACGATCAGCTCGATTTCCCCGTCCTCTACGCCTCGGGCCGCGACGGCTGGGCGAGCGACGACGTCGACACGAAGGGCGAGGACATCCGCCCGATCTTCGAGGCGATCCTGAGCCAGGTGCCGGGGCCCGAGGCGGACGTCGAGGGTCCCCTCAAGCTCCGCATCCAGACGCTGGCCTACAGCGAGTACGTCGGGCGCATCGCCGTCGGACGCGTCTGGGGCGGCAGGGTCAGGACGAACATGCCAATTAAGACGGTCGGCCGCGAGGGTGAAAAGGCGGGCAGGATCCAGCAGGTCCAGGTCTTCGAGGGCTTCGGCCGCAAGGACGTCGACGAGGCGGCGGCGGGGGACATTGTCGCGCTCGTCGGCCTCCCGGAGGTGGAGATCGGCAACTCGGTCATCGACCCGCAAAACCCGTCGCCGATGCCGCCTTTGGAGATCGAGCCGCCGACGCTGACGATGACCTTCCGCGTCAACGACAGCCCCTTCGTCGGCAAGGACGGCGACCACGTCACGAGCCGCAAGATCCGCGATCGACTGCACAAAGAACTCGAAAGCAACGTCGCCCTCAAAGTCGAAGACACCAGCGACAACGACGCCATGCGCGTCAGCGGCCGTGGCCTGATGCACCTGGGCATCCTCATCGAGACAATGCGTCGCGAGGGCTACGAACTGAGCGTCGGCAAGCCGGAAGTCGTGCTCCAGAGGGACGCGGACGGCACCCTCATGGAACCCGTCGAGCGGCTCGTCATCGACGTGCCCGAGGACAAGCAGGGCCCGGTCATGGAGATGGTCGGCCTGCGTCGCGGCACGCTCGAGAAGATGGACCAACGCACCGGCACGACGCACCTCGAGTTCTCCATCCCCGCCCGCGGCCTCATCGGCTTGCGGACGCGACTGCTCACGGCCACGCAGGGCGAGGCCATCGTCCACCACAACTTCGCCGGCTACCAGCCCGCGGCCAAGAGCGACCCAGGCGGTCGCAGCCAGGGCGTCATGATCGCCAACATGGCCGGCAAGGCGACCGCGTACAAGATCAACGAGCTCCAGCAACGCGGCGTCCTCTTCGTGGGCCCGACCGACGAGGTTTACGAAGGCATGGTCGTCGGCGAACACGCGCGCGACAACGACATCGTCGTCAACATCACCGAAGCCAAGCAGCTGACCAACTTCCGCACCACGAGCAAGGACCAGGCGGAGTACCTCAAGCCCGCCTGGAAGCCGACGGTCGAGCAGGCGCTCGAGTATGTCGAGGCCGACGAGTACGTCGAGGTCACGCCGACCGCCGTTCGGCTTCGCAAGCAGATGCTCAAGGAGACAGACCGCAAGCGTCACGACCGCGGCCGGGCCAAACGGGAGAAGGAAGCCGCCATAGCCATGGCCTAGCGGGTTCTTCCGCGGCTCAAGGAAGCCCGGCACTTGGCTTCCAACGCAAAAGCGTGCCGCCAAACCGTTTGAGCCACACCTCGTGCTCGCGGTATCGCGGGCAATGCCGCTCCACCTGCCGCCAAAACTGTTGCGAGTGGTTCGGCACGTCCAGGTGCACCAGCTCGTGCACGACCAGATAATCCAGCACCGCCGGCGGAGCCATCACGAGCCGCCAATTGAACGACAAGGTGCCGAGGGATGAGCAGCTGCCCCAGCGGGTGCGTTGGTCGCGAACCGTCACCTTCGTCGCCTGCTTTCGTGCCGCGGGTCGAGCGCGCTCGACGGAGGCGATGAGGTCCTTCCGGGCCTCCTTCTTCAGCCATGGCACCGGCCGCTCAGCGACGAGCTGGCCCCGCAGCAGCATGATGCCTGGCTCAATGCCCAATTCCCGCCGAGCCATCGCGGCGTTGCGTCTGGAGGCCTCGACCTGTCGCAACACCCAAGCCGCATGCCGCCTTAGCACCCGGTCCGCCTCGCTCGGCGTCGCCCGCTTCGGCAGGGTGACGCGAACGCCTTCGGGATCGACCCGCACCGTCGCCCGTTTGGCCCGCGGGTGCCGGGTGACGTCGTAGCAGAGGCGATGACCCGACAGTTCGATCTGAGCCACGGCGGCAGGTTAGGGGAAAGTTGGGATCAGTTGCAAGTAGCGTTCTGCCGCGACACAACATCGCCCTGAGCCGGCTACGTTCCTTCATCGACCATCGCCCCGTCATCGGCATCACCCTCGACCACGACCGCAGCCGGTCTCGGTACGAGCTTTCCTACGCCGCAGTGGAAGCCGTCGCACTCGCCGGCGGCGAGCCGGTGCTGTTGCCGTTCAAGCAGGACGCGACGCTCCCGGCGTTCGTCGACGGCCTGCTCCTTTCCGGCGGCAACGATCCCGATCCCGCGGCGTGGGGTGAGTCGTGGCACCCCGCGTGCAACAAGGTCGACCCGCTCCGCGAACGACACGAGCGACGGCTGTGTGAGCAGGCCCAGGAGCGGGGGATGCCGGCGCTCGGCATCTGCTTCGGCATGCAGGTCATGAACCTCGTCCGCGGCGGCAGCCTTATTCAGCACCTGCCGGACCTGCACCGCGGCATGGACCACACCCGCGGCGACGCTGGCTGGGCCAAACGTCACGACATCGCCGTCCGCCCCGACAGCCTGCTGGCCCGCACCTGCGGCGTCGTCGCTCTCAGCGTCAACACGAGCCACCACCAGGCCGTCGGCACCGTCGGGCGTGGCCTGATTGCGTCCGCGGTGGCGGGGGATCAGACGGTCGAAGCCATTGAAGATCCAAGCAGGCCGTTCTGGCTCGGCGTGCAGTGGCACCCGGAGCGTCAGGCCGTCGAGAACGAGTCGCGGCATCTGCGAATTTTCGAGGCGCTTGTCGGCGCAGCGGGTTCAGGCACTTGAGTCACGGAGCCACGGTCCGCGGCTCACCAGATCAGATGTTGCGGATCTTGTTGAGCCCGTTCAAGGCCGCGACGCGGTAGGCCTCGGCGAGGGTTGGGTAGTTGAAGACGTTTTGGCTGAAGTAGTCCGCCTTGCCGCCGAGGGCCATAGCGGTTTGGCCGATGTGGATGAGTTCGGTCGCACCACTGCCGATGACGTGGACGCCGAGAATGTCGCGATTGTCCTGGTGGATGAGCAGTTTGAGCATGCCGGTTTCGTCGCCGAGGAGTTGGCCTCGGGCGATCTCGCTGTACGTCGCGACGCCTGCTTCGTAAGGAATGCCGTCGTTCGTGAGTTCTTCTTCGGTCTTGCCGACCATCGAGATCTCGGGGATCGCATAGATGCCGAAGGGAAAGAGGTCCGGGAACGAGTGGGCCTCGATGCCGAACATGTGACACGCGGCGAGGCGGCCTTGCTCCATGGCAGTGCTGGCCAGCGCCGGGAAGCCGATGACGTCGCCACAGGCATAGATGTGCGGCACGTCGGTCTGGTAGTGCTCGTTGACCTTGAGCCGCTCGCGGTTATCCGCGTCGAGGCCGGCGGCTTGAACTTTGAGCTTGTCGGTCGTGCCCTGTCGGCCGATGGCGTAGAGCAACGTCTGGCCGCGGAGCTTTTTGCCGCTTTCGAGGACGGCCTGAACGAGCATGTCGTCGCTGTCGTCACCTTGGCGACGCTCGGGCTTCTCCTCCGGCGGCTGATCGGGCTCATAGGCGACTTCCTGCGCCTCGCTCACCGCATCGATGTCCGTCGCGTCCGCAGCATTCTCGATGACGACGTCGCTGGCTCGACGTCGCGAGCGTTGGGGGAAGTCAGGATGCTCGCGGTCGATGAGCTCGATGTTCTTGACCTTCTCGCCCAAACGCAGCGTGATGCCGTTGCGACGCATCTGGTACTGGAAGGCCTCGCAGATCTCGTCGTCGAGGAACCCGAGCACCTTATGGCGGCCTTCGACGAGCGTGACCTTCACGCCCAGCGTCGCCATCATGCACGCGTACTCGGTGCCGATCACGCCGCCGCCGACGACGATCATGCTCTTGGGCAGCTGCTTGAGCTTGAGGATGCCGTCGCTGGTGAAGACGCGTTCATGCTCGAATGGCACGCTGTCCGGTCGGGCGGGCATCGTGCCGATGGCCAGGACGAAGTTGTCGGCTTGCAGGCGTTCGCTGCGAATCTTCTTGTCGAATTCATCGGTCACGGTGACCGTGATCTGGTGCGGCTCGTCGAACTCGGCGAGTCCGGTGACGACATCGACGCCGTTGCGGACGAGCTGACTCATGACGAGCTCGCGTTCGTGGTTGATGACGTTGCGGCTGACGCTGATGAGGTCGCCGATGGTGATGCGGCTTTTGACGCGGTAGGCCTCACCGAAGAGGCCACGCTTGGAGGCGCCGGTGAGGTGAAGGATGGCCTCGCGTAAGGCTTTGGAGGGGATGGTGCCGGTGTTGAGCGCGACGCCGCCGAGCCAGTTGTTCTTCTCGACGAGCGCGACCTTCTTGCCGAGCTTCGCCGCCTGGATCGCGGCCTTTTGGCCGGCGGGTCCGCTACCGATGACAACGAGGTCGTACTGCCGCATGAACCGACTCTATCGGCAGGGTGTGTCGTACTGACGCAGCCCGCGAAGTTAACGGACCTTTTGCACGCGGCAGCTCTGGTAGCCCGCACGCTTCACCGACCGGTCGTGACGAAGCGGACCGCCTCGGGAAAGCGGGTGCGCCAGGCCGTCTCGTTGTGTTCGGCACCGTCGGCGACCGTCAGCTTCACCGTCACCCGTTGCCGCTCCAGCGTCGCGGCGAGGTCGCGGACGGCTTTGACGTGCAGCATGCGACGCGGGCCGGCCTGGCCTTCGCGGGTGCCGATGTCGAGCCAGACGCGTTTGCCTGCCAACTCGCGGGCGTTCTGGTCGAGCGATGTTGCCAACTCACCGCCGTTCCACCAGAGCGACGGCGACATGACGATCGCCCCGGCAAATCGGTCCGGGTGACGACGAAGCAGTTCCAGCGACATCAAACCGCCGAGCGACGAGCCGCCGACGTACGTCGACTTCGGGTCGTTCGTCACGTCGTACGTCTCGGCGATGAACGGCAGGACCTCGTTCATGACGAACCTCTCGTACGCCTCGCCCTCGCCGCCGCCGTAGTTCGGGTCGCGCGTCATGGTCAGCTCACCGATCCGTTTCCCGCCGCCATGGTCGATGCCGACGACGAGCAGGTTCAGGCCGAGCTGTGTCATCGCCTCGTCGACCTCCCACGCCTGACCGAAGGCGGCGTCCTGGGGATCGAACAGGTTCTGGCCATCGTGGAGGTAGAGGACGCCCCCGATGTCGCCGACGGGTTGCCAAATCCGCAGCGTCCGCTCGCCGGCAAGCGGCTCGGACTCGATCTGGTGCAGCTCGATCTCGGCTGCTTGCATCGTCGGGACCAGCAAGAGCAACGGCAGCAAAGTCGACCAGCGCATGGTTGAAGGTTACGGGCTACTTCAAGTCATTCGACGCCGCCGAGCCACTCGTAGACGGTCATGTCCGGGCTCCAGTACGTCAGACGCGCCCGATCATCACGTTCGAGGCGTTGGTTGATGCTGTTCCACCCGTCGCTCTGGCGGGCGACGAGCCGGTCGCCGGGTTCGAGGCGATCCGGATGATCGGCATAGATGCGCGGGGCGTAGAGCAGGACGGCTTTGTTGCGAAAGACGAAGTAAGGCAGGATGTCGTCGTCTGCCGCGACTGTCACGTCCGGCGGGATCAGGTCGTTCCACCGTCGGGCCTCGGCAACCATCTTCAGCTGCTCACCCCGCGGCCACCAAGCGTGGGCCATCTCGAACACGCTGCGACCGCTGAACTCGACCCCGGCCCAGACGATCACAATGGCCGCCACGCTCGCGAAGATCGGCCCGCCACGACGGGTGCCGGTCGACGGGTTGAGGAAGACGATCAGCCACGCCAAGCCGTGGATCGCCGCAACGCAGAGGAACACCAGCAGCTGCGCGTCGTAGTGGCTCTCCATCTCGTATTGCGCCGAGACCTGGACGCTGACGTTCAGCAAGACACCCGGCACCGCCGCCAATGTGGCGAACAACGCCTTTTTCCCCAGCAGCGGCAGGAACGCCACGCCGCCGAGGAGCGCGACGAGATACTGCCCCTTGCTCACCAGATCGACGAACGGCCCGATGCGGTTGGCATGATCCCAAGCTCCCGGCCCGCGTGCCAGCGGCATGACGAGGCCGAAGATGAGCGTCGCCATCACGCCTGCCAACAGGCCGAGCCACAGCGACCACCGCCATCGCCTCAAGACGCCGCCCCCATAGATCGCCAGGCCGAGCAGCGTCAGCGGAGCACTTTCCCGCGTCGTCAGGAGCATCGTGACGCAGAGCACGAGCCCAACCCGCGTCCACCGCGTCGGCTGTCGGTGCATCAGCAAGATCGCCCCGATGACGAACGGCATGCCGAGGACGATCGGCTGGAACTGCACCAGGAACGCCCCGCACAGTGGCGGATAGGTGACAAAGAGCCCGAGCAGCATCAACGTCAAGAGCACGGACCACGCTCGTCGTCCCGGCACAGTAACGAGCGGCGGGCCGATGACGTCCTTTGCCAACTTCGCCAGCAGCACGAGCGTCGCTCCGACGGCCAGCCCCTGGGCGACCATCAGCCAATGAGCCGACGGCAGCCATCGCATCGGCAGTGCGAAGACGGCAGTGACGGGCGAGAAGTGCTCGCCCATGTGTCCGATGGCGGCGACGTCCGTCCAGAAGCCGTTGCCGTCCGGTGAGCCGAGGTGCCACGCGATCGACACATAGGTGCCGACGTCGAACCCGCTGCTGGCGCCGCCTTCGTGCATCAGCGGCTTGACCAGCGGGTAGCAGCACGCCACCACCAGCACCAGCGGCCAAAAGCTTCGAGCGATCCATCGCGGCACGCACGCATCATGCCGAACCGCTGGCTATTCCTCCATCGCCTGAAGCATCCAGAGGTATTCCTCGAGATCCTGGGCGATGTCGTTGAGGTAGTCTTCCGTCGGCGGATCGATCTCTCCGGCCACGTCCAACGCCTCGCGGTTGGCCTTGATGACGTCGTACAACCGGTCGCAGATGAGGGTCAGGCCATCCTGCACGCTCATGAACCCGGTCGGCAGCGACGGGCTGAGCTGGCCGTGCTCGACGACCATGTTCGCCCGGCCGTCGGGGGCGAAGCCGAACTGCACCATCCGCTCGGCGACGACGTCGGCGTGTTTGCGGGCGGCGGCGACGACATCGTCGAGCTTCTCGTGCACGCTCAGGAACTGTCGGCCGACGATGTTCCAGTGAATCTGCTTGCCGGCGATCCCGAGATCGGTCAGCTTGGGAAGCAATTGTTGCAGCGCGTCGGACAGCTTCCGGGCTTGATCTTCGGGCAACGGGTTTCTCTTGAATTGGCTCATGGCGTGACCTTAAACGCATCCGCCTTTCGACGCAGCGCAACAACCTGCCGCACCGGCAGCGTCGTGATAATCTCATGGCCTTGGACCCGCTGGCCGCTCATCTTGCCGACGACTCGCGTCTCGTGGTCTACTGGACCTTTGCCGAAACGCCCGGTCAGCCGCGGGTTGCCACCCTCGGCCGGGAGGCGTTTCCGTTGCAAGAAACCAACGGCGTCGTCCACCGCGTCGCCGACGCCCCGCTGACCGGTTACGCAGTTCGCTTCGACAACGGCGCCTACTTCACCTTGCCGCACGAGCAGACGGGTGATCTCAACATCAGCGGCCGCGACGCGAAGCTGACGATCTTCGCCGTCGTCCGCATGGACCCGGACAAGACCCGACGCGGCGGCACGGTCGCGGGCATGTGGTATGAAGGTCTCGGCCGCGGCGACGACACCGGCACCCGGCAGTACGCGCTCCTGCTCGACATGAATCTCTACGGCGGGGCCAAACGCGTCACGCCGCACGTGTCGAGCGAAGGCGGAGCGACGCGACGTCGCGACGGTTCGCAGTTGCCGTGGTGCGTCGACTATGCCGCGACGGCCGAGGAATATCCCGGCGGCACGTGGTGCACGATGGCGATGACGTACGACGGCACGACGATCACGGCGCTCCTGAACGGCATCGCCACGCCACGCAAGGTCGATCCCGCTGCCGATAATCGCGACGACCCGTACTTCACCGAAGAAGGTCCCGACGGCGGCCATCGTGGCATCAACCCGTTCCACCACGGCCGCGGCATCTTCCGGTATGACCCGAACGAACACGCCGACGCGAAGCCTAGCGGCCCGAGCGACTTCGTGGTCGGCGCCCGGTGTGTCTGGGGCAAGCACGGCTCCGAGCCACTGTCCGGTGCGTTGGCGGGACTCGTCGTCTTCGACGACTGCCTGAGCACGAGCGAGATCGCCAAGCTCCATGACGCCGTTGATCTCTACTAGCGACGGACCGGCGGACCGTGGGTCCACGGCTACCGTGCGTCATGACGAACCACTACATTCTGTGTCCCGGTCAAGGGGCTCAAGCCGTCGGCATGGGCCGCGACTACGCGGAGGCTCATCCCGAAGCGAGGGCGATCTACGACGAGGCCAACAGCGTGTTGGGCGTCGATCTTGCCGAGCTGTGTTTTGAGGGGCCTGAGGATCAGCTGAATCAGACGGACGTGGCCCAGCCGGCGATCTTTGCGACGAGCGTCGCCTGCTACCACGCGGCCAAGGCATCGGGCAGGCTGCCGACCGACGTGGCGGGCTACGCAGGCTTGAGTCTCGGCGAGTACACGGCTCTGCACCTGGCAGGCGTCTTCGACTTTGCTACCGGCCTGCGGCTCGTCCAGGCACGTGGACGCTACATGCAGGAAGCGGCCGTCAGCATGCCCGGCGGCATGGTGAGCCTGATCGGTGCGGACGAGAAGCAGGCAAACGACCTGTGCGAGCAGGCGGCCCACGGGCACGTGCTGGTTCCGGCCAACTACAACTGCCCGGGACAGATCGTCTGCAGCGGCGCGATGCCGGCCGTCGATCGTCTCGCCGAAGTCGCCAGCGAGAGGGGCATCCGGGCCGTCAAGCTCGCCGTCGCCGGTGCTTTCCACTCACCGCTGATGGCACCCGCCGCCGAGCGTCTGGCGGAGGATCTGGAACAGGTCGAGTTCGCCGCCGCATCGGCACCGGTCTGGGCCAACGTCACCGCCGAGCCGCACACGGACGATGCCGCCGAGATCAAGAAGCTGCTCGTCAAGCAGGTCGTTGAGCCCGTCCGCTGGCAACAGACGGTCGAGAAGCTCGTGGCGACGGACGATCCGGCCTTCGTCGAACTCGCACCGGGCCGCGTCTTGGCTGGCTTGCTCAAGAAGGTCGACCGCCGCGCCGCGATGACGAACCTGCAGTCGGCCGATGCACTGGCGTGAGCGTGTCGCTATAAAGCCTCATGCCCGACAAGTCTGAGACAATTGACACCTCCGAAAAACCCGTAGCCATCGTCACCGGTGCCTCCCGCGGCATCGGCCGGGGCATTGCCACCCGCCTAGCCGCTGACGGGATGCACGTCGTCTGCTGTGCCCGGTCGGCGGACAAGCTGCAGGAACTCGTCGGCGAGATCGAGCAGGCCGGCGGATCGGCGACGGCGATCTCGATGGATGTGGGCGACCCGACGAGCATCCGGGCGGGCATCGATCAGGCGGCGGATGCGTTGGGCCGGATCGACGTGCTCGTCAACAATGCGGGCATTACCCGCGACACGCTGCTCTTGCGGATGGAAGACGAGCAGTTCGACGAGGTCATCAACGTGAACCTTAAGGGCGTCTTCGTCGCGACCAAGGCGGCGGCGCGATATTTGATGCGGAGCAAAAGAGGGCGGATCATCAACATCGGCTCGGTCAGCGGCGTGATCGGCAACAAGGGCCAGGCCAACTACGCCGCGAGCAAGTCGGCGCTGCACGGCTTCACGAAGACGGTCGCCCGGGAGCTCGCCGCCAAGGGCACGACGGCGAACGTCATTGCTCCGGGTTTCGTGACGACGGACATGACCGACGGGTTGCCGGACAAGATCAAGGACGAGGTGGTCAAGATCATCCCGTTGGCCAAGTTCGGCCAGACGGAAGACATTGCCGCGGCCGTCAGCTTCCTGGCATCGCCGGGTGCGGGTTACGTCACGGGCCAGATCCTGTGCGTCGACGGCGGCATGGCGATGTGAGGGAGTTAGGAGCGAGGCAGACAGGAGCGAGGAGCGAGGCAGAGAGGCAGAGAGGCAGAGATGGATCCGATCTGACTCTGCCTCACTCCTCACTCCTCGCTCCTCGCTCCTCGCTCCTTTCTGCCTCGCTCCTCCTCATCTGACCCCAACCTTCCGCTTGATTGGCCGCGAACCTGCCGCACGCTATAGTCGCAGCCTGCCGGTCCGAGCCGATTGGCAACCCCCTCAACTTCCCACAGAACAACAACGCCCGACACCGCCATGGACGAAGCTCAGATCGAAGCAAAGGTAACGGAGATTGTCAGCGAGCAGATGGGTGTCGATAAGGGCACCATCACCCGCGAGACGCACTTCATCAACGACCTCAACGCCGACAGCCTCGACACGGTCGAGCTCGTCATGGAGTTCGAAGACGAGTTCGAGCTCTCGATCCCCGACGAAGAGGCCGAAAAGATCCAAACCGTCGGCCAGGCGATCGATTACATCCGCGATCACAGCGGCAAGTGATTCCAGAAGTAGCCAGGAGCTAGTAGCCAGGAGCTAGTCAGAGCCGGAGCGCCTGGCCTCTGGATCTGACTAGCTCCTAGCTACTAGCTACTCTCCCCCTCATGTCCCGTCGAGTCGTCATCACTGGAATGGGCGTCGTCACGCCTCTGGGCGAAACCGTCTCCACCCTCTGGGAGAACGTCATCGCCGGCAAGAGCGGCATCGGGCCCATCACCCGGTGGGACGCCTCCGAGTTCACGACCACCATCGGCGGCGAGTGCTCCGACTTCGATCCCGTCGCCCACGGCATCGACAAGCGCGACGCCAAGCGGCTCGACCGCTTCGCCCAGTTCGCCATCGCCGCAGCCCATCAGGCGATGAAGGACGCGGGGCTGGAAAAGGGCGACGGCAAAGTCGACCCGGATCGCGCCGGCGTCCTCGTCGGCAGCGGCATTGGCGGCATCGAGACGCTCGAAGAGCAGGCTCGTATCCTCGTCGCCAAGGGGCCGGGCCGGATGAGCCCGTTCACCGTCCCGCGCCTGATGGTCAACGCCGCGTCTGGCAACATCTCCATTCTCTACGGCCTGCGTGGCCCGAC
Organism: uncultured Tepidisphaerales bacterium; assembly: GCA_964388485.1. Classification (GTDB taxonomy): domain Bacteria; phylum Planctomycetota; class Phycisphaerae; order Tepidisphaerales; family Tepidisphaeraceae; genus JBCDKH01. The sequence goes on along the minus strand of CAYMAS010000013.1, from coordinate 9,140 downwards.
GACCGCCGTCGCGACCGCGTGTGCGACGGCCGGCAATGCTATCGGTGACGCTGCCAACTTCATCAAGAACGATCAGGCCGACTTCATGATCGCCGGCGGGTCCGAAGCCGCGCTCTCGCCGCTGGGCATGGGCTCGTTCTGCGCGGCCCGTGCGATGTCGACGCGCAACGACGATCCGACCGTCGCCTCTCGGCCCTGGGACAAGAACCGCGACGGCTTCGTCATGGGCGAAGGCGCGGGCGTGATCGTGCTCGAGGAGTTCGAGTCGGCCAAGAAGCGGGGCGCGACCATCTACGCCGAGGTCGCCGGCTACGGCATGACCGCCGACGCGTACCACATTACCGCCACCATCGAAGACGGCTCAGGCCCGAGCAAGGCGATGAACCTGGCCATGAAGGACGCGGGCCTCAACAAGGACGAGGTCCAGTACCTCAACGCCCACGGCACCAGCACACCCATCGGCGACCCGGCCGAGACGAAGGCCGTCAAAATTAGCTTCGGCGAGCATGCCAAGAAGCTCATGCTCTCGAGCACCAAATCCATGCTCGGGCACAGCCTCGGTGCCACCGGCGGCGTCGAGACGATCCTGACGGCCCTGGCCCTCAAGCACGGTATCATTCCGCCGACGATCAACCTCGACGAGCCCGACCTCGAAGCCGGCTGCGATCTCGACTACTGCCCGCTAACCGCCCGCGAGGCCGACATCTCCGTGGCCCTCAACAACTCCTTCGGCTTCGGCGGGCACAACGCGTCGCTGTTGCTGAAGAAGGTTTAAGCTTCGCCGGTCGCACCGGAACGTCCGGTGCTTGACAAGCGACGCGAGAATCCGACACTTCTGTACGTGCGGCACGGATGTCGCCGATGCAATCAGCGGAAGGCACGATGCCCGTATTGACCAACGCCACCGATCCCGCCGCACCGTCGACGGACCTGGACCGCATCCTGAAGCTCAAGGTGCCGGTGATCGTCCGCATTGCCGACCGGAAGCTTCCTCTGACGGATGTTCTGCGGCTGGCTCACGGCAGCATTCTCGAACTCAGCCGCAATTCAGACGAACCGTTGCACTTGATGGTGAACAACACGGTTATCGGCGAGGGCGAAGCCGTAAAGGTCGGCGAGCACTTCGGGCTCCGCATCAGCTCCATCGGCAACGTCGAAGACCGCGTCAACGCGTTGGGTGGTTGAAGCAAGCCCACCCGGAGCGGCGTCGCTTGCGACGCAAGTCTGGCTCCGGACCAACGCGTCGCACGCGACGCCGCTCCAAGCGGCATACGGACCCCGGGAACCCATACCTACGCCAGCGGAATGCCAAAGTCGGGCAGCGGCTTGGTCGTCATGACGCTCTCGTAGATCCGGCGCGTCTGCTGTGCCTTGGCGGACCAGGTGAAGAGCCGATCGACCCGCTCTTCGGCGGCGGCACCTTTGGCTTCGAGCATCGCCGGGTCGGCCGTCACGCGGTCGAGCAATTCAGTGAACGACTGCACGATGGCTGCCCGGTCGCCAAGGGGAATAAGCCAGCCGACGTCGTCCGTCACCAGCTCCGGCGGGCCGGCGTAGTCGACGCACGCGACCGGCAGGCCGACGGCCATGGCTTCGAGCGCCACGCCGCCGCCGAATTCGCGGATCGACGGGAAGACCAGCAGGTCCGCCTCCGCCAGCTTCGCGGGCACGTCTTCGTGCTTCACCCAACCAGCCAAGTTCACGCCCGGCACGTCGCGTGACGTCTTTCGCAGCTCCTCCTCCAGCGGACCCGTGCCGTAGATCGTCAAGGTCGCCCGGCCGTCGCGGAGCATCGGCAGGGCAGCCTCGAGAGCCATGTCCGGGCCCTTGTACGGCACGAGTCGGCCGATGCTGACGAGCCGAATCGGGCCCTCACCGGCGGTTCGGGTGCGGGTGACGCTGAACCGCTTCGGGTCGATCCCGTTCTCCGGTAGGTAGACGCACCGCCCGCGCGCTTCGGCGGGCATCTCGTTCAGCGTGTGCCGGCTGCCGCAGATGATGGCTGTCGCGTGGCGGCGGGCGCTTTGATAGCCGGGCAGCAGTTTGTATGCCGATCGGACGCTGGCGAGCCATTCGCGTTCCTTGCGTTGCTCCCGCTTGAACGCCTCGGGCCACGGTGCACCGCCGTTGAGCGGGCCCCAGACAAACGGCACACCGAGCTTCGCGCACCGCTTGGCCGTCGCCGGGCTGTTGGTGGGCGAGAGCGGCGTGAGTTGGTGGACGAGATTGAATTCGCCGGCGGCGAGGCGCTTCTTGAACTGCTTCCAAAGAAGTCGCTCGAAGTACGGGTAGGCTGCCGCCGCCGCGGCTTGGCGGATCGTCCAGCCTTTGCCCTTGCCGGCGACGAGGTCGGCGACCTTCCAGGCCGGCTTCATCACCTTCTCGGAGTCGATGGCGGTGAAGTCCTCGCCCTCGACCAGCCCCGCCCGCAGCATGGCCGCGCGGTTGCGGACCTGCGTCACCAGGTGCGTGTCGGCCACCTCCCGCAACGCCTCGTAGTGCGACCAGCCGACCAGCGGCACGCTGACCCACTCCGGGTTGCACGCTTCGGCGATGACGAGCACGCGGGGTCTTTTCGTTGGCTCGTCGCTCACCTTCTCATCATCGACCGAAGGACAATGTCACGCCACCCGCGTCGGCCATACTTCACGCCGCCATGCCGAGGCGGTCGAGGAGGAGGCTGTAGACGTGATCGGCATCGGTGTCGCCGAAGGTGTCGCCGTCGTGGCCGATGGCGTCGTGCCATTCGCCGGGATCGAGGATGGACTCCTGGCCTTCGCTCGTGCCGACGAACATCATGCCGCCCTGGGCATAGCCGCCGGGTGTCGGGTCGGGCCAGGCGTTACCGTCGATGAGGCTGAAGCCGTCGAGGCTGTTGCCGGCGTGGTAGACGGCGTAGGTGCCGTACGTGCCGACGTTGAGGTTGGGGGCGTCGTAGGTGTTGTCCGTCAGCTGCAGCCCGACGATGCCGTGATCGGTCCAGAGGAACCGGCCGTGTTGAGCGTGGTTGCTGGCGACGTTGCCGTGGATGGTCACGTCGACGCTCGTCCGGTCGTAGTTGGCCCGGTAGCCTTCGACGCGGATGCTCCAGCGATCCTCGACTTCCATGCGGTTGTAGCGGAAATCGAGGTGCTCCGTGCCGTGCTCGACCTGGAAGTAGGCATCGTCGACATGGTGGTTGAACTCCCAGACGGCGTACTCGAAGCGGGCGTCGCTGTATTGCAAGCCATCGCCATCGCCAAGCGGGCCGACGCCGGTCGGGCCGCGGAGCGTGTTGTCGTAGACGTAGCCGAACGAGCCGTGCTGCATGACGATCGTGCCCTTGGCCACGTCCCAGGGGTCGCGGTCGTTGGCGTCGCGGCGATCAACGTTCTCGAAGTCGTTGCCGTTGACGGTGACGCCCCTGACGTCGGTGGTCATGCGGATGATGTGCTCTCGTGTCGAGTTGACGACGGTGTTGCCGAGCACGGTGTGACGCTCGCCTTCGCCCCAGATGAAGTAGGCACGGATGCCGCTGCGGTCGGGGGCGATGTTCTCCTGCGTCAGCAGGCCGTTGGGCTTGCCGTTGGCGAGGATGGCGTTGCTGACGTCGTGGAAGACGTTGTCGACGATGGCAATCTGCTCACCCGCGACGCCGATGCCGTTGGCGATTTCCTTGGAATTGTGGTGGACGTTGGCGTTGTTGAAGGCGAGGCCGCGAATCGTGACCTGCCGCGACGCCTCGTTCGTCCACATCATCGAGAACCGCAGGTCGTGCGAGCCACGCCACTCGATCGTCGGCTTGCTGCCGGAGCCGTAGGCGGTGACGACGATGTCCTCGTAAGGCAGGCCAAAGTCGCCGTGGAAGCCGTGCGTCTGGCCGCGGCGGAAGCGGATCTCCGTGTGGTCGCCGTGATCCGCCAAGAGCTGGGCCGCCCGTTCCTTGGTCCGCACGGCCGAGCCGGGCGTCAGGCCGTCGTTGGCGTCGTCGCCGTTGACGTCGACGTGAATCAGCCGACGCTGCGAGGCGGCGACCGTGACGTCCTGCGTCACGACGGTGCTGTGGCCGGCTTCGTCGGTGACGGTCAGCGTGACGGTGTAGGTGCCGGGCGTGTCGTAGATGTGGCTTGCGACGAAGCCGCGGACGGTGTTGAAGTCGCTGCCAGGCTCGCCGAAGGTCCAGACGTAAGTGGCGTCGTTGTAGTCGCCGTGGCTGAAGCTGGCGTTGAGGCCGTCGACGTGGATCGCCTGGCCGGCGGGGATGGTGCTGTCGAGGATGTGGATCGACACGTCCGGCCCTTCCGAACTGCTCGACGGCGGAGTGGGTGGCGCTGGCGGAGTAGGCGGGGCCGGTGGGGCCGGTGGGGCCGGTGGGGCCGGTGGGGCCGGTGGCTGAACGGGCGGAGCGGGATCGGGCGTCGGATCGGGCGTCGGATCGGGCGTCGGATCGGGCGTCGGGGGGACCGGGGGCGGCGTGACGGGGTCAGGATTGACTGGCTCCGACTCGATCGTGCCGACGATGCTGAACTCGAGCACGCTCACCTGCGACGCCTCGCCGGTGGCGTCTTTGCCGGTGAAGGCGACGGCTTCAAGCGTGTAGGTGCCGCTGGTCTTGTTCCAGTCGTTGAAGACTTGCCCGAGGTTGCCGAAGACGGCGAACGGTTCGACGTTCTCCGTCTGCTGCCACGTGCCGTCGGGACCCGTGAGGCGAAACACGACGCTGCCGTCGAAGCCACCTCGCTGGCCGACCTCGACGACGAGCCCGACGTTGCCGTCGAGGTGGTCCGCGGTCAGGACTGAACCGTTGGCGAGCGTGATGCCCCGGCCGCTGCCGTTGACGAGGCGAAGGGCGTCGATGTAAGGCAGGCGGGTCGACTGCACGCTCGTCACCTCTTCGCCGGGACGACCCGGAGCCGTCACGACGTCGACGCCCGCGTGCGAGGAGCCGATCTGCCGGGCGAGTCGGGCCGCCTGTGTTTTGCCGCTGCGTCCGTCGACGTAGTAGACCTCGACGCGTTCGACATCGAGGCCGACGTTGATGTGCGAGCCGAGGGCGTTGAGTCGGCCGTCGATGCGGACGCGGTCGTCGCCTTCGGTGCCGCTGACGCGGATGCGTTGGATGTCGCCGACTTCGTGCCACGAGCCGTTGGTGCGTTGGCCGTCGGGTCCGACGATGACGCCGCGCAAGTGCGAACCGTCGGCGTCGAGTTCGATGCCCATGCCGGCGGCAGGGACGTTGCTCGGCATGAGTTGCAGCACGCCGTCGGCGACGCTGACCAGACCGGCGTCGGCGCTCATGAGGCGTCGGCATTCCAGCGGAGTCAGGCCGTTGTCGCGGGCCAGATCGGCCATGCGGCGAAGGCGTCGGACGCGTTCGTGGACCGGATCCCGCCGATCGTCAGCGGGCGGGGCCGCGACGCGTAGGTGCTGGCGTGCCATAGCACCTACATCGGATCGGTTGGCAAGTTGGGCAAGCTGCAAGGGTTCGACGCCGGGGGCCGATAACGGTCTGGACGCAACGCGGCCCCGGCGGAAACCGGGGCCGTGAAACGCACGTGGCCTGGAGCCGTTAGCGGTATCGACCGTCCTGAACCGCTACTTGCCCGCCGGGAGCACCGCGTCCTTGGCGGGCTTGGCGATGCGGAACTTGAGAGCCTTGCTGGCGGGCTTCTTGACGGGCTCGCCGGTCTGCGGGTTGCGGAAGGTGCGCGGGCCACGCTTGACGACGACGAGCTTGCCGATGCCCGGCACGGTGAAGCCCTTGTCGTTCTTCTTGGCCTGGTTGTAAGCAAGTTCGGCCTGTTCGTCGAAGAACGAGCGGGCCTGCTGTTTGGTGATGCCGACCTTGTCGGCGAGGTAGGCGTAGACCTCGGTCTTGGTCATCGGCTTGTTGGCGGAAGGGGCCTTCTTGGCGACCTTCTTGGCGGGTGCTTTGTTGGCGGGCGCCTTCTTGGCGACCTTCTTGGCGGCTTTGGCCATGGTGTGACTCCTGCGTTTGCTAGAAAAAGTGTGCAATCTGCCCACCGGCGGCGGGCCCGCGCGCGAAAGTACCGGGAAATTCTCATCAATCAATGCACAGCCTGCGTCCGCGACAAGAAAATGTGGCGGTTTTCACCAACCTTTCCGCCCGCCGAGGCCAGAAGTCGCGACGTCCGCACCTCCCACATCCGACACCTCGATACCGTCGCACCCGCCATTGCACGGGTCCAGTGCCGCGTCGCGAAGGGGAGCACGAGGAGCAACATGATGACCGACGCCGTGCCGAGCATCGTCAAGAGCCGGCCGGGCCACGCACCGAAAGCGGTCACCATTTCTCGAGGATCCGTCGCGTTTCCGGCGTAGCCATAGTTGACGTCAAGCAGGACGTTCACCGGCGTGATCATGACGATGTAAGCCGCTAGCAAGCCAATCGCGACGCCTGCGTCTCGCCACGAGGGACGGAAGCCCTGCACGCCGACGTCTACGACGACCGCCAGCGTGATCGCCGCGTGGCAGAGCCAGTAGGCCCAGAATCCTGTCATTCTCGGCCCTTCGGTCAACGCCGGCTGAACAAGGGCGATGGAGCAGAGCCCGAATCCCCAGCAGAACAGCACCGCCCGCGCCGGCCGCCATCCGCGGGCGAAGGCCAGGATGCCGATCAGCCCCACGACGTCGCACAGGTGCAACGGCAGGCTCTGTGCTGCCGATATCCGCATCGGGCGAAGGTCGTTGACGAGGTTCAGCGTCCAGCCGCCGAAGAGCAGCAGAAGCACCGCTGCGTGCACGATCGTCGGCTTCTGCCTGCCGAGCCAGACCAGCCCCACGCCCATTGCCACAATGGCGAGCAGGACGGCATAGTGCGTGTTCGAGTGCGGCGAGAACTGCCAAGCGAGATCAAAAATCGGCATAAGTGTGTCCCGGCACCGGCGTGGTGCCCCAGGGACCAACTCCAATTCGACGTTCCCCATAGCGAGCAGTCGGCGGATATCGGACGTGTGACTTGTGAGTTGACCTCCGCTTCGCCACCGTGACCACAATGGCCAATCGCCCGCCGAGATTCGTCCTGCTCGCCGGACCCAACGGGTCGGGCAAGAGCACCGTTGCTCCGTACGTCATCCGGGACATCTGGAGGATTTCCAGATTCCTCAACGCAGACACGATCGCGCGAGGCCTGTCCGCCTTCGACGTCGATCTTGCCGCGGTGAGTGCAGGACGGGTGCTCATCGAGGAGGCGCGTCGGCATATCGCGTCGAAGACCGACTTCGCCATCGAGACGACGCTCAGCGGCAAGACGTACGCCCGCTGGCTCAACCGCGATCTCGTCGGCTGGCGGACGCACCTGGCCTTCGTCTACACGCGATCGGCCGAAGAGAACGTCCTGCGCGTCCACAAGCGCGTCCTGACGGGCGGGCACGACATCCCAGAAGCCGACATCCGCCGGCGGTACGAGCGAAGCTTCGCGAACTTCTTCCAGGTGTTCCGGCCGCTGGTAGGGAGTTGGGAGATCATCGACAACACGGTGGAACAACCCGGCTCGATGGATGTGGTAGCGGAGCAGCGACTCGATGGCTCCCTTGTGGTGCATAATCGTGTAGAATGGCAGCGACTGGAGACCCGATATGGCTGATACCAAACACCTTCCGCTGCCTGCCGATGACCCGTTCAACATGCCGATCGAGGAGAGGGAGCGCCTCATGCGTCGCGGCGTGATCGACGCCGCCCGCGTCTACAAGATGCACGGTGTCAAGATGATCGCCGGCGACGAGCATGGCAACATCCGCGAAGTCGACCCCGACGACGTGCTCAAACACGCCGAGCAAGACGAGAAGTCGCCGTCTCTCAAGGCCGGTTGATCACTGGGCAAGCAAAGCACGCCGCCGCCGCTCCTTGGAGCGGCGGCGGTGTGCATTGAACCTTCCCGACCATCAAGCCTTCATCAGCCGCCGCAGGACGAACTGCAGGATGCCGCCGTTCTTGTAGTACTCGACCTCGACCGGCGTGTCGATGCGGCACAAGGCCTCGAACTCGATCACGCTGCCGTCGGTCTTGGTGGCCTTAACCGCGATCATCTGCCGCGGCTGGACGCTGTCGTCGACGGTGATGTCGAACGTCTCGCTGCCGTCGAGGCCGAGGCTCGCGGCGGTGTCGCCGTCCTGGTACGTCAGCGGCAGGACGCCCATGCCGACAAGGTTGCTGCGGTGGATCCGCTCGAAGCTCTCGGCGATGACCGCCCGCACGCCCAGCAAGATGGTGCCCTTGGCTGCCCAGTCGCGGCTCGATCCCATGCCGTAGTCCTTGCCGCTGAGGATCACCAACGGCGTGCCATCGGGCCGGGGCTCGATGTCTGGGTCACTCGTGTTCGCCACGCCGTAGGCGCGTGAGGCGTCGAAAATGCTCGGGAACTCGCCGCTCGTGATCGTGTCATCCGGCAGCGGCTGGACGCCGTAGTAGTTCGTCCAGCCGCCCTCGGTGCCCGGGGCGAGCTCGTTCTTGAGTCGAATGTTGCCGAACGTGCCGCGGACCATGACGCGGTCGTTGCCGCGTCGGCTGCCGTAGGAGTTGAACTCCGCAACGCCCACGTCCTTGCTCTTGAGATAAGCCCCGGCCGGACTCGTCGCCTTGATCGCGCCGGCCGGACTGATGTGGTCGGTCGTGACCGAGTCGCCGACCTTCACGAGGCACTTGGCCCCGCGGATCGGCTTGACCGGCTCGGGGTTCTCACCCAAGCCGACGAAGAAGGGCGGGTCCTGCACATACGTTGAATCTTCCGACCAGTCGAACAGCTCGCCGCCCTTGACGGGAATTGCGTTCCACTCGTCGTTGCCCTCGGCGACGTTGTCGTAGCGGGACTTGAACATGCCGGGGTTGATACAGGAGGCGACGGTGTCGGCGATCTCCTTCTGCGTCGGCCAGAGGTCTTTCAGGTAGACGTCGTTGCCGTCGCGGTCCTTCTGGATCGGCTCGCTGGTCAGGTCGACGTCCATCGAACCGGCCAGTGCGTAGGCGACGACCAACGGCGGCGAAGCAAGGTAGTTGGCCTTGACGTGCGGGTTGATTCGCCCCTCGAAATTGCGGTTGCCCGACAGGACGCTGCAGGCGACGAGGTCGTTGTCGGTGATCTCCTGGGCAATGTGCTCCGGCAGCGGGCCGCTGTTGCCGATGCAGGTCGTGCAGCCGTAGCC
>CAYMAS010000012.1:0-95509 GCA_964388485.1 uncultured Tepidisphaerales bacterium | reverse complement strand
CCTGCGAAGCTGTGGCTACGACTCATGAGCGACCAAGACGCCATCTGCTCTAAGCCCGTACCCCCGTGGGAGAGCCGGCATCGATCGACCTGCCTCCGACGGCTTCGACCGCACTGATGCTGCGAAGGGTGGTTCCGACTGGTTGCAATCGATCCGGTACGTTTAGTGCTCAGCACCTTCGATCGCCAGCTCGAGTCCTGTACCCGACGCTCGACCACGAAGCGTCACTGCTACAACTGGCGTCTCGACGGCAGCGGCCGGCCGATGGCTAGATCGTGGCTGCGGCGGCTCTACAAGCAGGTCTGCGGCACGCGGACGGCAAGCGGTTGCTCGGGAGCAAAACGAAAGTGGTGGATGCGCTCGTCGCCGTCGCGCGGCGACTCCTGCTTCTTCGCGAACAGCGCACTTCGATGGCAGCGATTGGCTTTGACCGGAGGTGCCCAACCTCGGCGACCAGCGCCACTGGCGGGCGGCACTATCCGACCGGAGGTGGCGGCGGGCAGGTCGGCGATGTTCGGAGATTTCGAAGGCGAATGGCCGCCGATGCTGTCTTGAGTCGCGCTGGCCCTGAGACTCCCGGCAGGCTGCGACAGCGTCGAGTGGTTCGGCCATGGACCCGGCACGTGCTACGCCGACTCGACCGCAGCCGCACCCGTCGGTCGAGACGCCATGCCCCTCGAGGACCTGCACACCATTTATCCGCGCCCGCAGGACAACGGCCTACGTACCGACGTTCGTTGGGAGTCGTTTACCCGCGCCCTCGGCGACGGCTTGCGGTTCGACTTCGACCCGACCAGTGACCTCCAAGTTCACCGCTATGCCCCGTCTGAATTTAAAGCCACGTCGCACACGCGCGACCTAGTTCGCCGCAACCGTATGTCCGTCGACGTTGGTTACCGTCCTAGCGGCTTGGGCAGCCACGCCTGCGGCCCCGGCCTTGACCCGCAACACGGTGCGGCGCCCACCTCGTTCGCCTTCGCTGTGACTGTTCGTTGCCCATGCGGAGCGTCGCCGGCATGAGCGCGGCATTTGGATGGTTGTATGGCTGCCGTATAAATATGAGCGTGATGCCGGCTGAATCCGTATGGTGCGTCGTGTGCAGAGCATTGATCAGGTAGGGGTACCGCAGCCCCCTGATGACTCCGCAGATGGGAACGCCTCTGCGGGGTACGTGCCGAAGTACCGCCACATCGGCCAGACCCTGGCCGGAGAGATGCGCGAAGGCCGCTTGAAGCCAGGCCAAAGATTGCCTTCAGACGAGCAACTCATGAGGCGTTTCAACGTGTCGCGGGGCACGCTGCTGCGGGCACTGGACGTCTTGAAGAACGATGGCGTGCTCGAACGCGTGCCCGGCCGCGGGTCGTTCGTCCGTCAGCCACTCGCCAAGCCGGCGACGCCGACCGGGCTGCGGGTGATGTTCGTCGCCGAGGCGGCGGCGGGAGCGTCGGATACGATCTTCGGGGCTTTGGAGCACCACATGGCCCTGTCGCTTCGGCAGCGGCACGGGATCGAGCTGGTGCCGCGTCGGGCGGGACTGCCGCTCGATCCGTTCGAGGTCCGTCGCCAGCTCATCGACGAGGCGATCAGGGACGGAGTTAGCGGCCTGCTCTACCTGCCGCTGGAAGGTGAGCGGGGTCAGTGGCAACGCAACATCGCGCTGCTCAAGCCAGCCATTGATGCGCAGTTGCCGATCGTGTTGCTCGACCGCGACGTGCTACCCAGGCCCAATCGCAGCGGCTACGACGTGGTGGGGACCGACAACCGCATCGCCGGCGGGGCGGTCGGGAGCCGGCTGATCCAACGAGGCTGCCGCAACTTGTTGTTCGTCACGCCCCGCGGGGCCTCACCGACTGTCGACGAGCGGGTTGACGGGGTTCGGGACGCCATCATCGACGCCGGCGGCGGCAACGGTGTTCAGGTTCGTTACCTCAGCAACTCCGACATCGACGACAATATCCGTGGTGCCGTCTAGACATTCGTTTGGAACACCACGGCTGCGCTTGATGGCTACGGCCTGCTGTTCGACTACGCTCAGAACGATGGGGGCGGCGTCTTCGAAGAAAGCCAAGACTTCGTCCTCGACATTCAATTGCTGACTGATGACGATGACCCGATCAACAACGCGAACCGCGATTCCGTTGTCTCGACCGTGTTTTCCACGACCTTCACGGTCACGCCCGGCGATGTTGCGCCCAGTAGCGTGTCAGGTCAGTCGCTGCTCTACATCGATCTCGAAACCGATGTGGCGCTGTTGCAGGGTGAGTCCTACGCATTCCACTTCCGCCCGGATGTCGACTTGAACGATTATGTCAGCCCCAGCGGTCCAGCGGCTCTTCTTCGCCGGAACCGCGGCCGGAAGCTACAACGACGGTTTCGACCGTCAGACAAGCGGCCTGTTCTTTGGCACCGGCGACGAGTTCCCGCAGCCATCACGCAGCTTGGCCAGCACTGACCTGGCCGCATTCACCGTCGTTATCCCCGAGCCCACCGCTGTCGGCGTCATCGCCGCGGGCATGCTCGGCCTTGCGATGCGTCGCCGCCGCTGACAACCGGCTCTCTGGTTGAGCCCGGTGCCGCCCGCCCGACCGTGGGCGGCACCCTTTGCAACAACGATGCTGCGTCGAGGAGGACTATCAACCGACTACAGCTCACGCTTGCGACGCTGCTGGCCGCCACGGGCGTTGCCGTCGCCCAGGACGCGACCGTCTCCGCGGTTGATGAGGCACCCGACGCCGCCCTGCTGCAACAGCTTCAGGCCGGCGGGGCCGAGGCCTCCATCCAAGCCCGCTACCGCACCGTCGGCGGCGGCCAGCCCGAGCTTCGCGGCGTCGCCCAGAGCTTCGTCTGGCCCAGTGATGCGTCGCTGGACCGCATCGGTCTCAAGCTCTCGGCCGAGCAGGGCAGCGTCGATCCGTTCGACGTGGCGCAGGACTATGTGCTCGAGCTTCACGCCGTCGACGCCGACAGCAACCAGACGCCCTCCACCGAGCGACTCGCCGAGGTGACGCTGACGATCGAGCCGGCTGATCTGTCGGACGGCTTCCTCGACATCGATTTGGCAGAGCCCGTGGCGCTTGAGGCCGACGGCAGTCACCTGTTTCACCTTCGTCCCGCCGCCGAGCAAGAGAACGCTGCCGTTCAGCGGCTCTACTTCGCCCGCAGCGACGACAGCGACCCGTACGGCGACGGCGTCGGCAACCAGACCGACGGCCAGCCCCGCGACGCCGGCGGCGAGTTCGGCAGTCGAAACTACGACCTGTTGTTCTACCTCGTCGCCGGCGACTGAAGCGGTCTGAGGCGACAGGTTCGAGGAGAAGTGCCCGCACGCGGCCGCCGACGGAGGCGGCCCAGAGGTTCGTTACGTTCGTCAAGAGGAGTCTGTGAATCCCGTAGTCGAGTTCAGCGTCGTCGTCGGGTACCTGATCTTCCTCGTGTCGATCGGCTGGCTCTTTCGCCGACTCAACAGCAACGCCAGCGACTACTTCCGTGCGGGCTGCCGCGGAACTTGGTGGCTCGTGGGCATATCGATGCTGATGAGTTCGATCAGCGTCGCGACCTTCACCGCCAACGCCGGCGTGGCGTTCGACGGGGGTTGGAGCGTCACGCTCATCTACGTCATCAACGCCGGCTGCTACCTGATCAACTTCCTGTTCTTCGCCGCCTGGTTCCGGCAGATCCGCGTCGTCACCTTCCCCGACGCCATCCGCCTGCGGTTCGGCCCGCACCTCGAGCAGATCTACGCTTACTACAACTCGGTCACGCTCCTGCTGTTCGCAGGCCTGCAACTTTACGGCTTGGCCGTCTTTGCCAACGCGTTGTTCGGCGTGCCGATCCTGGTGACGATCCCGGTCATCGGCGTGGTGCTGATGTTCTCCAGCGTCAGCGGCGGGTCGTGGGCCGTCATGGCCACCGACTTCGTCCAGGGGCTCATCATGATCCCGCTGACGATCGTCCTGACCGTCTATTGCCTCGCCCAACTTGGCGGGATCGGCGGATTCTTCGACTCGATCGAGCAGCAGAACTTCAGCGACGCCTTCGCGCCGATCAAGGATGCCGAAAGCTCCGCCGCCCCCGGCGGCAACTACACCGCCGCCTAGTTCGTCGGGCTGGCCCTCATCCAGATTTCGGCGAACCTGGGCATGATCAACTCGGTGCGGTTCTTCGCCGCCAAGACCGGCCAGGACGCCCGCAAGGGGGCCGGGCTCGTGATGGTGCTGATGCTCGTCGGTGCCGCCTTCTGGTTCATTCCCGCGATCACCAGTCGGCTGCTCTACAGCGAGCAGGTGCTGGCGGTCGACATCGCCAACCCGGCCGAGTCGGCCTTCGCCATCGCCGCGTTGAACCTGCTGCCGGCCGGGCTGATCGGGCTGATGATGGTTGCGATGTTCTCGGCGTCGATGAGCTCGCTCGACTCGGCGTTGAACTGGAACGCGGGCATTTTCGTCCGCAACGTGTTCCCGCCGCTGGTGCGGCTGTTCGGTAAACCCGAGCCGGCGGAGGACGACCCGCGGCTGCTGACGCTCGGCCGCGTCTTCACGATCCTGTTCGGCATCGTGATGATCCTCGTCGCGATCTACTTCGGCCAGTCGGGCGGGCAGGGCGTCTTCGAGACGGGCTTTGCGATCAACGCGGCGTTCGCGTTGCCGATGATGGTGCCGTTGCTTCTAGCCCTGTTCATTCGCCGCTTGCCGGGCTGGGCGGGTTTGGCATCGCTCATCTGCGGGCTGAGCGTCTCGGCGGTTCGACTGATCTTCGACATCGAGATGGCGACGTTCTGGGTGTCGATCTTTGCCGCCAGTGCCGCGGCGATCGGGTTCTTCGCGACGATGCCGTTCTGGAAGCTGGCCCCGCAGAAGGATCACGAGCGGACGAGGGCGTTCTTCCAGAGAATGCACACGCCCGTCGACTTCGCCAAGGAAGTCGGCGAGGCCAGCGACCACGTGCAGCTCAACATGATCGGCTTCTTCACAACCGGCATGGCGATCTTCGTGGCGTTGCTGCTGCTCGTGCCCAACGACTTCATCGGCCGGTTGGCGATCCTGGCCATCGCCTTGTTCCTGGGCGTCTTCGGCCTGGCGATGCTGCTGGCCGCACGCCGCCGCCGCTCAGCCCTCGACGCCTTCGCCATGGAGACCTCGGCATGATCCGCCTCGTCCTGCTCACGATCGTCCTGTTCGCGTCGTCGGCTTCGGCTGACCTGCGCGTCTTCTTTGCCCCGACGCTGCCGGCCGGCGAGGCGTGGCTCGACGTGCAGGTCGGCGACGGCAGGATGGCGCTCGAGGCCTACGCCGGCGACCGTCACCGCGAGATCGGCCAGGCGTTTACGGCTTCATCCGACCAGGAGCTTCAAGCCTTGACGATGACGGTCGGCGGCGGCCGGGTGCTCTTCGAGGGCGTAGCACGGCTGTCGGATGAGATGCTCGACGGCTCCATCGTCGGCTTCGTCTTCGACGAGTCCGTGCGGCTCGAGCGTGGCGGGAGATATGCGATTCGCCTGAAGTTCCTCGAAAGCGCGCCCGGTCGGGCCGTTTCGTTTCGGGTCGGCTCGCCGCGGGGGCGTGTGCCGGCGTCGTTCATCCTCTCGACGGACGAGGAGCCGTGGCGTGTCGCCGTGGGGCGCAGCGTCGAGATGCGTCTGTACGCCGAGCTTGACGAAGCGGCGTTAACGTTCGTGCCGCGTCGCGTGGAGGACGTCGAGCCGAAGCCGGCGTCGAACGACCTCGTGGCCGACCTGCCGACGGCGTCGTTGGCGCAGCGGCAGTACCGGCCTGACGTTTACAACGTCCACGGCATCTGGCACACCGGCGGCGGCGAGCAGCGGATGGCCCAAACCTTCACCTGGCCCGGCGGCGACCGGCCCGACACGATCCTCCTCCGCCTCCGCGACTTCAGCGTGCCGTACCACGGCAATGCCGCCGGTGCGCCGCTGCAAGTCGCGGTTGTCGAAACAACGGGCGACACGCCGCTGGGCGAACCCCTGGGCGTGTGGCAGGCGACGCTGCCCGACCGGCTGCGTCACTCGACGTACCTGCGGATCGGCGTCGGCGAGTTGCCGCTCGAACCCGGCCGAACCTACGCGTTCCACCTGATCCTGCCCGAGTCGGCACCTAGGCGGCACCTAGGCGGCACCTGTCGCTGTCGGCCGGCATCGGCGACCCGCTCGCAGGGGGTCGCCTGTTCAGGAGCCAGAACGGCGGATCGTTCGTCCCCGTCGCCGACGCCGATCTTACCTTCGCCCTTACACGTACCAAACAGTGAAGCTCATGAAGCGGTTGCTCGTCCTCATCTTCGCGCTGTCGTTCGTCTCCGCCGCCGCCCGGGCGCAGGCGCCCGACGTCTTCTGGTCGCTGCTGGGCGGCGAGGCGTCGGCCGACCGGTGGACGACGATCTTCGAAGAAGACCAACCCGACCACCCGCGGCCGCACGAAGAGCTGGCTCGCATCCTGAGCGTCGCGCACCAGCCGATCGGCAACGACCGCCAACTCTTCCGCTTCCGCTTCGACCGGGCGATGTCGCCCGACTGGCAGTCGCTGCAAATCTACCTCGACGCTGACGCCGACGAGTCGAGCGGCCGGCAGGAGGGCTTCGAGGGGACGGACGATCAGGTCGGCCTCGTCGCCGCCGACGGCCGGTTCGAGTGGGTCGACTTCCAATACATGCACGACGGCTTCCGCCGGCCCGGCAACCTCGCGTGGGCGGGCCTGATTGGGCGTGACGCGTTCTTCGTGATCGACACGCCCGTCGCCGATCGCGACGGGCAGGCAGTCGCCCGCCTCAGCTGGGCGACGCAGGTCAAGGACACCCGCGGTCAAGGCCTGGCTGCCGAGCGAGAAGCGTTCGCGTCTTATGACCTCGGCCCGGTTCCCGAGACGCCGGCCCCCAGCACGGTAGCCTTGCCGTACCCGCTGACGACCGCCGCCGACGCGGTGCCGAGCGAGCCGCGGATCGACAAGGTGCAGCTCTACCAGCTCGGCGACGACGTCCGCGTCATCGGGCGACTCAACTGGGTCGGCCCGGTCGTCGCCCGGTACGAGACGCCGACCGGCACCGGCGAGACGGAGCCGACACTGGCCAACCGCCTGCACCGTGTCGAGCTGCCCGACGATGCGTCGCGGGTCACGCTGCGGGCGTTGACGACCGACCTCGCGTGGATCGAACCGGAGTCGGCGACGCTGACGGAACCGCCAACTTCGAGCGCGGTCGGCCAGTTCGAGCCGATCCCGGTGGTGGTGACGAACCCGACGGACGAGCCCTTGATCGGCTACGCGCAACGCCTCGGGGTGCCGTTCGCAAAAGGCGTGGCTGCCGATGCCAGTGGACTTCGCTTGGCAGCTGACCTTCCGCGTCTGGGCCGGCTCGCCGCTGCTGGAGGTGCAACACGTTTTCGGCATCGACGACACGGCCAGCGAATCGACGAAGTTCAAGAGCCTCGTGCTCGACGTCGGCCTCGCCGGCGAAACGGTCGATCAATCCGTGTGGCAACGTGACGAGCGGCAGTACGAGACGGTCGTCGGTGGCTCGAGGCGCGTCCGCACCGGCGGGCACGACGGCGTCTTCGACCTCGGCGGCGGGGTGACTGTCGCCATCCGCGACTTCTGGCAAAACTACCCCAAGCGCGTCGAGACCCGCGACAATCGGCTGTTCATCGGGCTTGCTCCCGAGCTGCCGGACGGTGAGTACGACGACGAGCCGCAGGACATGATCACGCGTCTGTTCCTGTCGATGCGGGGCGGCGTCTACGAGTTCATGCAGGGCCTGCAACGTCGGCACACGCTGCTCTTCGACTTCGGCGGCAACAGGACGCCTTCGGTCGACACGCTGGCCCGCTCGGTGCCGCAGACCTACGCGAAGAGCGGCGTGATGGGCCCGATGCTCGCCGAGCAGAACCTGCCGACGCGGTACGCCGACTACGGCGACTTCGCCCGCTCGATGCTCGACCGTTACGTCGATGACCGCCAAAAGAAGCGGGCGTACGGCTTGATGAACTGGGGCGACTGGTACGGCGAACGTCGGTACAACTGGGGCAACAACGAGTACGACGGCGTGCACGGCCTGCTGGGCCACTTCACGATGCTCGGCGATGCCGACTTCCTTCGCGAGGGCTCGCTCATGGCCAAGCACCTCGTCGACGTCGACACGAAGCACCACGCCCGCGACCCGCGGGAAGTGGGCATTGTCTACATCCACCTCGTCGGCCACACCGGCGGGTACTTCGGCGACGACTAGCGCGAGGCGCAACGCACCATCACGCCCGGCGCCTTCACCGCCGTCGACATCCAGAACTGGGGCCACTACTGGGGCGAAGGCCTGATGTTCCACGGCTGGCTGCGGGCCGACCTGCGGACGCTCGACACGCTCAAGGATGTCGCGGGTTGCATCGCCACGACTTACATCAACCGCCCGATCGGCGAGTGGCGCAACCCGCGGCAGCAGGCGTGGGCGCTGAAGGTGCCCATCGCCGCTTACAAATCGACCGGCGACCCGTTCTACCTGCTCACCGCCGAGACGATCGTCGACGCGTTGCTCGACCGCCAGGACGCCAGCGGCGGCTGGAGCGTCGAGCTCCGCAACAACGCCGCCAGCCCCGGCGGCATGTCGTACGGCACGACTAACTTCCCGCTCGGCATCACGCTGGCGAGCCTGTCCCGCTACCACGAGCTGACCGACGACGAACGCGTTGCCGACGCGATCGTCCGCGGGACGCGGTGGCTCATCGAGGACATGTGGGAGATCGACGAGACGATCGGCTTCCGTTACAGCTCGTCGCCCGGTGCCAGCGGCGGGAGCAACTTCTACCACATCATCTACGCCGTCGCCTACGCCCACGCGTTGGCCCCCGACCGCACCTTCGCCGACGCGACGCTCGCCTACAGCGACGCCTACCTGACGGAGCCGATCGGCGACACGCACGAGTTCGGCAAGCCGTTCGCCCAGCGCATCCGCGAGGTCGTGCCGACCATGCCGCTCGTCAAGTCGATGCTCGACACGCCGCACGTCGGCTTGTCGGCCGGCAGCGACCAGCAGTGGGTCATCAAGCTGCCCGCCGACGAGACGGAACACGACCTGCTCCGCATCGTCGGACGCGGCGAGGACGCGATCTCGGCGGACGTGTCGATCCGCTCGCTCGACGGCCGGACGTTGATGCAACAGACGGTTCGCGGCGGTGGCGACTTTCACGTTTCGCTCGACGTCGCGTCGCTGCCGACCGGCGAGCTCCTCGAGCTGACGTTGCAGCCGATTGGCGGCGAGACGTGGGACGTGCAGCTCGTCCGCGGCGGGCAGATGCTGTCGCTGGACGGCACGCCGATCGTCGGTGCCGGCGGCATCGACCTCGGCGACGAGGCGCTGTCGCTCTACGCCTCGGCCAGCACGCACCTCGGCGGCGGCGACCTCGCCTTCCGCTGGGACCTCGGCGACGGCACGACGATCGACGGCCCGCGCGTCGACGGCCACACCTTCGCCGCCGACGGCTCCTACGACGCCACCCTCACCGCGACCGCCGACGACGGATCGACTGCGACCCGCAGCTTCACGATTCGATCGGCCCCGCCCGCGTTGCTCGGCGATGGCACCCGCGTGCTCGTCAATGCGGAAGACTTTGTCAGTCAATCCCGCGGCGGGCTGCTGGTCACGGAGCGGATCAACTCGATCGGCGAGATGATCACCTACTGGTCGGGCGACGAGATGAACAAGCTCACCTACCGCTTCGACGTCGAGCGGCCGGGCCGGTACGTGCTGGTCACGAAGTTCGCCAACAACTCGGCCGATCCGAGCCGACGCGCGTACTGGGTCGACGGCGAGCAGCCCGACGCGGCGATGAGAAACCTTGCTTTCCCGCTGACCGGCGGGTGGTCCAACTTCAACGACAACTGGGCGTGGCAGACGCTGTCCGACGACAGTGACACGCCGATTACTTTCGATCTTGCCGCAGGCGAGCACACGCTCGAGGTCGGCAACACCTCCGGCGGATTGGGCGTCGACTACTTCGTCTTCCAACTCGCCGACGACATTCCCAACCAAGAGGAGTTATTCAATGGCCAACGCTAGAAACATCGAAACCCGCCTTGCGACGCGTCGGCGTCGCAACTTCACGCTCGTTGAGCTGCTGGTGGTCATCGGCATCATCGCGTTGCTGATCTCGATCCTCCTGCCCACGCTCAGCGCCGCCAAGGTCAAGGCTCTGTCGCAGTTCCGCGAGCTGGGCAACATGATCGGCCTCTACGTCAACGACCACGACCTACGCCTGCCCGGTCCGATCGTCAACGGCCAGAAGGTCGCGATGCACCGCACCGACGACCAGATCGCCTGGCGGCTGCGGGAGTACTACGGCATCGAGGACATGCTCAACGGCGAGGTCATCGAACCGCTCGCGCCCGCCGCCTTCGTCTACCGCGTCGGCGAGGACGATTTGTTCGACTACCAAGCCCTCTACGCCGTCAACAACGTCCGCGACAGCCGCAGCGACGGCACCACCCGCATCAAGCCCTGGGGTCGGCCCGGCAGCGTCGGCGATGATGGCATCCCCAAGTCGATCACCCGCATCAAGAATAACGCCGGACAGGCTGCCATCATGGATTATGACGAGGAGCTGCTGCGGCCGATCCCCGGCGCGCCCGGCACCTGGGGCCCGCCTGTCGGCATGGGGCCCAGCGTGATCGACACGCCGCTCTACGACACCCGCAACTACCTGTTCTTCGACTTCCACGCCGAGACGCTGCCGCTCAACGCCAATGTGCCCGGCGAGGAATAAAACCCTTTCGCTACAATCGCATGATAAAGTGCTTCCTGCCGATTCTCCTGGCTTTAGCCTTGTCTAGTCCGACAGCACAGGGTGACGCCACCACGCGACCCGCCTGGCAAGTCGGCGAGGTGCTGCACGAAGGCCCCTTCGAGCCGGGCCTGCCGCGCTGGCACGCTGAGATTGAATCGGCCGAGACTGCCGGCGTCCTCGAGGCCGTCGACGGCAAGCTGCGCGTCGACGTGCCGCTCGGGGCGACCGTCTGGTTCGAGCCAGAGCTTCAAGCACCGCTCCGCATCAGCTACACCGTCACCCCGATCTCCGCAGGCGGGCTCAACGACGAAGTCCGCGACCTCAACTGCTTCTGGATGGCGACCGACCCGCGGGCCGGTGGGGGTGGGGGTGGCGACTTCTTTGACATCGACGAACGCACCGGCAAGTTCAACACCTACCACCAGCTTCGTTGCTACTACGCCGGCATCGGCGGCAGCCGCAACACGACCACCCGCTTCCGCCGCTACATCGGCGACCCTGAAGAACGCCCGCTCCTGCCCGAGCACGATCTGGGCGAGGGCCACCTGCTCGAGCCCAATGTGTTCGTCCACATCGAGCTGATCGTCATCGACGATCTCGTGCAGATGCGACGCGACGGCAAGGTGCTCTTCGAGCTGATCGACCCCGACCCGTACCACCACGGCCGCTTCGGGTTCCGCACCGTCAAGAACCACATGCTCGTCGAAGACTTCCAGGTCCACCGACTCGTCAAGCCGTAAGCCGACCTCGAAGGTTTCAGGCCCGGTCGGCCAAGTCCCGCGTCGCCAGCAGCAGTCGGGCCGATGCCAGCGTCTCGGCCGTCGAGTACGTTCCGTCGCCGCGACCCAAAGCCGCGTCGAGCAGCAACCGCTCGACCGGCACCGCTTCTTCGTCTTGCACGTCCGCCGTCGGCTGATCGGTCGTGAGCCGGCACGCATCGCCACGTACTTCGACTTCGCCGTGCAGGCAGCGGACGACGAGGCGGTCGTCGCCGTGCGTGGCATGGCCGGGCGGCCGGGCGAGGTCGGCGTGGGCGATCGCTGTGCCTTCGCCCAGGGCGAAGGTGGCAACGGCGTGATCCTCGGCAGGGGCAATGTTCGTCGAGCCGGCGTTGCCGTGACGGGCCGACACGGGCGTCATCTCGCCGCAGACGAAGCGGATCGCGTCGATCCCGTGAGACGCGACCCAGAGCATCGTCCCGCCGTAGAGGTCGCGGTCGCGGTAGAACGCCGGGCGTTGGCCCAGTCGATAAGTCTTCTGAGCCACCGCCAGCACGACCGGCCCGAGCGACCCACTGCCGACCAGCCGTCGCGCCGCACGCAGGGCCGGGCTGGCCCGCCAGTCGAACTCGGTAAGAATCGTCCCGCCCACGGCTTCGAGGGTTTCGAGCTGACGCCAGGTCGCGGCCGCGGGCTTGTCCGTGACGACCGGCAGGCCGCACCGGACCGCCTCGGCGGCGTGAATGCCGGCGTGGCCGAAGACGCTGCCGACGCTGACGACGTCGGGCCGATGCGTGGCGATGCCATCAGCCAACGACCCGCCGACGCAGGCCATGCCCGCTTTCTCAGCCATTGCCTCTGCCGCCCCGGGTGCCGCGGGATCCGCGACGAACAGGCCGGCCGCGGGATCCTGAATCGCACGGCAAAGGTAATGATGGCCCGATCCGCCGACGAACAACACGCGAGGATCCCGCATAATCAACCTTACGCAGACCGCCGAGCGGCACACACCAAAGTCCGGCTCGAGGCACCGCCGCGCTAGGACATTGATCATCTTAGAAGAAGCTCGAGCTTGAATTGATGTTGTCTCCGCGAGGATCATGCCCGCTCAAGCTTTGAACGGCTCAATAATGGTCGCTTCTGCTGTTAGTTGGAGTGATGTGCTGGCGGAACGAGGGAATTCGTGACTGAAGCTTTGAGGCTCCGCCTGATCGGGTGATCAGGCTTGTAAGGCACGATGTTTGCACCCCGTGAAGTTCGAGGCCGTTCGCTTCCCAGCGGAGCCGCAAGGAAGCACGGCCACCACCACCACCACCACGCAAGGAGCACCCATGACCAACTACCGCAAGCCGTTCAAGCTGTTCACCACGACCGCCGTCGCCGCCCTTGTGTGCGGGGCCGTTGCGACGACCGCCTTCGCCGACGAGGTGCCGCCGCAGGGCAGCAAGATGCTCTCGGAGATCCTTTCGAACGTCGAGTCCGACGCCGGCACGATCATCGAGGCCGAGTTCGACGACGGCTTCTGGGAGCTGACCGCCCACAAGAACCGCCAGCTCACCGTCTACCACGTCGACCCCAAGACCGGCGACGTCAAGAAGAAGCGGATGGACGACGACGACGAAGAGCTGCCGCCGAGCGACGCGATGAAGCTCTCGGAGCTCGCCGAGAAGCTCGAAGGCTCGGAGCCGGGCACGATCACGAGCATCGAGTTCGACGAGGGCGTCTTCGAGGTCGAGATGCAGGACGGCGACGACGAGGTCGAATTCGACGTCGACCCCAAGACGGGCGAGCGCGTCGACTGATCTCGCTTTAACTTCTTCCCGTAGCGACGGCCGCGCCTCTTCGGGGGAGCGGCCGTTCGCGTTGCCCGACGACCGTCACCGGAACAACGACAGGTGGTCGCGGACGTAGTCGCGGATTGTCCGCGGGCGACGGCCCAGCAGGTCGGCCAGCGCCGGCTCCACGGCCGCGGCGTCGCCCTTGCGCAGGACCAGGTGCAGAACGTCGCCGGGTTCTTATCCGCCTCAGCGTTCTAAAGTGTCGATGCGGCAGAACTGCACGGCTCTTCGGCCCGCAGTGGCGGTGAGATCATCGATTACGACGGTGGCCTCCTCCGCCCGAACCTGACCCACATCCAGCGTCGGCCAGTCGGCTAGGACCAGGTCCGCTCCTGATCTGATGTCGCCCGGATGCACCACCAGGAGGTAGGTACCAGGATCTGCCTGCTTCAGGCCCAGCGACACCTGCTCCCGCAGTGAGCCCGATCCGACGCGTGGCAAACGCGGCAGGTCGTCGCCCGCAACAAGCCCAACATCCTCGGCCCAACTGCGCAACATGCGTCGAAATACCGGAAGATGATGGTCGATGCCCATGTGCACGTCGACGTACGCGACCTCAAGACCCATCGAACGCAGACGGTTGTGTTGCGCCTGGACTTCGGCAAGTAGTTCGTCCGGCGGCACGTCGAGCCGTTGCAACGCCGCGCCGTCGGGCGGAAGCCTGCCGTTCCGCATGAGCCGCGGCAATGCCGAAGGCGGCAAGATCGGGCGGACGTCGCCGCGTTGCCACTCGCAGGTGAGCGTGGCGTGCAACCCGACACAGACGTCAGCGCGTTGGGCCAAGTTCTCTATAGAGGAAGACAATGCCGGCCCGTTGGCCTGCACCGAAACGTTACGAAGCCTGCCGGTGTCGGCACACGCCAGAGTTACAAGGTCGTTCAGGCCGTGCAGACCAAAATCGTCGCCGCGGACGACAAGCGTCAAAACGTTTGCACTCGTGTGCACGAACGAGGCTACGCTTGACTCGCGAGCCTGGAGGGCGTTCAAGTCACGGTGGTTGGCAGCACGAACGTAGACTCTATCATGCGACTGCCGAGCCTGCCGCGACGCGGCAAAACCGTCACGCGTGGCGAAATTTCAGCAGGTCTTCGGCGCCAAGGGGTCCAACAGCGTCGTCGCCGCGGCGGGGGCTGCCTCAAACGGCTCGGCCGTCAGCAACGTGGCGCGAACACGCAACGACACCTACGCATCGACCATGCTGGCGAATTTTAGCGGCGACGGCATTGACGTAGAGCATGTCGGAGTCGACGACGACGTCAACAGCGAAACGGCGTTGGTCATAATCAATCATGACGGCGACAACTGTCTAAGTGTCGCTCCGGGCAGCAACAATTGCCTGAGTCCGAGTCATGTCGATGCCGCCGACGAGCGCATCAAACCTCTGCCGTGGTGCTGACGCAGATGGAGGTGGTGGCAGAGACGGTCGAGCGGGCTCCTCCAATTGCGTCTTCCGCCGGCGTGCAGACCGTGCTCCACTACGCCCTTGCGACGGACGGGCAAGTGTCGATAGACGGCCGGATCGACACGCTCGTCGCGCACGAGACGTAGGCGAACCAGCTTGTCGGCCGCGACGACTCCGCACCGGCCCTGGTGAAAGCGCTGCGCGACCGGGGGCAGTCGATCGTCGTCAACACGCTGAGCGGCGAGGGCGTGCTGATCTGCGACGAAGGCGGCTGTCGCGTCGTGTTGGCTTTCTCGGTCGAGCTGGTCGACACGACGGTGGCCGGAACAGGTTCTGCGGGGCGTACGCCATAGCGATAGCCGAGGGTCAATGGTCGAGCCGTTCCAAAGGCCGCGGCCGAGTGGGGCATCTTCGGGCACTTCAAACGTTTTCCCGGAGTACCGTCTGACGGAACGGGCATGTAGTCACTGCAGCAGCGGGCGACGGCAGTCCGGTCTTCGGTAGCGACGGCGGGCAAGTGTTGCCGCACTACGTCCTGCCGACCGCTTTGCTGCTCCGGCGGCCCCCGCAACACGAGCGGGCACCGGAGTGGCGGCGATCCGTTCGCCTCCTGCGACGAGGAGTGGATTTCGTACGCCGCTCCTTACCTCGCCGGGGCCTGCCGGCCTCGATGCTGCCGACGGTCCGGCGGCACGTTGATCCGAAGTCGCTCGCACGCCACCTCCCGGCAACCTTCTTCGAGCAGCCCGCTCGTCCAGTAGTCCGGCAAGTCAGCGTCGAGCTTGATCGACACGTCGCTCAGCCGAACGCGCTCGACGTGCCGAAGGTGCACGCCGGCCATCTCGCTTTCGAAGATCTGCCGGTCCGCCGCGGTGTTGGCCCGCAGATCCCGGTTGCCGCCGTACGTCGACTCGAGCTCGCCGCGGCGGGTGATGAAGTCGCACCCGTTAAAGTCGAGGTCGCCCACGTCGCCGAGCCGGTTTGACCAGACGAAGACGCCGCAGTCACTCGTAGCGCGGACGTTCGAGAATCGGACCCGCCGCACATCGCCGGCGAGCGCGGGCGTGTCAGCCTTAGTCCAGAACAGCCGAAGCGGCTCGCTCGAGACGTGGATCGCCTCGCCCATGCCCCACCAGTGGCCGTGCCCGAGGCGGGCGTCGATGGTGATGTCGTGGAACGTCGCGTCCTCCACGCCACCGCCGGCGCGGCCGCAGACGTTGATGCCGCGGTTCGTGTCTTGGATGATCAGGTTCCCGGCGGTCACGTGTCGCACCGGGTTCTCGCCCCAGCCGACGCGCAGCCCGCTCGACCTCGACCGCAACACGCAGTCGCTGACGATGACGTTCTCGCACGCGTCGTACCGGCCGCGGTAAGCATCGCCGAAGTGAGGTTCCCACTGGACGCCGCTGATGGCGATCGCATCGTCGCCGCAGTCGATGTGGCAGCCGCTGATGATGACGTCGCGGCAGCTCGTGACGTGGATGCCGTCGTTGTTTGGAATCGGCTGCGGGTTTTCGATGAGCAGGTTCGTCGCCCGCACCCGCTGGCAGTCGCCGAAGTGCAGCGTCCAGTGGGGCGAGTTGACGATGCGAACGCCTTCGATGAGCGGCCGGCGGCAGCGGACGAGCATGATCATCGTCGGCGGCCTCTCGGGCATGAGCCACGGGCCGGCCTCGAGCGGGGCGTCGGGATTCAGGAACGCCTCACTCTGACGCGCGTGCGTCGGCTCCCAGTCGCGCGAGTGATGACGTCGCGTCTTGTCGGCGAAGTGGTCGCCGTTGCCGTCGAGCGTGCCGCGGCCTGTGATGGCGACATCGTCGGCCTCGTCGGCCCAGATGAGTCCGACGCGGTGGCCGAGCCGGTCGTACGCGGTGATGTCGTCGCACGCCTTCAGCGTCGCGCCGGCCTCGAGGTGCAACGTCACGCCGCTCCGCAACCGCAACGCCGCCGCCCGGTGCAGGCCTGGTGCGAACGTCACGGTTCCGCCGCCCGCCGCCGAGGTGGCGTCGATGGCGGCCTGGATCATCGCCGTGTCGTTCGCCGAGCCGGCGGGTTGAATCGTCTCAAGCATCTTTGAAATCTTCCTGATTTCGTTTGTGTTTCATCCGCGGGAGGTGCTCGCCTAGGCACAGCATCGCCGCCGCCGTCCACGTGTACGCCGGGTCGCACAGCGGCCGGCCCGTCATCGCCTCGAAATTCTCCGCCATGCCATTGGCGCACGTCCGGCAGAACCGCTCGGCGATCGTGTCGGCCAAATCGTCTTCGCCGAGATCGCGCAACCCGCTGACAATGAGCATCGTCGACGGTGCCCAGATCGGCCCGCGCCAATAGCCGTTGGTCTCGAACTTCGGGCTGTCGGGCCGCTCCGTCGCGAGCCCGTGATCCGTCAGAAACGCCGGCAACCGCTCGACGAGCGACCGGCTGATGTTCGCCGGCAAACGCCGTCCGAGCACGAGCGGCACGAGCGGCACGAGGCTCTGGCAGTCCACCTCGCGATCGTCGTGAAGCAGCTTCGCCATGAACCGGTCGTCTCGCCATAGCTCATTGATCATCGCCTCGAGCATGGCGGCGGCCGCGGCGGCGTGGTCTTCAGCGCAATCTTCATCGCCCTCACGACGAGCAAGCATCGCCTGTGCCTCCAGCTGCAGCACGATGAATGCGACGAGGTCCGGCGCGACCAGCGGCACGCCCTCGTCGAACATCGTGCTGTTGTCCCAGCCGCTGTCGTTGCCGTGCGGGTAGAACGGAAGCGTACCGCCTGAGCGGCGGCGGTGCGTCAGCCACCAATTCGTCCAAGAACCGAGACGTTTTCGAAGCTCGCCGACGCGGCCCGGCTCGTCGAGCAAGTCCGGCCGCCTCTTCAGCATCTCGCCCACCGCCCACCCGTGCACCGGCGGCTTCGCGTAGTTGTAGTGCTTGAAGAGCGCGCTCATCGCGTCTGGCAACGCGCCATGCTCGTCCTGATGATCCAGCACGACCATGAGTTGATCCCACGCCAACTCCGGGTGGCCCGCCGACAGCGCGATCGCGTTGAAGCAGTGGTCCCAGCTCCAGACCTGGTCCATGACGACCTTGCTCATCAGGATCGTCGGCCGCTTCAGCAGGCCGTACGCCGCGATGCCGCTGGACCACAGCGTGCGTGCCGCCAGGGTGCGGGTCGTCGCGTGTTCGGCCGGCACGTTGGGCAGCCTCTCCGCGAACAACTCGAAGTCCGCTTCGGCCCGCTGCCGAACCGTCGAGGCGTCATCGCGCGGTGGGATGAGCCACGTCGACTGGAAGTAGTCGATGCCAATGTCGAGCCGGCCGCCGTCCGGCCACAGGACGAACCGCACGCGGCGCAGGTTGCCCCCCGGCTCCCATGGCGCGTCGGCCTCGACGTGCCCGACAATCGGGTCGATGCCGAGCCGCAACGTGTTGGGGGTGGCGTTGAGCACCCAGCGTCGCTCGTCGTGCCGGTAGGCGGTGCCCGCGACCCACGGGTGATTGACCGACCGCAGCTCCAGCGCCAGCCCATCATCGCCGACGAGGCGGAGCGTGTCGGGCCCGTCGAAGCAGAGCACCATCGAGCCGCCACGGGCGCCCAGGACGAGCCGCTCGCCCTCGGCGTGCATCGTCGTCGGCAGCGTCGTGCCGTCGGCATCGAGCAGGCGCAGGCCGGCGATCTCGCGTCGGCCGCGCCCGCGGCTGACGTGGCCGCACAGGTAGATGCCCTTGCCGTCCTCGTCCGTGCCGACGCGGCGGTGCTCGAGCGTCTGCACCGACAGGTACGAACCGAAGCGGCTGAACGGCGCCTGTAGTTTCTGGCGTTGGTTCATGCATTCTCCAGCTCGAGCCAACGGAGCTTCGTGCCGTCCTCGCGCTGGGCGATCTCGACAGCGACATTGCCACTGAAGGCGCCGGTGTCAATAACGAGCGTCTTCCATCGGCCGCTCGTGGCGACGGCGTTGCCGTTGAGGCCGACGTGCAGCGAGTTGTCGCTGGCGTCGGGCACCGTCGTCGTCGCCTTCGGCGTCGGGCCGGTGCTCGTCGGCACGAAGCTGCTGTCGCTCGGCACGAGGACGAACTTGTCGAGCACGGTCTCCGACTCCCGCGTGACAATGCCGAGTGTGCGGGTGCCTGGCTCGCTGATGTTGAGCGACAGACTCGTGTCGCGCCAGGCAAGGCCGGGGTTCGGCCGGTGCAGGCCGATCACGGGGCCGTCGAGCGTGACCCAGAAGGAGTCGGTCCCGGCGTCGGGACCGTCGGCACGGACGAACAGGTCATAGCTGCCGGCGGCGTCGAAGGTGATGTCGTACGCCAGCGTCGGCGTCCGGCCGGCGTAGGTCGAGACGTCGCCGGCCGACTCAACGGGGGCGGCGTTCTCCTCGATGGCGATCACGTCGCCGCTGGCGTTGGCGTCACCGTTGGTCAGCCAACTGATGCCGCTCCACACGGCGTCGCCGGCTTGGCTGGTCGTCGGTCGCTCGGCCTCGAAGATGATGCGGCCGGCGGCATCGGAACTCTGCAGGTAGCGGCCCACGGCCGGAACGGTCGTGGCCGACGCGGTCGCGGCGGCCGAATTTCCGGCACCGTTGCGGGCGACGACGCGGAACGTGTAGCTTGCGTCCGGCTCAAGTCCGCCGATGCGGGCGGACGTGGCGTCACCGGCAAGCACGTCGACCGCCTTAAACGATTCACCGCCCGCGGCGGCCTCGACGAGGTAACCCCTCTCTTTGGTGGCGTTGTCGGTCCACATCAGATAGATCTGACCGACGCCCGTGGGCGCTGTGATTAGGTTGGTCGACCACGGGTTGAAGTAGTGCGTCTTGAGCGTCGAGCCGCCGATGTTGGCTTGGACCGTCGAGTGCCCAATTATGCCGGCGTCGGCGGCGAGGAGGTCGAGGGCCTCGGTGACGCCCACGAGGTGGGAGTTGCCAACGTGTAGCTGATCGAACCTTTCGGGCGCGGCGAGCAACTTGCGTGGCTCAAGCGTCTCGATCGGTCGCACCGAGACGGGACACGACGTACCGGATGGTGAATGCTCTGTCTTCTTCACCAGGGTCCTCCTCAGACACAACGCGGCGAGCGGGGCGGCGGACGATTCGCCGACGCCGTAGTATGGCTAGATTAACGACGTGGTGATGGACGTAACATGCAAACCGATCTTATCTTTTTGCGTCATCTCGACACTCGGAAGGTGAGGTGCCGAAGGCGGCGCGGAACGCGCGGGAGAAATTTGCCGAGCCCGAGAATCCGCAGCGGAAGGCGATGTCGATGAGCGGCACCTTGGAGCCGACGACGAGCCGGTGGGCGACCTTCAGGCGGTAGTCGCGGAGGAACTTTCCGGGCGATTGGCCGACGTGGCGGACGAAGCGATGCTCGAGCGTGCGACGGGACGTGCCGACGGCCTCGGCAACCGCGTCGACAGACAGGGGCCAGCGGTCGGCCTCCTGCATCATGCGGACCGCGCGGTCGATGATCGGGTCGGCATGAATGAGCCGGCGAGTGCTCAGACGCTCGACCACACCCTTGGGCGGAATGATGCGTGGCCGACCGGCCGACTCTCCGTTGAGCAGGGCTGTCATCAATTCGGCCGCAGTTCGCCCGATGGCGGGGAAGTCGGGGTCGACGCTGCTGAGCGGGGTGGCCGCGTAACTGCAATGCAGGTCGTTGTTGTCCGCGCCGATGACCGCAGCGGAAAAAGGCATGTCACGGTCGGCTGCGTTGAGCTGGCGGACAACGCGGGCCGCAATTCAGTCTGCAGCACCGAAGATGCCCACGTTGCCCGGCAGACGCTCGACATCCTCGACAGACAGCGACGTGATGGCCGCGACCGACAGCGTCTGGAGCAAGCGGCGGCGGGGCGGAATGTGCAGGCGTTCGAGCGTGGTTGAGAAGCCATGGAGCCGCTGGCGGCTCCATGGCTGGCCGATTCCGAAGAAGGCAAAGGCGTCGCATCCACGTTCATGGAGATGCTCGGCGGCGAGGCGGCCGATGGCGACATTGTCGTGGGTGACCACGGCAGCACCGTCGGCGTTGCCCGACGGTTCGATAAGAACGGTCGGACGGCGCGGCATGTCGGCCAAGGCGCGTGCGGTGAGCGGCGTGTCAGCGGCGATCACCCCGACGCTATCGCTGGCTCGCACTTGTTCGAGGAAGTCCGGATCGGTGACATCGCGAAACACCGGTCGCCAACGGAGCGGGCAGCCGCTCTCGGTCTGACCTGCCGAGGCGGCTTCGCCAATGGGGTGGACCCAGCCGATCCACGTCGGCCATCCGCCGCCGGTAAGAATGTCGACTGTCTCTCTTTCGAGCATTCTCGACAGTCTCACACTTTGCCGCAAAATGACAAGCGACAATGGCGATCTTCGCAAAGCCCCTCGTGCTGACGGCTGTAACTTTCAGTGCTGGCGTCCGAGTGGCCGCCGCCCCTAATTGCTCTTGGAGGAAACTAATGCAGGACCACCCCATTCTGATCGCCGCCGCCTCGCTGTCCGCTGCCACCGTGGCTTCCGCCGCGCCCATCACCGTCTCATCCGTCGGCATTTTCGCCGACACCACGACGGTCAACGGTGACATCGAAGCCACCGCGCCGGGCAGCAGCAGCACCCCCGACGACTTCACCGCCGACGTCGCCGCCGCCTTCGCCGCCGACCTGGGCGGCGTCTTCAACGCCGACAGCGAGGGCTTCCTCAACGGCGTCGACCTCATCAACGTCACCTACGGCGCCAGCGGCACGAACACGCTCGTCATCACGCCTAGCGAAGCCATCGAGTTAGCCGGCTTCGGCTCCGTCGACGAATCGTCGGGCGACTTCTTCTTCATCGACGGCGACCGCAACGACAGCGGCTTCAGCTTCGACCTGGCGATCAATAACGTCACCACAGGTCAGGGCGTGGTCGAGGTTGCCGCCGTCGCGCTTAGCCGCAGCAGCAACACTGCTGCCGATAACCGGTCTTTCACCGCCAACTTCTCCGGCGGCGGATCGACGACGCTGACCGACGAGATTCTTACCGGCAACGGTACGGACAACACCTTCTTCTCCATTGCCGCGCCCGCCGGCGAATTCATCACGAGTGTCGACTTCTCCGGCACCGGCGGTCAGGGCATCGGCGGCTTCGATGACTTCGGCTTCATCACGGTCGTACCCGAGCCGACCTCGGCTCTCGCCGGCCTCCTCGGCCTTGGCATTCTCGGCATGCGTCGCCGGACGTGATCTTCCAAGTTCCTCAATAGACCGGCGGGCCGATCATCATCGATCGACCCGCCGGTCCTGTTCGACGCATCTGCTTCAGGCTGCGACGATCCCAATGAAGTCGACTTCCGTTCCGCACTTCGCGTTGAGCAACCTTGACAGTGCCGCTGCCGCTGAAGACGTATCGGCTGATCGTCAGCGATCTCCAAGCGTTGGAGTCGCCAAAATCAACCTGTTGTCAGGTGCCGCCGTCAACGCGGAGGTACAGGCTGTTGCTGCCGTGGTCGTTGCCGCGCCCGTGCAGGACGAGGTCGAACAACCCGCCGCCCGTCAGGACAAAGAAACGCGAAGCTCAGAAGTGGCCCGTCGTTCGGGTCGCCGTAGTTGCCCGCGCCGCTTGAGCCTTCCACGACTTCGCAGTAGCTCACGCTGCCGTCCGTCGGAGCGGGTCCGACGCTGGCCGGCATCGGCAGGTCGTTCGGCTGGATCACGAGCCTGTTGAGCCGCGTGCCGTCCTCGCAGAAAGTAATCTGCAGCGAAAGAGACGCGGTGGCAAGCTGCCGCGTCGCGGATTAGTTGTGAACGTCACCGTCATGCACCGCGTCAGTGGAAATGTGGGACGAGTCGCAACCGGCGAAAAAGTCAATAGACCTGAGCTGTCGCGTCTCCAATCGCCCAACGAGTGTGGTGTGCAGAAGTTCATGGAGACTCCTCCGGGGACAAGGCTGGTACAGCAACCGATTGATCGTCCGGACAGGGATCCAAAGCGATCATCTTGACGAAGTTTGCACTCGCGTGTAGATTGCCTTCGGAGTCCGCCCGTTGTCCGAGCCCTTGTCAACGCGACATCGGATGATTGAAAAGGGAGGGAAGCCGGAACTGCTGAGGAGCGCCTGTGACAATTCGCGAAACGCTCAACGAGAAATTAATCGTCGCTTACAGCCTCGCGGCTGCCGGCGTGGCGATTGTCGGGCTCGTGCTGCTCTTGCAATTTTCAGGCGGCGGCTCGAACGATCCGCCGGACCAGAGCTACTACAGCACTAATGACGGCCGAACGTTCTTTGCCGCCTCAAGAACACTCGTCCCGCCCTTCGAGCACGATGGTCAAGTCGCCTATGCGGCGGCGGTGTTTGAGTGCGACCGCGAACGCTTTGTCGGCTTTCTTGAGCGATACGTGCCCGAGCTTCGCGAAGAGCTCGTCGCACTCGAAGGCCGCTCGCTTGGACCCGAACTCAACATGTGGGCGTCACGCGGCGGCACGGAGGTCAAGCGACCCGGCGGCGACGTCTGGACACCCTCGGATGCCGGTGCTGCCTACGACGAGATCGTCGAGGTGCTTTGCCCCGGCGACGCCAAGCGTGCCGAACCCGTCTTTCCCTAGAGAATCGATCGCCGGTCAGGAGCCGGCGACTCGTGAGGAGGACTCATGAACCGCATCCGAACACATACCTCTCGTCATTCCAGCACCTCTCGCAACGCCTTCACGCTCGTGGAGTTGCTCGTCGTCATCGGCATCATTGCGTTGCTGGTTTCGATCCTGTTGCCCACGCTCAGCAGCGCCCGCCAGTCGGCGATCGCGGTCGCCTGCCAGTCGAACCTGCGTCAGATCGGTTTGGGGCTGTCGTTTTACAACAACAACAACAATGGCTTGATGCCCCACACTTGGATCGAACGGGCAACGCCGCTTCAGCCTGATTACCACCCGCATACGGCCTGGTGGGTTCCGGTGTCGATTGAGTTGGGCGTCGACGAGGAGTCAGCCAATCGAATCGAATTTGCAAACGGCACCCAAAGCTACGAAGAGCTGAGCGAGGTCTTCGCCGATGGTGACACGGAACCGAGTCCTGCTCCGTCCGAAGCTCATTATGTGATCAACGAGAGGATCAGCCCGTTCCGCAGCTTGATCACCCCGACCAATTTTACGGCGAAAGCCTTCAATTCAGGTGTTCCGGCCGAGCCGATGCGAATCGCGTCGATTCGCTCGTCCAGCGAGGTGGGGCTGGTCTGGGATGGCCCGCAGTTCTTCGAAGACACCTTCACCTTCGGCAACGGATCGGCTTGGCCGCGGAGCGACTTCGTCGACGGCTACCGGCTGGGCTTCTTCGACTGGTGGGGCATGTCGACCGACAACACCGGCGGATGGAGCACGGACAACTACTCGCTGCCGCTAGCAATCGGAGTTGACGGAAGTCCGTCCGCCCGGAGCAAGGCTGGCCAGGAGCGTTACAATGTCGACAGGTTCACATACAGCAGCTTCGACACCGCGTTCCGGTTCCGCCACCGCGACAACGAGGTGCTGAACATGCTGTTCGTCGACGGCCACGTCGAGCCGCGGGCGCTGGGCCAACTGACGCCGCGCGACGTTGCCGTTCCCGCATCGCGGTGATCGACCCGCCGTGCGTCACGCTCCACTCCAACTTTCGCAGCCCATCCCCATGCCGTCTTTGATGCCGATCCACCGCCTCGGAGTCCTGCTCGTTCTAGGGACGCTCAGCCTCGCCTCCTCGCCAGGATCGGGAGCGGACCCACGGCCGTTGTTCGACGCCGGCCAGAGGCCGCTGTTCGCCTATGGCCAGTGGGAAGCATCGGTCATGGCCCAGGAGCGCGGTCCAATCGCTCTCCGCGATGTCAGCGGCAAGGGCGGCTACGGGTACAACGCCAGCCACGACCTTTCAGGCGTCGCCGATCACCTGATCCGCCTACGTCTCGACGTCGGCGACACCAACGAGGCGAGGCAGCTTCGAGTCCTGCTGCGCGACGATGACGGCACGTCGGGCCGCTTCGACTTCGAACTGCCGGACACCGCCGGCGATGTGGAGCTTCGGCCGACGGACGCGACGGCCGTGGCATCGCCGAACCTCATCACGGCCGACGGGGCCGACGCGGAGCTAAATATCGAGGCGATTCAGCAAGTGCAAGTCCTGGGCGATTGGCGAGATCCGCCGCTGGACGTGACGGTGCTCGGCGTGGCAGTGACGGCACCCGATGCCGACGATGAGCGGGCACGCCAAGCCAAGCGGGCGAAGGATGCCGAGGCGCAAAAGGATGTCGAGCAGCGGACGCAGGATGCTCTGGCCACCATCGACCGGGGCGATGGGGCGCCGCAAGTCATCCACATCGCGCCGCTGTCGCCGAACCTGCTCCAACTAACGATCCGTGCCGGAATGATCCCGGACGTCGAGCTCGAGCCGTACGAGCCGAAGGAGGGCGACAAGATCAGCCCGAACCCGCAGCATGAAGCGGTGGCGTGGACGGAAGGGCAGGGCGAGGGCGAGTTAGCCGTCGAGGCCGAGCAGGTTCGCCTGTTTCGCACGATCGAGGGCCGTCGACAACTCGTCGGATTCCTCACCGGCGATGGCGGGTACCTGCTGCCGGTCGAGACCGTCGTCGGCGACCCGCTGCACCCGCTGCTCGTCGACCGCGTCGAGGGATACGCGATCAGCTCCGGCGATTTCAAGCAGGTCCACCCGATCACGGTGCACCGCAAGAGCAAGCCGATCAACATGACCCACCCCGACCGTCAGGCGGCGATGGAGCACCGGGTCATCCTCGAACTTTCTGAGCCGCTGCAAGCGGATCGCCGCTACACCGTCCACTTGTCGGGCGTCAATACGCAGCGGGAGTCGATCGAATATGTCCACGACCCGCGGAACACGCGGAGCGACGCCGTCCACGCCTCGCACCTCGGCTACGCGCCGAATGACCCGTACAAGGTTGCGTTCCTCTCGACCTGGCTCGGCACCGGCGGGGGGATGACCTACGACGTCGACAAGTTCGAGCTGATCGACGGAGCCGGCGAAATCGCTTACACCGGCAACGTTCGCGAGATCAAAGCAGAAGGCGAGGCGGAGACGCTCCGGGGGCAGAAGGATTACACGCAGACAGCCGTTTACGCGCTCGACTTCTCGGACTTCGACGAGCCTGGCACCTACCGCGCCTTCGTACCCGGCATCGGCACGAGCGGGCCGTTGTCGATCCACGACGCCGCCTGGTCTTCCGCTTTTGCGACGAGCATGATGGGCCTGCTGCACCATCGCAGCGGCATTGAGCTGGGCGAGCCGCTCACCTCCTACGAGCGGCCACGGCCGCACCATCCGGCCGATGGCGTTGAGATTTTCGAGCTCGAGTCGACGAGCATCGAGGGCGAGGCCAAGACAGTCAACGAGGAGGCGAAGCAAGTCGTTGCCAGCAGCGACAAGCCGCCGACGCACGACGGCGCGTGGGGCGGCCACATGGATGCCGGCGATTTCGACCGCAACAGCCGGCACCTGCCGATGACGCACCTGCTTCTGGAGTTGTACGAGCTGTTCCCGGACTACTTCGCGGAGCGGGAGCTAGCCGTACCGGTTGAAGAGGCGGACAACGGGCTGCCGGACCTGCTCGATGAGGCGTTGTGGACGATCGACTTCTTCGCCCGGCTGCAGCGAGACGATGGCGGCGTCGGCGGGGGTGTCGAGATGTCCGCCCACCCGCGGGATGCGGAAACGAGCTGGATGGACTCGCTGTTTGTCGGCACGTTCGCCCCAGGCCCGTACGCGAGCTACGCCTTCGCCGCCAACGCCGCCAAGGCCTCCCGGCTGGTCGAGCCGTTCGACGCCGCTCGCGCCGCCATCTACGCGGAGCGGGCGAAGCGGGCGTGGCAGTGGGCCGAGGAACACGCTGCCGAGCACAGGGAACGTTCGCCGGGCAAGGTCTGGATGATCGACCAGCAACGTGAGCTCGCGGCCGTCGAGCTGCTGCACCTGACGGGCGAACAGGCCTACGACGACGCGTTCCGCGAAGCAAGTGCTCTCGGCGTCGGCACCGGTGACGTGTACGAACCGTCTGCCTTCGCCTACGCCCGCCTGCCCGACGGGATCGGCGACGACGACACTCGGGCAAAGGCGAAGGATGCGATCATCGATCTGGCCGACCGCGCCCTCGCCTTCGGCGACGGCAACGCCTTCGGCATCAGCACGCCTTATCCGAACATCCCGATGATCGGCTTCGTCGGCTACTTCTCGACGCCCGGCATCACGAGTCGCGCCCTGCCACGGGCCCACGCCCTGACCGGCGACGAAAAGTACCTCGCCGGCACCATCCGCTCGGCCAACTTCGCGGCCGGGGCTAACCCGGACAACATGGTCTACACGACCGGCCTCGGCTGGAAGTCGCCGCAGAACCCGCTTCACCTCGACCATCGCCGCACCGGTCAGCCCGCGCCGGCAGGCATCACGGTCTACGGCCCCGGCGATCCGGCCGGCGGCTTCGCCGGCAGCGAGTGGATGCACACCTACTTCCTGACCGACCAGATGACGCCCCCCAGCCGCACCTGGCCGCCGCAGGAGTTCTATGTCGACGCCTTCATGTGGCCCGAGATGGCCGAGTACACGATCCACCAGACCATCGCACCCTCGGCCTACACCTGGGGCTACCTCGCCGCCCAAGCCGCTGGGCGATGATGCTCATCGAGGGCAATGATGCTCATCGCGCCGATGACGCCCGCCGGACGCGTGCCGGCGGCGGGGCAACCGTCGCCTCCGGCTTCAGCGACAACGGCAGCTTAACCGCGGGCAGGGCGGCGTCCGGCTCGGCGACCTTCTGCATCGCCATCTGCACCGCCCGCCGGCCCATCTCCGCATCCGGCGTCACGGCGACGGCGATCGGAACCCCGACCGTGTTCCTGATCATTGAGCCGAACCCCATGATCGAAACATCATCCGGCACCCGGAGCCCGGCCCGCAGGCATTGCACCAGTGTTAAGCCGGCGAGCCCATGATCGACCGCAATCAGAGCCGTCGGCCGATCGTCGCCACTTAGCAGCGGCGAGAAGACCGTGCTCGCGTCTTCAACCTGTTCCAGAACGACGTCGTTGCGGAGCTCGATGATTTGCGGCTCCAGCCCCGCCTTCCGCATGACCTGCTCGTACCCGCGTCGACGATCGAGAACGCTCGGGTGCGTGTGTCGGGCCAACTCGGACATGACGAGCGTCACCCTGATGTGGCCGAGCTTCAGCAGGTGGCGTGTTACTTTCCGCGCTCCGTTAAGGTCGTCGAGGTAGATGCAGTCCATCGGCAGCTTGCTGTTGATCCACAAGAACGGCAGGCGAGCCGATGCGACAGCCCTTGCCATCTCCTCCGGCAACGGGCCCGTCGAGTGGAACATCAGCGCGTCGCACGAAGCCTGCTCAAGGACGCGAGGTAACGCCGTCGCATCCTCGATGATGTTGCTGGACAGGCGTTCAAGGACAAGGTGCTGCTTTCGCTCCCTGACCTCATTCTGGAGGCCGAACAGCAACTGCGGGCTGAGATACTCCGACTCCTCGGCATCCGAGAGCAACGCGATCATGTCGAACCGCCCACGCCCAACCGCTTTGGCTGCAGCGTTCGGCCGGTAACCATGTTCAGCAGCCAAACGGCGAATCCGTTCCGCTCGGGCAGCGGCCTTGGGCTGCTTGTAGGTCACCTCACCGCGAAGCACCCGGCTGACCGTCCAACGAGTCACGCCGACCTCCGATGCGATCTGATTCAGGACGTTCAATGACATGCTTCACGCCACCTTGCGGCGGACTTCGAATGGTAGTGGATCGCGGCGTGTAGACCATGCACTGAACCTCCATCGGGCCATTCCTCTCGAGTCAGAGCAGCCCGCGACTACGTTGCTCGTCCGTTATGCTTCGCGGGATGCCGAGTGACTCCGTGGACCTGCGGCGACGTGTGCTTCGGGCAATGGACCGCGGCCAGCTGCCGGGTCAGGCAGCTACAACTCGCAGTGCATTCGCCGCCGCTGTGCCTGCACGGTCGTATTGGCCTATGGATCGTCGTCTTCCTTCAGGTACCACAGCCACCACAGGCCACAGCCGCGCTTGTGCCAGACAGGAAGATCGTTGTAGTTGAAGCCGCAGGCGAACAGAAACTCTTTCTTGGCGGCGGTCGACATGCCCAGCAGCCGTGCGTCGGCTTGGTTTGCTTTGCCGTCACGCCTTTGTGCCGATGAGCCCGATAGCAGTGGGCGCTGAGAGCGTTGCGGTGAGCATTCTCAGCCCGTCAGCGGAAGTAGTCGACCACATCCCTCGGCCGCGAGATCGGCGAGACGAGCACGCTCGTCTGCCGGCAGGAGCACAACATCGATGGCGGGGCGACCATTGAGTGCGAGGATCACCCGCAGTCGCTCGCGTACCGGAGGTGTCCTGCTCGTCCTGCCGACGCTCGCCTGCGGCGGGATGGGCATCGGCGTGGGTGGAAGGCCGATCGTCGTCAGCGGCCAGAACGGCCCGCCGACGATCGCGGTCTGCGACGGACGGCAATGGCTTATCGGCAAGATCGAGCTATTCGTTCAAGACCAGCGATAGCCGCCGATTTCGGATGCCGTCGCGACCAGCGGCGGCTCAATCGTCGTCGCCGCCCGCTACGGTGGCCGCCACGCCCCGCTCGTCCGCCGTGACCCCGAGAGCGGCGACATCCTCCGCACGCAGCCGTTCGGCTTCGACCGCTACTTCAACGACTTCGGCGACGCGCTGCTCAGCGACGACGGCACGACGCTCTGGATCGTCGGCAACGTCAACCGCGGCAGCGGCGTGTGCATCATCGAGGTCGATTTTGCTGAGACGGCCATTCCAAGTTCTTCGACCTGCCGCGTGCGATGGGCATGCCTCGCGCGCTGGCGCAGCAGGGTGAGGTCCTCCTGATCGGCGGGAGCCTGGGACAGGACGAAGTCGTACGATTTTCGCTCGACGGCGGCCGCTTGGGGGCCAAAGATTGACACGGCCGCCGACGCTCTTGCGACAGTCGCGACGGCCGGATCACGTCTCCTCGTCCACGAAGAGCACGCCGCGGACGAGGTCGCGGCGGTCGGCGCGGCCGCCGAGGCTGCCGGCGAGCGTCGCGAAGGCGGCGATGAAGAGGCTGACCTTCACGTGGTCCAGCGTGCGCACCGCCGGGTCGACCGTGGGCCAGGTCTCCATGAGCTTGCGCGGGAACACCGTGGCCGAGCCCGCCCAGCAGAGGCCCGTGAACACCAGCAGCAGCGACAGCATCGTCAGCACCAGGCTCCCGGCGACGGCGGCGGCGGTGACGACGCTCGACTCCGCCAGCGTTCGTCCCCGCCCGCCCAGACCGCCGAAGGCGAACGTGCGGTACAACGCCGCCGACGCCGACAGCGTCGCGATCCCGGCGAAGACGACGAGCTGCCAGAGCTCGACGGTGCTGCCCACGTCCCACGGCTCGGGACTGAAGAAGAGGACGATCACCACCGACAGCGCAGCTGTGATCATCGTCGGCAGCCGTCGGGCGAGGCGCAGGGGGTTGGCCCGCCAAATCGCGCGGGCGATCGAGCCGCGGTCGCGCCAGAGGGTGGCGAGGGCAAAGGTCGCGTGGTCGAGCCGTCCGCCGCGGCTGACTCGCTCGTGGGCCTCCTGCGGCAGCGACCGCCGCATCGCCGCCCGCTGCGGTTCGCTGAGCCCGCGCATCGCCCGCAGATCATCGACGTCGGCAAAGGCAAACATCGTGTTGCTCGGGTCCGGGCTGTGCGGCAGGTTGAGCAGGTGACCGAAGCTGTGGAGCAGCAGCGTGGCGAGGTTGTCGGTGGCCAGCGACTCATCCTCACCCTTGCCCCAGAAGGTCGGCTCCAGCCGCTTGGTCGAGACGACGGCGACGTTCGTGAGCTGGCTCGGCAGCGCCAGCGTGTAAGACGCCGTCGTCGCGGCGAGGTCGACCTCGGTGACGATCAGCAGGAAATGCGTGTCGCGCTCGAGCTTCTCGGTCATGCCCAGACGCAGGAAGTCCAGCGGCGCATACGCCCCTTCGACCGGCGTGAGGTGCGGGCCTTCGAAGGCGAGCAGGTCAACGCGCACACCCAGTGCCTCCGCGACGGCCTCCTCGAAGGATCGGGTCGCGGCATCAACGCGGCGGCGGAAGCGTTCGGAATCCCTGCCCTCGACCTCCACGGTCATGACGCCGACGACGAAGGTGCTCGGTTCAGGAGGCTTCATTGCCTTGCTTCTACGGCAACACGTGCTCTGGCGAAAGCCCTCTGGATCCTCGTCACGCGGATCTGGTAGAGGCTCGGACTGTCACGACATGACGCTGAGCTTCAGCGCATTGTGACTGATGATGAGCTCAAACCTTTGCCGGACGCCCTTGAGGCTGGCAGGGTGATGCTGATTCATGCCGATGATGCTGGGGCACACGACGCGAGACCTGCTCAAGCTCACGCTCCGCGGCGACGCGCGGGAGGTGGCCGAGGCGGACGATGACCCACGCCAGGTCTGACACGCTGCGCCGCGGCGGCCGCCGGGGCGCGTTACGGGGGTCGCGGCCGTGCAACATCCGGACGGTTCACGTCACAATCCACACGGCCAGCGTCCGGCGGCGGGCTGCTTTTGGTCAGACTCGTGCGACATTCGATCGGATCGAGTTCCGCGGGTGCCCGAATCGGCAGCCGACGGATTTACGAGAACAACCGCGCGATCAACGACCCGATCGACAGCGTCATGGCGTCGATCTCCTCCTCGAGCAGGTACTCGCAGACCGCCACCTCCTGCTCGTCCAGGTGCCTCGCCCGCGGGGCCTTGACAACGCTGTCTCGCCTGGTGATGCGCGTAGGACGCCACCCGCTCCTCGGGCGGCATCGGGTGTTCCGGCGGCAGAGGCTCCAGGCGCATGGGGTCGGATCCGCCGAGCGATCACAGACTTCTCGATGTAGGTTCTCACCAAGCTCGACAGGCTGTCGCGGGCGTCCGGCGTCAACCCCATGTGTCAGCCGCACCGCCCGTCGGCGATGTCGACCCATCATCAGGTACAGCGTCCCCTCGCCCAGACCATGTCACCAACACAACCCCCCACGTCAGACCCCCGCAACGGCATCCGTTAGGAAGACGGTCAGGGGCGGTCGGGCCGGACGCCAGGGCGCACCCGAGGCCGTGCCTCACAGTGCGGTCAGGCAGTCAGGCAGTCAGGCAGTCAGGCAGTCAGGCAATCAGGCAATCAGGCGGGCGGCGCGGTTGCTGGCGGCCTTGTCCTGCGAGAGCACGCCCTCGTCCTTCTGTTCGTGTAGTTCCTCGACGGTGCGAGCCTCCTTGCGGGCGGCACCGCGCCACGACCGCGTCTCGACGCGCGTGCCGTCCCGCTCGCGTGCCGCCAGTCGATCGGCGGCGGCGTCGATGTCGCCCTTTGCGAAGTTCGGCAGCCACTGGCGTTGGGCGACGAGCATCTCGTCGACCATCTGCCAGACCTCCTCGGGCTCGCAAATCGCCCCCGTCAGCGGGTCGTGCAGGGCCGCCTGCTTGAGCAGCGTCACGTCGCCCGAGACGGCGGCGTCCTTAGCCATCCGCTGCACATCGATGCTGGCGCGGCACGTGGCGGCGCAGGCCTGGGGCAGCTCGATGCCGGCCATCATCTGCACGCCCGTCCGGTCGACGTGGCCCGGCGCCTCGATGATGCAGTCGCCGGCCAGCTGCGGGATGATGCCGTCGTTGCGGACGTTGAAGTGGCCCCGGTAGGTGCGGCCGGTCTCGCGGGCCTCGATGATGTGGCTGCCGTGCTCGGTCGACCGGTCCCAGCCGTCCATGGATTGACCGGCCTCGCCCAGCAGCCGCTCGAAGTCGGCGTCGAAGAGCCGGTGGGCCTCAGTCGTGACGCGCAGGTAGCCGCCCGTCTCGCCGTGGATCCAGTCCCCCTCGCCGACCCAGCGTTCGGCGGCGGTCGGGTCGGTCTCGAACCGCTTGCGATACCACGGCACGTACTCGCTGAGGTGGCCGTTGCTCTCGGTCGAGTAGCAGCCGAAGCGCCTCAGCACGTCGATGCGAACCGGCTCACTCTTGGACCAACGCGGGTGGGCCTCGTACGCCTCGAGCAGCTCCTCGGCCCCTATCAGCCGGCCGTCGTGGATGATCTTGACGTACCACGTCTGGTGGTTGATGCCCGCGCAGACGATCTGCGTGCGGGCGTGGCGGGCCCGGTGGTCGTGCCACTCGTACTCCTCGTTGCCGTGCAGGCGGGCCAGCACCGAGTCGATCTGCCACCACCCGCCCTCAACGCCGTGGCACAGGCCGATCGTCTCGACGCCCTCGCCGCGGTCGCGGGCGTCGAGTGCCGCCCAGGTGTTGATCGCCATCGGGTTGGCGTAGTTGAGGAACAGGCAGTCGTCGGCGGCGACTTCCTTGGCGTCCTTCTGGAACGCGAGCATCTGCGCGACGTTCCGCTGGCCGTACATGATCCCGCCGATGCACAGCGTGTCGCCGACGCACTGGTCGATGCCGTACTTGAGCGGGATGTCGATGTCGGTCTCGAACGCCCCGAGCCCGCCGATGCGGACGCAGCTCATGATGTAGTCGGCCCCGTCGAGCGCCTCGCGGCGGTCGAGCGACGTCGAGACCCTCGCCGGCAGGTCGTTGCCGTCGATCTCCTTTGTGAGGATCTGCGCCATCCGGCCCATCGCCTGCTCGTCGATGTCGTGCAGGGCGAAGTGGACGTCCTGTAGCTCCGGCACGAGCAGGACGTCGCGGGCGAGCGTGCGGGTGAAGCCGAACGAGCCGGCTCCGATGAAGGCGATCTTGATGGGCATGTCAGGCAATCTCGATGATGTCGTCAGTCGGTCTCGATGATATCGTCAGTCGGTCTCGATGGTCTCGTCAGTCGGTCTCGATGGTCTCGTCAGTCGGTGGTCCCGGGGCGGGTGGCGGGGACGAGGTCCAGCAGGGCCGTCCGCAACGGCCCGTCGATGTCGTACGCCATCGAACCGACCCGACGAAAGTAGTCACTGATTTCGTCCCGGCTCGCCGTGCGGACGTCGGGCCGGGGGATCGGGTCGCGGTTGGTCAGCAGGCCGAACGACGACCACCGCCCGTCGTCGTCGCGGACGAGCTTAAGGCTCCACATCGTCGACGCCCAGCCGCGTGAGGCGTGTGAGGCGAAGAGCCGTGCCTGCAGGCCGGGCCCATCCAGCTCCGCCTCGCGAAAGTTGACGTTGTGCTCGCCTATGAGGAACGGTGCATCGAGCTCGGCGAGTTGTTCGGCGATGTGCGGGTGGGCGAACTCGATCCAGTCGAGGATTGACCGCTCGCTGCGCGGGTGGCCGTAGCGGCCAGGGTACTCGTGGAGCGTGAACCCGACGTTGTGCCAGCCGAGCGACGCGGGCACGGCGTAGAAGTCGATGTCGAGCGCGGCGGTGCCCGGTAGCAGGATGACCTGGTCGCTGCCCGCCTCTCGGATCGCCTCGACGATGGGCCGCATCGCTTTTGGCAGCAACACGGCGGCCCGTTCGCCCTCGACGCCGAACGGCTCGTTGAGAACGCCGTACGCCGCCACGCTGGGACGATCCTTGTATCGGGCCGCGACCTCGCCCCACAGGCGGGCGGCGGCGTGCCAGCGGTCGGGGTCGTCCCAGAACCCGTTGACGCCTCCACGCCACGCATGGTGCGCGTCGCTCTGGCCGCCGGGCACGCTGTGCATGCCGAGGATGACGTACAGGCCGTGCCGCTCCGCCAGGTCCACCGCACGGTCGAGCCACTCGAAGGCGTCGTCTCGCAGCGGCCCGCCCGGTTCGGCCTCATCGACGAGCAGGCCGTAGTGGAAGGGCACCCGCACGACGTTAAAGCCGAAGGAGCGGGCGAGCTCGAGGTCCCGGTCCTGGATCCAGTGGGCGCGGTGGACGTCGAGCAGGCCATCAACGGCGTCGGGCCCGAAGCGGCGGGCGAGGATCGCCTCGAGCTGGGCCTGGTCCGCCCACTGGTCGTCGTCGAAGCGGAACATCCACCGCTCGAGGATGAGCCAGTTGCCGAGGTTGACGCCGCGGAGGTCGATCGGCTCTCCGTCGGCCGTGACCCACCGTTGCCCGTCCGCCTGCACGGGGGGCAGTGGTGCAACTTCGGTCTGCCCCGCCGCGCCTGTGGCGGCGAGGGCCAGCAGCAGCGTGCCGATGGAGAGGAGGTGACGCGAGGAAACCAAGGGACGTAAGTGACGTGTGACCATCGTCACGGGCTCAAGACCGCTCGGGCTCAATACCGCTCGGGCTCAAGACCGCTCGGGCTCAATACCGCTCGGGGTCGATGAGCATGACGTTCTTGAAAAGGAGCTGGCCGCCGTCGACCTCCTCCGGGTTGCTGCCTGTCCAGCGGGTGGAGTTGGTGCCGATCCGCAGGGCCTCGACGTGGCCGTCGATGAAGCTGACGTTGATGGTGTCGTTCTCGCGGTGGCGGAAGCGGACGTCGCCGTCGTTCCAGCCGCCACTGTCGAGGTCGCTGTTGCCGCCGAGCAACGGGACCGGATCGTCCGGGCTGACGCTGCCGATGGCGGTGCCGTGCAGCGGGTTGTCCGGCGGGGACTCGAAGAGGTGCGTGTACATGCCACCGTGGCCCAGGAGGCCCAGGAACCAGGGTGCGTTGCCGTGGACGTTGGGGAAGGCCGGGTTGTCGAATTGCTTGGCGTCAACGGTCAGGACGACCTCGGCGGGCACCTGTGCGAGCTTGTAGGGCTCGAGCTCCTCGGGCGGCAGGCCGTAGTTTGACAGGTTGGGCCGGGGCGAGAGCTTGGGGTGGATGCCGTAGTGCATGTACCCGGCGTCGAGGGTGGCCGACGGGCAGATGAAGGCGTCGCCGTAGTTGGAGCGGTCGAAGGTCGCCGCGGCCCCGACGTCGCCCTTCTGGCCGATGTAGGCC
The DNA here is from genome assembly GCA_964388485.1 of uncultured Tepidisphaerales bacterium. Lineage (GTDB taxonomy): Bacteria > Planctomycetota > Phycisphaerae > Tepidisphaerales > Tepidisphaeraceae > JBCDKH01. Next base: position 59,972 of record CAYMAS010000012.1, on the reverse strand, counting down.
ATGAGGTGGTCGTACCAAAAGGGCTCCCAGTCACCGCTGCCGCTGACCGCCGAACCCGGCGGCAGGCTTTGCTCGTTCGCGTCGGCGTACATGATGGCCGCCAACGCGAGCTGACGCTGGTTGCTGGCACAGACCACCGTCTGTGCACTCTGTCTGGCTGATGACAGAGTCGGCAGCAGGATCGAGACCAGCAGCGCGATGATGCCGATGACAACGAGCAGCTCGACGAGGGTGAAGCCGCGTGGCGATGGGGTAACTCTGGACATGGGGACCTCCTCAGGCCGGGTGGGGTGGGAAAGACGTCGCCGCGTCCTTCGACGCGACGACGTCGGGAGGAACTAGCGGTGACGCCGACGCAGGCCGATGAGGCCGACCAGCGCGACCGCGGCCGCGGAGCCGGGCTCGGGGATCGCCACGAGCTCGAAATCGTCGACGGAGGCGCCGTCGGCACCGAAGAGCGTGAAGCCGACGGTGGCAGCGCCGGCCGGGGCGACGACGACCGGGGCGTCGAAGCCATCGATGAAGATGTCGTTCTCGAAGTTCAGCCCGCCCTCGAAGCCGCCCAACGCGGTGCCGGTGGCGTCATAGAAGTCGAGGTCGAGGAAGACATCGTCGTTGGCGGTGTTTCCACCGAAGCCGAAGGCGTCGAACTGCAGGTTGTAGTCGACGCCCGGCACGACCGGCAGGCGATTGGCCTCGTTCACCGCCAGGGCCGCTCCGCCGCCGAAGAACAGGAACGGCTCGTCGAAGAGGTCGTTGTTGTCGATGGTGAAGCCGCTGAAGCCGTCATTGTCGGTGACGGTAAAGCCGATCAGTCCGGTGCCGTCGCCATCGGTGACAGTCGAGAAGTCGCCGCCGACGAACGGCGTGACGACCTGTGCGTGGGCCGAGCCGGCGATGGCGGTGGTGGCCGCGGCGGCAGTGCAAGCGGTTAGAATTTGGGTGGTTTTGGACATATTCATCCTCCAGGGGGTTTCGGGAGTTGGATGCGGGCACCGTGCCCGCGGGATGTCACCGGTCGATCGCCCGAATGCTCGAGCCGGTGACGAGTCGGCAAGGCACTCGCCTCGCCAGTTGTTTCGTGGTGGACGTGTTCGAGTCGGCACGGGCCAGGGTCATCGCCACGTCGAACAGGCCGCGGCCGATGTCCTCCAGCGGCAGGTGCACGACCGTCGGCTCGACGCCGAGCCAGTCCGCCAGGTCGGGTGGCTGGTCGATGCAGACGACGCTCAGGTCCGCCGGCAGCCGGACCGCCTTGCGGCGGACGAGCCGGGCCAGGACGTCGCTGACCACCTGGCTGCCGCACAGAAGAGCGGTCGGCCGCTTGAGCGACAGGTACTCGTCGAGCCGGTCCGCCATGGCCTCGTTGTTTCGCGCCACCCCGCGCTCCGTCAGGTCGCCGGCCGAATCGAGCCACGCTGTCGGCAGCTCCGGCGGCGTGCCGCCACGCCGGCGGATCGCCTCCTCGAACGCGCGGTGCCGCTCGATAACCCACGGCTCGGGCCAGCGGTTGATCGCCAGCCCGATCCGACGGTGGCCCGCCTCCCATAGGGCGTCGACCGCCAGCTCGATCGCGTGGCTGTTGTCCTCGCACACCGAGTGCGTCCAGTCCGGCTGCGACATTGCCGTCTTGCCGAAGATCGTCGGGAACCCCATTCGCCGGCTGACCTCCAGGAGCGCCAGATATTCCGGCTTCCACGCCAGGTACGCAAGGGCATCCGGCCTCGCCCGCTCCAACCGATCGGCCAGAACGCCCGCCCGTGCCTCACGAGTCCCGATAATTTCGATCTGCCCGCCCAGTTCCGCCGCCGCCGCGTCCAGCCCCGCGATCACCCCGAGCGAGAACCAGTCGTGCGACAGGTCCTCGATACGAGAGATGAGCACAGCGACTCGAAGTAACTTGTGCTGACCAAAGGCCGGTCGTGTCGCGACGCTGTCGGTGGAGCCGGTGACGCGGCGAATCGCCCGCTCGTCTGCGTCATGTTTCGCGTCCGCCATCGCCTCAGGCCCCGCCTCGACGTCGTCCAGCAACAGCACCCGCTCTCCGACGAACGTGCCCCGGCCAGCGTGCCGGTCGACCCAGCCGTCGCGATCAAGCCGCTCCATCACCCGACGGACGGTGGATCGGCTCAGCTGCGTCGCATCGACAAAATCTTGGTCCGTTCCCAGCGGCGAACCCGGCGCAGGCCGCTCGACCCGCAGGAAGTCGACGAACTGCCGCTCGAGCTCGAGCGTGGCGCCCCGTCTGGGGAACCGCACGCGGCTCAGGGCGGACGAGAGATCGGCGACTCCACTCATATGTTCACAATGTGCCACGCTCAGGACGTTGTGTCAACACCATCTGCGTCTCGTTTCAATATGTGTTGACACTTCGTGGCGAGGAGGTAGTCTGCGGCCGTGGCCGTTCGTGACCAGCACGTCAACGAGATTCGCGTCCTGCCGCAGCTCAGAGCCGCGTCCGACGCGGACGTGCGGGCGCTGGCGGAGCGTGGCATCGAGCGCGATGACGTCGGCCCGGCGGCGACCGGCCTCCGCTATTTCACTGGCTACGACTACCACACGCTCTATGACTGGGACCAGTACTTCGAGACGCTCGTGCAGCTGCACCTCGGTTGGCCGCCGGAGCTGGCACTCAACGGCGTCCGAATTTTCCTGAGCCGCCAGCGGCCCGACGGCTTCATCGCCCGCAGCGTGCCCAGCACGCCGACGCACGACCACGAGCACGTCAAGCCGTTCCTGGCCCAAATCGTGCTCCTGTGCCGCCGTGGCTGGCCTGATGACCCGGCGGCGACGGACTTCCTTCGGGAACCGGAGGCGATGGATCGGATGCTCGCGTATCTGCGGCACTGGCTCGTCAACCTCGACGCGGGCGGCGACTTCGCGGGGCTCGCCGCCTGGTCGAGCGCCCCGCACACGGGCATGGATAACCAGCACGAGCGTGCCGGCTGGTGGCGGGACGGCGTGTCGGCGGGCGTGGACCTCAACTGCTACCTCGTCCGCGAGTGCCGGGCGATGGCGGAGCTCTGCGAGCTGGCGGGCGACCATTTTGTCGGGGAAGCAGATCGACTTCGCGACGAGGCGGATCGGCGGGCGACGCTTATCCGCGAAACGCTGTGGGACGACGAAATCGGCTTCTTCTTCGATGGCAACGTGCGGCGGGGCGAGGAGCCGTGGTGCCGATCCGCCGCCCGCGGCAGCCTCGGCTGGCGGGCCAACCCTGACCGGCTGATCCGCGTCAGCGCCGTCTCCGGCTTTGCGCCGCTGTGGGCGGGGGTCGCGACGGAGGAGCAGGCCCGGAGGTTGGTGGTCGAGCACCTGATGGAGCCACGCCGCTTCTGGACGCCCACGCCGGTGGCGGTTTTGTCACGGGACGAGCCGTTCTACCACAGCCGCCAGCTGCCCGGCGACGTCGGCTGCTCGTGGCGGGCCAACGCCTGGCTGCCGACGAACTACATGCTCATCCACGCCCTACGCCGCTACGGCTTTGACGCCGTCGCGGACGTCCTCGCCGCGCGCACGCACCGGGTGATGGGCGGGCCCGACTTCCGCGAGTACTACGCGAGCGAGGACGCCGCCGGCCGCGGGCTTGGGCCGTTCTGGGGCTGGACGCTCCTGGCCCACTTCCTGCCGCGCGAGTCCGAGACGCACGCGAATCTCAACCACATGTGAACCGGCCAGCAGGCCGCAACCCCACCGCCTGAGGAGGCTTCCCTTGACCATCCAACAGATCCTTTCGTCCGCCGTCCTATCCACCCTCATCACGGCGAACCTCGCGGCCGAGCCGGCGAAGCCCGACTTCACCACAGAGCGCCCGACCTACGGCCGCTGGACCAGCAGCGCGTTGGGCGGGGGCGGGTTCATCATGGGCGTCCGCTTCACCGAGGCCGACGCCGACCGCCTCTGGGCCCACACCGACGTGGGCGGCATCTATCGGTCCGACGATGGCGGCATGTCGTGGCGCAACGCGACCTACACGCTGCCGTACGGCCTCGACCCCGCGGAGCACCCCGATGCCGCCCCACTCGGCGACCGCGGGCTGATGTACGTCCGCGACATGGTCGCCGACCCCGACGAGCCCGACCGCGCGATCATCCTCGTCGGCTACGAGTGGTCGCCCGATTACGGCCTGTACGTCACCGACGACGGCGGCGAGACGTGGGACAACGTCCAGCCGATGTGGGCCGTCGGCGACACGCCGCACCGCGCCTACGGACGCGGGCTCATCCGCGACCCGTCGAACCCCACCACGCTCTACGCCTCGGGCCGCGGGCAGGGCGTCTTCCGCTCGACCGACGACGGCGACACCTGGACGTCGCTCGGCGGGCCGGAGGTGCTGACGGTCGACCTCGACGTGGCGATCGACGATCCGGAAACGCTCTACCTCTCGGCCGTCGCCTTCGAGGACGTCACCCGCGGCAAGGGGCAAATGCCCGGCGGGCTTTGGCGATCGAGCGACGGCGGCGCAAACTGGGACAAGATCCACGACCGCGACACCTACGAGTTCGAGCAGGACCCGCAGAACCCCGGGACCCTCTTCGGCATCTTCGACGACGGCCACACCGTCGAGCGGTCCGACGACGGCGGCGAGACCTGGACGCGGTCGATGGACGATCTCATCGTCGCGCCCGACGGCACGCGGTCCTACAACCCCGAGCACTTCCGCTACAGCGGCCTGACGACCGGGCCCGACTTCCTGCTCCTGACCAGCGCGCAGGGCGACATCTACCGACGCGACGACGACCGCTGGATCAGGGTCGAACGCGAGTCGGTGACGCACCCGGACGACTGGTTCGGCTTCACCGAGCAGGACGAGGCGAGCTGGGCGCCGTGGACCAACACGATGAACAGCGCGACCGGCGTCTACGTCCACCCGCTCGACCCCGAGAACACGTGGTGGATGACCGACTGGTTCAGCGTCTACAAGACGACCGACGGCGGCGAGACGTGGACCAACCGGACGAACGGCATCGAGGAGACCTACGTCCACATGCTCGTCGGCGACGCGGGCGATCCGACCCGGCTGCACTTGGGCGTGGCGGACATGGGGTACTTCAACAGCGACGACGCCGGCGGGCACTTCATCAGGCCCAAGCGCGAGGTCATCACGAACAACATCGCCGCCTTGACGACGACGCCCGCCCAGCCGGGTCGCGTCTACGCGGTCGGCCCCAAACCGCCGGTCGGTGACTGGTACGCCGGCCACGTCTTCATCTCCGACGACCACGGCGAGACGTGGACGTCGAGCCGGATGCAGGGCCTGCCGGAGATCGACCCTGGCGGCTACCGGGCCAACGACATCGCCGCCCTTCCGGCGGAGCGAGACACGGTCTACCTCGGCGTCAGCGGCGACTTGGCCAAGCGCGGCGGGCTCTACGTGTCGCGCGACGGCGGGCACTCGTGGACCCTCGACGGCGAGGGCTTCCCTGCCTCGGGCGATTTCTTCGTCGCGCAGATCTGGGACGCGGGCCCCACTATCGCCCTCGCCGCTGACGGCACGCAGTTGGTCGCCTCGCCGACCCTGGGCACCCTGCTGCGTCGCCAGGGGAAAGAGGGCACGTGGCAAGAGATTAGTTCCCCCGTCGACGAGGGCCTGTATCACCTCGCCGCCGACCCGCACCAGGCCGACCGCTTTTTCGCCGCGGTCAAGTACGGCGGGATCTACCGCACGGACGATGATGGCGAGACGTGGCAGAAGCTCGACCTGCCCGCCAGCACGCCCGGGGCGTCGCACCTGATCCTCGATCCGCGCCAGCCTGGCCGCCTGGCCGCCGGCACGCCGCGTGGGGTGATCCTGTCGGACGACGGTGGCCAGACGTGGACGGTCCTCGACCGCTCGCTGCCGGGCCGCGTCGACTGGAACAGCGGCGCGTTCGTCCGAACCGAGGACGGCACGACGCGCCTCGCCGTCGGCTCGGGCGGCACCGGCGTCTTCTGGACCGAGATCGAGTAACCGTGAGTGCCCCTGACGTCGATGCATCCCCTGCCCCAAGCCAAGACAGCGTTTCCGCACCTCCTGTCGCCCCTGGATTTGGCGGGCAAGGTGACGCTTCGAAACCGCATCGCCATCAGCGCCCACTTCGCCGGCTGGTTCGCCGACGACGGCCTGCCGAACGAGGACTACGCCGCCTACGTCGCAAGGCGCGCCGCCGGCGGGCTCGGGCTGTTCGTCGTCGGCGGGACCACGCCGCTGTGGCACGGCGGGCCCGACTGGATCCACAACACCGATGACCGCATTATCCCGAAGTACCGCATGCTCGCCGACGCGGCGGGTGGGCACGGGTGCAAGCTGTTCGCGCAGCTGCTGTACATCCACGACGACCTGCCGAGCGATCCGGGCGAGCGGATCCGCGTCGGCATGCACGCGGCGCTGCACCGGCCCGGCCGGCGCAAGCCGTGGCCGCCGGAGCGTCCCGCGGCGGAGCTGCGTCGTATCGCCGAAGCGACCGGCCAGGCTGCCGGCCGCGCGGTCGCCGGCGGCGTCGACGGCGTCGAGCTCCACGCCCACGAGAGCTTCCTGTTCGCCCAGTTCCTCAGCCGACGCACGAACCGACGCGACGACGCCTACGGCGGCCCGCTTGAGAACCGCATGCGGTTCCTCTGTGAGACGTTAAGGTGCATGCGCGACGCGATCGGCGACGCGGTGCCGCTGGGCGTCCGGCTCAAGGCGGACGATCGCGAGCAGGGCGGGGTGACGGCGGACGAGTACCTGGAGGTCGTCGCGCGCCTGGAGGCGATGGGTTTGATCGACTACCTCTCGCTGACTGCCGGCGACGGCGGGCTGCACCACGGCCCGATGACCCGCCCCGACGGCGAGTGGCTGCCGCTGGTCGACCGCATCAAGCGGGCGACGTCGCTGGCCGTCATGCACGCCGGCCGCATCACCACACCCGAAATGGCCGAGGAGACGCTCGCCGCCGGCTCCGCCGACGTGATCTGCCTGACGAAGGCGCACATCGCCGACGGCGACTTCACCCGCAAGGTGTACGAGAATCGCTCCGGCGACATCCGGCTGTGCACGCGGTGCCTGCAGCAGTGCATCGGGCAGATGGAGCAGATGTCGTGCGTTTACAACCCGATCGTCGGACGCGAACGGCAGTGGGGCGACACGACGCCCGCGGCCGAGCCGAAGAAGTTGCTCGTCATCGGCGGCGGCCCGGCGGGGCTCGAGGCCGCACGTGTCGCCACCGAACGCGGGCATCAGGTGACGGTCTGGGAGGCGGGGGATCACCTTTGCGGCACGATCCGCCTCGCCGCCGGCGTGCCGTCGCGCCGGCTGTGGGGCCGCATCGCCGACTACTACGACCGCCTGGCGGAACGGGGTGACTTCGGCGTGCAACTGAACAAGCGGGCGACGCGGGCGGACGTGCTCGCCTTCGGAGCCGACGAGGTCGTGATCGCCACCGGTGCCACGCCGCGGGTTACCGAGGTGCCGGGTGCACGGGTGCTGTCGCCGTCGGCAGTGCTGTCGCAGCCGCCGACGGACGTGCGGGCCGCGGTCGTGGCGGACCTTCGGGGGGACGTGCAGGCGCTGCTGGCCGCCGAGGTGCTGTGCGACGCTGGGGCGCGTGTCACGTTCCTGCAGCCCGATTGGCACAGCTCGCACCGCGCCGAGGCGATGAGCCGTGAGGCGATGGCCAACCGGCTGCGGGAGCGGGGCGTCGCGTTCCTGGAAGACGCCGCAATCTGCGAAGTCCGTGCCGGCCGGGCGTACGTTCGGGATCGGTTCGCGGTGGAGCCGCACGTCGTCGAGGACTGCGACGTCGTGGTCGTCAGCGACGGCGGCGTGTCGGACAACACGCTGGCCCGCGAGCTGGCTGAGAGCGATGTGTCGATCCACGTCATCGGCGACGCGGCCCGCGTCGGCGGGGTCTACGACGCCACCATGCAGGCGCAGGTTCTGGCCCGCTCCCTTTGATCGGGTGTCTATTCCGGCCGCTCCGACAGCATTTCCGCCGGCACCTCGATGGGGTCGCTGAGGTGTCCCGGCCCGCCGAAGATCGTGCCGAGAAGCCACCAGCGTCCGGCGTCGCGCAGCAGCTGGGCGGCGTAAAGGTTGGTCGGCGTGCCAGGCGGCCGCAGCGGCCTGGGCTCGGACCACGGGCCGTGCGGTGATGGCGCGTTCATCACGAACGTCCCCGTTGTCGGCCGCTGCCGCTGGCGGAAGCCCGGGGTGAACCAGTCGCCGCTGCTGCTGAAGATCAGCACCCATCGGCCCGGCTCGACCTCGTGGAGCTGCGGGCACTCGAGCTCCTGCTGGACCATCGGCATCACGGGCGGCGGCAGGAACTCGAAGCCGCCGCCACGCTCCCGCAGCAGCGCGATCGTGCCGCGGCCGTCCGCCGGGCCGTCCGCGCGTTGGGCGGTGCAGGCGATGTGCAGCCGACCCTCGTGCGAGAACAGCCACGGGTCGCGGAAGTGGGGCATGGCCCGCTCGCCGGTGCCAGCCTGCTGGTACAGGTGCGGCGGCGCGTCGGCGAGCCGGGCGGCAGGCCCGTGGCCGACGGGGTGCCACGCGTGCAGATCGTCGCTCGCTAGCAGCTTCACCGCCGGGTCGGGCCCGGCGTGGCGGACGGTGTGGGCCATGAGATATTGAAACCCCTCCACCCCCTCCACTGCACCCACCTCGTGCTCCAGCACGCTGCCAGTCGCCAAGCAGCCCGTGTCCCACGGCGCCGGCTCCGCCTCGGGCGGCTGGACGACCTCACCCCGGACGTCCCAATCGCGAAGGTCGTCGCTGGTCGCATGGGTAACCCACCACCTCGCGTGTCGCTCGACGTGGTCGGGGCACGACAGGACGTACGCGTGCCATCGGGTGCCCGCGCGATAGTACCAACTGTCACCGACAAACCGGCCCGGCAGCTTGAGCATGACGCCGACCTTCGCCCCTCCGCCTCCAATCCGCAACCGCCCCGCGAGACCCCGACCGCGACGCTAGCGAGCATCATCATCCCGCTTCATTAGCGCCGGCTTCGAAGCAGCACGTCGTAGACGAGAGCCTCGCCAATGGCGATGAAGACAGCGAGGCTCAGCAGGAGCCATGAACTGGTGTGGGAATGGCTTCGGGTGTTGGCGAAGCGGGTGCAAGGCCGAGATGTATTGCGGGCAAGGCGTCGGTGCGGCAGGTAAGGGTGACCGACTCGATTCTGAGTTGCACGTCGCTGGGGCCTGTACCGCACAACCGACGAAGCCGCCAGCTTCGACCTGATCAGCGAGGCGCCGCTAGGCCTCTTCGACCAGATGATCACCATCGCGGGCGACCCGAACCTGTTCGGACGCGTCTATGTCGGCTTCCATGCAATGGCTTTGCCTATGGCGAGCCGAGCAATGCACCAGGTGGCGAGTGATCCTCGTGTGAAGGGCGATGCCTTGGATTGATGAGACATCAAGAGTCTCGGTTTCTGAGCGGAGACGATGACACAGCCACGGCGGCTCGACCAGGGGCAAACTGATAAGGTCCGCCCATGGATTCGACACGCGGCGTCCTGCTGATCATCGCCGACGACTGGTCGCCGATGGCCCGGTGCTACGGCAACGACGTTGTAAAAACGCCGGCCATCGACGCCGTCGCTGAGCGTGGCTGCACGTTCGACCGGGCCTACTGCGTCAGCCCGTCGTGCGCCGCCAGCCGGGCCAATGTGCTTACCGGGCTCTACCCGCACGCCCACGGCCAGTACGGCCATTGCCACAGCATCCACGGCTTCCGCACGCACGAGCACGTCACGAGCCTGCCCAAGCACCTTGGCCAGCACGACATCCGCTCGGCACTCATCGGCAAGAACCACGTCGCCCCTGACGCCGTCTACCCGTTCGACTTCAGCGAACGTGAGTCGCTCTCGGCCACGGGCATAGGCGACACGCTCGGGCGGTTTCTTGATGAGGCGCCCGGTGCGTTCTTCTCGATGTACGCGCCGCTTTATCCGCACCGTTTCGATGACCCGTCGGGCTGGGGATTGGAGTTCCACCTGGAGGACTTCGACGATCCGACAGTCGATCCGGCCGACGTGATCGTGCCGAAGTTCCTGCCCGACAACGACGCGACCCGCCGCGATCTGGCCGGTTACTACAAGGGCATCGCGAGATTTGACCGCTGTGTCGGTGCGGGCGTCGAGGCGGTGCGAGCGGCGGGGCGGGAGGACGACACGCTCGTGCTCGTGCTGAGCGACCACGGCATGCCATTTCCCGGTGCCAAGGCCAGCAGCTTCGACGCGGGACATCGCTGCCCGCTGATCGTCTCGGCACCGGGCGGGGCGGGCGGCGTGCGTAGCGACGCGCTCGTCAACTGGTGCGACCTCCTGCCGACGTGTTGCGACTGGCTCGGCATCGACCCGCCCGACGGCCTCACCGGCCGTTCGATCCTGCCGTTGCTCGACGGCCGACACCACGACGGCTGGGACGACACGTTCTTCAGCCACTGCTTCCACGAAGTCGTCAACTACTACCCGTACCGCGTCCTCCAGGAGCGGCGGTACAAGTACGTGCAGAACCTCGCCTGGCAACTGCCGACGCCAATCCCGTCAGACTTGTTCCGCTCACCGACGTGGCAGACGATTCTCCGCGAGGGCATCGAGCAGATGGGTGATCGGCCGACGGAGCGCTTTCTCCACCAGTCGGCCGAGGCGTTGTACGACCTGCAGGCCGACCCGTGCGAGACGAACAACTTGATCGACGACCCATCGCAGGCGTCGCGGGTCAAGTCCATGCGACAACGCACGATGGCGTGGCGCGAGACGACGGCCGACCCGTGGCTGGAACTCGACGTGCAGCTCGGCCGCGTGTCGCAAAACACGTCGATCCCTAGCTGAAGCACATCGATCCCCAGCTGAGTTACGTCGACGCGTTACGCGATGGTCACCAGCTCGACGCCCGCGATGCGGGCGAAGTCCTCGAAGTGCTCGCTCGTCAAGGCCTGGCTGAAGGCGGTGTGGTGGGCGCCGCCGGCTTCGATCCAGCGGGCGGCGGCGCGAGGCAGGTCGGGGCGTGGCTTCCACAGGGCCCTTGCGACCGGTAGGTTCGGCAGCGACTCGATCGGGTCGATCACGTCGACTTCGTTGAGCACCAGCCGGAATCGATCGCCCAGGTCGACGACCGAGGCATTGACGGCCGGGCCGGCTGGAGCGTCGAAGACGAGGCGGACCGGGTCGTCTTTGCCTCCGATGCCCAGCGGGTGGACCTGACAACGGGGCGTGTCGGCCGCGACGGACGGGCAGATCTCGAGCATGTGCGCCCCGAGCACGGCCTGGCAGTCGGGGTCGAGGTGGTAGACGTAGTCCTCCATGAAGCTCGTGCCGCCCGGTAGGCCGTCGGCCATGACTTTGGCGGCCCGGACCAGGGCGCTGTGCTTCCAGTCGCCCTCGGCACCGAAGCCGACGCCGTCGGCCATGAGCCGCTGGGCGGCGATGCCGGGCAACTGCTCCAAGCCGTGGAGGTTCTCGAAGGTGTCGGTGAAGGCGTCGGCCCCGACGTCGGCGAGGAACGCCCGCAGCCCCAGCTCGATGCGGGCGGCATCCCGCAGCGACTGACGACGCGGGCCGTCGGGTTTGAGCTCGTCGGCCATCGCGTAGTCGGCGTCGTAGGCGGCGCACAGGTCATCGACGTCGGCGTCGGAGGCGTCGTTGACGAAGGCGACCAGGTCGCCGACGCCGTAGCCGTGGACGGCGTAGCCGAAGACGAGTTCGGCCTCGACCTTGTCGCCCTCAGTGACGGCGACCTGTCGCATGTTGTCGCCGATGCGGGCGACCTTGAGCTGCTGGGCGTCGGCCCAGGCGGCGGCGGCGCGTTGCCAGGCGGCCAGGCGGTCGCGGACGTCGGGCGTGTCCCAGTGACCGACGACGATCTTGCGTCGCACGCCCAGCCGGGTGCAGGCGTGGCCGAACTCCCGGTCGCCGTGGGCCGACTGGTGCAGGTTCATGTAGTCCATGTCGATGGACGACCACGGGATGTCGCGGTGGAACTGCGTGTGCAGATGGCACAGCGGCGTCTTGAGATGGCTCAGGCCCTTGATCCACATCTTGGCCGGGCTGAACGTGTGCATCCAGGCGACCACGCCGACACACTGGGCCGAATGGTCAGCGTCGGCGAGCGTTCGCGTCACCTCGTCGGGCGTCGTCAGCACCGGCTTGAAGACGACTTGCACCGGCAACGCGCCCGAAGCGTTGAGCCCGTCGACCACCTTGCGGGCGTCGTCGGCGACCTGCTCGAGCGTCTCGGGGCCGTAAAGGTGCTGGCTGCCGGTGAGGAACCAGACTTCGAGCGGGGCGTAGTCGATCATGGCTTTGCGGAGGTTCAGGAAGCGGGTTGGCCGTAGTAGGCGTCTTTGCCGTGCTTGCGGTCGTGGTGCTTTTGCAGGACGTGGGCTTCGAGCCGAACGGCGTCGGCGCGAAGTTGCAGCGTCGCCAGGTTCATCGTCGCCACCGCTTCGAGCGCGACGGCGTTGTCGAGCGACTTGCCGGGCGTCGGGCCCCACGTGAACGGCGCGTGACCGGCCAGCAGCACGGCCGGCGTGGCGACGGGGTCGAGCGCCTCGAAGCACTCGACGATCGCCGCCCCCGTCGCCGCCTCGTAGCCGGCATCGACTTCGCGGTCGGTCAGGCAGCGTGCGACGGGGACGGCACCGTGGAAGTGGTCGGCGTGCGTGGTGCCGAAGCACTCGATCGGCAGGCGTGCCTGGGCGAAGGCGGTGGCGTTCGTCGAGTGCGTGTGCGTGATGCCGGCGATCCGACCGGCGACACGCTCCTCGAAGAAGCGGTAGAGCGCCACGTGCGTCGGCGTGTCGGACGACGGCCGCAGGTCGCCTTCGACCACGGTGCCGTCGAGATCGACGACGACCATCGACTCGGGCGTGAGCCTGTCGTACGGCACGCCGCTGGGCTTGATGACGACCCAGCCCAAAGCGGGGTCGAAGCCGCTGACGTTGCCCCACGTCAGCGTGACCAGACCGTGCGTGACGAGGTCGCGGTTGGCCTGGCAGACGGCGTCGCGGAGCGGGCGAAGGGCATCGTCGTGTGGCATGAGTCGGTTCCTCAGGCGTCTTGCCGGGCGGCGTCGCGGATGGCGATGAGCTCTTTCATCACGTGGCCGAGCGAGCCGGCGTGGTCGCGCGTGCCGAAGGCGTCGTGCAGGTCGGTGTAGAGGCCGAAGAGCTTGCGGTACGTCGCAACGGCGTCGGGATCCGGGTCGTAGGCCGTCTCGCGGACGCCGGTCATGGCGGACTGAGCTTCGGCGGTGTCGGCAAAAGCTCCGCCGGCGACGGCACCGAAAATCGCCGCACCCAACGCACAGGTCTGGCTCGCGCGGCTGACCTTCATGGGCCGATTACAGACGTCTGCGTAGATCTGCATGGCCATCGGGCTCTTTTCGGCGATGCCGCCGCAGTTGACGACCTGCTCGACCCTGACGCCGTGCTCCTCGAGCCGGTTGATGATCGCAAGCGCCCCGAAGGCCGTGGCTTCGACGAGCGTGCGGTAGATCTCGGCGGCGGTTGTGTGCAGCGTCTGGCCCACGAGCAGGCCGGTGAGCAGCGGGTCGACGAGCACGGTCCGGTTGCCGTTGTTCCAATCAAGCGCCAGCAGGCCGGACGCACCGGGGGCGAGTTGCTCGGCCTCGGCGGTGAGGGCGGCGTGAGCGTCGGGACCTTCGCCGTACCGGCCGGGCGTCAGGTGGGTGACAGCCCAGTTGAACAGATCGCCGACGGCCGACTGGCCCGCTTCGATGCCGTACATGCCGGGGATGACTGAGCCGGGCACGATGCCGCAGACGCCGGGGATGTCGGGCAGCGGCTGATCGCCGGGAGCGACCATGATGTCGCAGGTGCTGGTGCCCATGATCTTGACGAGCGTGCCGGGGCCGACGCCCGAACCGACCGCGCCGTGGTGTGCGTCGAAGGCCCCGGCCGCCACCGGAAGACCCGCCGGCAGGCCAACCTTCTCAGCAATCGCCTCCGTCAGCCCGCCGACCTTCTCGTCGCTGCTGATCGGCTCACAGCTGTAACGGTCCCGCAACGGCACCAGCGCCGGGTCGAGCGAGGCGAGGAAGTCGGCGTCGGGCAGGCCGCCCCAGTCCCGGTGGAACATCGCCTTGTGCCCGGCTGCGCAGATGCCGCGGGCCATCGTCTCGGGATCGAGCCTGCCCGTTACGTAGCCCGGCACGAAGTCGGCCAGCTCGACCCACGCGTAGGCCGCCTCGAAGACGTGGGGCGCGACCCGCTTGCACTTGAGGATCTTGGACCAGTACCACTCGCTCGAGTAGACGCCGCCGCATTTGGCCAGGTAGTTGCCGGGGTGGCGGCGGGCCTTGTCGGTGATCTCGGCCGCCTCGGCGTGGGCGGTGTGGTCCTTCCACAGCCACGCCTGCGCCGCCGGCTCGTCGCGGAACTCAGGCTCCATGCCCAGCGGCATGCCGCCTCGTGTCACCGGCAGCGGCGTCGAGCCGGTCGTGTCGACACCCAGCCCCACGACGCGATCCGGCTCGAAGTCGGCATCGACCTGCGACGCCTGACGCACCGCTTCGGCCACCGCCGTCTCAAACCCGGCGATGTAGTCGCCCGGATGCTGGCGGGCCAGATTCGGGTCGGCCGGGTCGACGATCACGCCGCGGTCGCCGCTGGGGTAGTCGAAGACGGCGGTGGCGACTTCGCGGCCGTCGCGACAGTCGGCGACAAGGGCGCGGACGGAGTTGGTGCCGTAGTCGACGCCGACGGCGTATCGCGGTTGCAGTTGGGTCATGGTCGTGCTCCTCCTGGTGGCGGCAGACCCTAAGCCGTGGCGGCGACGCGTTCCTGCCTCGCCCGTGACGCGGCGGCCTTGTCGGCTTCGAGCACGCTGCCTTCCTTGGCTTCGCGAAGTTCCTCAACGCTCCGCGTCTTCTTGCGGGCCGCGCCTTGCCAGCCCTGGCGGAGCTTGACCCGCGTGCCGTTGCGTTCGTGAGCGGCAAGGCGATCCTCGGCCTCGCGAATCGAGCCGTTGGCCTCGTACTGCGGCAGCCACTGAGCTTGGGCGACGAGCATTTCGTCGACCATCTGCCAGATTTCCTCAGGACTGCAGATCGCTGCCGACAGCGGGTCGTGCAGCACCGCCTGCTTGAGCAGCGTCACGTCGCCCGTCACCGCCGCCCGCGTTGCCATCCGCTGGACGTTGATCGACGCCTGACACGTCGCCGCCGCGGCCAGGGGCAGCTCGAGGCCTTCGGTCATGTTCAGGCCGAATCGGTCAACATAACCGGGCGACTCGACGATGCAGTCAGCCGGCAGGTTCTTGACGATCCCCCCGTTGCGGACGTTGAAGTGCCCGCGGTAAGGCCGGCCGGTCACGATCGCCTCAATGATGTAGCTACCGTGCTCGTGGCTGCGTTGGTGCTCGTCGATCGGCTGGCCGGCCTTGTCGAGCCAGTCGGGGAAGTCGGTTTCGAACCAGTTGCGGCCTTCGGTGCAGACACGCAGGTACCCACCGGTTTCGCCGTCGATCCAGGAGCTGTCGCCGATCCACTGGGGGATTTCTTCAGGCCGCTTGCGATACCACGGCAGGTATTCGCTGAGGTGGCCGTTGCTTTCGGTCGAATAGACGCCGAACCGGCGGAGCACGTCGATGCGGACCTTCTCGTTGCGCGACAAGTGCTCGTGGTTCTCAAAGCCTTTGAGGATGCGGTCGGCCGAGACGGGGTCGCCGTCGAGCAGGACCTGCGTGTACCAGGTCTGGTGGTTGATCCCCGTGCAGACGATCTCGACACGCTGCTGCCAGTCGGGGTTGTCGTCGGGCAGGACGCCCAGCGCGGTGGCGATTTGCCGCCAGCCGCCATGAACACCGTGGCACAGGCCGATCGTCTCGATCGGCGACTCGTCCAGTGCCGCCCAGGTGTTGATCGCCATCGGGTTGGCGTAGTTGAGCATCCGCACGGTCGGCTTGGCTACGGCCTCCATGTCGCGAAGGAACGCCAACATCTGCGGCACGTTCCGCTGGCCGTACATGATCCCGCCGGCACAGAGCGTGTCGCCGACGCACTGGTCGATGCCGTACTTCAGCGGGATCTCGATGTCGGTCTCAAATGCTTCAAGCCCGCCGATGCGGGTGCAGTTGACGACGAAATCGGCCTCCGTCACCGCCTCGCGACGATCATCGGTTGCCGTGACCTTCGCCGGCAGCTTGTTGGCCTCGACGTCCTTGCGGACGATCTGCTCGACGCGAGAGAGGTTGTCGGGGTCGATGTCGTGCAGGGCGAAGTGCGTGTCGCGAAGCTCGGGGACCTTGAGCGTGTCCTTGATGAGCGTCCGCGTAAAGCCGAGGCTGCCGGCACCGATGAAGGCGATCTTGATGGGCATGGATTGGGGTGAGCAGGGCAATAGCAGCCTTGCGGCCGATGGCGACGGCTGGCCGCTGGGCCATTCGTGCGATAGCCTACTGCTTACTTATCAGCGGGCAATCGGATTATCGTGAGATGGAACGGACTGATGTGCTGCAACAGTGGCGGGATAAAAAAGTGCCGACGCACCGAACGCTCCTGCCGCTGTATGCCGCCGTGCCGCTGCACGCGATGGCCTCGAGTGTCGGCCGCGATCGACGCGACGACCCCGGTTACGACTGGCACGGCCTGCAACGCGGCACCACGCCCTTCGTCGTCGTCCAGCACACGTTCGCCGGCCACGGTTTACTCGATTGGCAGGGCACGACCCGACGCATCGAAGCCGACCAGACGCTCGTCATCACCGTCCCGCACGACCATCGGTATCGCGTCGAACCCGGACACGCCTGGGACTTCGGCTATTTCGTGCTGCACGGCGTCGAGGTCGTCCGCCTGGCGACCGCCTACATCGATGCCCGCGGCCCAGTCGCGCGGCTCGACGCAGCCACGCTTGCCACGCTCGCCGACGTCGCCGTGACGATGCTCGGGACGCCGACCCCGATGGCTGGAGCGATCTCGTCGCTGGCGTATCGGGCGGCAGCTGCGTTGATCGACGACCTGCCCGTGCGACGCGACCGCGACGTCCGGCCCGACTGGCTCCGACGGGTCGTCGAACGGGTGCGTCTGGCAGATCATGGCAACGACCATGCGACGCTGACGGTCGAAGCATTGGCCGCCGAGGCCGGGATGAGTCGCTGGCACTTCAGTCGGCGGTTTCAGGAACTGATGGGCGTTCCGCCGTCGGAGTACGTCGTCCAGCACCGCCTGCGACTGGCAGCGCATCGGCTCCAGGCCGGCCACGACCCGATCGCCCGGATCGCCGCCGACATCGGTTTCGCCGACGCCGGCTATTTCGCCCGCGCCTTCCGCAAACGCTTCGGCATCACGCCCGGCGGGTTCCGCCGCTCGGGCATGTACCATCAGTAACGCAATTCACCCGTCGACGCCTACTTTCATGATTGTCCGCCTGAGACGCCAACCGCCCGCTGCCGCTGGGCTTGAAGCCGAAGCCGCAAGGCCGCCGAGTTGCTCGACCTGTCCGAGCGAGTTGCTCGACGTGTCCAACAAGTTGCTCGACGTGTCCGAACGAGTTGGCGAGGTCGACAACACGGTCGTCTTCATCACCTCCGTCAACGATATCAACCACCGGTCGGCAACGGCGTCGGCACCTACGCACCCGGCACCGCCGTCCCGCCGGCGATCAGCTGGTTCGCAAAGATTCGCGGCGACTTTGTCAGCGACGACTTCGTGAGCCTCATGGACCTGGGCCCGGCCTTCCTCAAAGCCGCCAGCATCGAGCCGGCGGCAACGATGACCGGACGACTTCCAGTGAGACAGCTGACCTTGAACACTAAAAGGCGATCTTCACATAATCGGCATTATCGGGCGACGCATTCTTGCCGCGACGCTGCCGCTAGGCAATACGGCCGAGTCGAAGCAGAACGATGGACTCCTGTCCGGGGTGCGTAGTTGTCGGCGTCAACATTGCGAGGCCGTCCGCTTCGATCGACCGCCACCTGTATCGCCGGCAAGTTGTTGTCGAGCGGCGGGTGCGGCACCTGAAGTGGCACCGCTAAGTAGCCGCTCAAACCGGAAAGCTGAAGATCAACTAATTCGCATTCGTCCAGCTCGGCATCCTTCCGCAGCCTGCTCGCATTCAAATCTTCGCTTCGGATTAGCTGCTGCACGCGTGCTTAGCCGCGCAACCTTCGACGAAGCAGGAGGAGGGTCGACGGTACAAGGACTGCAGCTGACGCGGGCTCGGGAATGGCCGCGAAGGGTGCCGAAGCCAGATCCGAGATCTCGGTGTCGCTCAGCGTCGAGTCGTAGAGCGCGATCTTGGCCACCTCCCCACTGCTGAAGAACAGCGCCTGGGCGAAGCTGTCGAGGAAGAAGGTAAGATCTTCACCGGAGTCAATCTGAAAGAAGCCCTGCGGGTTGAAGTCGTCTGATACGAGTGCCCCGTTGAGGTAGAGGTCGAGCAAGCCGCCGTCTGACGTGATGACGAGCGACGCGAACTCGCCGGCCGCGGGACCGTCGGGTGACGCATCGTTGAGGAACGTCCCCGTGTCGTCTTCCAGGTAAATGTTGACGATGTTGCGGGTGCCGTTTAGATCATCCGCGTAGATCCCGGAGTTGTTGTTCAACTCGGAGAAGTTGACAATCTTCGGAAAGTCTTCGAGGCTGTCGAACCGATACACGAGTTCAAGTGTGTACGTGTTGCTGCTGGTCAGCAGGTCGCCGGCGTCGGGCAGGATCAGGCCGGCGTTATTGTTTGGTCCGGCCGCGCCGTCGAAGCGGTAGACGGTCTGCGACGTCGTCGGCTGCGGGTCGACCGTGAAGTTGGTCGGGACGGTGGCGGTCACGAACGCGTTGGCACCCGTCTGGTCGACGGCGACGAGCGTCGGCACGCCGGCCTCGTTGGCCGCAAGCGTGTCCTGGAAGTAGTAGCTCGCAACGGGCGCCGCCGAGGCGGTGGCGACGAAGGCGGTGCTCGTCGCGACGACTGCGGCGAGGGTGCCGCGGGCGGCAAGGGTCTGCTTCTGCATCGGATTCTCCTGGTTCAGGGTCGGATCGTCCGCGTCGCGTGACGCGGCGGGCAAGGTAGATGACGAACCGTCTTCAGAACACCCCGCCGTTCCATATCGCGGATTCTAAATGAAGAGTTTTCGGAATGCAAGTCGATTGTTCATTCCGACTGTTCAGGCCCACTTCCCACGCGGGTACAGCGGCCACGGGCCTTGCCAACACGCCATTGGATCGCGGCCAACGCTGTTCCGAGTGCGCGGCAATCGACACCTCAGCAAGCCCGCGGGTCTACCGGTCTGGGCGCGATGACGCCATCGGACGCGGTCGGCGTAAATGGCGCCGGATGCAGCATGTGGTCTCTCATCTGGCTGAGGCTCGCGGGGACAGTCGGCCACCTCGTCGCGGGCCGGTCGGCTTGTCGCTGAAGCTGTTCGACTCGTGGTACAGCCCGACGACGGCGATGCGGGGGCGTCCCATCAGTCGGTCGGCAACGGGTAGATTGCGACAGCGCTGGGCTCCAAGCCGTCGGCGAGCGTGATCGCCTTGAGCGTCTGGCCATCGCCGACCGTGATCGGCCCGTCGACCGTCGGCGAATCTGCGGTCGGCTCGGAGCCGTCGAGCGTGTAGTGCATCGACACGCCGCCGGTCGCCTTGGTGCTGAGCGTGATCGTGTCGCCGTCGACCTGCATGATCGGCATCGCCGCCCGGCCGACGCGGAAGCCGGTCAGCTCCTGGGCGAGCGGCAGATAGTGGCGGTCGTAGTAGAACGGGTCGTCGCCGTGCTCGCGCCAGTTCGCCTCGAGCTTGTCCCACACGGGTGCGACGTCCCGCAGATAATTCGGTGCCCCGCTGCCGGGCCGGGCGTTCCAGACGAGCCCGGCCAGACGGCTCTTCGTTTGTTGTTCCGGCTCGTCGCCGCCGAAGCCGCGCCACATGTCACCTTTGATGTCGCCGATGGCGTTGCTCTGGCGGTAGGAACTGATGACGTAACGCACCCACGGCCAGCCGGGGCCGGCCTCGGTTTCGACGTGCTCGGCTTGGTAGGTCGTGCTCGCGTAGGTGTAGACGTAAGGCGCGTACTCGGCGACGTGCCGGCCGCTTTGCGGCAGCGAGTCGTGCACGCGGATCAGGCCGTCGGGCAGCAGCTCGCGGAGCATGCGCATCTCCTCGTAGCCGACGAGCCACTCGACCGCCGGCAGGCCGTCGCTGTACATGCCTTGAAATCCTTCATCTTCGATCATGCGGCGAGCACTTTCGATCCAGACGTCGGCGTCGCGCGTGCGGTGGAACCACGCCGAGTTGTAAGGCATGACCTTCAGACCCTGTTCCTGGATCGCCTTGATGTGCGCCTGCGTGTTGTCGGCGTCGATCGGGAGGTAGTTGTCGCTGAAGCCCATGCCCCACTGCCTCTGGTGAAAATCCCAGAGGATCATCACGTCGTTGGCGCGGTACCAGTCTGAGTCGTAGCCGGCGATCTCGTTTTCGCGGTGGGTCAGCTGGTAACGCTCGTTGAAGCTCTGCTCCCAGTCGAACGGCCGGCAGGGGAAGCCGCTGAGGAAGATGCGTTCGCCAGGCTTGAGGCTCCAGCGGACCTGCCAGCCCGGCTGTGACTCCTCGCCTTCGGGGGCGAGGGTGTTGGTGTCGTTGCGTGCCAGGCCCTCGAACCAGAGGTCGCTCGTGACGGCCCCGAAGTCGACGGTCGTGCCGCTGCCGATGACGGGGTAGGTGTTGATGGCGAAGCCGCCGAAGTCGTCGCCAGCGTAGACGCTGCCGCGGCCGAGCCGGTTGAAGACGCCGCCGATCTGCGCGGTGGCCGTCACGTTCATCGGTTCCAGCGGCACGACCGCCGCCATGCCGTCGCACTGCACGCCGATCGCGACGTGCTCGTTCTTTAGGACAGCGACCGTGTCGTCGTGGCGAACCACTTGGAGGTTCGCCAGCGGCAGCGAGAAGTCGGCGTCAAAAAGGTCGCGCTTGAAGTCGATCCGCTGGCGAGCCCTGACGCGGTCGGCCTTCGTGTCGAATGTGAATTTCGTGCCGGTCGTCACGACCGTGATGACGCCGTCCTGCTCGTCGACGCTCTCGACGGCCATCGGCAGGTTCCCAGGCCCGCCGCGGAAGGTGACGAGGTCCGTGCCGTCGCCCTCGACGGCGTGTTCCTCGACGGGCAGCTCGATCAGCTTCACCTGCGCGAGGCGGACGTCGATGTCGTCCACGTCGGTGTAGCCGATGTTGTGGCGGAAGATGAATCGACCCTTGACCGGGTGGTCGTAGTTGGCGGTGACGAACTGCCACTCCCAGCGGACCCAGCCGTCGATGTTCGCCGGGTCGCCGGCGGTGTCGGCGGGCAGGCCGGCGGCACGCATCGCGGGCAGGATCTCGTGGTCCTCGTCGAGCATCTCGACGCCGAGGTCGATCTCGACGTCGGCCCGAACGAAGTCCGACTTGACGAGCGCGGTGACGACGTACTTGCGGTTCGACTCGATCGGGAACGTCTTGAGGCTGTAGAGGTGGCGGCCGATCCACTCCTTCTCGACGGCTGATCGCCACGCGGTCAGGCCCGACTCGTCCTTGATCGGCCAGTAGTAAAGGTGCGGCTGAAACTGCCAGGCGGCGTCGTCTTCCTGGAGGTCGAAGTCGCGGGTCTCGACGAGTCGGCCGCCGCGCAGGTCGATGTCGTTCTTGAGGGCCAGCAGTTCCGGCAGCGGCTCGTCGCGCGTCGGGAACGTCGCCGCCTTCGCCTCGGCAGCGGGAGCGGGAGCGGGAGCGGGAGCGATCGACAGGTCGTCGACTGCCAGCTCGGCCATGCCCTTCGATGGCGTGTGCAGGCTCAGCACCTTGAACGCCTTCGTCGCCCCCGTCGCGACCGCCCCGCCGTCGAGCTTGACGTCGTCGCCGATCGTGACGGTGTAGGTACCGGCGTCGAGGTCGAGGCTGAGCTTCACGTCGAGCGGCTTGCCGGTCGGCAAGCTGCGGTCGCCGGAGGCGGAGCCGACGATGTCGTCGCCGACGAGCATGTCGACGAACATCGACCCGCCGTCGGCCGAGTCGGGCGTGAGGATGAACCGCAGGAAGCCGAGCCCCTCGTCGTACGACGGGCCGAAGCGGACGAAGGCGAAGTGACTGTCATCGCCGGCGTCGGCGGACCGGGCGGGCACGTCAATTTGCAGCTGGAACGAGATGTCGACCCTGTTTGCCGTCGTCGCGTCGTCGGCCGTGAAGGTGAGGACGGCGGCGTCAGTCGCACTCGCGTCCTCTGCAACGAGGCGGCCGTCGGTCACGGCAATTGTCGTTCCTTCCGGAGCCCAAGGCGAGAGCGTCCAGCCGGGCCATCGCTCGTCACCATCGATGGTGATGTCGTCGAACCCCGTCTGCAGCGTCTGAGCGGACGACGGGTTGGCGAAGCTCGCGACAGCGAGCACCGCCGAACAAAGCCGACAGATTTGCGTCTTGATCATGATGGGTCTCTTGAGATGTGGCCGCCTTGGCCGTTCCGGAATGCGGAGCGTAGCGTTCCGCCAACTTTGCCGCAAGACATGCGTTCATCGACCACCTCCCAAACCAGCTGACACATGCACGACCTGAAGATCCTCCTCGATCCCGCCGGCGACGACTTCCCGATCGCCGAGGCCGTGATCCGCGGCGACGACGTGTTCTTGAGCGGCTTCGTCGGCTACAGCCGTGAGACGAACGCCGTCGTCGAAGGCGGCCTCGCCGAGCAGACGCGGCAGACGCTGGCGCTCATTGACGAAGTGCTCGAACGGGCCGGCACGAGCCGCGACCGGCTCGTGCGGATGCGTGTCTATCTGAGCCACGTCCGCCGCGACTTCGCCGAGTTCAACGCGATCTTCAAAGAGTGGATCGGTGACCATCGCTGCGCCCGCACAACGATTGGTTCGGAACTGGCCGAAGAAGGTCTGCTCGTCGAAATCGACGCGCAGGCGACGCTTTAATCAGCAGCACCTGCAGATGAGAGCTGCCACCGGGCTTGGAACGAATTCTGCTTCGAACATGCCATTATCGAGCAAAGAAGACGTTCGACCTCCCCTAGGACGAGCCGGCGGTTCGCTCCATGGAAAGCGGCGAGATCCTTCCGGGTGCACGATTGGTCCAGATTGGGTATGAACTCTCCATCGGCCGAGGCAGCATGGCGAGATGCTCCGCTCTCGATCATTTTGACGCGGCCCTTCTAGGTTCGTGACGCTTGCTCGGCGGCCGACCCAGGTGACGCAGGTGCGCTCGGTAGAACTGGCTGTAGCTGCCGAACCCGCCGGCGAGGGCGGCTTCGAGCAGGTTGACGCGGCCCGGCGTGCCGTCGCGTCCGCCGGCTCCGAGGAGGCGCAAGCTGACGTCGAGGCGGCAGCGTTGACGGTACTCGACGAGCGTCGTGCCGATCTGTTTGACGAACAGGCGACTCAGCCGCGACCGGCTCAGTCCGCAACGGCGGGCGAGGTCGGCCAGATCGTTCGACGCCTCGTTTGACGCGTGCGTTGCCAGCCAAGCCGCTGCTTGCTCGACGGCCGGGTGCAAGGCCGAACCCATCGGCAGATCGTCACACGCGTCATACGCCGCTGCAGCCTCTGCGAGAAGCCACTTCATGCCGACGGCGTGGTGCTCGTCATCGGCGTCAGCGTCGATGTCCGACAGCCGCGTTGCCGTCGCGATCAGGTCAGCCGACCGACGCTCGTCGAGCCGACGCGGTCGATCGATGTCCGTACGCGTCGACATCTCGCTGTGCACCTGCGGCCGCCACACTGCGACGATGATGTCCAGATCTTCACTCTCTTCGAGCAGTAGATGCCCACGATCCGGCCGAAGCCACAGCAGTGTGTCGGCCCCGACGCGTAGTCGTGCGGCATCGGCGATGAGCGTCATCGTGCCGCGGACCACGAGGTTCAGTTCCAGTTCCTCGTGCCGATGCCCTTGCGGACGCGTGATCGACATCGTGCTGCTGCGGCGCCGACGCTTGACCCAGCCGATGCGACCCTGGCGCACAACGACCATCTCAACGGGAGCAGCGGTGAGATCGAGCGTCGACACGACACAAGGTGACCACAAGTTGCCGAATCGTGCAAGGACACGACCCGCCGCATGCTGCATAGTTCGCGACCGTCGGCGGCAAGGCCGTTGATCCAAGACAAACACCATGCAGTCCTACAGCAGAAACGGCGTGCTCGAACAAACCCGCTGCGGCCGAGCGGACGCCTGCGCAGCATGCGGCCGATGCCGAAAGGCTGCAGCTTTACCTCATCCGGAGACACACCATGACCACCAGCACCGACAGCCCGAACATTCAATCTACCGACTCCCCCAGATCGAAACCCGACCGCCAGCCGACGCTGCCGCTGGCGCCTGACTGGGCGGCGGACCGCGAGCTGAGCGAGGGCGAGCAAGACTATCTGTTCGACGTCTATGGCTACCGGGTGCTGCACAACGTCCTGAGCGGCGACCAGGTCTCGCGGATCAACGCGTGGGTCGATCGCCAGGATCGCCAGAACCTGTCCAGCGGCGACTGGATCGGCGACGTCGAGGTGCACACCTACGGCAGCGGCACGGACGGCGTGAACTTCCAGAACGTGATGGCCGCCGACGAGCCGGTCTTTCAGGACCTCATCGACAGCCCGACGTGGATCGACCAGGTGCGACGATACATCGAGACGCCGGGTCACAAGCTCAGCATCGACGAGTGCTTTCTGAACGTGCGACAGGGCGGCGGGTACATCCCCACGCACGCCGGCGGCGACAACGTCAGGTTCACCGGGCTTTTCAGCTGGCACAACGGCAAGTGGGCCGTCGGCCAGATCAACATCCTCATGGCCCTGACCGACATCGGACCCGGCGACGGCGGCACGAGCCTGATCCCCGCCAGCCACAAGGCTCGCTTCCCGCACCCGGCCGTCGTCGAACGCGGCGGCGGTAGCCAGGCCTGGGACAGCGGCCTGAGCGGGCCCGAAACGATCGGCATGTGCGAGGTCAACATGAAGGCTGGCGACGCTCTTATGTTCACCGACGGCATCTGTCACGGCAGCGTCCCGAGGATCAACGACGGCGAACGCCGCATCATGGTCTACCGCTACAGCCCGCACCTCCTGGCGAATCGGCTGAATTATCTGCCGAGTGACGAGTTCCTCGGCAAGCTGACCGATAGCCAGCGTCAGATCGTGCAGGCGGTCAAGCCCAAGGGACGACCCGGCCGCACGATGACGTTCGAGAAAGGCAGCGGTGTCGGCGGGTGACGCCCTGTGCCGAACGTGTGGGCGGAGGATCGGTAAAGAACGCAAGCCTCGGCAGAGGCTTGCGTTCCGCTGAATGTTGATCTAGGATTCTGTCAGACTGAACGGGTCGATCCCTCTGAAACGCCCCATGATCCTCAAGGACCGAACATACTCCCAACGCCGGCCAGACTCCGGAAACCCTGACGGACCCGTTCCCGCCAAAATCAGAGGGACGAGCATCGTTGAAGCTTACGCGGGGGTTGCAATCATCGGCGGCCTCGTCCGCGACACACAGCAGATGAACGCGATGGGCTTCGCCTGCGTCGCCCGTGGCACCAGCCCGCTCGACAGCCAGCACCGTCAGCGGGTCGCGGCCTTTGATGTGCCGATGACGGTGGGCAGTGTGACGGTGCGGACCGGCGACGTCGTCGGTGCCGATGCCGATGCCGATGCCGATGCCGATGCCGATGCCGATGGTGTGGTTTTCGTGCCGAGCGATCTAGCCGACATGGCCTGGCAGAAGCTCGGCATGGAGAGCCACGCTCGCAAAGCGATCCTCAACGGCATGTCAGCCACCGATGCGTACGAGCGGTATGGCGTGCTCTGACGATGCCGCTGCACCTCATTCGATTTCCTCCTGCTGCCGCCCTTGTGTCGACTTTTCCGCACAAGGGCCTTTCCGCACAAGGGCGGCGACTTGCTTTCACCTCCTCCTCCCCCCCCCGCCGCCATGGAACGCCAGCCTGCCGTCATCCAGTCGTTTCCGATGTTTTTGCCGTTCGAGCTCGAGCGGGACCTAAGCAAGTACGAGTACGCCGTCGACTACAATCTCAGCGAGAGCGGCGTCCACCCGCTGTCGGTCGCGGAGCTGTATCAGGACGACCCAGACGCGTTGCAAAAGCTGTTCGACGTGCGGCTCGATTACGCGCCAGGTGCCGGTCTCATGGCGTTGCGGGAAGCGATCGCGTCAACCTACGAAGCCGCGAAGGCCAACAACATCCTCGTCACCGTCGGGGCCGTCGAGGCCAACTTCGCCGGCATCACCACCGTCACGCGACCCGGCGATGAGATGATCGTCATGCGGCCCAACTACCAGCACGTTCGCGGTGTCGCGGTCAACTACGGCCTCGATGTCAAGGAGTTTCCGCTCGATGCCGACAACGGCTTCGCATCAGACCTCAACGCGCTGCGCGACCTTGTCACGGAGCGGACGAAGCTGATCGCCGTCTGCCATCCGAACAACCCCACGGGGCGGGCGCTGACTCGCAAGGAGATGCGAGCGATCGTCGGCGAAGCTGAGCGGGTCGGGGCGTGGATCTTGTCCGACGAGGTTTACCGCGGCAGCGAGCGGCAGTCGGAGACGTACACGCCGAGCTTCTTCGATGCGTACGACAAGGTCATCGCCACCGGCAGCACGAGCAAGGCCTATGGCCTGCCGGGCCTCCGCATTGGTTGGGCCGCGACCGATCCGGAGACGGCCGATCAGATGTGGGCTCGCCGCGAGTACACGACGATCTGCACCAGCACCATCGCGAATCACATGGCGGCCCACGCGTTGTCGCAGCCGACCCGAGACCGCATCGTCGCCCGCACCCGCAAGCTCATCCGCGACGGCTATGACGTGCTGGCCGAGTGGATCGACGAGCAGAAGGGCCGCCTGTCGTTGACGCCGCACGACGCCGCCGCAATCACGCTCCTGCGGTTCGACTTGCCGCACCTCGACAGCCGCCAGTTCGTCACGCAGCTCCGCGAGCGGCACAGCGTGCTGCTGGCCCCCGGCGATCATCTTGGCATCGCCAATCACGTCCGCCTGAGCTTCGGGCTGCCACGCGACTACCTCCGCACCGGCCTCGACCGCATCGCGACGTTCCTCGACGAAGCGTCGGCTTAGGAGCCGTTCGAGAAGTCGGACGGTGGGCACCGGTGGCCTCAGCTCCCGAGGAACAGCAGCGCAACCCCCGCCGTCGCGACGAGACCGCCGGCGACGGCCGAAAGGGTTACCCGCTCACCCGTCAACGCGACCATCGGCATCACGAACAGCGGACTCGTGCTAAGAAGCGTCTGGATGACGCCAGCGTTGTGGCCGCGATCGACGGCGATCTGCATCAGCATCATTCCGCCGGCCGTGCCGATGAGCGTCGCGACGGCGAACCAGAGCCACAGCCGGCCGCCGAGTCGCCAGATCGGAACCGTTCCGATTCGCCGCCTGAGCATCGGCACGAGCATCGCCAGCAACACCACGCCGGCGGCGATGCGGATCATTGTCGTCGCCGTCGCATCCGCCGGCCCTTGGGCGTAGGCGTAGCGGTTGACGATCAGGCTCGCCGCCTGCATGACGGCACTGAGTCCGCCGGTCATGAGGCCGATCGTGATCGAGCGTCGCGATGTCCGCGACCGCTCGGCGAGGTTCGGCACCTGGGCGGAGAAAGCGTCGCCCGGCTCGGTGACGATTTCGTACCCGTCGCCGGTCGGTCGCGCCGGCGGGCGGCGTGTGACGACCCATCCGACGCCGCAGACGGTCAGGCCGATGCCGACGATCGACTGCCAGCCGGCGTGTTCACCCAGCAGCAGGAAGCCGAAGGTGACGGTCAGTGGCGGGGCGAGCATCGCGACGAGCAGGGCCCGCGTGGGCCCAAGCCGGTTGAGCGAGTCGAGGTAGAGCGTGTCGCCGATGCCGATGCCGAGCATGCCGGACAGCGCGAACAGCAGCACAGCCATCGGCACGAGCGTCGTCACGTCGACGGCGGTGAACCAGCCGACGACCGCGAGCATCAGCAGCGCGAGCACGCCCTTGACAAGATTGACGACGCTGGCCCGCACGTGCAGGCCGATGCGGAGCCAGAGCATGCTCGATAAGGCCCAAGCGACGGCCGCTCCGACGGCCGCCGTCTCGCCGACAGGGAGGTGGTGCATCATCGCGGTCCCCGACGATCTGCAGGATCTCGTAGTCGTCGTGTATCAGCCATATGTCCGGGAACAAGCGTACACAACCGGTCATTAAGTTCCATTTGACAAAATGCAGCGGTCCATTATCTTGGATAGGTCGCCCTTCTTTCTGCCGCATGAACAGCGGCCCGCTTTTCAAGGAGTTCACCATGCTGTCACACCCTGCAACCTCCCGCTGCGGCCCGCTTTGCCGAGCTTTCACGCTCGTGGAACTGCTCGTCGTCATCGGCATCATCGCGTTGCTCGTCTCGATCCTGCTGCCGACGCTTAATAGCGCCCGCCGCTCAGCCCAGAGCGTCGCTTGCCTGAGTAACCTTCGCCAGCTGGCCACGGTGCAGTCGTTTTACGTCAACGACAACAACAATGCCCTGCATCCGGCCAACTTCATCGATCCTGCTCTGGTCAGGCTCGGCTACAGCGGCCTCGACGTCCAGGGGGCTTGGTGGAACCACCTCGACTTCTGGAAGTACATTCCCGGCACGCAGGACGAGCAGTTCTGGGGCGCGGGCGACTTTTCGCAGTACGGTGCACCGGTCGATCCTGACAGCGTCGGTCGCTGCCCAGCCGATCCCGAGGTGTCGGACCGCTTCTTGCCCTACAACGGACGAGACGTCGTCATGAGCTACGGCATGAATTACGTCATCGGGGCGAGCAATGATTGGATCGGTCAACTAGATTTGAGCGGCAACCCCATGTGGCCGGAGTTCACGAAAATCAACGAGTTCACCCCGGTCGAGACCATGGCGTTTGTCGACTGGAGCCCAACCGTCCCAGGAGCTGCGCGTGGAGATGCAAGCTGGACAGCCCTCAACGCCTGGAGTGTTCCGGACTTCACAGGCACCGCGAATCACACGATGTTGCGGAACGCTGGGTGGCACGGCGACGCTGAGTACGACGCGTTCAACGGGCACCGCCTCAACGCTTCGTTTCTCGACGGGCACAGCCAAGCGATCACGTATGCGGTCGACGATTACGACCTGACGAACGACACGTTCGGCAGGTCCTTCGGCGGCACCTACACCAAGTTCAAGGGCAGAGCCGACAAGGCCAGCGAGTACCCGGTTTACTGGGGCACCTGGAATTCGAATTAGGTGCAGGAGTCCGCGGCATGGTGGTGCGTCGGGTCGCGGATGAAGCAATCCGGTCCGCAAGGTCGCTCGGAGCAGACGGACGCGGACGACCGATGCGCCCGACCCGGCCGTTTGTTCGAAGATGCTTCGCTCTCGCGTGGCGACGCAGGCCTCTTCGCCGTCAGTGCTCAGGGACGCTGGGCACCGGGTTTTCAGACTTACACGGCGCGTCGGCAGGCACCTCACTATCACGTTTCTCGGCGAGCATCTTCAGGCTCTTTCGACTTCGGCAGACTGCGGGACGGTTCGCCTCCGGAATCATGGTGCTGCCATGAAATAATCGTCTCATAGAGCCTGCTTATCAATGGTGCGAGGGAACAACCCGACGCACCACCCTGCTGCGGGACGGTCCACCTGACACAAGCTGGACGTAAGCTGTCAGCGGCACCTGTCGGCGCCGCTGACAGGGTTGATTGGATTCGTCGCTTCCTGTAGAATCCGTTGCCTGCCTCAGGCGCGGCGGCGACGCAACGCGACACCTGCCAGAAGAGCCAATGCCGAAGCAGACGCCGGCTCAGGGATGGGCGTGAAAGGGGCTGCGGCCAAATCGCTCACCTCCTGTGCCGAAAGGGCCTCGTCATACAGGGCGATCTTCGCAACCGAGCCGCTCGTGAACTCACTGGTCGAGACCGAGTCGTCCAGGAAGAAGCTCAAGTCCTGGCCGTCGGGAAGTGCAAAGTTGCCGCCGGTCTGAATCGCGTTGAGCGTTGCCACCGAAGAGCCGTCGAGGAAGAGCTCCGCATCGCCGTTTGAGATCGTCATGATGACGGAGACGAAGCCGTCAGCCGAGATGGTGCCACCTTGCTGGAGCGGCGTGTCACCCGGTCCGTTGTCGCTGTACAGAGCGACTGCTCCACCATTGACGTAGATCCCGCTGTCATCAGAACGGCTTTCAAAGTCAGCCAGCTTGCGGAAGCTGCTGACGTTTTCGAGCTCGAAGACGAGCTCGAGGGTGTAGGTGTCGTCGTCGCTGATCAGGCCGCCGGCGTCGGGAAGCGTCAGGCCGGCATTCTGGTTGCTGCCGCTGTCGAAGATGTAGACGGGGCGATTCGCCGCCGGCTGCGGGTCGGCGGTGAAGTCGGTCGGGACCGGGGCGTTGAGGAACCCGTTCTGCCCGTTGGGATCGACCGCGTTCAAGCTTGAGGCGCCGGCGAATTCGCTGTCGAGGTTGTTGTCGAAGCGAAAATCGGTAACGGGCGCGGCTGAGACGACACCGGCCGTGATGGCAGTGGTGGCAAGGATGTTCAGAGTGTGCATGTTCGGGTCTCCAGATGCCTTGGGGGCGGGAAGTCGGGCGTCAGCCCTGGATGATGTCGCCGGATCGACGCTCGATCGGGCTGAGCTTCGTGAGGAGGCAGAATGCCGGTCGCTGAGGCGATTTTGCGGATACCAGTATGGACGCTCGAGGACGACAGACGGGAACCAAGAGGGCCGGACGTTCTGCTGACTGGAAGCATAACGCTCCGATCCATGAAACGCAAGTCTTCGTAGTCGGCAAACTCGTCGGGCTTCCTCAAGCGGCTTTGATTCGCATTTAGCCATCGAGCGGGAAGAGCGGCCGCCGTCGCTTCGCGTACGTGAAGTGGTGCAATCCGGCGGCGGTCGGGCCCGCCGTGTCGCAGGCGAGCATCGTCGTGCACACCGGGGCGTAGGCGGTCCTGGGGGCGACTGCGCCTTTCAAGACGATCGCGTGAAAAGCCTCCGGGTTTAGGTCGCAGCAGGTCACCTGACCCAGGCTCGCCGGGAAGATGGGTCGCGGGCTGATCTGCAGCGTCAGGCCATCGTTGCTGCGAACGACGGCAAGAGGACCCTCGTCGTAGAGCACGCGTCCGCCGTGTCGCGGCTCAGGATCGTGCCACTGGCCGTCGTAGATGCGATCGAACCGGCCGGTCACGTGCAGCGGCGGCGTCTCGGCGTTGCCCCCGACCTTGAGGTCAATCGAGCTGCCGCACTCGATGTGGCACAACTGATCGAACGCCTGCTTGTCGGCCAGCGGAACGAAGCTCTCGTCGATGCCCGCGTCCAGGAGCGCTTGAGCCAAGGCGGTGGAGTCGCCGCGACTACCGGCTCCGATGTTGTCCCCGAGGTCGAGCAGGCCCACGGTTCCGCTGGCAGATCGAACGTGGGCCATCGCTGACACGACATCAACTGCCTGCGACCTCGCCTGCTCGCGATCTTGCCAGATCGCGGTCGCCCACTGATCCGCCGCCTGCTGTGCCTCGGCTTGTTGGCCGTCGTGCAGCACGTGGACGCTGACGCCCATCTCGTGCACGTCCGCCCACGGATAGCCCAGGAGCAGGTTGACGTCGAGCACGCCGACTTGTCGGCGAAGGTCGTCGCCGATCGCGAGCCAGTCGGAGCACGGGCGTTCGCTACTCGCCTGCCGATCGATGCTTAGCACCAGCGGCAGCTGCACCAGCGCCTGCGTCGGCCGAACGTCTTCGAGCAGCATGCGGCGGAGCAGGTCGGCCGCCCGCTCGCCCGTCTGGCGGTGATCGACGTGCGGATTCGTCCGGTAAGCGAGGATCGCGTCGGTCGCCTCGACCATCTTCGGCGACAGATTCGCGTGACAGTCGAGCGTCGCGACGATCGGCACCGGCCCGACGGTGCTGCGGAGACGCGACAGGAACTCGCCGTCGAGATCGTCGATCTCGGCTCCGACGGCGGCACCGTGGAGCGCGACGAGGATGCCGTCGAATGGATCGCCCTGCCGCAGCCCGTCGCTGGTGTTTCGCCATAACGACTCGAACGCCTCGTGCTCCACGGGCCCGCCCGGCAATGCGTCGGCGAAATAGAGCGGCACCGCCTCGGCCCACTCATTGGCACCTCGGAGCAGGCCCGCGATCTCGTGGCCCGCCATGCGCGCACCCGGCGCAGTGTGTTCCCAAAGATCGTCGCCCGCCGCAAAAGCGCCGCCCGCTTCGAAGGTAAACGCGTCGAGCCCGGTGGGGACGCGATTAAAGCTGTTCGACTCGTGGATGAACCCGAGGACGGCAACGCGGGGACGGTCGGACATCAGTCGGTCGGCAGAGGGAAGGTCGCGACGGCGCTCGGCTCGAGGTCGGGTGCGATCGTTACTGCCTTGAGCACCTCATCCGCCGCGAGATTAATCGGTGCGTCGGCGACCGGTGACTCGACCGTCGGGTCGCTGCCGTCAACTGTGTAGTGGATGGTGCCGTTGGGCGACAGCGTGCGGACCGACAACCTCTTGCCCTGCTGCTCGACGATCGGCATCGCGGCACGGCCGACGCGAAGGCCGGTCAGCTCTCGCGCTTTGGGCAGGTAGTAGCGGTCGTAGTAGAACGGGTCGTCGCCGTGCTCGCGCCAGTCGGCTTCGAGTGCCTGCCAGACGGGCCAGATGTCCCGCAGGTAGTGCGGTGCATTGCTGCCGGGTCGACCGTTCCAGATGAAGGCGGCGAGGCGGCTTTGCGTCAGGTTCTCGTCCCGCGTGTCGCCGAATCCGCCCCAGAGGTCGCCCTTGATGTCACCGATCGCGTTGCTTTGCCGCCACGAGCCGACGACGTACCGCACCCAGGGCCAGCCGGCACCGGCGTCGGTTTCGACGTGTTCGGCCTGGTAGGTCGTGCTCGCGTAGGTGTAGAGGAACGGCGCGTACTCGGCGGTGTGTCGGCCGCTCTGCGGGATCGAGTCGTGGACGCGGATCGGTCCGTCCGGCAGCACGCCTTCTCGAAGCATTCGCAGCGCCTCGTAGCCGACAAGCCACTCGACCGCCGGCAGCCCGTCGCTGTAGACGCCGTCGAAACCTTCGTCTTCCACCTGCTTTCGCACACTTTCGACCCAAACCTCCGGGTCGCGGCTGCGGTGGAACCAGGCCGAGTTGTACGCCATCGTTCCGATGCCTTGCTCGCGGATCGCGTCCTGATGCGCCTGCGTCAGCGCCGGATCGCGAGGCAGGTGGTCGTCGCTGAAGGCCATGCCCCACTCGCGTTGGTGGAAATCCCAGAGGATCACGACGTCGTGCGTGCGGACCCAGTCGCTGTCGTAGGCGTCGACGGGCTCGGTGATCCAGCTGAGCAGGTAGTGCTCGTTGAAGCTCTTCTCCCAATCGAACGGTCGACACGGGAAGCCGCTGACGAAGAGTCGTTCGCCGGGCCGCACCGTCCATTGCACTTGCCAGCCGGGCTCGGAGGCTTCGCCTTGCGGGGCGAGCGTGTCGGTGTCGCCGCGATCGAGGTCGGCGAACCACAGATCGGGCGTGACGGGCTGGTACTCGACCGGCTCGCCGCTGCCGAGGAGCGGGTAGCTGTTGACGGTGAAGCCGCCGAAGTCGTCGCCGGCGTAGAGGCTGCCGCGGCCGAGGCGGTTGAAGACGCCGCCGATTTTCGCAGTAGCGGTTGCGGTCAACTCCTGTCGCGGAGCGATGGCGACCATGCCGTCGCATTGGAAGCCGAGTGCCACCCGATCGTTGGCGAGCACTGCGACCGTTCCGTCCTGTCGAACGATCTGCAGGTCGTCCAGCGGCAGCGAGAAGTCGACGTCGACAAGGTCCCGCTTGAAGTCGATCCGCTGCCGCGCGGTGAGCGTGTTGCTCGCGGTGTCGAGCGTGTATTTGACGCCTGTGGTCATGATCGTGAACGTGTCGCCGTCTTGCTCGACGTCTTCGACCCGCATGGGCAGGTTGCCCGGCCCGCCGCGGAATTGCACGAGGTCTTCGAGCTCGCCATCGATCTCGAAGTCGCTGGCAGGCAATTCGATCAGCTTCAGCTGAGCCAGGCGAAGGTCGAAGGCCGCGGCATCGACGGCACCGAGGTGGTGACGAAAGAAGAAGCGACCCCGCATCGGATCATCGAACGGCGGCGTGACGAACTCGTACTCCCAACGCACCCACCCGTCGACCGCCTCGGGATCGTCGGCCGTCTGAGCCGGCAACCCCACCGATCGCGCTCCCGGCTGCGGCTGGAAGGTCTGGCTCAAGGCCTCGACGCCGATGTCGACTTCGGCCAGCGCCCGCTCGAAGTCGCTTTTGACGAGTGCCGACACCTTGTACCGCGTGTTCGGCTTGATCGGGAACGAGCCCATCGTGTAAAGCCGCCGACCGATCGTCGGCATCTCGACGACGCTCCGCCAGGCGTTGATGCCGGCCTCGTCCTTGATGTGCTCGTAGTACAGGTGCGGCTGGAACTGCCAGTCGGCATCGGCCTGCTGAAGATCGAAACGCGGTACCTCGACCTCCCTGCCGCCCTCCTTGTCGACGTCGTGCATCAGCTGCTGCAACGCCTGGCTGGGCGTTTCACGAGCCGCGGCGACCGGCTCCCGCTGCCGTTCCGCGGAACGCTTCGACAACTCGCCCGTCGTTACGTCGACAGCTCGCAACAGAATCTTTGCCTTGCCGCCCGAAGGCGTGAGGACGCTGACGTTACCGATCGCTCGCTCCACCTCGAACAACTCCGCCTGGGTCGCGTAGCTCCGACCATTAATGCTCACGTCGTACGTGCCCGCCTCATGGTCGATCTCGGCGACGATCTCGATCTCGCTGCCGAGGTCGAAGCGACGCTGGCTGTAGTCGTCGGGCCCGATCAACTCTTCACCGCTGAGGACGTCGATCACAACGCGATCATTCGAATCGGGCATAATGAGGCGAACGGCCCCGCTTTCACCCTCGTCACCGGGGCCGAAGCGGACAAAGGCAAAGCGATTGCCCTTTGCCGCGTCGCGCGAACCTAGCGGCTCGACCTGCAGCACAACCCGAAGCCCGACGTGACGATGCGGCAGTTCCTCGTCGGAGATGAAGGTGGCAGCAACGGCGGCTCGCTCGTCACGATCTTCAAGAACAAGCCGTTCCTCGTAAAGTTCTGCCTCACTGCCTGCGGGGGCAAATGTCGTCATCGACCAGCCGTCATAATCCGGCTCAGGAGCGAACCGAGCCTGCAACGGGACGGCCGCGTGTGTCAGAGACGCAAAGAGGCTCGCAGCGATGAGTAGGGTGAATCGTCGCATGTAAAACTGGTGCCTGACCGTGTTCTAGTGAATGGAACATAATGTTCCAGTTGCAAAGCCTATCGTCTCCGTGTCATCTTCGCAAGGCGTCCGGGATCGACTCGTCCTGATGCCCTCGACCACACGCGCAAGACAAACCATGAACGACATCAAGATCATCACGGATCCCGACGGCGGCGACGGGTTGCCGGTGGCCGAAGCAACCGTGCACAACGGCATCGTCTACGTGAGCGGGTTCGTCGGCTACGACCGCAGAACCCTGAAGGTCGTCGGCCCGGACCTGGAAAGCCAGACGAAGCAGACGCTCAAGCTCATCGACGAGGTGCTCGGCTGGGCCGGTACGACGCGGAGCAGGATCGTCCGGATGCGGGTCTACCTCCGCCACGTCGAGCGCGACTTCAAACCCTTCAACAAGATTTTCAGGGAGTGGATCGGCGACCACATGCCGGCTCGCACGACGGTAGGTGCGGAATTGGCCGACCCGTCACTGCTCATCGAGATCGACGCTCAGGCAGTGGTCGGATCGGAAATCGCGGAAAAAGCCGGCAGCTCGACGCTCGTTCAAGATCACGGGTAGTCGGAGCCGCGATTGCCGTTTCCACGCTTCGTCTTGTGCAGGCCGCCGAGCGCCTCGCCGTAGGCGTCATTAGTCACATTGTAATCTTTGGTAGCGAACGTCACCCCGGCGGCGTGACCATCGAGATAAACAGCATTAATTTCATGACCGGTTTCGTCGACATACTCATTCTCTGAATGCCAACGCGCCCGCCGAAGTTCGGTATGATCCGTTCCGGCAGCAAAGTCGGGCCGGCTGAAGAGAGACAGACTTTGCGAGAAGGCTCGTTGCGAAGCGCTGCCGGGCTCCCGAATCGTCCAATCAGCTAGTGCAATGACTTCAGACGACTGCTTGAAATCTGTCATTCTGGAGGTATTGGGCCCGATGCCGGCACCACCCCAGAAGCTGTCGGTCGATCCGAAGTAGGCGTTCATCCCGTAGCTGACTTCGGCGCGAGCCGGCGGCGAACTGAACGGGTTCACATCAACTCGGTCGGGAAGATTCGCATCGAGCGGGCATCGGGCAATACCATCTGGGTCCGACGGAATGCCAAAGGCCTCGTACTCGGGAAAGGCGGCGAAACTGCCCTCGTCTTGCGTGCCCGGGATGTACTCCCAGAAGCCGTTGTGCTCCCACCATCCGACCGGCTCCGTGCCGCCGGGAACCGGGATGTTCCAGTCGGCCATGTGCAAGGCGTTTAAAAAGTCGTTCGCGTAAAACGCCTGCACCGTACCCATCTGCCGAAGGTTGTTCAGGCACTTGGCGTTGGCGGCCGACTTCCGGGCCTGCGAGAGCGTCGGCAACAGGATGCCGACGAGCAAGGCGATGATGCCGATGACGACGAGCAGCTCGACGAGGGTGAAGCCGGGCAGATCAAGGTGGCGGCCGAAGCGCTTGGACTGTTTCATAACGAATTCCTTCGATTCAGGAGGTGAACGGTGATCCCTCCCGCCGAGCGACTGGTGTCTCTTCGACCGCCGCCCCCGTTGTACCGGATACCTGATGTTCGATCAAGCTGAATTAAATGTTCCGGCAATCTTGCTAGCGGAGGAAGAACCAGCGTGTCTCGCCGAAAGGCACGTCGACTTGGGCCGACTCGGCGCTGGTAGCGACGGTTTCGCCGGTGGCCACATCAACGAGATCCGCCTCGCCGCTCCATTGCAACGGCGTGGCTGCGACGTTGTCCATGCCATGAACAACGATGACGCCGTTGCCGGCCATCGTCATGTCGCCCTCGGGGCCGGTCGGCTCGATACCGACTTCGGCGGCGAGGTTGCGGAGCAGGCGAGGCGTTAAAGCGCCGGGGGCGGCGATGTAGACGCCGGTCCAGTCGTCGTGCCGCTTGACGGCGGCGGCGACCTTGTCGTTCTGGGCATACGTTGCCAGCGGCGTCGCGTCTTCGTCGACGACTTCGATCAGCGGGCCGGACGTCTCGCTCAGGTGGAAGTCGATCTGCTCGGCGAGCTTGTCATTACCGTGCGCCCGCAGGCGGTAGACGACGCGCTCGTCGATGTCGAGAGCGACGTCTATGCCGGTCATCCGACCGACAGCCTCCTCGACACCGCCCGCGTAGGTCTGGCCGGCGGCGTGCATGACGACGATGATCTGTCCGTCTTTCTGCAGGTTGTCCTCGACGTAGCTGACCTGCTCGGGCGTCATCGTGATGCCGCCGAGGATGATCGTGATCCGGTAGTCGGGCCGGTCGTCGTGGTCGAGGTCGCTCAGCAGGTACGGGACGTAGCCGAGGCCACTGGTCGACAGCGGGTCGCGGGCCATGTTGCCGCTGAGCTGGAGGGTCATCAGGCCCAGGCTGTCGTCGTGCGTCATCGCGTCGATGGTCCGCTCGTCGAGGAAGACGCCGACCGGCGGGTAATGCTCGTTCATGCGCGGCCGCTCGGCGATCCGCCGGGCCAGGTCGGCGGCCTCGGCGTTACCGTCTGGGAAAGGCGCGAAACCCTGGCCGACGCCGCTGAGGCTGTAGTGCCACCCGCCGCCGCCGATGGCGAAGCTCGAGCCCCACTCGCGGCGGGCGGCGTGAAGCGTGTCGAGCGGGTCGTGCGTCTGGCCGAGCCAGTCGGCGTTCTCGTTCGCGTCGGGCGCGCCCCACGAGTGCGGCGTGCGGTGGTCGACCTCGTACAGGTAGATCTTGTCGTGCAACTTCAGCGAGCCGGCGGCACTGGCGATCGCGCCGGGCCTGCCTTGGCGTCGCCAGTTGCGGTAGTCGCAGATGCTGGCGATGGCGTCGATCGAGTCGACCTCGAGCAGGTCGCCCATCGCCCAGTGGTCGAGGCCGTGGCCGTGGTACGCGTCGGACCAGTAGGTGCTGTTGAGCATCGGCCGACCGATGCCGCGGTCGAAGGCGTCGGCGAACACTTCGATTGTGCCGATTTTGCCGACCTGCACGAAGCGGAAGGCGTCCATCAGCCAGCGGTCGTTGCCGACTTCGGGATCGAGGAACGGCTTGTCGAGCTCGTAGTCGCTCTTCTCCGGCGGCATGACGGTGTCGAAGCTCGCCGACGGGTTGTCGTATGCCTCTTGCAAAGCCTTCTCGTCTTCGTAAAGCGTCCGCAGGTAGTCGCGATAGGCGGCGACGTGCTCGACGCCGAAGTCATACCGGCCGAACGTGTGCGGCAGCCATTGCCCGTCGTGGCCGCCGATGAGGTGGATGCCGATGACCCGCTTGCCGACGTCATTCTCCGCGAGGAATCGGCCGACCTGCTCAATCACCTTCGCCGTCTCGCGGCGGTAGGTTTCAGAGGCGTAGCTGGGCGAGACGACCGTGTTCTCCTCGACCGTGTCCGGATCGACGGTTGGTGAGCTGTGCGTCAGGCCGGTGACGACCAGGCCGTCCTTCGTGCGGAAGACGGCGTCGGGGTGATCCTCGTGGAAGCCGTAGTAAGGCTCGGGACCGAGGTTCAGCCGGACGTACGCGTCGGGCGCGTGGCGGAGGAGCGTGATGATCCGCTCTTCGATCAGGTCGAAACTAAGCTCTCCCGGCCCCTGCCAAACGGCGGCTTCGACCGGCTCGCCGTAGTTGAGCGGAGCACCAAGGGGGATCGGCACCGTGTGCACCCGCACGCCCGCGTCGGCGAGCACGCCGTGCAGTTGCGGCTGGGCGTCGCCCCAGTCGTAGAAGCCGGCGTTGAAGTGGAAGTTGCCGACCGGCTCGCCGTTGACGAACGTCGTCGGGTAGCCGTTGACCGTCCGCACCTCGGCCGACAAGGGCTCTTCGCTCGCGAGCATGTCGCGGACTTCCTGCTCGCTCATCTTCGCCGCCCCGCGATCGGCGGGCAGGTCGTTGGGCATGCGGGTCAGACGGGTCGGACTCTTCGTGATGCGGGCGTCGTCCCAGAGGATCTGCACCGGCGAGCCGCTTGTGCTCAATCGGATCCGGGCTCTCACTTCCCCCTCGCGAGGCGTGAACCGAGTGTACCCGCGACGCCATTGACCCTCGCGATTTCGCTGCAGTGGGCTCATCGAGCTGTAGCCGGCGTAACGCTTGAAGCTGCCGTCGTCGCCGAGGAGCTCGACGCCGAACGACGCGTTGCCGCCGTAAGCCATCTCCTCGACGCTGTAGAACGCTTCGGCCAAGTACTCGGTGCCCTGCTCGATTGCGATCGGCTCGTGGACAAGGTCGGCACTGCCGCCGACGGACGGTTTGATCACACGTATCGCCCCCGAGCCGTCGCGCCCGACGTCGTCCGCCGACTCGGCACGGACGGCATCGGCCCCTTCGGCCTCACCCGTGGGCGACATGTCGAAGCCTTCGTGACCCATCTTGAGCACGGGCCGCAGGTTGGCCGTGTCGATGTCCGACCGCCAGTTGCCCGGCATGCCGCCTTCGAAGGCCTCGACCAGCAGCGGCTCCGACGCCGGCTCGACGCCGAAGTGCGTGTTGATCGCCCACGGCAGCGTCAGTTCGAGCGTGCCGTCGCTGTCGGCCCGCACGAGGCGCGGCGGGTGGTCGCTGAGGTTGATCCAGTGCATTGCGTCCGGCTCGACGATGTCACCGGTGATGCGGACCGTGACGGGCTGCGTGACGGCGTCGGCATCGACAGCAAAGGTGAGTCGGCCGTCCTCCTGCTCGACGTCGCGAGCCGCTCCGCCATCAACCGTCACGTCGGCGAAGCCGATGTTGAATCCGGCAAGGGCGGCAGCGACGGCGAGCGATCCGGCTTGCGAAGAGTTCATCAGGTAGAACATAATGTTCCACCTCGTAGACTGCAATCGCCTTTGCACGCTTATGGCGCTTTTGCTCTTCGCCCACGGATAGCAGCCGCCGATCGGCTCGAACAGCTTCATCTGCCTCAGCGGCGTCGCCGACGAGCAACGGCTGCCAGTGCCTGGCACGTAGACGGCCGCCGCCGCCGATGGAGTGTCGGCATAGAAGGCTCGGCAATTGTTGAAAATTACCCTCCAAAGATCATGCTTCGAAGCAGCGTGTCAGCCAACAGCATGTCCTTTGGAGCGAGCGCAGCCAAGTCTCCTGCAATGCTCGGGATGACGGAAGAGGCAACTTTAGACAGGTCTGGCCTAATTCTCGTCGTTCTCGTCCTCACTGCTGCCGCCGAGGAGTCGGCCGAGTCCCTTCTTCGCCTCGTCGCCCAGGCCCTTCTTGAGCGCTTCGACGTCGCCGTCCAGAGCCGCACCGATCGCATCATTCGCCGCCTGACCCAGCTCGCCGCCGATCTCGTCGGCGAGCTTCGAGCCGAACTCGGTGCCGTACTTCGTCAAGACGCCGCGAATATCGCCCGCCAGCACCGCCCGAATCTCCGGCGGCAGTTCTTCGCTCTCCGCCGCACGGGCACCGAGCGTCATCGCCACCTCCGTCACCACCCGGCCGATCTCCGCTCCGTTCTGCGTGTCCTCCGCCGTGCCGATGTTCTGCATCGTGATGTTCGGCAGCGTCAGCTCGTAGACCTCGTTCTTGTCGTCGATCTTCGGGATAATCCGCACGGTCGCCCCGGTCACGGTCAGCTGATCGATTACCAGCCGCGTCGTCTCCTCGCTCGACTCCATCTCCGAGACGTGGTCGACGAGCTCCTTGAGGTTCACGCGCAGCTGATCCGCAAGCCCGCCGACGCTGCCGCGTTCGATGGTCAGAACCGGCGAGGCAATGACGATGCCGTCGATGCGAACCGGGTCGCTCGTCAACCCGCCGAAGCCGGCATCGACGCTGATCTGGTTCATCGCAAAGAGGTGCTCGCTGTCATAGCCCTCGGGATTGTCGATGGTCAACTCGCTGAGCGTCACATTCCCGCCGAGCAGCGAGACGTTGGCGTCGCCGAGGAGCGTGGCGAGGTCGAGCTGCTTGGAGCCCTCGGTCTCGATGATCCGCTCGGTGATCGCGTCGAGCCGCTGGAACACGACGACCAAGGCGATGACAACGATCGCCACGAGTGACGCGGCAACGATCAGGGTGATCTTGAGGGGACGCTTCATCTTAATCCTCCGGAAACGGGAGAGAAACCTCCGGGAACGGATCGGCCCACTTGATTCCGAGTCAGCGGACCCGGAACGTCGGCCATGCGCAGGATCCTGACCCGCGGCGTCGTGATGGTAGCGTGGCTGGCCTGCTGGCTGGGTCTGCCGGAAGCGGCGAGGGCGGGGCTCGAAGCTGAGGAGCTGCTGCTGGTCGTCAATGAGGACGTGCCCGAGAGCCTGGAGTTGGCGGAGCACTATTCGACCGTGCGTGGCGTGCCGCGGGGGCGGATCGTGAAGCTGAAGCTGCCGACCGGCGAGTCGATGTCGCGAGAGGCGTTTCTGCAAGAGGCGTACGAGCCGCTGCGGCAGGCGATCGCGGAGCAGGAAGAGATGGGCCGACCGGTGCGGTGCCTGGTGACGTTCTACGGCGTGCCGCTGCGGATTGGGAAGCTCGAGCCGACGCCCGCCGAGTCGGCAGAGTTTGCGACCCTTGCCGCCGAAGCGGATCGACTAGTCGGCCGGCTCAGCCCGATCGTCGACCGGGCCGGCTCCGTCGCCGCCGCGGCGGGCAAGCCCGTGCCGCAGCTGCCGGGCTTCGGTCACGAGCTGACGCAGCTGATTCAACGGCTCGACGTCACGCAGGTCCGCATCCGACAAGCCGCACCCGACCTCAACGCGAGCGAACAGCAGGCCCTCGCCGAGACGGCCAAGACGCTCCAGGCGATGCTCTACGAGCCGGTCGAGCACGATCTGGTGCCCCTCACCGATGCCGAGCGGCAACGGATGCAGGTGCTGGCCAAGCGGCTTGATCAGCCGGATGATCGTCAAGAACTGCAGGATCTGGCGCGTCGCGTCGGCCTCATCGACTATGCACGCGTCCTGTCGCTGAGCCTCAAGCAGCTCGATCCCGAGCAGTCGCGAGCATCGTTCGACAGCGAGTTGGCGACGCTGCGGCTCGACCTGAAGCCGGCGACGCTCTGGCTCGCCAACCCGCTGCGGGGGCGGAATCCCGATGCCCAGGATCCGCCCAACGTAATGCGGGTCGCCCGACTCGACGCCCCGACTCCGGACCTCGTTCGACAGATCATCGACGACAGCATCGCTACTGAGCAGGAAGGCCTCGACGGCCGACTTGTCATCGACTCGCGAGGCCTGCGGATGCCCGGCAAGAACGGCAAACCGGACGGCTACGCCCCGTTCGACGAGCAACTTCGCCGCCTCGCCGCCCAGCTGCGGACGGCGGCGACGCTGGACGTGGTCCACGACGACCAGGCCGACGTCTTCCAGCGTGGCCCCGCCAACACGCCGGCCGTGACGGACGTGGCAGTTTATGTCGGTTGGTATCGGCTACGCGACTACAACCGGCCCTTCGAGTTTACGCGGGGAGCAATCGGATATCACGTCGCCTCCTACGAGCTTGCGGGCCTGCGGAATCCGAACGAGCGGGGCTGGGTCGCAGGGTTGCTCCGCGACGGCATGGTGGCGACGGTCGGGCCGACGAGTGAGCCGTACCTGTCCGCCTTCCCGCCGCCGGCGCAGTTCGTGCCGCTGATGTTGTCGGGGCGGATGACGCTGGGCGACGCATATTGGATGACGGTGCCGCAGGTGAGTTGGCAGATGGTGCTGATCGGTGACCCGCTGTACCGACCGTTCGCAGAGCGTCCGGCATTGCGGTTGTCCGGGACGAGCGAGTAGTCCGCTCCCGACGGCGAACGACGTTCTTCTCCCACCGGAGCGGCGGGGCTTGCCCCGCGTTGTGACCGTCGCGAGAACCAGAACCGTCACGCGGATCAGAACCGCCGCCCCCCCCCCCCCCCCCCCCCCCCCCCCCCCCGCTCCTCCAGAAGCAGAGGGCGTCGGGTGCTCCGGCAGAAGTTTCCGACGAATCTGCTCCGCTCGAAGTTAAGCGGCAGCCGGATGGGCCGATGTAGTCAGTGGAAGCCTTGATCCGCGGGCGGCTCACGAGGAGCAGCAGGTGGGTCGCTCCAACCAGCCGACTGCTGGTTCGTCTCGTCCCCCGAACCACCGGAGCCCCTATGCCCTGCCAACTGATCTGCCCGAATCTGAGCTGCCGTAAAGTCCTCAAGGTCCCGGAAGAGGCCCGAGGCAAAGTCGTTCGCTGCCAGTACTGCC
This sequence comes from uncultured Tepidisphaerales bacterium, assembly GCA_964388485.1. Lineage (GTDB taxonomy): Bacteria > Planctomycetota > Phycisphaerae > Tepidisphaerales > Tepidisphaeraceae > JBCDKH01. The sequence goes on along the minus strand of CAYMAS010000012.1, from coordinate 16,692 downwards.
GGACGATGCTCCGCGTGCCCCCGGCCCGACGCCCCTCACTGGCCCCGACCGAAGCCATCAAGAGTTCGTCGGACGTCGAGCCGATGAGCCACGACGGCCTGCGGGCGGCGTCTTGAGCACGATTATCGCCGGTACAAGAGAACGCCCCCGCCTCGGCAAGCGAGGCGGGGGCGAATTCGGTGGACTTGATTCGGCTGAGGCGAATTAGTTCGTCGGAGCGTCGTCGGTCGGCATGAGGAAGCTGTCGAGCTCGTCGTACGGGCTGGCACCAACCAGGGTGACAAGCGTGTCAGCCGGATCGAGACCGATCGCGAACGCTGCTTCGCCGGTACCGTTCATCACACCACCGACACCATTCTGCGAACGGATCACGCGGCCATTCGCGACGACAGTCGCATCCTGACGCGTGTAGATGTTGTCGTCGCTGGCGCCGACGAACGGCGTGCTCTCGAAGCTGACCGAGCCATCGGCGGTCAGGACGTTCTGGCCGTCCTTGCCGTGGTTGTTGCTGTTGCCACGCTCGAGTTCACGGCTGGAGGCGTTCTCTACAGCGTCCGCAACACCACCGTCGATGTTGGCGAAGACGACATCATCGAGGCCGGCGGTCACACCGGGGTTGATGTCGGCACCGATGGCCACCGACGGGCTGAGCGTGCCGGTCCAGCGGAAGCCACGGCCAACAGCGTCGTTGGACCCGTAAGGCACCTGGAAGCTGTAGCTGACCGAGTTGCGGTAGTCGCCGAGGTTGGCGTAGTTGTTGACGGTGCGACCGTCATCCAGGTCAGCCTCGGTGGCGTTGCTGCTGGGGCAGAGGAAGACTTCCGGGGTCAGGTCGCTGGAACGGATGAGGTGCCAGACGGCAGCGCCAATGTCGTTGGCGAGGACGTTCTGGGCACCCGCACCGTTGGCACCGATGGCAACACCGTTGTCTGTACGGAACGGGTCAGCATCGCCGACGTCGGAACCAGCGCCGCCGTCCGTCTTGTTAGCGGCGACACCCGACTCCATGCGGAGCGCGAAGGTAGCATCGACATCGCCGTCGTAGATGGTCCGCGGGAAAGCGCCCGACTGGATGTCGTCGATCGAGTACTGGACCATCGCCTGGCCGATTTGACGCAGGTTGCTGGCGCACTTGACCTTGTTGGCGGCCTCGCGGGCACGGTTGAGCGAGGGCAGCAGGATCGAGATCAGCAGCGCGATGATGCCGATGACGACCAGCAGCTCGACGAGCGTGAAGCCGGCGCGGCGGGTACGGTTGGAAGCGTTGCGCTTCATAACAGTTCTCCTTTCGACCCGAGGTGGGTCAGGGGAAGCGAAATCCGCCTGAACAGTGCTCTTCGTACCGGTCCGCCCTGCCTTGCCATCCGCCGGCATGCCGCCGGACGAGAGGTATGCAAAGTAAGATGATGCCTGGTTGCCCCGGTCGGTTGCGCTCCTGAGCCGATCGGCCCGATGAGCGTGCGTGGGGGTGGCCTGACGTGGTTTGCGGTCGTGAGAGCTGGGGTTCCTGGCGGAAGCACCATGACGAACGTCGCCGTGGCGAAGGATCGGACAAAGCCGAAGCCGTGCAGATCCAGTATCAGTAGGCCATTGCGGCCTTTGTGGTTCGGAATGGGAACCGACCGGACGGTCGGGAAAGGTGGGGTCCGCTGGCGGACGTCCGACGGTCGGACGCCTCCTGAACCGGCAGCGGCGTTGCGAATGCTACCAGATTGTGCAGGCGTGTCAATGCTTTTCACCCGAGGCGTCGCGTCCCCTGAGACGGGTAAGTTCCGTTAGCCGCTCATGTCGCGGTCGCATTGGCTTGCCGCGTCTGCTCGCGACGCAGCCGATCGACCACCGGGGCCGGCACGAGCTTGCGCAGCGTCTCGACGTCGCCGCCGAGCGTCACGACCTGCCGAATCAGGCTGCTGCTGGTCAGGGCGTACTGGTCGCCGGTCATCAGAAACAACGTCTCCACACCGCCGACGGCCCGATTGGCCAAAGCGCTTTGAAACTCGTACCGCAGGTCCGTCACATCCCGAATGCCACGTAGAAGGCACTGACCCTCCTTGCGACGCACGAAGTCCGCGGTCAGCCCTTGATACGCCTCGACCGTCACGTTCCCGGTCCCTTCGGCAGCGGCGAGCACTTCCTGCACCATCTCCAGCCGCTCTACCTGGCTGAAGAGTTCGCTCTTCTCCGGGTTCACGCCCACGCCGACGACAAGTTCGTCGAACAACGTCCCGCCGCGACGGATCACGTCGAGGTGGCCGTTCGTGATCGGGTCGAACTGTCCGGGAAAAACGGCGCGGCGGAGGGTCCCGTGGCTCATGAAGGTCAGGCTACCGGTAACACTCGGATTCGGCACCTCTTTCGGGATCAAGAGGCGGGATCGTCATCCGGCGGCTTGACGTCGGACGCTCAGCGGACGGCGAGGTCCTGGTCCTCGAAGACGATGCCTTCTGACGGCACTTCGACCGCTCGCCGATCGTCGCCCATCACCTCGCCGCCGATCCAGGCGCGGTGGCCGGTGGCTTCAGCTGCGGCGAGGGTAGCGTCGACGGCATCGGGTCGGACGTAGGCGACGAAGCCGACGCCCATGTTGAAGGTCGCGAACATCTCCCGCCGCTCGACCGGGCCGTGCTGATTGATGAAGTCGAACACCGGCTGCGGCGTGCCGGGCTTGCTGACCGTGTACGTCAACGGCTTCTGGAGCCGCATGAGCTTGCGGAAGCCGTGGCCGGTGAGGTGGACGAGATAGTGCGGCCGCGTCTTTGTTTTGGAGAGTTCTTTGACGAAGTCGGCATAAATCGAGCTCGGCTCCAGCAGCGACCTGCCGAACGTCGTGTCGCCGCACGGCTGGTCGAAGCCGACCCGCTCGCCGATGCGTCGGCAGAGGGTCAGGCCGTTCGTCTGCACACCGGTGGAGGCGAGGAAGATCATCTGATCGCCGACCCGCACGTCGCCGTCGATCTGGTCCGTCTTCTGCATCCGCCCGATCGCGCTGCCGGCGAGGACGATGGTGTCGGGGTTCACCAAGCCGCTCAACGCCGGCGTCTCGCCGCCGCCCCAAGTCGCCCCGCTGCGTCGGCAGCCCTCGGCAAAGCCTGCCGCCAAAGCCTCGGCTCGCTCGCGGTTCTCGAACCACGCCGCATCGCCGACCGCCGCGTGCATGGCGACGACGGCAGGCAGGCAGCCGACGGTGATCAAGTCGTTGACGATCGTCGCCACCGTGTCGATGCCGATCGCGTGGTAGAGCGACGGGTCGCCGACGGCATCGGCGACGAGGTTCTTGGTGCCCAGCCCTTCCTCGACGTGGGCCAGCAACGTGCCGTCGCCGCAGTCGACGAGGTAGGCGGAGTCGCCACGGCTGCCCGGCACTTCCGTCAGAGGCCCGCTCGTGGTCGCCGCGGCCTGCTGACACGCCCGCTTGAACGCATCGAGCGGGTCATAGTCGACGCCGCTGTCGGCGTAGGTGATCGGCGTGTCCACGTCACAACCTAGCGCGGCATCGCCCTGAGCGGCGTCGCTTGCGACGCGTACCTCTCGCCATAGATGCGTCGCAAGCGACGCCGCTCAGGGCAGGATGAGGAGCGGAGCCCGTCTACCCTGACGGATGCCCACATCCTGGGACCGGTGGAAAGATCGGCTCGCCTTCAGCACCAACTCGTTCAAGAAACGCACCTTGCAACAGGCGATCAGCGACATCGCCGCCTGCGGCTACGCCGGCTGCGAGGTCATGGCCGACCAGCCGCACATGACGCCCTTCGACATGAGCACCCGCGACGTGCTCGATCTGGCCGACACGATCAATGACGCGGGGCTTGTCGTCAGCAACGTCAACGCCTTCACTGGTTTCTTCGCCAGCGAGCCATTCCCGCACGGCAGGCCGACCGGTGACACCTACGCCCCGACGTGGATCGATCCGGATCCCGAGCGGGTCAAGCTTCGCGTCGATCACACGCTCGCCAGCATCCGGCTCGCCGCGGCACTTGGAGCCGACTCCGTCAGCCTTCAGCCGGGCGGGCCGATGATTCGCTCGACAGAGCCGCGAGAGGTGCTGGGGCAACGCTTCGCCGACGGGATTCGTCGGTGTCTCAAGACGGCCAAGACGAACGACATCACGCTCACCATCGAACCCGAGCCGGGCCTGATGCTCGAGACGACGGCGGAGTACATCGCCTGGAAAGAACAGCATTTCGCCGACGAGCCGCTGGTATCGATGAACTTCGACATCGGCCACGCCTTCTGCGTGGGCGAAGATCCGGCCGCCGTCGCGCGGGAACTGGCGGGCCAGTACGTCCACGTCCACCTCGAAGACATCGCCGCGACGAAGGTGCATCAGCACCTGATTCCCGGCGACGGCGCGATTGACTTCGTCGCGTTGTTCGAGGCGCTCGATGGGGCGAACTATGGAGGTTGGGTGACCGTCGAGCTCTATCCGTTTATGGACGATCCCGCCGCAGTGGCTCGGCGGGCATTTGGGCATCTGCAGAAGCTCCTGAGGTAGCCGGCGTTCTTCGAGTAGCCGGCGTGTAGGGTGCCGGCGATGCCCTCGCTCGTCCTCGCCAGTGCCTCGCCGCGACGTGCGGAGCTGCTCACGGAAGCCGGTTATACCTTCACCATTCATGCCGCGGATCTCGATGAGGAACGGCTGGGGCGAGGCGTTGAACCGCGGGATCTTGCCCTGCATCTGGCCACCGCCAAAGCCGAGCACGTGGCAAAGACGCTCGAGGGCGGTGCGGTGGTTCTTGCCGCCGACACGATTGCCCGCACCGGCGACGGCTCCGTCCTGGGCAAGCCGATAAATCGCGACGACGCTCGCCGCATTCTGACACAGCTCGTCAACACCCGGCATGGCGTCATCACGGGCTACTGCCTGATTCGTGTCGCCGACGGCGAACGCCGCTACGGCCAGGTTCGAAGCGACGTGGTGATGCGGGCCGTTAGTGACGACGAGCTCGAACGCTTCCTCGACACGAATCTCTGGCAAGGCAAGGCCGGCGCCTACGGCATCCAGGACGAGCCGGGCGTTGACGAGGGCGACCTGTTCGTCGAGCAGATTGACGGGGAACTAAGCAACGTCATCGGCCTGCCGATGCCGCAGGTGGTGGAGGCGCTGGAGGAGCTGGGCGTGGAGCGGCAGTAGGACCACTGCTGCCTAGAGCCGGGCGAGGAGCTTGTTGTACTCCGCGTGGGACCCGATGAAGAACCGGACGATCACGTCGTCGCTTGACCGAAGCCCCAGAGCACGCATGTCGATCCCAATTCGCACGGACCAGATTGCTTGCCGTGTGCGGCACCGCTTGAAGTGCAAACTTGGGTGACGCGGATCGGCGACCCACAGTTTGTAAGCCTCGCGAGCGGCCTTGCGTGTTGCCGGCGGGAGCTGTCGAAACTGCTTGGTGAAGGAGGCACGAAGCCGAGACGTCAAAGCTCGTCCCACGCCTTCTCAATCGTCTTGCCTTCCTGGTAGTCCCGAAGCACTTCTTCCGCTAGTGCGTCGAGCTTGTCCGCCGTCGCGTCGAGCTTCTCATCCCAGCGTCGGTCGGCCTCCAACTCATCTAGCAGCCAATGAGCCACCGCGTCCTGCCGCTCCGGCGACAACTCCGCAACACGCTTCAACGCTTCGTCCATCAGCCGAGTCATCGGCACCGATTGTAGCAGATCGCGGTTACGGTTCAGCACTTACTGTCGCCCCATGGACGACCTCACCCCCCGCCAGCTTGTGGCCGAACTCGACAAGTACATTGTCGGCCAAGCCGATGCCAAACGGGCCGTCGCGGTGGCCGTGCGGAACCGGTGGCGACGAAGGCAGCTCACACCGGAACTCGCACGCGACGTCTCGCCCAAGAACATCGTCATGTCCGGCCCCACCGGCGTGGGCAAGACCGAAATCGCCCGACGCCTCGCCACCCTCGTCAGTGCCCCCTTCGTCAAGGTCGAAGCGACCAAGTTCACCGAAGTCGGCTACTACGGCCGCGACGTCGAGAGCATCGTCCGCGATCTCGTCGAAGTCGCCATCGATCTCGTTCGCCGCGAGCAGGAAGATCAGGTCAAAGACAAAGCCACCAACGCCGCCAACGAGCGGCTGCTCGACGCCCTGCTGCCTAGCAACGAAGGCCTGACCGATCCCGAAGCCAAAGAAAAACGCAAGCGGACCCGCGACCGGTTCCGCGAACAACTTCTCCACGGCGACCTGGAAGACAACCCCGTCGAGATCAGCGTCGAACGCGCCGGCAAGCTGCCCTTCGGCGGCGGCGGTGGCGGTGGCCTGTCGATCGACCCCGGCACGGCCGGCATGCTCGAATCGCTTATGCCTAAGAAGCGCGAGACCAAGAAGCTCGCGGTGAAAGATGCCCGGCCGATCCTCGTCCAGGAAGAAGCCGCCAAGCTGATCGATGACGAAGCCGTCGGCCGGCTCGCCATCGAGCGGGCGGAGCAGACGGGCATCGTCTTCCTCGACGAGATCGACAAGGTCACCGTCAAAGGCGAAGGTGGGGGTGGCCGCGGGCCCGACGTTTCGCGGCAAGGCGTGCAACGCGATCTGCTGCCGATCGTCGAAGGATCGACCGTCACCACGAAGCACGGGCCGGTGAAAACCGACCACGTCCTCTTCATCGCCGCCGGTGCTTTCCACGGCTCGAAGGTCAGCGACCTCATGCCGGAGCTGCAGGGCCGGTTCCCGATTCGCGTCGCGCTCGATGATCTGGAGCAGGCCGACTTCGTTCGCATCCTCACCGAGCCGCAGAACGCGCTGATCGAACAGCAAAAGGCCCTGCTCGGCACCGAAGGCGTCACGCTGAACGTCACGGACGACGCGATCACCGAGCTCGCCCGCGTCGCCCACGACGTCAACCGCCGCCAGCAGAACATCGGCGCCCGGCGGCTCTACACCATCGTTGAACGCGTCCTTGAAGACGTCGCCTTCGAGGCACCGGATCTGGCGGACAAGTCGCTCACCGTCGACGCCGCCTTCGTCCGCGACCGACTCGGCGACCTGGTCAAGGACGAGGATCTAAGCCACCTCATCCTGTAGCTGCCGCTTGATCTCGGGATGAAATCCTTGGGGCTACGTCGGCAGTTGACGTGGCCAATCTGCTCCAGCGACCCGCGGCGACTCGCCGATGCAGGGTGTGGTGCGTGACGGTTTGAAGCCTGAGATCACGCTCGAAACTTACCTCGAGCAAAGCCGTCGCCCGCTCGCGGCGGCGGTGTTCGTGTTGGCGTGTGTCGTGCTGCACCGCGGCGGCTTGTTCGTGACGACCGGGACGATGGAAGCACGAGCCGGTGTCATGAGTTTGGCGTGGATCGTTGATGCCCTTCAAGCGGCGGCAACGTCGATGGACCGGGTCGCGGTGCACGTGACGTGGCTCGCCTCCGCGGCGGCGGTGCTGGTGCCGCTGCTGTGGCACGTCTTTGCCGGTCATGCTTGGCGGCTGCGTGTGCGGGTGCCGGTGGCCATGGCGGCCGAGTCGCTGGTGCTGGCACTGCCGTTGGTCGGGATGGCGTTCATCGTCTTCGGCGTGCCGGAACTGTCGGCGACGAGCGGCTCGTCACGGCAGTGGCTCATCGCCATCGAGGCGGGCATCTTCGAGGAACTGCTGTTCCGCTTCGTCGGATTCGCCGTAATCGACTTCCTGCTGACGCACATCCTCGGCCGCCGCAACGGCTGGACGCTGGGGCTGACGCTCTTGACGACGAGCCTCCTGTTCGCCGGTCATCACCACCTGCCGGCGACGGGCGAGGCGTTCGACGCGACGGTCTTCGGCTTCCGGACATTGGCGGGTTTGTGGCTCGGCATCGTCTTTCTGACCCGCGGCTTCGGCCTTGCCGTGGGCTGCCACGTCGCTTACAACCTGGCGGCGATATGGTTGTCGTCATAGTGCGTCGACGACGCACCACGACATCCTGCCGTATTTTGAAGTCGGGCAGGTTAGTCCGGAAAGAAAATTAACCTTTCACATGCGTTGCGTTGTCGGTAGCATCCGCCTCTTCCCGCAACAGAAGCGGGGCTGAAGCCTGTTTTCGACGAACGACTGGCACGCCAGTCCGTACGGAAACGACCTCGACGACTTACGGACGAGTCGTCGTACCTTGGGAGAACGTGTCGCACCTCTGCGTGCAGTTGATGTTTCAGCCAGCTGCAGACGCCGCCCCTTCCTCCCTCCCCTTCTCTTAGCGACACCCACGCCATGAGCACCCGCACGAAGCAACGCAAGCAGTTCGCCCTTAGCCTGCTGCTCTACAGCAACCCGGTTCACCCGGAACTCTTCCGACGGTTCCGCACCCAGGACGTCGAACGTCGCGCCTACAGCGCCCACATCCACCTCATCAACGGCGGCCACCTCGTCGAGTTCGATGCCGGTGACAGCCACCTGACCGAGATCCTTGTCAGCGGCCACGACACGAAGCCGAGCCTGAACCTGATCGAAGACGTGCCGTGTCGCGGTGAGCGGTGCCACGAAGCCGAAACGCACGACAACATCCGCTACATGATCTCGACGCAGGAAGAGCAGCTGCAAGGCACGCTCTACGATGCCACCCGCCGCGAGATTCTGGATTACGCCCAGAAGCGGGAGCTGATGTGGACTGAAGTTCCCAACACCGCCAACGAGGGCCGTGGGTCGTTCCTGGGTGTCCTGGACGTCGAATGCCGAGCCAGTGAGCTGCTCGTTCAAAGCTTCCACCTCTTCGACGAGTTCCAGACCGTTATCAAGACGCAGGCCATCATGGAAGTCGTAAAGCCGAGTCGGCGAAGCTAGAGCAGCTTGGCGTGCGTCATCCCGCTTGCAGCCGTGCGTCATCCCGCTTGCAGCGAGGAACGACGGAGGCTACCGAACATCGCCAAGGCGCTCACGTCGCCGCGGCGAGCTTGTGGAAGTGATCGATCGCTTCCAGTTGGTCGGGGCCGATGTCGTAGCGGAGGTAGCTTGTGTAGTAGCGTCGGGCCACGTCGGCGGGCCAGCCGGCGGGGACGGCGTGGTCGCGAACGAGCTGGTCGATACGACTCATCCCGCGCTGCCGGGCGGCGGTGAGTTGATCCGGCAGGTCGCCCAGATCGACGCCGCGGCGGGCGGCCCAGACGGCAAAGACAAACGGCCGCCCCGTCAGTTCCTTCCAAGCCAAACCCAGGTCGAGCTGGTGCCGGTAATCGGCCGGCTCTTCGGTGATGACCTTGTCACCAATGAGTAGCAATGCCTCGTCGTCGCCGCCCGTTCGTCGGGATAATGGCAAATAATGGGGCAGAAAGCCGAAGCGGCGTTTGAAGATGATTCGGCTCAGGGCAACGCTCGTGTGGCTGTCAGGGTCGACCGCCAGGGACGTCACCGTCTCCAGCGGCCGCTTGGCGAAGAGCCGAACCGTCAACGTCGGCCCGTCGCACCCGATGCCGCCGCTCGGGACGATCACAGGCCGGTCGAGTTGCAGCAAATCGATCGTCGGCAGCAGCCCTACGTCAGCCGTCTCGTCCTGCATCCGCCCCAGCAGACGACTCGGCACCTCAAAGCTCAGGTCGCACACCTCCGCCAACCCCTCGACGAGCGGCTTGGCGTTGACATAGGCGACGCTGGCGACACGGAGCACGGTCGAAGGTAGCGGCCTCGTGCCGTCGAGCTTTCAGCGTGCATGCACCGGGGCGAGGTCCCTCGGTTTGCTCGGGATGAGGGAATCAGAAGCCAACCGTGGTGTTTTCGTTCCTCTGTCCGCCGGGATCAGCCCGTTTGCTTGGCTTCCTTCGCCAGTCGACGCCACTGCGTCGGCGTCAGGCCGGTCGCCTGCTTGAACCGGCTTGTAAAGTGTGACTGGTGAGCGAAGCCGCACAAGTCGGCAATGTCCCGGAGCTCCATCTCGTCCGCCGCCAATCGACGCTTGCTTTCGGCCACCTGGCAATCGAACAAGTAGTGCTTGGGCGTGATGCCGAGCAGGTCGGTGAACCGCCGGTGGAAATGGAACGGCGAGAGGTGCACGGTGCGGGCAATGCGTTGCAAACTCGCCTCGCCGGCGAAATTCTCCTGCATGAACTGCATCGCCGGGATCAGCCGGCCGATCTCGTCGTCGGCGGCGAAGTCGCTGGGGCGAAGGCTGCTCCAGGCTTCGCAATCAGGCTGATGGCTCGCGAAGGCAACGGGCTCGTCCTGCTCCAGATTACCGGTAATGGCCGGATAACGCGGGAACAGCGCCAACCGGAACGCCCAGCAGTCGCCAAGGCGATCCGGCACGAGCAGTCGATCCGCATTGGACCCGACGCCGACCGGCCGAAGCCGCGGATCGAAGCCGCTGGCGTGGAGATCGACCTCGTCCTCCTGCTCGACTTCCACATCGAGCGTCATCTGCTCGAAGCGTTGTTGGATGATTCCGAGTAGATTGTGCCGGAGCACGTCATCGAGCACATGTAGTCGATCCTGGGTGGCCACGAGGCGAGGTCCGCGGACGATCGGGAACTGCCGGAACCGGATGTGGTGGGACAGCGGGTGCGTGTCGTGCTTAAATCGCTCCAACTCTTGCTGCCGCTCGTGGACCTCGTCAAATTCCTTACCGACGCGGGTCAGTCGACGAACCTCGTCATCGGTAAAATCTCCGGCCTCTTTGGTCCGGTAGAGGTGCAGCAGGCCCATGTAGCCGCGAAGCACCGGGGCCTCGAGCGGAACGGCGACGTAATGTTCGAGCCCGTGGGGCCGCAGGAACTGATCGCGGAACGCTCGGCCGGCATGGCCGAGGTCTCGGCCCATGAGACCAATCTTCAAGTCGACCTCGCTCGTCGGTGATCCGGCCGGCGACTCGCCGATCACGTCGCTGAGCCGGGTCGTCACGCCGAACGTCATGGCTTGCCACGCGGCGGCATCGAGCGCGTGGACGAATCGGCAGTAAAGCCGCATGCGTTGCAGATCCGTCTGCCTCGGCTGGGTGATTTGCAGCCCCCCGCGAGGCAAGCTTGTCGACATGACGGCATCGCTGAAGCGAACGACGCCCGAGAGCCGCTCAAGAGTCGTGTTGTAGGCGATGGTGCCGCCGTGGTCCGCTGCGACGAGGTTGTGAGGTCTGGCGTCCATAAGGTTCCTCTTCTGCGCCTGCAAATCACAGACTCAAGGCGCGGGTGTCAGAAATCGAGCATATCGATGGTCACGCATGCGACCAACTTCCACAACCGCTTTTTTGTTAGAGCCGTGTGTGCTGCCTGCTCCTGACGACGCATTTCGGCAGCGCCAGGGACATCGCGTGTTGCCGTTTTGCAACATCGGCCGCTCGCCCGACCGTCCCCGACGTCACCTGCCGGCTCCAGGCACAGGTCGCCGAAGGTGGCATAGCAATTGCCCGGCGACAGACTGTGTCGTGGTTCCGCCTGTTCTCTCGCCGTTCTGCGCGAATGGGAGAGTTCAACCGGTCAATCCTCGCCGGCGCTGAGCGGCTTCTAGGGACGACCAAGCTCCGCATCGCTCTCCTGGCGGCGGCGAGTTATGCGGCCCTTTGCTGAGTCGGATCAGGGAGCTCTAGGTCCCGGCGATGAAGGTCTCGTTCACGTTCTCGACCCACTGCTTAAGCACTTTGGCGTCCTCTCGAAATTGAACGGGGTCGTTGTCGCGAACGAACTCGATCAGGGCAAAGGTGTCGCCGATCACGCTGCTCATCGGCTTGAGCGCGGCGTCCATGAGGTAAATCGGCCAAGCGTCTGACGCTTCGGCAAGCGGCCGACGAATCGCCTGGCCGTCGTGACCCTCTTTCCAGTGAAAAACGTGCATGTGAGCAAGCCGGCCGATGCTGCGGAGCTCATGACGCCGTTGCTCGACATCCCGATGCCTCGACGGCTGCCAGTCGAACAACAGTTCCGGCACCGCCATCGCGAGGTCCCGTGCCCCTTGGGCCGTGTGCGTCAACGTGTTGCCGTGCCACTCGACGGCGATCTGGATGTCGACAGACTTCGCCAAATCCGCTACGCGTTGAGCGTCTTCATAAACACGCGACAGGTAACTGCTGTCGGCTTCATCAGGATTGCGTCGGCCTGCCCAGACTCGAACCGTCGGCGCCGACAAGATTTGAGCCGTCTCGACCACCGCCTCGAAGTCCGGGACATCGTCGTCCGCCGCGTGGCCTAGGCGGTAGTAGGACCCGTAGCAAGGGGTCGTCAGCCCGCCATCGACCATCCGTCTGGCGACATCGCGGGCAATATGAACGTCGCCATGGGGCACATGCACATCGCCGCCCCACTCGATGCCGCTCAAGCCAGCCTCCTGAACCAATCGCATCACCTCCTCGACGCCGTGCTGGCGGAACGTGACGGAGACCAGGCCCGGCAAGAGACGCTTCACGGCCTCATTATAACGCCTAGTGACGCCCGTTGCGGCACCTGGCCGAGGCTGGAGCCGACTTGCTACCATTGCCGGTAGACGACTAGGATTCGCTTCACCTATTCCTTCATCATGCCTCTCAAGCCCCACGGCCGCATTTACGATTCAATCGCCGACACCGTCGCCGGGACGCCGCTCGTGCGGATCAACCGCCTCGCCCCCGAGGGCGGCGCGACGATCCTGGCCAAGTGCGAGTTCTTCAACCCGCTCGCCAGCGTCAAGGACCGCATCGGCTACAACATGATCACCAAGGCCGAGGAGGCGGGCCACCTCAAGCCCGGCAGCGTCGTCATCGAGCCGACCAGCGGTAACACAGGCATTGCCCTGGCGTTCATGTGCGCCGCCAAGGGATATCGCTGCATTCTGACGATGCCGGAAAGCATGAGCATCGAGCGGCGTCGACTGCTCAAGGCATTGGGTGCCGAATTGGAGCTGACCGAGGCCGCCAAGGGCATGAAGGGGGCCATCGCCAAGGCGGACGAGCTGTCGAAGACCATCGACAACAGCTTCGTCCCGGGTCAGTTCCACAACCCGGCGAACCCGGAGATCCACATGGAAACGACGGCCGAGGAGATCTGGGCCGACACCGGCGGCAAGGTCGACGCCATCGTTGCCGGCGTCGGCACGGGCGGGACGATCACCGGCGTCGCCGAAGTCCTCAAGAAGCGGAACCCCGAGTTCAAGGCGTTCGCCGTCGAGCCGGTCCACTCGCCGGTCATCACGCAGACGCGTAACGGCCAGGAGCTTCAGCCAGGCCCGCACAAGATCCAGGGCATCGGTGCCGGCTTCGTGCCGGAGAACCTGCATTTGGACGCGGTTGACGAGGTGATCCAGATCAGCAACGACGACGCCTTCGCCTGGGGGAAACGCTTGGCGAAGGAGGAGGGCATTCTCGGCGGCATCAGTTCCGGCGGCAACATCTGTGCGGCCCGTCAGGTGGCGTCTCGTCCCGAGATGAAGGGCAAGACGATCGTGACGATCATGTGCTCCTTCGGCGAACGCTACCTCAGCACGCCCTTGTTCGAGGACACGCCGGAGAATCCGAGCGGGACGATCTGACCCGGATCTGGTAAGATGAAGCTATGACACTGCTCGCCGAGCCGGCCGACAGCAAGGCCGTCGATGAGGTCGAGGACCTCGTCGACGAGAAGGAGAAGCTCATCCGCCCGGGCACGCCCGGCTGGACCGTGGAGGACTTTGCTGACGAAAGCTACGGCTGGGAGAGCGAGGCAAAGAAGTACGAGATTGCCGACGGTATCCTCGTCCAGATGTCGCCCCCCGGTGAGAGCAGCGGGTCGCCGCCCTCGGACCTTCATACCGCGTTGGCTCGCCTCGTGGAGCCGACGGTCTATCGGTTCAAGGAGGAAGTCGACCTGCTCCTGCGCGAGCCGGACCGGCTCGTGACGCCCGACCTTGCCGTCTACACGAATGAGGCCGTCGCCCGTCAGCGGCAACTCGTGGCGGACGAGGGGCTGGCTTCGCTGCCAGCGAAGTATCGGCCGATGTTCGTCATGCCCCAGCTCGTCGTCGAGAGCGTCTCCAAGGGCTACGTCCGGCACGACCGCGTCACGAAACGACGCTGGTACGCCGAGGCGGGCATTCCGCACTACTGGATCCTCGACGGCAGCGACCAGTCGATCGAGGTCTTGGTGCTCGTTGGGGGTCAGTATCGCCTCGAGCGTCGGCTGACGAGGCCGGCGACGTTATCATCGGAAGCGTTGGGGGCGGTTACGGTCGATTTGGACCACGTTTTTCCGGACTGAGTTCATCCAGTTCCGTCATGGCCGCACCGTGAGTCGTGTGGTACCGTACGGCGTTTGTGAAGCAGTACTTGGCACCATTACCCGCATCCTTGGCGGTGTTCGGGGGCACGCAGGCCGCCGCGACCCGGCCGGCGTTGAAGCCGACAGTGCTCAAGCGGGCCCTGGGCGAGGCGAGGCCGGCGGCATACCGGGTGTCTCGACAACCCACGGCCGCGTCGCAGATCCAGCTCTACGTCGACCTCCACACGCACACCACCGCCAGCGACGGCACCGATTCACCGACCGGCCTCGTTCGCCGAGCCAAGGCCGCGGGCCTCAGCGCGTTGGCCATCACCGACCACGACACGACCGCCGGCCTCGCCGAGGCGCGGGCGGAGGCGGGCCGGCTCGGCATCGAGTTCCTGCCGGGCATCGAAATCTCTGCTGCCTACCCGAGGCCGGGCGTGATGCACCTGCTCGGTTACGGCTTCGAGCCGAACCACCCGGTGCTGCAAAGCCTCGTCCGGCGACTGCAGGGCGCTCGCGAGGAGCGGAACGACTTTCTCATCAACGAGCTCAATGCCGCCGGCGTGCGGATCACGTTTGAAGAGGTGGCCGAAATCGCCCGGCCACGCGACGCCGCACCGGGCGACGAACTCGTCATCGGCCGGCCGCACTTCGCCAAGCTGCTGTTTCTCAAGGGCTACGTCCCGCACGTCAACGCGGCCTACCGCTACTACCTGGGCAACACGGGCCGGTTCCGGTTCGATCGCCACGAGCCCGAGCCGGCCGAAGCAATCGCTGCGGTTCACGAAGCGGGCGGCGTCGTGTCGTTGGCCCACCCGAACCAGCTTCGCAAGCAGAATTTCGCACAGCTGGCGAGTGAGGTGGCGAATCTCGCGGCCGTCGGTTTGGACGGAATCGAGGTCGTCTACAACGACCACCGCGAGAGCTTCGTTGCGGAACTCAAGGAGCTTTGCCGCCGCCACAACCTGCTGGCGACGGGTGGCAGCGACTTCCACGGCAGCGCCAAGAAGTGGATCGTCCTCGGCCGCTGCGGCAGCCGACGACGGGTCCCGCGGAAGTACTACGACCGCCTCAAGACGCGGCTCCGCGAGCGGCGTCACCTTGCCGTTGCGGCTTAGCGGCTCTGTCCGTCTACAATGCCCGCCCCATGGCCGACCAAAAGACCTTCGTTCTGCTCAAGCCCGATGCCGTCCAACGCCGCCTCGTCGGCGAGATCATCGGCCGATTCGAGGCCAAAGGCTTTACCATCGAGAAGATGGAGCAAATCACGGTCTCGCGCGACCGGGCCGAGACGCACTACGGCGAGCACAAGGGCAAGCCGTTCTACGACAGCCTCGTCGACTTCATCACGGGCGGCCCAAGCGTGGCATTATGCCTCAGCGGTCCGGAGGTCGTCGGCGTCGTCCGCAAGATGATGGGCGCAACCAAGTTCACCGATGCCGAGCCCGGCACGATCCGCGGCGACTTCGCTCACGACATGACCGCCAACCTCGTCCACGGCAGCGACTCGCCGGAGTCGGCAGAGCGTGAGTTGAAGCTCTTCTTCGGAAGCTAAGCTCCTGCAATGACCAGGACTCGCCGCCGCTTGCTGGCATATGTCGGGCTGGCGGCGGTCTACGTTGTGGCGATGTTCCCGCTCGGCTGCGGCAGCTTCCTGGCGGACAAGGTGCTTTTGCACCCGTCGCGGCACCCGATGTCCACCTTCGGTGCCACGCCCCGCTACCTGCCGACGCCGATCGGCAACATGGAAATCTACGTCGCTCGCAGCAGCAGCGCCATCGGAACGACGCCCGAACGCTTCGTCCTGCGGCTCATGGGCAATGCCTCTCGGGCAGAGCGGGAAGCAACCGAGATTGCTCTTCGGTGGAACGACGAGCCGACCGAGGTCTGGGCCCTGAATTATCCGGGCTTCGGCGGCTCGGACGGCAAGGCGAAGCTCGATCATCTCGTCCCCGCCGCAACGGCCGTCTGGCAGGCGATGCACGACGAGGCGGGCGGGCGGCCCTGCTTCATCGACGGCGACTCAATGGGTACGGCGGTGGCATTGTCCCTCGCGGCGATGCAGCGTGCAGAGCGGCCGGTGTCAGGCTTGATTCTCAAGAACCCGCCGCCGTTGAAGCCGTTGATTCTGGGCCGTTTCGGCTGGTGGAACCTGTGGCTGCTAGCCGGTCCCGTGGCGGCGGGCGTGCCGGACGAGCTGGATTCAATCAGGAATGCCAAGCAGGTCCATGCCCCTGCAATCTTCCTGCGGGCAACGGCGGACGAGATCATCCCGCCGGATTACCAGGACCGGGTTCGGCAGGCGTACGCGGGGCGAGTCGTGTTGATCGAGCTCGATGGGGCGAATCACAACACCGTGCTGACGATGGAGGAGAGTCAGACGATCCAGAGGTCGATCGCAGAGCACCTCGTTCGGCAGGACTTGGGCGTTCCACACGAGTAGCGGGCTGCGCAGGCTAGCACTGACGTTGCCTGGCAGCTGCGCGTCCGTCATCCCGAGCGAAGCCGAGGGCCTTCGTCTGGATCGCCGCGACGTAAGCGGGGTCCCTCGGCTTGTAACTTGACAGGTGCTCCGATGAGCACGCCTTGTCGGTCCG
>CAYMAS010000011.1:67204-97097 GCA_964388485.1 uncultured Tepidisphaerales bacterium | reverse complement strand
TCCCTGCGAACCGATTCTGGGAGGCGATGGGGTTCGTGCCGATCGCGTTTCGGGCCGGCAGTGCGGGCAAGCGGCGGATCCACATCTTCTGGCAAAGGCGAATTCGAGCTGGTGACGAAGAGACGCCGTGGTGGTATCCGTTCAAGACGGCCGGCGGAGCGATCGGGCAGGATCGACTCGTGCTGCCGATTCCGCCTGGGATGCACTGGAGCGAGTTGGAGCGTGCGCCGCTGCCGGAGGGCATGGTGCTGGATCAGAAGGCGCTGCCGGGGGTGGGGGTGGGGGCTCCGAAGCGAAAGCGGGTGAAGAAGGTCGCGAAGCCGGTGTTGCCGAAGGAGACGGACGTGGCATCGGGTGGGCTGCGATTCAGGCCGAAGGTCGCGGAAGGAGCCAGGAGCCGGGAGCTTTGTGCGGAAGAAGCCAGGAGCCAGGAGCTAGGAGCTATTCAGAAACCGGAGGCGGAGAAGGCGGCGAAGCCGAAGTTCGATCCGAAGTTGGAGGCGTACGCGCGGGAGTTGCGGGACCGGTGGCAGGAGCGCGTGGCGGAGGAGCCGTGGATGGTGGAGAGTCGCGGCAAGTATGACGTGACGCGACAGCTGGTCGATCAGAGACCGACGATGCGGCTGCCTGATGCGGAGGACGCGAGGCTGCTGCCGGCGGCATGAGAATGGGCACGCTCGTTGTGCTACTGACGCCGTCTTCGCTCATCCGTCATCCGTTGCGTGCTTGAGGTTCCTCGGCGGCGATCGGGACGACGGAGAAATCCGTCCACTGGCACGCCGGTTCGGTTAGCTAAATCTTTACAGCTTGCCCGTTGCGGGCTGTCGTCGCTCGCGCAAGCATCGGCGACGAGAGGCAAGGCCGACATCGGCTAGCCCGGATCCTTCGAACAATCAGCCAGGAACACGACACGACCACCTCCAGCAGCTCCATCCTCGCCGCCGTCTGCGGTTCACTTATTGCCTTTGGCCTGATCGGCTGTGAATCGGACGGCGTTGTCCAGACGGAAACGGACCCGGTCGTCTTCGAAGGGGATGAGGAAGCCGAGTTGCTGACCGACGAAGCGATGAGGCTGGTGAATCTTGACATGGACGACGCCCAGGCTGTGCTCGAGCTTCGCGACGAAGAAGGCAAGCGGCGTAGGCTTAAATACGTCAAGGGAGCCAATCGCTATACCTTTGTCGGAGAAACGCCTCCGGACGATCTGGACGCATGGAAGTTCGAAGCCGGCACCACGAAGACGATGGTGACGCACACGTTTTCCCAGAGGGTCCAGCCGGGCGCGAAGGTCTGGCTCGCCGCGATCTACTTCAACCTGCGGATGCAGACGGGTTACGCGTGCGACCCCGTCTCAACCTACACGACCGGCGGCGCGATGTCGCGGGCGGCGTAAGGGGCGGAAATATCGAGTAAGGCGTACCGAGTAAACAGTGCCGGAGACATTTAGTCGCCGGTGCTTCTCCTCGGTTTCATTTGTTGATTACTTTGCGTTCTCGATATCCCTTGAAACTCAATACTCGGTACTCGGTACTCGGTACTCGGTACTCGGTACTCGTGAGTTCCTAGCATTCGCTCTGCCTCACTTTAAGGCTCCGTCACGACCTCTCGCTACTTCAGGTGGACAAGAGTCGATCCAACAGATGACAATGTGGCCTTAGCGAAGTCTTCGCTTTCAGGGACCACGTGGTTCTACTACCGTGGATAAGTCGGAAGCGTTCCCAGGGCTCGCTCTGCAGCTGTTCTTCCGACATGTGCCGGCGGGGGTCGCCGGTGCTGATTTCCAGTCATTCTGTAGGAGCGTGCATGTCACGGATGTTTAAGAACCGCCTCATTTCGGCGGCTGCTGATCGAGTAAACGTCGTCGAGAAGCTCGAGATTCGTCGCCTTCTCGCGGCGAACGACCCGAACGACCAGATCGACGAAGCCGAAGAAGGCGGCGTGACCAATTGGTCGATCAACCCGGCTTCGGATGTCGATCTTCGGTACTTCGATGCCAATGCTGACGACATCTGGGAGATCAATGTCGATACGCCTAACAGCGAGCTCGACTCGTTCCTCCGGATCTTCGACGCCGACGGTTTCGAGGTGGCGAGCAACGACGATCAAGGGAGCGGGGGTGGCTTCGATTTTCTCGACAGCTTCATTCGCTACACAGTACAGTCGTCGGGCCGGTACTACGTCGGTGTGAGCGCCAACGGGAACGAGGACTACAGCATTGTCACCGGCTCCGGCGACGAGGCCGGCTTCACCACCGGCAGCTTCGACCTTCGCATCAACCGCACCTTCGCCGGCGGCAACGACCCGAACGACCAGATTAGCGAAGCCGAGGAAGGCGGCGTGACGAACTGGTCGATCAACCCCGGCAGTGACGTCGACATGCGGTTCTTCCGCGGCGTGGCGGGTGAGGTGTGGGCGATCGACGTTGACACGAACAGCGGCATTGGCGGCCTCGACTCGTATCTTCGCATCTTCGATTCAAGTGGGAATGAGCTTGCAGCCAACGATGATCAACTCGCTCCTGGTGATCCGTTCAACGCAAACTCGCTCGACAGCTATCTGGAGTATCAGCTCCCCTTCAGCGGCAACTTCTACGTCGGCGTGTCCGATCTTGCGAACGACGAGTACGATCCAATCACCGGCAACGGCGACCGAAGCTTCGGACGCACCGGCAGCTTTGATCTTCGCCTCGAACGTCTGTCGAGCACACCGGACTCAAACGATCAGATCTCCGAGGCCAGCGACAGCAGCGTCGACAACTGGAGCATTAATCCGGACAGTGATGTCGACATGCTCCGCTTCAACGCGTCGAGCGGCGAACGTTGGGCGATCGACTTCGACCGCCGCAGCGGCAATTTGGACGGGTTTCTGAGAGTCTTCGACAGCAGCGGAACGACGCTTATCTCGAACAACAACGCGGCAGCGCCCGGTGAGGGCTCCGGCACGGATAGCTATATCGAGTTCGTCGCCCCATTTAGCGGCACCTTCTACGTCGGTGTCAGCGACGCGGCCAACACGAGTTACAACCCCATCACCGGCAACGGCGATCAGGGCGCGGGTCGGACCGGCACGTACGACGTTCGCATCAACCGGCTGAACGTGGTCGACAACGACCCGAACGATCAGATCAGCGAAGCCAACTCCGGCACCGTCTCGGGCTGGAATATCAACCCGGCGAGCGACGTCGACATGCTGACGTTCTTCGCGTCGGCTGGTGAAACGTGGGACATCGAGCTTGATGATCGCGGCTTTGCCGGCATTCTGCGGCTGTTCAGCAGCGGCGGCGAAGAGCTGAGCCAGACCACGTCAGACTTCATTGCCTTCACCGCACCGAGCACCGGCAACTACTTCGTCGGCGTCAGTGGTAACGGGAACGACAATTACAATCCCGTCACCGGCCAAGGCGACAGCACCAACGCTTCGAGAACGGGCACTTTCGATCTCGACATTTCCCGCCGCACGATCGTCGACGACGACCCGAACGATCAGATTTCCGAGGCCAATCCCGGCAGCGTCTTCGGCTGGAACATCAATCCCGCTAGCGACGTCGACATGCTGAGCTTTTTTGCGCAAGCGGGTGAGACGTACCGGCTTGATCTGGACGATCAAGGCTTCGCCGGCATCATCCGGCTCTTCACGCAGAGAGGTGAGCAGCTCGACATCTCGTACAGCGACACGCTGGCGTACTCCTTCTCGTCGAGCGGCACGTACTACGTCGGCATCAGCGGGAACGGCAACGACAACTACAACGCCGTCACCGGGACCGGCGACAGCGTCAACGGCGGCAGCACCGGCCGCTTCGACTTGGAGATCAATCAAATCTTCGTCGACAACGACCCGAACGACCAGATCTCCGAGGCCAATCCTGGCGGCGTGAACAATTGGAGCATCAACCCGGCGACGGACGTTGACATGCTCAGCTTCTTTGCCAGTGCAAACGAGGTATGGGAAATCAACATAGATGAGCAGGGCTTCTTCGCGGAGCTTCGACTCTTCGACGCAGCCGGCAACGAGCTCGACGCTTCGGGTTTCTTCATTCAATTCACCGCGCCGACTACTGCTACGTACTACGTAGGTGTCAGCGGCAATGGGAACGTTGATTACGATCCTATCACAGGCCTTGGTGATACCGCACCGTTTGGAAGCGACACTGGATCCTATGATGTCACCATCGACCGACTGCAAGTCGCGTTCGATGATCCCAATGATCAGATCTCGGAAGCCAACTTAGGCGGTGCGAACAACTGGTCGATCGATCCGTCGAGCGATGTGGATATGTTCCGGTTTGATGCTGGAGCGGGTGACCTGTGGGCGATCGATGTTGATGGTCGCGCGGGAAATCTCGACAGCTATGTCCGTCTGTTCGACGCCAGCGGAACGGAACTGGCAAGCAATGACAACGGCCAAGCTCCCGGTGAACCCTTTGATTTCGATGACAGCTACCTTGAATTTCGCACACCTTCGGCCGGCTCCTATTACGTGGGTGTCAGTTCCTGGCGCAATCGGTCGTACGATCCGATAGAGGGTGACGAGGATCGAATCGGCGGCGATACCGGCAGCTTCGACCTTCGTCTGGAGCGGCTCGCAGTGAACGACGACAGCAACGACGAGATTGGCGAAGCCAATGCCGGTGGACAGAACGGCTTCACAATCGATCCTGCTGACGACGTCGACATGTTCAGCTTCAGTGCGCAGGTTGGCGAGGTCTGGGGGCTCGATGTCGATCGTGTCGGGGGGAATCTCGACAGCCTGCTCCGCGTCTTCGACCGCTTTGGCAACCAGATCGCTTCGAACGACAACGGTGCCGCGCCCGGCGAGCCGCAGGGTGTTGACAGCTACCTCGAGTTCTCACCGCAGAGCACGGGCACCTACTACGTGGGCGTCAGTTCGAGGAACAACGACAGCTACGACGCTGAGAACGGCACTGGCGACGTCGACGGTGGATCGACCGGCACGTTCAACTTGAGCTTGCAGGTCGTCCGTACGATCAACGACGACAACAACGACCAGATCAGCGAAGCTGGCGGTCTGCCGAACTCGGGCACCATCGACTCGCCGACTGACGTCGACATGTTCTTCTTCGACGCATCGGCTGGAGAGCGATTCGGCATCGACCTCGACATCATCTCCGAAACCGCAGGCGGCTTCGGCCCACTGATTCGACTCTTCGACAGCTCGGGCAACGAGTTGGACGACGACTCCTTTCAGAGAGCTCCGGGCGAGTCGGACGGCGACGGCTACATCGACTACTTCTTCACGACGAGCGGACGTTTCTACGTCGGCGTGAGCCATGAGCTTAACGACGCTTACGATGCGTTGACAGGCGTCGGCGACGAAGACTACATCTCGGACGTCAATTTCCAGTACGCCTTGAGCGTCACTCGGCTGTAGGTGTCCCATTCCTCGCCGTTCGGCCTTCTGGCTCGGGTGAAGCAAGGTAGTCTGCCGCCTCCACGTCTCGCAGGCGTGGGGGCGGCTTTGGCATGCGGATCGGAGCACCACCGTCTTCCTCCGGCTTCGCCTTGCAGGAGACGCTACTTAGTCGAATCTTCATATTTCTCGCGTTGCGGGTCGATGCCAGACGCTCAACGATGCAACCGCTGGACGGACCCATCCGGGACGTCAGATCACGACATACTTGAACAGGATTACCAGAATGAACCAACTCCATCCGCTCATTGCCGCCGTCTGCGGTTCGCTCGTCGCCTTCGGCCTGATCGGCTGTGAATCGGACGGCGAAGTCCAGACGGAAACGGACCCGGTCGTCTTCGAGGGCGATGAGGAAGCCGAGTTGCTGACCGACGAAGCGATGAGGCTGGTGAATCTCGACATGGGCGACGCCCAGGCCGTGCTCGATGCCGACAACGGCGAGATCGTCTACCAGGACGGCGAGTACACCGAGATCAAGAGCGAGAACGGCCGTCGCCTCGTCGTCGTTAAGAGCAGCCTCGATGATCGCAACATGGCCAAGGCTATGGAAGGCGAGGTCGGCGGCGAGATCTTCACCGTCATCGGCCGCGGCAGCCCGGTCCCGCAGATGACCATCAAAGGCGACGCCGAGCTGAAGGAAGCCTTCTACAAGCGCTGGAATCTCACGCTGCCCGAGGCCGAGTGAATCGAAGGGTTGACCTGATAATGACCCTGACGGGCCGCGACGTGTGTCATGTCGCGGCCCGTCGCGTAGGGTGGTCGCCGATCCCGCATGCTGTCGCCGCCGCTGCCAATACCGAGCCACGTGCCGGAGGAGATTCTGCGGGCCACCGGCGTGGCTGAGGGTCGGCGGCTTTCGGGCAATTGCTCCGGGGCGGACGTGTTTCGGCTGGACGATCCGGGTGGAAGCGGACATCGGTATTTGAAGATCCAGCTCTGCCCGCCGAGCTACAGCGGCGGTCATCCGTTGTGTCGCGAGGCACAGCAGATCCGTTGGCTTTCGGAGCGGGCGACGGACGTTGAGGCTCCGCGGGTGGCCCGCGTCGAGGCGATTGAGGAGCGGGAGCGGGATCCGTCGGTGGGTCGATGGGGGTATCTGCTGACGACCGGCGTGCCGGGCGAGCCGCTGCACAAGGCGATGGAGGCGACGCCGCTGCGGGTGGCTCGGCTGGCCGGTCGGCTGTTGCGTTGGCTGCACGACCGGCCTGTTGACGGTTCGCTGATGGAGCGGGACATCGGCCAGCTGCTCGACCTTGCCGAAGCCGACGTGGCGAGCGGTGCCAGTGCGTCACGACTCGATGCCCGCGGCGACGATCCACGGAAGCTCGAGAAGCGGCTCAACAAGTTGCGAAAGAAGCAGATGCCAGACATCGATCCGGTGGTCACGCACTTCGACTACTGCCTGCCGAACGTCCTGGCCGGTCTGGATGATCGTGTCGGCCTGATCGATGTCGGCGGCTTGTGCCTGTCGGATCGGCACCTGGACCTGGCGACGGCGATTCGGTCGCTGACGTTCAACGGAGCGCGGAAGGACGCGATCCGCACCTTCACCCGGTGGTACGGGGACGACGTGATCGAGACGAAGCGGCTGGCGTACTTCTCGGAACTGTGCGACCTGCTCTGACGCGTACTCGCTTCTTTGGGGATTTGTCTCAGGCGCGACGCCGTGTTCGCCGATTTGATTCTGCTGCCTTTGCATCGAAGAGTGCGGCCGCCGGACGCTTGATGAACCCGCACGCCACGACCATCCCTCGCAGCCTGTTGTTGGCGATGGTCGTTTTGGCCTGCTGTGCCGACGGTGCGGTGCTGTCCGCCGCTGATGGCAATGCGGTTCGATTCGCGCGGGCGGCGGCGGAGGTGACGCAGGCGAGTTTGCAGCGTCGGCCGATGCAGCGACACGAGCCGGCGCGGCGGGCGATGCTACTGCTCGGGACGCAGTCGCCGCGGGAGGCACCGCGGCAGGTGGTGCTTCCAGTGGCCGAGGTGTGTCGGTCGGTGGAATTGACGTTCGATGAGTCGCGAATGCCGCCGCCGGTGCGGGCGTAGGCGTCGCTTCTGTGTTTCTTCATCTCGTCCGCTTCTCCTTTCGCTCCGGTACGAGTTGCCGGTGCGTCCGCACCCCATCATCTCATGAATCTCGTCGGCAAGTCCCTGACCAAAGTCTTCGGCAGTCGCAACGACCGCCTGCTCAAGAAGTACCGCCGCATCGTCCAGCAGATCAATGCCCATGAACCCGCGGCTCGTGCCAAGAGCGATGCCGAGCTGCGTGATCGCACGCAGGAGATCCGCCGCGACATCATCGCTGGCAAGCTCACCATCGATGAAGTCCTCGCCGAGGCGATGGCGATTATTCGCGAGTCGATGGACCGCCAGATCGGCATCCGAGAGATCTTCAACCCAGAGTTGAGCTTCGATCCCGACAAGCTCAACGACGAGATGTTGCAGGCGTACGACGTCGTGCAGCAGCAGATGATCGCGACGGGCGTCGACTACAAGCAGGTCAACATTCCTCGCGAGCTTTACGACGCCGTTCGCGAGCTCTACCCCGAGAGCCGGCCGCCCTTCCGGGCGCGGTGCTTCGACGTGCAGCTCATCGGCGGCATTGTCTTGGCGGAGGGCAAGATCGCGGAGATGAAGACGGGCGAGGGCAAGACCTTCGTCGCCCCGCTGGCGGCGTTCCTGCGGGCACTACGTGGGCAGCACACGCACGTCGTGACGGTCAACGACTACCTCGTCAAGCGTGACGCGACCTGGACCCGCCCCGCCTTCGACTGGCTTGGCCTGAGCGTCGGCTACCTGCAGCAAACGCTGCAGCCCGGCGGTCAGGGTCGTAAGCAGGCGTACCAGTGCGACGTCACCTACGGCACGAATAGCGAGTTCGGCTTCGACTACCTGCGCGACAACATGAAGCAGCGGGCCGATATGCAGGTGCAGGGGCCGCTCGATTTTGCGATCATCGACGAGGTCGACTCGATTCTGATCGATGAGGCCCGCACGCCGCTGATCATTTCCGGCGAAGCCAATACCGGTGCTCCGAAGTATCGCGAAGCCGACGAGGTGGCCCGGTACATCATGGAGATGGCCAAGCCGTGGCAGAAGTCGCAGGACATGATCGAGGAGTGCAAGCGCATCATCAAGGGTGCCGAGAGCGACCTCGACAAGGCCAGCGGCAAGGGCGACAAGCAGGCGGCCGAGGCAAAGCTGAAAGCCGCCCGCGAGAAGCTCTATGCGGCAGAGGACCAGCAGGCAGAGACCATCCAGTATTACGAGGTCGAAATGGACAAGAAGTCCGTCCACCTCACCCATGAAGGCATTGCCGCCGCTCAGGACAAGGCGGGCGTCGGCAGCTTTTACGTCGGCGACAACATGGACTGGCCGCACCTCATGGAGCAGGCGATGCGGGCCCACGTCGTTTACGAACGCGACAAGGATTATGTCGTCGAGCCCGACCCGCGAACCGGTGAAATGGGCGTCGTGATCGTCGACGAGTACACCGGCCGCAAGATGGTCGGCCGGCAGTGGTCGGACGGCTTGCACCAGGCGGTCGAGGCCAAGGAGAACGTCCCGATCAAGAAGGAGACGCAGACGATGGCCACCATCACGCTGCAAAACTTCTTCAAGCTTTACAAAGCCCTGGCCGGCATGACCGGCACCGCCCAGACGGAGGCGGAGGAATTCAGCAAGATCTACAAGCTCGAGGTCGTCTCCATTCCGACCAACCGCCCCGTCATTCGCGAGGACTTCACAGACCTCGTATACCGCACCGAGCCGGAGAAGTGGGACAGCATTCTCGACGACATCAAGAAGAACTCCGATGCCGGCCGGCCGGTCCTCGTCGGCACGACGAGCGTCGAGAAGAGCGAGTTCCTCAGCCGCCTGCTGACTAAGAAGTACGGTATCCAACACGACGTCCTCAACGCCAAGCAGCACGAGCGTGAGGCGTCGATTATCGAGAACGCAGGGAAACAGCACAAGAACAAGAGGGGCCAGCTCGTCGGCAACGTGACGATCGCCACGAACATGGCCGGCCGCGGTACGGACATCAAGCCAGCTCCAAGCACTTTCTACACCGTCGTCAGCCGCGACGGCGACATCGTCTGCGAGCAGCGTGAGACCGGGACGAAGGTCACGATCCCCAAGGACGACCTGCAGCTGCGCGAGGCGTTTCAGGTCGACAGCGGCCACGACCTCGTCGGCGGCCTGCACGTCGTCGCCACCGAACGTCACACCAGTCGGCGGATCGACGATCAGCTTCGCGGCCGGTCGGGACGTCAAGGCGATGCGGGGTCGAGTCGGTTCTACGTGAGCCTGCAAGACCCGCTCATGAAGATGTTCATGCCCGAGTGGGCGACGAACGTCCTCAAGAAGGCGGGCCTCGAGTACGGCGAGCCAATCGAGTCGCGGCTCGTCACGCGGCAGATCGCCGGGGCTCAGAAGAAGGTCGAGGAACGAAACTTCCTCAGCCGAAAGAGCCTGCTCGACTACGACGAAGTCATGGACGTCCAGCGGCTCAAATTCTACGGCCTGCGGCAAAAGGTGCTCGAAGGCCGGGAGATCGACACCGTCATCTGGGACATGATCGGCGAAGCGATCAGCGACGCCGTCGACAAGTACGTCGCCCAGGACTATCGCGCCACGCTCCTCGCCGAATGGGGCCGCAACACGTTCCAGACGCAGATCGACCCCGAAGACCTCATGGGCCTACGGAGTCGCGACGACGTCGACGATCTTTACCGGCAAAAGGCCAAGAACGATGTCCGCGACACCATCCGCTCGACATTGGGCGAGTTCATGGGCGAAGATCGGACTGACACCGAATTCTGGGACACCCGCGGCCTCAAGACGTGGGCCAAGAGTCGCTACGGCGTGGAGCTGACCGAGAGTGAGATCAAGCAGATCGACCCGGACGACCTCGAAGAGCGGCTGACAGAGAACGCGTACGAAGGCATCGACAGTGTCAACACGGACGACGTCGAGCCGTACCTCGAGCCGCTCTTTCCGCTGCGAGAGTTGTGCCGGTGGGCCAACGAGAAGTTCGCGATCGGGCTGGAGCCGAGCGAGCTGATTGAAGAGGAAGGAACGAACGTCAGCAAGAGCCCCGCTGATATCGCCGAGATCATCGGCGAGCGGGCGCGGGCGGCCTACAAGAAGCGGGAGATCGAGTTCCCGGTCAATCAGGTCATGGGCTTGGCCAGCGGTGGCGAGTCGACCATCACGAACGACCAGGATATCGGCTACCTGGCGCAATGGGGCACGTTCAAGTACGGCACGCCGATCACGCCGCCGGAGATCGCAGCCAGCACAACCGCCCAGCTTCGCGATCGATTCCTCGGCCAGCAGGAGCGGTTGCTGTCGGACAGCACCGTCATCGAAGCCGAAGCCGACAAGATCATCGCCGCCGGCGGTAACGACCCTGGTAACCTCGCCGCCGCTTATCAAAAGCGGTTCGGCCTGCGGCTCGATCCCGTCGAACTCGACCCCGCCCGCCTCAGCGAGAGTCAGAAAGGCACGAAGGAACGCGACCTCGACGGCGACGGCAAGATCGACCAACGCGACATCCTCATCCGGCGGGCCCGCTACGCGATCCGCAAGGAGCTGACCGACCTCGAGCAGTACGTGCTCATCAGCATCTTCGACCAGGCGTGGAAAGACCACCTCTACGCGATGGACGTCCTCAAGGGCGGCATCGGCATGCAGGCGTTTGCCGAGCGTGACCCGAGAATCGCCTACAAGCGCGAGGGCTACCGCTACTTCCGCCAGATGATGGAGGAGGTCCGTGACAAAGTCACCGACCTCATCTTCCGCGTTCAGGTCCAAGGCCAGCAGGCGCCGGAGACGAAGGACGCCTATGGCGAGACGGAGGCGGTGCACGCCGAAGTCGACGATAACGCCGCCATCGCCGCCCAAGCCCCCGCCGACGAGCCGCAGACGAACCAGCCCCAACCCGCCGCCGCTGACATGGAGGACAAGGGCGTCGGCAAGCGTCAGCCGAAGAAAGACCGCAACAAGAAGGGCAAACGGAGGTAGCGCAAACTCGCTACGTTCCGCACATGGCAAAGCCATCCTCCACGCTCGACTACGAGAGCAAGGTGAAGGGAGAAGTGGTCGGACCCGATCGCGTCGCGGTCGCGGCCGGCCTCTTCGGTGCAGTGGCGGTCTCGTTCGTCGGCTTGGGCATCGCTCTCGGTTCCGCCATCGCGGTACTGGCGGTGCCCTTCGCGTTCTTCGCGTTGCTCTTCGGTGTAGCGGGGCTATTTCGCACACGACGCATCAGGCGCGTCCGGCTTGAGCGTTTCGATGAGCCGCGGAAGGGTTCGGCCTTCGCCGTGTTCGGAATGATGATCGGCCTGCTGCTCGTCGTGGCCATGTTTCTGCTGCCGACCCTCGGTCGTGCGCGCGAATCTGCCAATCGCGTCAAATGCGGCAGCAACCTGCGGCAAATCGGGCAGGCGATCGTGCAGTACAGCCTCGAGCATCCCGATGCCGTCGTGCCGGACATAGCGACGCTCATCCAAGAGACGGATGCGGTTCCGGCTGTCTTCCTCTGTCCCAGCGGCACCGAAGTGGAGGGGCAGCCGCCCTTCAAGTTGGGCGATACGACGAGCTACCACCTGTTCGGCGACCGGCTCAATGTTCCTCTGAACGCCCTGCCGCTAAACGGGATCATTGGCTTTTGTCAGCCGAACCATCACCAGGCCGATGTGGATGACACCGTCTCTGACTCCGGAACAAACGTCCTGTACGCCGATGGGTCAGTTCGCTTCGTCTCGCTGGAGGAGCTGTCCACGCTTCTTGTGGATGCAGCAGCGAGAAAACGGTAGTGCAGCATTTCTTCGTGCAGGATGTGGGTAGTGGGGACTCGCAAGCAAGCACGGTTACCTCGACCTATACCGACGCAGCTCTTGTCTTTGTCTACGCGGCATCTGGTAGCCGCGGAGCCCGCTCAGTGCGAGCAGCTGCAACAGCGTCCTGAAACGCGGAGCAGGCTCCGCGGCTACCAGGTGGGTCGGGACCATGATTAGAAACGAAAAGAGCCCGCTCATCGAGATGAGCGGGCTCTCCACATCGACGATTTAAGTCGCTACTCCTTCTTCACCTCATACTCCGCGTCGATAACGTCCTCGTCATCGCTCGGCTTGGCACGATCGGACTCCGCTTCCGGAGCCGCCCCGCCCGCTCCACCTTCGGCGGTCGCCTTGGGGCCGGCTTCGCCACCGGGTGCTCCCTGTGATGCGGCGTAGGCGGCTTCGCCGATCTTCATGACGGCGGCGTTGAGATTTTCCAGGCTCTTCTTGAGCACGTCGGCGTCGTCCTGGTCCTTGACCTCCTTGAGACGGTTCACCGCACTCTCGACCTCGCCGCGAACCTCGGCCGGGATCTTCTCGGCCTCGTCGCCGCTGGTGAGCTTCTCGGCAGAGGCAATCGCACCGTCGGCCTGGTTGCGCAGGTCGACAACCTCGCGACGCTTCTTGTCGGCCTCGGCGTTCTGCTCGGCCTCGCGCTTCATGCGCTCGACCTCTTCGTCGCTCAGGCCGCCCGAGCCCTTGACCTCGATGGAGGCCTCCTTGCCGCTCGACTTGTCGATCGCCTTGACGCTCAGGATGCCGTTGACGTCGATGTTGAACGTCACCTCGATCTGCGGCACGCCACGCGGCGCCGGCGGGATGTCGTTCAGGTTGAACTCGCCCAGCAGCCGGTTGTCCTTGGCGAACTCGCGCTCGCCCTGCAGGACGCGGACCGTCACGGTCGTCTGGCTGTCGGCAGCGGTGGAGAACGTCTCCGACTTGCTCGTCGGGATCGTCGTGTTCCGCTCGATGAGCTTCGTCATGACGCCGCCGAGCGTTTCGACGCCCAGCGACAGGGGCGTCGCGTCGAGGACGAGGATGTCCTTGACGTCACCCTTCGCAATGCCGCCCTGAACGGCGGCGCCCATGGCAACGACCTCGTCGGGGTTGACGCTGCGGTTGGGCTCCTTGCCGAAGACGTCCTTGACGATCTTCTGGACGAACGGGATGCGGGTCGAGCCGCCGACGAGCAGGACGTCGTCGATCTCGCCCGGCTTGAGCTTGGCGTCTTCGAGCGCCTTGAGGACCGGCTCCTTGATGCGGCTGCCGAACTTGTCGATCAGGCCTTCGAACGCGCTGCGGGTGAGCGTGAGGTTGAGGTGCTTGGGTCCGTTCTGGTCGGCCGTGATGAACGGCAGGTTGATATTCGTCTCGACGTTGCTCGACAGCTCCTTTTTGGCCTTCTCGGCAGCTTCCTTGAGCCGCTGCAGGGCCATCGCGTCGTTGCGCAGGTCGATGCCCTCCTGCTTCTTGAACTCACCGGCGAGCCAGTCGATGATCTCCTCGTCGAAGTCGTCGCCGCCGAGGTGGGTGTCACCGGCGATGGAGAGCACTTCGAAGAGCGACTCGTCACCGTCCTTGTCGATGTCGAGGATGGAGACGTCGAACGTGCCGCCGCCGAGGTCGAAGACGAAGATCTTGCCGCTCTGCTTCTTGTCAGTGCCGAAGGCGAGTGCCGCGGCCGTCGGCTCCGGAAGCACGCGAAGCACCTTGAGGCCGGCGATCTCACCGGCTTGCTTGGTGGCCTGACGCTGGGCGTCGTTGAAGTAGGCCGGGACCGTCACGACGGCTTCCTTAACCTCTTCGCCGAGATAGTCCTCGGCCGTCTTCTTGAGGTCGCCGAGAATGAAAGCCGAAACCTGTTCAGGCGTGAAGATCTCGTCGCGGACCTTGATCTTCACGTACTCGTCGTCGTTGCCGGTGACCTCGTACGGGACGGTCTTTTCTTCCGCCTCGATCTCGTTGTGCCGACGGCCCATGAACCGCTTGACGCTGAAGACGGTGTTCTTGGGATTCGTGACCTGCTGGTTGCGGGCCGGCTCGCCGACGAGGCGTTCGCCCTTGTCGTTGAAGGCGACGACGGACGGGGTGATCCGGTTGCCGCGCGGGTTAATGAGCACCTTGGGCTGATCGCCCTCCATGACGCTGACCACGCTGTTGGTCGTGCCCAGGTCGATTCC
Source organism: uncultured Tepidisphaerales bacterium (assembly GCA_964388485.1). Lineage (GTDB taxonomy): Bacteria > Planctomycetota > Phycisphaerae > Tepidisphaerales > Tepidisphaeraceae > JBCDKH01. The sequence continues at coordinate 82,645 of CAYMAS010000011.1, read as the reverse complement.
GATGATCTTGGCCATGTCGTTGTGGTTCCTTTACAGGTTGAAGTCGTTGTAGAGGTCCGCGTCCAGCAGTTTGCCAGGCGTTGACGGTTCACCTTCAACAAAGCTCGTGCCGGAACCCGTGCCGGCCTCACGCCGCTCCAACCCGTCTTAGACCGTTGCAGCGTGATCTCGGTGGCAGCACCATGTTCCAAAGCCTGCCAACGTGACAGGTCCGGCGCCGCGCGTGTTCTGCGCCTCAAGCCGCTCCCACATCAGATCGACATAGAGAACGTGCCCGCCTCCGCCACTACTACTCCGTCGCCCGCCGACGCTCTCAGCGGGCAAACCCTGCTCATCGCCGAAGCCAATGCTTCGGAAACGGCGGCGTTGCAGACCGTGCTCGGCAACTCGGGAGCCACGGTGGAGGTCGTAACCAACCCGTCGCAGGTCATCGAGGAGGCCAAGAAGCACAAGCCTGGCGTTCTGCTGATCGACCACGCGATGCCCGGACTCGATCTGGGTCAAACGACCCGCATTCTGTCGCGCCACCCGGACACCGCCGCGACGGCCATCCTGCTCGTTGCCCCGGCAGATCTGGCGGCACGGGACGAGCGGCGGCTCAAGGAGCTGGACGTCTTCGGCATTCTCAAGCGGCCGTTGACCTGCTCCGGCATCCGCGGGACGTTCACGAACGCCATCAACTTCCACAACGAAGCCGCGTCGATGCGAACCAAGCGGGCCGGCGGCAAAGGGCGGTCCAAGCTCGTCCAAGGCTGCTCGGCTCTGCTCAAGCGTGACCTGTCGTGCCCGTACCACTCGTTCGGCGTACCGGTGGAGAGTTTCCAGCTTCGGGCGGGCAAAATCGAGACGGACGTCGACCTCTTCGACCTGCCGATTTATCGCCAAGGCGGCTCAGCGGCGGATGACTTTGTAGATTACAACCTCGCAGGCTTGTCGATCTGCACCGAGTGCTACTTCGCGACGAACGACCCGAACTACTTCGACGATCCGGATCGCGGCGTGTCAACGGTCGACGAACGTGGTGCGAGTCGAGCAGCATATCGGATCGATCCAGCGACGCGGGGCAAGATCACGCAGGCGGCCGGGCATCGTGGTCTGGTGGCCTTCGAACGCACCGGCGGCGAGCCGCAGTTGAGCTTCTTTTCCTGGAATCGGTCGCACAAGGAGGCATTGATCGGCTACGAGCTGGCCATCGCGACGAGCCGCGTTCTCTATGAAGCCGCTCCCGTGCGGCGTAGTCTGGAGCTGCTGCGACTCGGCAACTACGAGCTGCGACGGGCCCGGCTGCACGAGCAGATGCACGCCAAGCCGACGCGTGTCCTCAAGCATCGTGCCGCCGCAGGAGAGTGGCTGGCGCAGGCGTTTGCCAAGTGCAAAGGCGTGGCAATGTACAAGGCGGCTTACCAGCTGACGTCGATCAACATCCACGTCGGCCAGGACGCGGTGGCGTTCCGGTTCCTGCAGGCTTTGCGTGAGCAGACACGACTTTCGATGCGTGAGCAGGAGGATCCGGTTACGCTGGATCGCTACCTGCGGCGAGCCCAGAACGTGTGGGAGGACCGCAGCCGGCTGCGCGCTCATGCCGCGACGGCATTAGCAAAGGCCGCCTGAGCGTAGATTACCCCTAGTCAGGATGCCGCGAACGCGCTAAGACGGGTGCATGTCCAAGCCCGCACGATTCTTAATCCCCCTCGCGGCAGTGGCCGCTGCCGTGATCGGTATCACCGGCTGCAGCAACAATGACGAAGAGGTGATGCTCGAAGAGCCGATGCCTCTTGGCACCATGAACGCCAGCTTCGGCGCCCTGCCGGCCGACATCCGGTTGCAGGTCGTTGAAGAGCTTCCGGAGCAGGCGGAAGTGACCAGCGTCGAAACGGTCAATGCCTCGACGGGACAACTCGTCTTCATCATCAACTACATCGTGGATGGCGATGCCGAAACACGGGCCTACGACCGCTCCGGCAAGCGACTGGCCGTCTTCGAGCCGGCGGCCCCGCCCTCCCTCGGCGGCAACAGCGGGCCGATCCGGCAGGAAGCGTCGTCGCTCGACGACACCCGCCCGCCCGGCGACGGCATCACGACCGGCGACAGTCCTGTCGGCATCGGCGAGGCCGATATCGGCGCCGACGTCGAAGAGAACATCCCCTGACCTTCGGCCGTTTCAGTTCCGACGAAACCAACTGACCCTCGCCGGTTCCGTGGCGAAGGTGGTTTATAGTGCGGGGTGCTCGCGACTCCTCAAGCTGTTGGCTCTACGACCTCGGCACCGGCTATTGATCGGTATCGAGTGAGCGATCCGCTGCTCAAGCCAATCGCCGCCAAAGTGCGCGAGGGCGTGCCGCTGAGCTTCGACGACGGCCGCCTGCTGGCGACGACGCGAGACCTTCATGGCGTCGGACGGCTCGCCAACGCGGTGAAGGAGCGGCTGCACGGCGACAGGGTGTTCTTCAACCGAAATCGGCACATCAACTATACGAATGTCTGCGCCCTGTCGTGCAAGTTCTGCAGCTTCTACCGCAAGCGCGGCGAAGCCGGAGCCTACGAGATGCCGGTCGACCAGATCGTCGCAACGGCCAAAAAGGCGTGGGACGACGGTGCGACCGAAGTCCACATCGTCGGCGGGCTGCACCCGTGGCACAAGCTCGACTACTACCTGAGCTTCCTCCAAGGCATCAAGGCTGCGGCTCCGGGTCTGCACGTCAAGGCGTTCACGGCGATCGAGATCGTCCACTTCAGTCGGATCAGCCGGCTCTCGATTCCGCAGGTGCTCGCCAAACTCCGCGATGCCGGCCTCGGCAGCCTGCCGGGTGGCGGTGCGGAAATCTTCGATGACCGTGTGCATGACGAGGCCTTCAAAGGCAAGGTCCGCGAAGACAAGTGGTTCGCCGTCCACCGTGCCGCCCACGACACCGGCCTGTTCAGCAATGCGACGATGCTCTACGGCCACCTCGAAGGTGCCGACGAGCGGGTCCAGCACCTCATCAAGCTCCGCGAACATCAGGCCGCATCGCTCCAGTCGATGGGCCTCGACCCGGACGTGCCGCCGACGAGTCAGCAAACGGCCGATGCGATTGATCAGCAGGCCAAGAGTTGCTTCAACTGCGTCATCCCATTGTCGTTCATCCCCGAGCACAGTGAGCTGGGCCACCTGCCGGGTCCGACTGGCCTGACCGACCTCCGCACGCTCGCGTTGGCCCGCTTGATGTGCAACAACATTGCTCACATCAAAGCGTTCTGGATCATGCAGTCCATCGGCCTCTCCCAGGTCGCGATCCGCTACGGCTGCGACGACCTTGATGGCACCGTCGTCTGGTACGACATCACCAAACGCCAAAACGGCGGCGGCACCCAGCGGCAGGAGATGCACGTCGACACCCTCGCCCGCACCATCCGCGACGCCGGCCGCGAGCCTGTCGAGCGCGACACACTCTATCGCCCGATCATTCGCGACGAGGGCTAAAACCTCGGCATGCCAGACACCGCTCGCCCCCTCTCCCACCGCCGGCCGTCGATGTTCGACCGGTTCCACTTCGGCGTCTGCTTTTACCCGGAACACTGGGACGAGGCCACCCGCCGAGATGACGCCAAACGCATGGCCGACGCCGGCATGAACGTCGTCCGAATGGCCGAGTTCGCATGGAACGTCATCGAGCCCAGGCCCGGCACGTACGACTTCTCGCTCTTCGACGACACGATCGCACGACTCGGCGAGCACGGCATCGACACGATCCTCTGCACCCCCACCGCAACGCCGCCGCGTTGGTTGCTCAAGCAAATGCCGGACATGGTCCGCATCAACGCCAAGAACGTGCCGATGACTCACGGCTCCCGGCAGCACGTGTCGCACGCGCACGAGGGCTTCCAGCAGGCCAGCCGCGACATCACGCAGGTCATGGCTGAGCATTGGAAGAGCGACCCGCACGTCATCGGCTGGCAGACCGACAACGAGTTCCACTGCCACATCGATGACGACTACAGCCCGGCGGCGCTCGTCGCCTTCCAACGCTGGTGCGAGCAAACCTACGGCGACATCGACACGCTCAACCGTCGCTGGGGCACCGCGTTCTGGAGTCAGACGTTCGACGCGTTCGAGGACGTCACGCTGCCGATCATGGACACGCCCACTTACCTGAACCCGGCCCACCGGCTGGCCTACTTCCGCTTCCTGGGCGACCTCGTCACGACATTCCAGGCGGATCAGGTGAAGATTCTACGGGAAACCAACGCGAACTGGTGGATCACCCACAACGGCCTGTTCAAGCACATCGACTACCGAGGCCAATTCACAAAGGACCTCGACGTGCTCGGCTGGGACGTCTACCCGATGTTCTTCGAGACCGAGAGCCGGCACCTCGATCACGCCTTCAACGCCGACCGCTGTCGCGGCATGGCGGGCAACTTCATCGTCCCGGAACACCAATCGGGCAGCGGCGGACAGCCCGACTACATGCTCGAGCAACCGCTGCCGGACGAGATGCGGCAGATGTCGCTCCGCACCATCGCCCGCGGCTGCGACAGTTTGCTCTACTTCCGCTGGCGAACATGCAGGACGGGGGCCGAGCAGTACTGGCTCGGCATCATCGACCACGACAACATCGGCCGGCGGCGGTACGACGAAGTCGCTCGCGTTGGTGAAGACGTAGCAAAGCTGAAGGATCGCCTGCTCGGCAGCACCGTCGCCATCGACGCGGCCGTCGCATCGTGCAGCACGGACATTCGCGACGCGCACGCGGCTTACACGCTCGACCTGCCGGACCCCGACGATGTCGCCGCCAAAGCTCACGCCGCTCTCAGTGCCGCCGGGTTTGCGCCCGGCTGCGTGCATCCGGAGGACGACCTCGACCGCGTCGGCGTCTACGTTGTGCCGCACTGGGCGATGTTCGATCCCGCTTGGGCGACGAAGCTGACGCAGTGGGTCGAAGCTGGCGGCCTGCTTATCGTCGGAGCCCGCACCGCAACGCGTGACCTGGACAACAACATCGTCGCCGAAACGCCGCCCGGTGTGTTGGCGGAGCTGTGCGGCGTGAAGGTGGTCGAGTACGGCCCGCTCAAGAAGGGCTCACGGACGATGACGATGACCGGCCACGACCAACCCGCCGCAAGGTGGTATGAAACGCTCGATCCGACGACGGCTGAGCCTCTGGCGACGTGGCAGGACGGCCCCGCTCCCGGTGCCGCAGCGGTCACGATGCGGCACGTCGGCAAGGGTCGGGCGGTCTACGTCGGCACCTACCTGCACGAGCCGGTCCTCGCACCGCTGCTCCGCGACCTTGTCGCCGACCTGCCCCGGCTGCGACCGGCGGACCTGCCGGCGTCGGTGGAGCTGGTCATTCGGGAAAAGCCAAACGAGCAGCTTTGGTTCTACTTCAACAACGCCGAAGCACCCGTTGCCTTCGAAGCAGTCGACGGCAGCCAAGTCGAACTGGACCGCTTCGGTGTCCACGTCGTGGTTCATCAGAGTTGATTCCAGAGCCGCGGACCCACGGTCCGCCGGTCTGACGAGTCTCCTGTCTGCAGCACATCGACCTTCCGCTAAGATGGTTCTCCTCGCGAGGTGAACGCTCTGACGGAAAGCGAGTCGTGCTGCAGCAAATCGTCTCGTCAGACCGGCGGACCGTGGGTCCGCGGCTCACAGATACCGGTCATGCGGCCGCAGGCTCTGCAGTAGACTCGCCCCGTGCACGACCCCGGCTACGACTGGTTCAGCTCGCTGACCCGAACGCTCAACAGCGGCCAGTCCCGGTCGGTGCTGCTGCACGGGGCGACGCATGACCTGTACCACCACGACGGCCGCTACGTGCCGCTGGTCGACTTTCTCCTGAAGCGGTGCAGCGTCGACGGCGTCACGCAACTCGTCTGCGAGCTCAACGGCCCGATCCGCCTCGTGCCGCCGAACAAGCTGGCGGACCTGCGGCGGGCGTGGGTGGCGTGGAAGTCGGGGGCCGATCCCGCGGAAGTAACGCTGCAGGCACTGGTCGATCGCGGGGTGGCCAGGGCGAAGGAGGCGCACGAGCGGGAGTTCGATCGACTGGTCCGCGACTCCGCCGGTGCACCGACCGTCGCGCTCGAGTTCCTTCGGCAGCTGTGCGTGATGCGACGCTCCACGCACGCCGACGGCCGACCAATCTACGGCGACTCGCTGCTGGTCTGGATCGAGGCCGCGGACCTGCTCCTGCCCAACAGCGGCGACGACGCGAGCCGGCTCAACCCCGCGGATCGGCACCGCGTCTCTATTCTCCGCGACTGGTTCGGCGACGCAGCGTTCCAAGAGGCCCGTGACAGCGTCGTGATGGTCAGCGAATCCCGCGGCGGCGTCAGTCGGCTCGTCACGTCGCTGCCGCAGATCATCGACATCGAGGTGCCCGCGCCGGACGTCGACCGACGCAGGCACTTTCTCTTCACGCAGAAAGGTTCAGGAGTTGCCCCTGCAGCAGAGCTTCCGGAGTCACCGTCGCCTACGCGGGCGACTCCTGACCCCAAACTTGACGAACTCGCCCTAGCGACTGCGGGCCTAGGGACGCAGGCCCTGCGTCAGCTCCTGCGTCGTGCCGAGCACGACGATCGGCGCCCGCAACCGGACGACGTCGTCGAAGCCGTCGAGCGGTACGTCGGTGCAGAATTGGGCGAAGACGTCGTCGAGTTCAAGCGGCCGACGCACACCTTGGGCGACGTCGTAGGCAACACGCGACTGCGCGAGTTTCTCGGTCGCGAGTTCATCCCGCGGATCAAGAGCAGCGGCGACGACGCCCTGGGCGGGGCCGCGGTGGCCGGGCCGATCGGGGCGGGCAAGACGTTCATCTTCGAGGCCGTCGCCGGCGAGCTGGGCCTGCCGGTGCTGACGCTCAAGAACCTCCGCAGCCAGTGGTACGGCCAGACCGACGTGCTCTTCGAGCGGCTGCGACGCGTGCTTGGCAGCCTGGGCCGCGTCGTGATCTTCGTCGACGAGGCCGACACGGCGTTCGGCGGCGTGGGGGCGGGGCAACACGAGACGGAGCGGCGGCTGACGGGCAAGGTGCAGCAGATGATGAGTGACCCGGCGTTGAAGGGCCGCGTGACGTGGCTGCTGATGACGGCGAGGATTCACCTGCTCAGCCCGGACATTCGCCGGCCCGGTCGTGCGGGCGACTTGATCCTGCCCGTGCTCGACCCGACGGGCGACGACCGGCTGGCGTTCATTCGCTGGATGATCGACGGCCGGGTGGAGGGCGATGCCCTGGAGGCGGCGAAGCGTCTGGAGCCGGACGTCGCCGCCACGAGTGCCGCGGCGTTTGGATCTTTGCGGAGTCAGCTCAAGGCGAAGGCGGCGCGCGACGGCTTACTCGATCTCGACGCGGTGCGCCTCGTGTTCGACGACTACCTGCCGCCCGCCATCGGGCCGACGCGTCGATACCAGACGCTGCAGGCGTTGCTCAACACGACCCGCCGGAGCCTGCTGCCGGACGGCGTCTCCGCGAGTGACCGCGAGAAGTGGCGGCAGGAAGTTCGGGAACTGGAGGCACGCGGCATCTCCTGACGTCCGCTACGCGATGCTGCAACGACGCGTGCAGCCTGCATCGTGCGTGACCCGCGACCACGCTTTTTCAACGTTGTGCTTCGTGGCGAAGACCAACCGCGGATCGCAGAGCGGACAGCTCGCTGCGCGACAGTGGTCGACTCGAACCCTCGGGCAACTCCCGCATTTGCAGCGGCCCGATCCTCGTGCGGCGGAGATCTCGGACCTTGTGCCCCACCGCCGCGAGCATGCGGCGGAGCTGCCGGTTGCGGCCTTCTTTGATGGTGAGCTCCAGAATGCTCCGCTCGCGGTCGCGGCGGACGATCTTGAGCGCGGCGGGTGCGGTCTTGCTGCCGCGTTGGGTTTCGCGGTCAACGAGGAAGATGCCGTCGCCGAGCTTGTCGGCGACGTCGGGCGTGACCATGCCGTCGCAGACAATGCGGTAGGTTTTGGCGACGCCGAAGGACGGGTGCGTCAGGCGGTGCGTGAGGTCGCCGTCGTCGGTGAGCAGCAAGAGGCCGCGGCTGGTGGCGTCGAGTCGGCCGACGGGCCAGACGCGGCGGCGGAACTCGCGGGGCAGCAGGTCGATCGCGCGGGTCTGCTCGAAGCCTTGCGAGTGCTGGGCGACGTTCGTGCAGACGACGTGGATCGGCTTGTTGAGCAGGATGTACGCGTGCCGAGGTTCGCTGCGGCTGGCACCGCGGGGCTTGCTCGTCTTGATCCTCTCGCCATCGACGACGATGTCTGCCGTTGCCGGATCGATCAGCCACGGCAACTTGGTCGAGGTGACGCCATCGACGCTGACGCGGCCGGTGGTGACGAGTTCCTCGCACGCTCGCCGCGACGCCACGCCAGCGGCGGCGAGGACTTTTTGAATGCGTTGTTGGCCGTCGCGTGACATAGGGAACCGGCACCGTAGCCCGGCCGTGGTTCGCCGCCGATCCCCTAGTTGCGTGACTTCACGGTGTGACTTAGTTGCGTCGGCGGACGGAGGACTTCTGCGAGCCGGGCGGGATGTTGTCGCTGGGCCCGCCGACGCACGCGGGGAAGGCGGCGAGGATGCTCATGGCCTTCTCCATAGCGGCGGATCGACCGGACGTGGCGGCTTCGGCGGCTTCGCGGGTGATGGGCCGGCTTCGCTCCTGGAGCTCGGCGTAGCGACGCGAATCCGCCACCGGCGGCTCGTCGTCGTTCGCCTCGACGAGCGTCGGATCGACCTGCTCGGCCATCTGCTCTGCCGTGTTGACGCGTTCCTGAAGCTGCGGGTGAGAGCTGAAGTAGCCCTGGATGCCGCCGCCTCCGCCACCGCCGGCTTTGGCCTGCTCGGCGATCATGGCCTCGAAGAAGTCCTTGAACTTCTGCGGGTCGTAGCCGGCGCGGACGTAGAAGTCGAAGCCGAGCTCGTCCGCCTCTCGCTCGTTTTCACGGCCGAACTGCAGGTTCGCGAGCTGTCCGCCCGTGAGGGCGAGCGTGCCGAAGGTTGTCGCGTTTTGCGTGCGATTTCCATCCTCGCTCAGCAATGCCGCCGCCCCACCGGCCAACGCGGCGGCGCCCAGGAGCTTGTACTGGTTGCCCATCGACTCGTGCACGTGCCGACCGATGATGTGCCCAAATTCGTGCGCCACGACGGCCGCGAACGCGTCTTCCGTCTCTGCGTTCTCGAACAGGCCCGTGTACATGTAGACGTGCTTGCCGCCGGTCGTGAAGGCGTTCGTCACGGGCGAGGCGACGAAGTGGAACTCGATGTCTTCGAACATCCACGGCTCGACGTCATAGTCACCCAGCTCGCCCGCCTCGTACATGTCCTGGGCGGCTTCGACGATCTTATCGCCGACTTCCTGGACATAAGCGTCGAGCGTCGGATCCGTCAAGACCGCCGGCTCCAGGTCGTTGTGAACATCGTTGGCCTGAGCAATGACCTGCTGATCCGACACGCAACCGGCTAGGCCGGTGAAGAGGATGAGGATCGGCAGAACCTTCGACATGCGGACGAGGCGGTGCATGGCCACCATTAGAACGCCTTGCCGCCGATCTGTCAGCCGCTAAGTCGCTCGGCAATCGCTGCCCGTACCCGCTCGGCCACAACGTCAACCGTCGCGCTCGCATCAACCACCGCATGCCGCTCGGGCCGACGCTCGGCAAGATCGAGGAAGTTCTGCCGAACCTGCCGGTGGTACGACTCTGGGCGACGCTCGATGCGGTCCTTGTCCCCGTCGGCCGACGCGTCGCCAAAAAGCGAGCGGTACTTCGGCACAACACGTGCCTGAGCGACCTCCGTCGGCACGTCGAGGATGATCGTCAGGTCCGGCAAACACCCACCCGTGGCAACGGACGCCGTCTGCTCGATCTCGTCGAACGTCAGGCCGTCGCCGCCGAGCTGGTAGGCGAGCGTGGAACTGACGAAACGGTCGCACAGCACCAGTCGGCCCGAATCGATCGCAGGTCGTACGAGTTCCTGCACGAGCTGAGCCCTTGCCGCCATGTAGAGCAGCATTTCCGACCGCATCGCCACGTTGCTCTGCGGGTCGAGCAGCAGATCGCGGATGCGTTCGCCCGTTGCCGTGGTGCCGGGATCACGAAGCACCAGCGGCTCCACGACGGAGAAGCCGCTGGCGAGGCGTTTCATCTGCGTGCTCTTGCCGCACCCTTCGCCGCCGTCGAGCACGATGAATCGGCCGGCCAGATCGCTTGCGGGCATCGGCCGATGGTGCCCCGCTTCGGTCCCGAGTCAAACCGCCGCCATAACCTGCCGGCATGACAAGCGAACCCGCCGACCGTTACGCTCAGCCCGGCAGCGGCAACGACCCGCAGTTCGCCTCGCTTCGCACCAAGTTCATGGAGCTCTTCGGGGCAGACGACGGCGACGGCGATCTCGCAAACGACGCACCGATTCACGTCGTCAACTCGCCCGGCCGGGTCAATCTCATCGGCGAGCACACGGATTACCAGGAAGGCTTCGTCTTTCCGATGGCGATCGAGCCGCGGATCACCTTCGCCTACCGCCGCCGCAACGACGAGCAAATCCACGTCGCCAGCGACGCCGAAATCGGCACGCCGATTACGACCTTCACCGTCGAGACCGGCAAGGGTGAGCCGAAGTGGACGAACTACCTGCGGGGCCCTGTCGCTCTGCTTCGCGAGCGGGGCGAGGTGCTCAGCGGTGCCGAGATCTACCTCATGAGCAGCCTGCCGGTCGGTGCGGGTCTCAGCAGCAGTGCCGCCCTCGAAGTCGGCATGACGCGGCTGATGTTGCACCTGTCGGGCGGGACGATGACGACTGTCGAGATCGCCAAGCTCTGCCAGCGGGCCGAGACCGAGTATGGCGGCGTTCCGGTTGGGATCATGGACATGATGATCGTCGCCGGGGGTTTGGAAGACCACGCGATGCTGCTCGATTGCCGGTCGATGGAGCAGACGCACGTGCCGCTGCCGGGCGACGAGGTGGCGGTCGTCATCTGCGACAGCAAAGTGGAGCACGAGCTCAGCGGCGGCGAGTATGCCGAGCGACGTGGGGCTTGCGAGGCGGTCGCGAAGAAGCTGGACGTGCCGACGCTGCGGGACGCGACGCTCGATCAGGTCGAGGCAATCAAGGACGATCTGGGCGACGAGTTGTTCCGCCGGGCTCGTCACGGCACGACGGAGAACGGCCGCTGCCTCGCCTTTGCTGATGCTTTGCGAGCCGGCGACTACGCCGAGGCGGGTCAGCTGATGTACGCGAGCCACGAGAGCCTGTCGAAGGATTACGAGGTCAGCACGCCGGAGCTGGACGCGTTGGTCGAGGCGGCTCGCGAGGTGGACGGCGTCTATGGCAGCCGCATGACCGGCGGCGGCTTCGGCGGCTGCACGGTCACGCTGTGCCACGCCGATGCTGCGGACGCAGCCGTCGCCGCCCTTGCGAAGGCGGCGAAGGAGCGCTTCGGCGTCGACACGCTCCCGTTCGTCACGCGGGCGACGCGCGGTGCGAGCGTGCTGGATTAGCGACTTCTTCTGGTAGACGCGACAATCATGGGGTGATGCTCAAGACCGTCCTCCAACAGCTACTCTCCGAAGATGACCTCGAACCGGACGCGGCGCGGGAGGCATTCGCCTGCGTCTTCTCAGGCGACGCCGACCCGGTGGTGGTTAGCGGGTTTCTCGTCGCGCTGCAGGGCAAAGGCGTCACCGCCGACGAACTCGCCGCGGCTGCCACGGTGATGAGACAGCACTCGCTGCCGATCGACGTCGGCGACGCGTCCGACCTCATCGACACCTGCGGCACCGGCGGAACGGGTAGCGGCACGTTCAACGTCTCCACCGCCGCCGCCCTCGTCGCCGCGGCGGCGGGCGTTCGCGTCGTGAAACACGGCAACCGCGCCGCCTCCTCCAAAACCGGATCGGCCGACGTGCTCGAAACCCTGGGCGTCCGGCTCGACAAAGATCCCAAGGAACAACTCAATCGCTGCGGCATCGCCTTCGCCTTCGCACGCAACCACCACCCGGCGATGAAGCACGTGGCGCCGATCCGCCAGGCGCTGGGCGTGCCGACCGTCTTCAACCTCCTGGGCCCGCTGACGAACCCGGCAGGCGTCCGTCGGCAACTCCTGGGCGTCGCGAAGCCGGAACATTCGGAGCTGCTGGCAAACGCCCTGCTGCGACTCGGCAGCGACCGGGCGTGGGTCGTTCACAGTGATGACGGCCAGGACGACCTGTCATGCGTCTCGCCGACCCGCGTCAGCGAGGTCCGCGACGGAAGCGTGACGACGTGGACGTTCGACCCGTCGCCGCTGGGCCTGACCGGCAGCGTCGCCGACCTGCAGGCCGATTCGCCGGCCGAAAGTGCCGCGATGATCCGCCGGGTATTCGACGGTGAGCCGGGCCCGGCACGTGACGCGATCCTCCTCAACGCCGCCGCCGCCCTCGTGGTTGCCGGGGCAGCGGACGACGTCGAGACGGCGCTGCCGGTGGTGACGGAGGTCGTCGACACCGGCCGAGCGGGTTCGACCTTGGACCGACTGGCGTATCGAGGATGAGCTGTCTGGGTAGTTGCGGAGCAAGCTCCGCGGATACCTCAAAACCATCAAGACGCATCGAACCCGAGCCAGCGCCGTGTCCGCATGTGCTTTGAGTTAATGCGTTGTCGCTGCACCATGACGTGTTACGCTTTATGCAGAGCGGCAATACGCTCGAACCACCACCCATGGCATCGCCTTCAAGTGACCCGCTCAACTCCCTGGCCGATCCGGCAGGGTCGCCGTTGCTCGATGCCCTCGGCGAGGTCGCCTCGACGCTCACCAGCGGCCGGACGAGCGGCACCGTCCGGGCCGACCTCCACTGCCACAGCGACGCCTCCAACAAGACAGGCGAGGCGGCGCTGAACATGATCGGGTGCCCCGAGTCGTACAGCCGGCCCGCCGACGTCTACGCCCAAGCGATCCGCCGCGGCATGGACCTCGTCACCATCACCGACCACGACTCCATCAGCGGCGTCGAGACGATCACGAACCTGCCGGGTGTCTTCGTCGGCGAGGAGTTGACCTGCTGGTTCCCCGAGGACGGCTGCAAGATGCACGTCCTCGTCTACGGCATCACCCGCCAGCAGCACGACGACCTGCAGCGACTCGCTCCGAGCATCTACGACGTCGCTCAGTACTTCGAGACGCACGGCCTGAGCCACAGCGTCGCCCACCCGATCTATCGGCAGAACGACAAGCTCGAACGCTGGCACCTCGAACGGCTGCTCCTGCTCTTTAAGACGTTCGAATGCCTCAACGGTGCGCACAGCTCGCTGCACCGTGACGCTTTCGAGCCGTTGCTGGACAAGCTGGACCAGAAGGAAATCGAGCGGCTGAGCCAGGTCCACCATCTCAAGCCGCGTTGGCCCGAGCCTTGGAAGAAGGGCCGGACGGCAGGCAGTGACGACCATGGCCTGCTGAACGTCGGCCGGACGTGGACCGAGTTCCCGGCGAACGTCCGCACGCCCGACGACGCGTTGCTGGCGATCCGGCTCGGCCTGACGAGGGCGGCGGGTGAATCGGGTTCGAGTGCCAAGCTTGCGCACACGTTCTGGGGCGTGGCGGTGCGGTACTACACACGCTCCCTGCTGAGCAAGCCGGGCAACTCCGCCAACCTGCCGGTGACGCTGTTGCAGGCGATCGTCGGCGAGCGGACGAAGCCGGGCAAGCTGCAGCTCGTCTACCTCGCGGCCCGGGGCAAGATCAAGAAGATCACCAAGAAGGTCGGCATGCGGCTGCGTCGCGAGCCGCCGCAGATTCAGACGAGCGGTCTGCTCAAGAATCTGTTCATCGACTCCGTCCGCAAGCGTCTGCCGGAGCATCCGGAGCTGGTCGCGGAGCTGGAAAAGGGTCTGCCGCCGCTGGGGAATCACGACGAGATGATGCGGTTCGTCCACGGCGTCAATCGCGACGTCTCGGGCGGCATCGCCGACGCGTTCAAGATGGGCATCGAGCGTGCGAGTCTCGTGGCGCTGGGCGATGCGGTCGGGGCGGCGTTGGCTCAGCAGTTCGTCCTGGCGCCTTACTACTTCGCCCTGTTCCACCAGAACAAGGAGCGAAGCCTGCTTCCCGCTCTGACCCGGCAGGACGTGCGTCGGCGTGGCGACAAGCTGAAGATCGCCCTGTTCACCGACACGTTCGACGACATCAACGGCGTCGCGCGGTTCATCCGCGACATGGGCCGCATTGCGACGAACGAGGGCAAGTCGCTGACGGTGATGACGTCGGTGCCGAAGGAGGACGTCAGGTACGACCGCGACGAGGCGCCGTTCCGGCGGAACTTCGAGCCGCTGGTGAGTCGGCCGATGCCGCTGTACGACGAGCTGAAGGTCAACATTCCGCCGATCCTGGAGGTGCTCGACCTTTGTGATCGCGAGCAGTACGACGCGATTCACGTCAGCACGCCCGGGCCGATGGGCCTGATCGGGTTGCTGGCCGCGTCGATGCTGCGGGTGCCGGTGCTGGCGACGTATCACACGGATTTTCCGGCTTACATCGAGAAGCTCACGGGCGACCACCGGCAGGCGGGCAACGTCGCGCAGGTGATGAAGCTCTTCTACAAGGTGCCTCGCACGGTCTTCAGCCGGTCGAGTGCGTACACGTTCAAGCTGCACGACCTGGGCGTGAGGGACGAGCAGATCCGCACGATCCGGCCTGGGATCAACCTGACGAAGTTCACGCCCGAAGCCCGCAGCGAACGGCTGTTGGCTGAGGCGGGGGTCGACCGTTCCGAGACGCCGCACGTGCTGCTGTACGCGGGTCGGGTGAGCGTCGAGAAGAACCTGCCCTTGTTGGCGGACGCGTTCGAGAAGGTCTGCGAGCGGCGGCGGGACGTCTGCCTGGTGATCGCGGGCGACGGGCCCTATCGGCAGAAGATGAAGGATCGGCTCGCGGGGATGCCAGCCTACTTCCCGGGATTCTGCGATGATTCGACGCTGCCAGGCCTGTATGCGACGAGCGACTTGTTCGTCTTCCCGTCACGAACGGACACGCTGGGGCAGGTCGTGATGGAGGCGCAAGCGTGTGGGTTGCCGTGCCTGGTGAGTCCCGAGGGCGGGCCGAAGGAGACGATCATCGACAAGCAAACGGGTCTGGTGTTGCCTGCGAGCAACGACCAGCATGCGTCGCTATGGGCCCGGACGATCAGCGAGCTGGTGGACGATCCGCGTCGCCTTCGCGAGATGCGGTCGGCGAGCATCGAGCGGTCGCGGATGTTCGGCATCACGCAGAGCTTCGACGCCTTCTGGAGCGAACACGTCCGCGTCGCTGACCCTCCTCGGCCGGACGGTCCCCTGGTGCCGGCGCCGGCACCGACGGGGGTGGAGTAGCTCGACGATCTCTGAGCCGCGGACCCACGGTCCGCCGGTCTGACGAGTTCCCTGGCTCACTCAAGAGTGCTCCGTTTCCCGGCGACTTGCTTACGCTTCAAGGTCCGGCTTCCGGTATGCGGCCGCTCCC
>CAYMAS010000011.1:0-67179 GCA_964388485.1 uncultured Tepidisphaerales bacterium | reverse complement strand
AGCCCGTCAGACCGGCGGACCGAGGGTCCGCGGCTCAGGAACCTGGTAGATCAGCACGGAGGGCGAGGAGGCATCAGGTTCGACAGAATGACGCAGCACGCTCGGCGTCGCGGGCGTGCGAAAACCGAACGCCGACTGGACCTTTGGCCGCCGAATTTGCACGAACTCCCTACGCCGACGGAGTGGTTTCGACCAAGAGCTGAACATCCACGACCGCCGCCGGCGCTCCACGTGGAGCGCGTCAAGCCAACCGACCCCCCGCCGGCGTGGCCAATGGACGATTCGCGCGCTCCACGTGGAGCGCCGGGGTCCTCGCCGCCACCGCCGGGCAACTCTTCGGCGGCCGCCGCGGCGCAACGCGTAGATTTGTCGTATGCGGTTCCTGATCACCGGCGGCGCGGGCTTCATCGGAAGCCACCTCGCCGAACACCTTCTCGCCGCCGGTCACAGCGTCGTGGCGCTCGATGACTTCTCCACCGGCTCGCTCGAAAACATCCAGCCGCTGCTGGACCACCCCGAGCGACGCGACCGCTTCAGCCTCATCCGCGGCAGCGTTGAGGATCGGCAGACCGTCAGTCAGGCGGTTAGCGACTGCGACTACGTCTTCCACCTCGCCGCCGCAGTAGGCGTGCAGCTCATCGCTGACGAGCCGGTGCGGACGATTAGCTCCATCGTCCACGGCACGGAGGTCGTGCTCGAAGCGTGCAGCCGCTGGGGCAAGCCGGTGCTCGTGACGTCCAGCAGCGAGGTCTACGGCAAGGGCACCCGCGTGCCGTTCAGCGAAGACGACGACATCGCGATCGGCCCCACCGTTCACGCCCGCTGGTGCTACGCCTACGCCAAGGGCATCGATGAATTCCTGGCCCTCGCTTACCACAAGCAGTTCCAGTTGCCGGCGGTCGTGGTGCGGCTGTTCAACACGGTGGGCCCGCGGCAGATCGGCATGTACGGCATGGTGCTGCCCCGCTTTGCCGAAGCCGCTTTGAAGAACGAGACGCTCCTCGTCGCCGGCGATGGTGAGCAGACTCGGTGCTTCTGCCACGTCGAGGACGTCGTGCGGGCCCTGGTGGCTTTGGCCGATTCACCCGAAGCCGTCGGCCGCGTCTTCAACGTCGGCAGCGACGAGGAGGTGTCGATCAAGGACCTGGCCCACCGCGTCGTCGCCCAAGCCGGCTCGGGCCAAGTGAAGCTCGTGCCGTACGAGACCATCTATGGCCAGCGTTTCGAGGACGTGCCCCGCCGCGTGCCCGATCTGAGCCGAATCCAGTCGACCGTCGGCTTCGAGCGACGCCACGACCTCGACGCGATCATCGAGGCCATCGTCGCCGACCGCCGGGCTCGTCTGGCC
Source organism: uncultured Tepidisphaerales bacterium (assembly GCA_964388485.1). GTDB lineage: Bacteria > Planctomycetota > Phycisphaerae > Tepidisphaerales > Tepidisphaeraceae > JBCDKH01. Next base: position 65,831 of record CAYMAS010000011.1, on the reverse strand, counting down.
CGATAGTGTCGCTGCTCGCGCGACGTCCATCTTTGCCCGATACATTGAGGACGTTGCAGGATTCACCGACGACTCGTCCCGAAGCAGCAGCGACCCTTCCTCCCGAGGGGACCGCCAGGATGGGTGCGGACATCGAATTACTACCGGAAACCGGCCTCGTCCCGCGAGAGACGCTGACGCTTAATCCGCTCGAGACGCTCGAGTTGCTCCAGGCCCGGCCAACGCCCGCTGAGTTGACGTACGACCAGGTTTTGGCGCCGTATGTGATCGTCTTCTGCCTCGGCTTCGTCGTGGCCTACCTCGCGACGCCGGTCATGCGATGGCTGGCGGTGACGCGGAACATCGTCGACCGGCCCGACGGCGACGGCGGACGCAAGCTGCACCGCCGCCCCGTCGCGTATCTCGGCGGCATCGCGGTCTTCGTCGGCCTTGTCACGGCACTGGGACTCGGCCAGCTCTTCAGCGACATCCACGTGCCCGGCGTCGAGGGGAAGCTGTCGGTGCCGGGGCCGATTGTCGTCGGTATCACCGTCATCACGCTGCTGGGCCTGATCGACGACATCCGCGGCATCAGTCCGATCGTCAAGATTCTGGGACAAGTCGCAGCGGCGATCTGCCTGCTGTCGTTCGGCGTTGGCGACACGGTGCTGCTGGAGGTCGTCTCGTTCGTTTACCGGTGGCTGGAGGTGAATCTGGGGGTCCCGGTAACGCCGGCGATGGTGGCGTTGACCAGCACGTTCTTCAGTTGGGGCTTTGTCATCGCGCTGGTCGTCTTCTGCTGCAATGCGAGCAATTTGATGGACGGCCTCGACGGTCTGTGCGGCGGGGTGACGGCGATCATCGCCCTCGGCCTCGTCTTCGTCGCCGCCAGCGTCGCCCAGGGCGGCAGCATCGGCCGGGCGGAGGAAGACGCGTTGCGAGTTGCCTTGTCGTTGGCAATCTTCGGGAGCGTGCTGGGCTTCCTGCCGTTCAACTTCAACCCGGCGAGCATCTTCATGGGCGACGCGGGGAGCCTGCTGATGGGCTTCTGCGTGGCGGTGATGATCATCTTGCTCGGCGACGTCGGCTCAAAGTGGCTGCTCGGCGGCATGGTGATGTTCAGCCTGCCGGTGCTGGACACGGCCTTGGCGTTCGCCCGTCGCTGGCTGGCGGGCAGGCCTCTGTTCAGTGCAGACAAGCACCACTTCCACCACCAGCTAATGCACCGCGGCAAGCTCACGGTCCGCCAGGCGGTGCTGGTCAGCTATGGCCTGACGATCTTCTTCGTCATCAGCGGCGCGATGATGGTCTACCTGCGGACGAGATACGCGGTCGCGTTCTACCTCGTCCTGTTCGGCTGCATCATCGTGGCGGCGTACAAGATCGGGATGATCCACGAGCGTGCGGCAGAGGCGGACGAACCGGTGGAAGACGAAGCGGACGACGCAGTCGAAGCGTCTGCTCCACGTGGAGCGCCAGCGCAAGCCGGACCTCGCAATGCAGCGAGCCTCGCGTAACCGCGTTCATCGCCCTTCCGTCATCTTAAGAGGGTGTCCAAGAAGCTAACCTCCGTCATCCCGAGCGGAGCGTAACGGAGCCGAGGGATGACGGAAGGGAGCAAAGCCGCTCTACGTCGCGAGGCGCCGTCGGGTCTTCTTCTGGAGGACCTTGTACCAGATGCTCTCTACAAGCTAGAGTGCCCGCCTGATCCGCGGCTGCTCCCGCGGCGTCCGATAGTCCCGAAGTGGCCTCCGCATCGGCCCTCATCCTCACGTCAGCCTGCCGCTTGGCCGACATCTTCATCTGGCGGGACCCTCGCCGACTTGTTGAATCCTCTCACAGAACTCATCCCGCCTCTCCCGGCACTGAAGGTTAGCTCATGAACGTCACCGTCATCGGTTGTGGTTACGTCGGTCTCTGCACCGGCACCTGCCTCGCCTCCATCGGCCACACCGTCCGCGGCGTGGAGAAGATGCCCAAGAAGCTCGAAAAGCTGCTCGCCGGCGACTGCCCCATCTTCGAGCCCGGCCTCGCCGAGCGGATGACCGAGAACCTGCGGGAAGGCCGCCTGAGCTTCACCGGTGAGGTCGCCGAAGCCGTCGAAGATGCCCAGATCGTCTTCCTCGCCGTCGGCACCCCGCCCAAGGAAGACGGCACGGTCGACATGACCTACCTCGAAACCGCCGGCCGCGAGGTGTGCGAGGCGCTGGAGAAGCGTCAGAGCGAGCGGGCCGGCGACATGGTCACGATCATCGTCAAGTCGACCGTCCCGGCCGGCACGAACCGCAAGCTCAGCGCGTATCTCAAGGAGCACACCAACGCCAACGTCCGCGTCGTGTCCAACCCTGAGTTCCTCAAGGAAGGCACCGCAGTCGACGACTTCCTGCGGCCTGACCGTGTCGTCATCGGCTGCGAATCGGGCGAACCCGAAGCGCCCGAGGCCCAAGCTGTCCACCAGCTCTACGACCCGATCCTGCGTGAACAGGTCAAGGCCGGCAACCCCAACTGCTGGTTCGTCATGAACTGGGAGTCGGCCGAGCTGACGAAGTACGCGGCCAACACGATGCTCGCCGCTCGGATCAGCTTCATGAACGAGCTGACGATTCTCTGCGAGCACTATGGCGCGGACATCGAAGCGATCCGGCGCGGCATGGGCAGCGACAAGCGGATCGGCCCGGCCTTCCTCCGCGCCGGCTGCGGCTACGGCGGGTCGTGCTTCCCGAAGGACGTCGCCGCCATGGAGCACATCTCCAAGCAGGCCGGCTACGAAAACAAGTTCGTCCACGCGATCATCGATACGAACAACAACCAGAAGAAGCGGTTCGCCAAGAAGATCACCGACAAGCTCGGCCGCGACGCCAAAGGCGCAACCGTCGCCATTTGGGGCCTGGCCTTCAAAGCCGACACCGACGACATCCGTGAATCGACGGCGATCGACGTCATCAAGCACCTGCTCGCCGAGGGCGTGACGGTCAAGGCGTACGACCCCAAGGGAATCGACAACATGAAGGAGATCTTCCCTGAAGGTGTCGAGTGGTGCGTCGACCCGGTCCGCTGTGCCGAAGGCGCGGACGCCGTGGCGATCTGCACGGATTGGCTTCTCTTTGAGACGCTGGACTACGGCAAGATCAAGGCGGTCATGAACAAGCCGCTGATCTTCGACGGCCGCAACTGTTTGCATCGGACTGACATGAAGCGTCACGGCATCGAGTACTACCCGATGGGCCGGCCCGACGTGCAACCCGGCGGCAAGCCGGCGAGCGTCAAGACCGCCACCGGCGCCGCCCCGAGCGAGGCGGCCTGAGCCGACTCAGCTTCGTCAAAACGCGACGCCCACGAATTGGATCGTGGGCGTCCTCGTTTAATCCGCGGCCGAGGTTGTCCGGCGACGACGCCGGAAGACCGTCACGAGCGACCATACACCGAGGCAAGCGAAGCTTGAAACGGAGACGACGGTCCCCCAGAACCTGCCCGGCAGCGTGCCCTCGGTCACGATGAGGTCGCCCGTCGCACCGGCAGGAATCTCGACGATCATCCGTCCGTAGTCGCCGCGGCCTAGCTCGATCAACTCGCCGCCAAGGGTGGCGGACCAGGTCGGGAACCAGAGATGCTGCAGAAAGACGAGCCCGCCGTCGGATGCCGTGATGGTGGTCGAGAGACGGTTGACCTCGCGGATGAGCGGTGTGGCCTCGATGTCGCCGATCACGCCGATGTCGGTCCGGCCCCTCGGTCGGAGCAGGCTGTAGCTCGTTGCCGGCGCGTCGACCGGCAACCACTCGTCGGCGATATCGGGGCGGACGTCGCGGTCCAGAAGGTCCTCAGTCGTCTGGACCGACGGGTAGTCCGGGTTGATCTTGTAGGTGGAGTAGGCCCACATCAGACTGCCGAAGAAGGCGGTAGCCCACAGCGCGTCACGCCACGTCAGCCAATGAGGGCGGTACCTCATTGCCCCGCTCGCGACGAGGGCCATACCGATCGACAGGAATGACATCAGCCGCCAAGGGAACTGCAGCTTCTCGATGAGCGGCAGCGTCTGCCAGACGACCTGCGAGACCGGGTCCATGAGAAAGACGCAGCCGACGATGACGAGCAGGCCGAAGCCCATGAGCAGAAGCTGCGGCATTGTCGTCGTCGCGCAATGCCGCACCGTCACAGCGATGGCGGCGACGACCGCGGCAAGACTTGCGAGTCCTGCAGTGAGCGGGATGTGAACCTTGTTGCCGTCGATCCAAAGGCGATCGCGGCTGTAGAATGAGAGCAGATATTCCGCGGGTGCCCAATGCTTGTCGAAAACGAAGTCGCCGACGATGGCGTTGTTCAATTGAACAAGGTCCTGCTCCGTCAGCAACGTGAGCCAGTAGAAAGCGACCGACGCAGCCCCGAATACAACAACGGCGGCGGTGCGGACGATCGCGAGCAGGACCTTGCCATGGGTCGAGAACGCCTGGATCAAACACCATAGCGCGATGCTGGGGATGCCGAAGAGGGCAATGCACGGATGCGTGCAGGTAACAAGCCCGGTGAAGATGATGGCCGGAACGCCGAAGGCAAGGCCTCCTCCGCGAACGAATCTGCCGGCGAACCAGAGTGCTGGCGGCACGAGCATCGTCGCGGTGAACTCCGAAAGGTCGCCGCGGATGGCGATATTAGTGGCGGTGTAGGGGCTACAGATTAGTACGACACCGCCTAGCAGGCCGCAGGGTGCGGGCAACACGTCCGTTACCAGTTTGTAGATGCCTAAGAACCCGATCATCGCGGCGAGGACGCACGTCACCGCCAACGCGAGGTTGATCGGCAGCAAGAACGCCAATGGCGTCGCGAGATAGAAGAAACCAGGCTGGTAGTAGTAGAAATAGGGCGAGCCGAGGCCGGCGCGAAAGTGGACGGCCCAACCGGGGATCAGGTCGCCGTGGGCGATGCTGTTGCTGAACTCCACGAGCCGCTCGTGATACGTCGCCCGCTCATGTGTGTGTGCGGCATCGGCAAGATCGATCGCCCAAAGCGACCGCGTCAGAATCAGGGCTAGAACGAGAGCGATGCCGACGACGACCGTGCGGCGGATTGCTACCGGGTGCCGTTCGAGTAGATCCTTAACGCGATTCGGCATTCGGCGGCAGTATGGCGACAGGTCGGGTGCTTCGCGAGCATCAGCGAGCGGACGAGTCGCGTCAGCCGTTCTTCAGCCGCTTGTTCCGCTTGTCCCGCTCCTTGAGCTTGCTCTTTCGCTGCTTGGCCTGACGCTTGGGCGTGACGTGAAACGTAATTTCCGCCCGGCCGACACGCTTTTCGCGGTCGCCGGACTTGAGGCCGAGTTGGCGGACGTCGACGTCGAGGCTCGTGTTGAATTCCCCGCCGGCGGCGATCTGAGCCTTGAGATCCTCCTGCGGCGTCATGCGATAGACGGCCGGGCCGAGGCAGGGACGAAGGAACGTGTAGTTGAGGTTCTTGCAGACGACCGTGTAGTCGCCACCCGCTTCGCCGAAGACGTACATGCCCGCGGCAATCTCCGTGTTGGCCAGCAGCGACGCACCGGCCATGGCGTTGTACCAGTTCTTGTTGAATTTCTTGAACGGCAGCACGGCGGCGAAGCTGCTCGTCTCGTCCTCGCTCACGCTCGCCCCGGTCTTGCGCATCCGAATGCCGCTCCAGAACGCCAGCGGCAAGAAGAGCAGGCTGAAGACGCGGTGCCAGAAGTTGTCACGCGTGCTGAGCTTGCTGAGGTAAGCCTCGACCTTGTCGACCCACGTCACCTTCTGCGGCGTGACGGGGTCGCCTTGCACCTCGCCGTGCTCGTCCAGGACGATCTCGTGAGCATCGTCTGCCGTCTCGACTGAAGGTTCCGCCACGGTCGCCGGCATGACCGACCCTATGCGGAGCCCGGCCCTACCGTCGCCAATGAGCACGCCGACCCCGCCTGATCCCAAGCAAGTCCCCCAAGCCGTCGCCGATGCGGCAAAGAAGCGGACCTTCTTACCGGCGGACTTCGTGCCGGACGACTGGTCGAAGATCGAGCCGTATGTCAACAAGCTCCGCGAACGAAACCCGTCGTCTGCGGATGATCTGGAAGCTTGGCTGCTGGACCTCAGCGAGTTGTCGAGCGTCATCGACGAATACGGCAGCCGGCGGTACATCGACCGGTCGTGCTTCACGAACAACGAGCCGATCAAGACGGCTTACCTGCACTTCGTCGAGGAGATCGAGCCGAAGCTCAAGCCGGCGATGACCGCGTTGCAGAAGCAGTTCCTCGACTCGCCGCACGCCAGTGAGCTGGACGAGCCGAAGTACGAGATCCTCCGCAAGCACTGGGCAGCCGATGTCGAGCTGTTTCGCGAGGAGAACGTCGCGCTCGAAACGCAGGTGACGAAGATCGTCACGAAGTACGACGAGGTCAGCGGAGAGATGACCGTCGAGTTCGACGGCCGCGAGTACACGATGCAGCAAATGGCTCGTTTCCAGGAGGAAACGGACCGCGACGTCCGCGAGCGGGCGTGGCGGGCGGCCACGGACCGGCGGCTTCGGGACCGTCAGGTCATGGACGACCTCTTCGACGAGGTCTTGCCGTTGCGACAGAGGATCGCCGAGAACGCCGGCTTCGACAACTTCCGCGACTACCAGTTCAAGCGGCTCAAGCGGTTCGACTATACGCCGAGCGACTGCGACGCTTACGCCGCCGCCGTCGAGAAGCACGCGGTGCCGCTCATCCGCGACCTCGATGCGGAGCGGAAGCAAGCTCTCGGCGTCGACAGGCTTCGGCCTTGGGACCTCTCGGTCGATCCGAAGGGGCGTGACCCGCTGCGGCCTTTCGACGAAGACAACATCGATCAGTTCGTCGAGACGACACGCAAGGTCTTCGAGAAGATGTCACCCGCCCTGGCCGCGGAATTCGACGAGCTTCGCCAAGCAGGCAATCTCGACCTCGCCAGTCGGCCCGGCAAGCAGCCGGGCGGTTACCAGTGCAACCTCGAAGAGACCAAGGTGCCGTTCATCTTCATGAACGCCGCAGGCCTGCAGCGAGACGTTGAGACGCTCCTCCACGAAGGCGGCCACGCGTTCCACACGCTGGCGATTCGCGATGAGCCGCTGACCTTCGTCAAGCACGCGCCGATGGAGTTCTGCGAGGTCGCGAGCATGAGCATGGAATTGCTCGCCCTGCCGCACGTCGGCATGTACTTCGATGATCCCGACGCCGCCGATCGCGCCCGTCGGCACCAGCTCGAAGGCATCAGCGTCCTCGCCTGGATTGCGACGATCGACCAGTTCCAGCACTGGCTCTACACGAACCCGGGCCACTCGCGCGACGACCGGACCGGCAAGTGGAACGAGCTCTTGGGCCGGTTCCACCACGACCTCGACTGGTCCGGCATCGAGGACGCTCGCGACGCCATGTGGCAACGGCAGCTCCACCTGTTCCACGTGCCCTTCTATTACATCGAGTACGGCATCGCGCAGCTCGGCGCCTTGCAGATCTACAACAACGCGAAGCAGGACGTGGCCAAGGCGATCGACGCCTACCGGCGTGGCCTAGCCCTAGGCGGCACCCGGCCGCTGCCGGAATTGTTTGAAGCCGCGGACATCAAGTTCGACTTCGGCGACGACACCATCGGTCCGCTCGTCCAGACCGTCCGCGACGACCTCGCCAAGCTGCCGGCGTGAGGCGGACCCGCGTCAAGATCTGTGGCATTCGTCATCCCGATGACGCCAAGCTCGCCGCGGAGGCGGGAGCGGACGCGGTTGGGGTCATCCTGCACGCACCGGGTGCCAAGCGGCTGGTCGAGTCGGAGGCGGCATTGAAGATCGTCGCCGCGACGCCGCCGATGGTGACGACGGTGGGCGTGGTGGTGGATGCGTCGCCGTTCATCCTGCGGCAACTGCTGGCGGTCGTGCCGGTGGATTTGGTGCAGTTTCATGGGAAGGAAAAGGCTGCCGACGTGCTGGCGGCCTTGCCGCGACGGGCAACGAAGGTGCTGGCGGCGCGGGATGATCTGGCGGAGGTCGCTGAGCGTTGGCTGGCCAAGCCGCCGAAGAATCTCGCGGGCCTGCACATCGATTCCGCCGCGGGTGGTGGTTCCGGAAAGCCTGCGAATTGGGAAGCCGTCGCCCAGCTTCCAGCAGAGGTCGTTCATCACTTGACCCTCGCTGGCGGGCTGACGCCTGACAATGTCGGCGACGTCGTCCGCCGGTTCCGGCCTTGGGCGGTCGATGTGAGCAGCGGCGTCGAGGACGACTCAGGCCGAAAGTCGCCACAGAAGGTCCAGACCTTCATCGACGCGGTACGGGCGGCAGACGAGGTGTAAGATCTGGATGGACGAACCGACGTGAATGCGGATCGTTCTACGACGGAGACTTCACCATGCGCACGTGCCGCGGCTTCACCCTCGTCGAGCTCCTTGTCGTCATCGGCATCATCGCACTGCTCGTGGGCATTCTGCTGCCGGTCCTGAGCAGCGCCCGCTCCAGCGGCATTGATGTCGTCTGCAAGAACAACCTCCGGCAGATGCACGCCGCTCAGTTCTTCTACGCCGAAGATCACGGCAGCCTGACCGGCTTCGACCGGCAGTCGAGCAACGCGCAGCAGTGGCTGTGGCAGCTCGTGCCGTACCTCGACTCGGGCCTGACCGAGGAAGACGCATACGACGAGCGGGACACGAAGGGCGTTCCCAAACCGCTATGGTGCCCCGCCGAGCCGTACAACCAGTTCCCGGGCGACTATTTCACCTACGGCATCAACAGCTTCATCATGCTGCCGAACTGGGACTTCAAAACGACGGTCGCCAATGCCGTCAACGGCCCGACGGAGCTGATCCTGATGGCCGACAAGACGCTCGGCGGCAACGACGGCGAAAAGCAGTTCGTCCTGAGCGAGGACGGCGTGACCCTCAGCCGGCTGCCGGACGGCGACGGCTGGCTCTACGGGCTCAACATCTCCGAACTGCACAGCAGCTTTGGCGCCTTCCGACACACCCGCGGCTCCAAGCCGACGCGGGACGCCTGGGACCTCGACAAGCTGCAGGGCGAGATCTCCGGCGGCAACGATGTCAACGGCCTCAACGCGGTCTTCCTCGACGGGCACGTGAAATCGGTCAAGCGCTCTCAGATGTGGTTACGGAGCCCGCACTGGCATCCGAGCGACACCGATTTGCCGAATCTGCCGCTGAACGCGTTCTTCAGCACGCCCTGCTGCCGATAGCGGCGAGCGCTTCGGTAGCGTCTTAGGCTTGAGCATGACGCTGCCGCCCTCGCTCGGACTCGACACGATCCACGCCGTCCAGATCGGCGACACCAGCCGGGCCGGGGGTGGTGCGTCACTGACCGTTACCTCGCCCATTGACGGCTCAACGCTCGCCGAGCTGCCACAGGCGACGGCCGATGACGTTTCACAAGCCGCTGCCGCTGCGAGCGACGCCTTCAAGCTGTGGCGAGTCGTCCCCGCGCCCGTTCGCGGCGAGTTCGTGCGACGCATCGGCAACAAGCTCCGCGAGCAGAAGGAAGCTCTCGGCCAGCTCGTGACGCTCGAAGCCGGCAAGATCGTCGCCGAGGCCGAGGGCGAGGTGCAGGAGATGATCGACATCTGCGACTTTGCCGTCGGGCAAAGCCGCATGCTCTATGGCAAGACGATCGCCAGCGAGCGGTTCGAGCACCGCATGATGGAGCAGTGGCACCCGCTGGGTCCGGTCGGCGTGATCAGTGCGTTCAACTTTCCCGTCGCGGTGTGGGCGTGGAACGCGATGCTCGCCTTCATCTGCGGCGACCCGGTGGTCTGGAAGCCGAGCGAGAAGACGCCGCTGACGGGTTTGGCGTGTGGGAAGATCGTGCAGGACGTCATCGCCGAGAGCGAGGACTTGAACGTTCCGCCGGCGATCAGCAGCGTCGTCATCGGCGGCCGCGACGTGGGCGAGGCGATGGCGAAGGACGCGCGGTTCCCGCTGATCTCCGCCACCGGCAGCACGCGGATGGGCCGCGAGGTGAATCAGATCGTCGCCGGTCGGCTGGGCCGTTGCCTGCTCGAACTCGGCGGCAACAACGCGATGATCGTCACGCCGACGGCCGATCTGGAGCTGTGCGTGCGGGCGATCACCTTCAGCGCCTTCGGCACCGCCGGCCAACGCTGCACGACGATGCGGCGGCTGATCGTGCACGAGTCGGTGAAGGACGAACTGATGAATCGCCTCACACCGGTGCTCGGTCAAGTCAAGATCGGCGACCCGCGCGACGCCTCGACACTGATCGGCCCGCTGATCGACGAGGCCGCGCATGATACGATGCGGCAGACGCTCGATGAAGCACTCGACGGCAGCTACCGGATCGTCGGCGGCGACCGGGCCAACGACGGCACCCCGAGCGGCGGCGTCTACGTCCATCCGGCGATCGTCGAGACGGACCTATCGGCCGAGGTCGTCAAGCGCGAAACCTTCGCCCCGATCCTCTACGTCGGCACCTACTCCGACCTGGCCGACGCCATCGCGACACACAACGACGTTCCGCAAGGCCTCTCCAGCGCCATCTTCACCGGCGACGTCCGCGAAGCCGAGCGGTTCCTCTCGCCAGCCGGCAGCGACTGCGGCATCGCAAACGTCAACATTGGCACGAGCGGCGCCGAGATCGGCGGCGCGTTCGGCGGCGAAAAAGAAACCGGCGGCGGTCGCGAAAGCGGCAGCGACTCGTGGAAAGCCTACATGCGTCGCACGACGAACACGATCAACTACGGCCGCGACCTGCCGCTGGCCCAAGGCATCGACTTCGGCATCGCCGGCAGCGAGGTGGTGGAATAGCGGATCGACATCGAGCTTTTGTCGGCATTCTTCGACCCTGAAGCGGCGGGATGTCGTAGATTGCCCGTAGATGGCCCGGAATCACCTCTTAGCTGCCTGCATCGTCTCTATGGCTGCGGCGCCGGCGGCGGCGTTCATGACGCACGTACCGGCCTACACGCTCGACGGCAGCGGGTTCGAGAGCTTCGGCTTCAGCGTCTCGGGCCTGGGCGACATCAACGGCGACGGGGCCAGCGACCTCATCGTCGGGGCGCTCGACAACGCGACCAACGGCAACACCGCCGGCTCGGCCTACGTCTACAGCGGCAGCGACGGGACCCTCCTGCGGACGCTCCGCGGCGGTGCGGGTGATCAGCTCGGCATCAGCGTCAGCGGCCTGGGCGACGTCGACGGCGACGGCCTGGCGGATTATGCCGTCGGTGCAAATCGTGAAGGCCCGGACGGCACGGCTCGCGTCTACAGCGGCGGTAGCGGCAGCTTGCTCTACACGCTCCAGGGCTCCGGCAACGCCGACAGCTTCGGTTGGAGCATCACCGGCATCGGCGATGTCGACAACGACGGGCTCCGCGACGTCGCCCTCGGCTCGCCGTTCGGTGGAGGCGACAACGGCGAGGTCCGCATCGTAAACGGCCAGACCGGCTCCACCATTCAGACGCTCTTCGGCACCGACTTCGGTGGACTCTTCGGCTTCAGCGTCTCCGACGCCGGCGACATCGACGGCGACGGCTTCGGCGATCTGCTGATCGGAGCCCCACGGACCGGTGTGGCGGGCAAGGACACTGGCAGCATCAGCGTCCGCAGCGGCCAAACGGGTGTCGAGCTTTACCGCGTCGACGGCGAGACGCAGCTGCTGCAATTCGGCTTCAGCGTCAGCGGCGGCAGCGACGTCAACGGCGACGGCGTTCCGGATTTGGTCGTCGGCGCGAACGTCGATGACGAGCTCGTTCGCGACGGCGGCAGCGTGCGGGTGCTGTCGGGCGTCGACGGCAGCGAGCTCTTCTCATCCGTCAGCGGCTCCATCGACGGTTACCTCGGTCAAAGCGTGGCGAACGTCGGCGACGTCAACGGCGACGGGTTGGCCGATGTCCTGGCGGGCTCGCCGGGCGATGACGAAAACGGCTTCTTCGCCGGTGCGGCCCGGCTGCTCAGTGGTGCGGACGGCTCGGTCCTGCAGACCTTTCTCGGCGACAACGAGCTCGATCAGTTTGGAAGAAGCGTCGCCAGCGCGGGCGACATCAACGGCGATAGCTTGAACGATCTCATCATCGGTGCCGACCGCGGCGGGCCGCAGGAAGCGGGATTCGCCCGCGTCTTCGTCAGCCGCCTGCTCGGCGACGCGGATGCGGACGGCGACGTCGATTTATCAGACTTCACAATTCTGAGAAACAACTTCGGCGGCTCCGGCACCTACGACCAGGCCGATTTCGACCAGAACGGCATCATCGATTTGGCGGACTTCACCATTCTCCGCAACTTCTTCGGGACCGACGTCAATTCTGCGGACCTGGCGATGGTGGACGCGTGGGCGGCGTCGGTGCCGGAGCCGGCGGTCGCAGGATTGGCCGTGCTGGGCGTCCTCGGATCACGCCGTCGACGCTGATGCCGGATAAGCTTCGGTTCTGCGGCGACGACACTGGTTCATTCTCGGCGGCATCGTTCTTTTGGGCGTGGCTCTACGCTGCTGGGCCTGGGGCTGGGGACGACCGCTCGATGGCGATGAGTTGTCGCTTTACCTGAATTTCCAGGCCCTCGACGGCATCGATCTGGTCACGTCGCGGCTCGATGCGACGAACACGACGCAGGCTGGTCCTCCCGGGTTTCTGTGGACGCTCGACTGGCTCGCGGACCGGATGCCGCCCGGTCAGATCAACGAACACCTGTTCCGGCTGCCGATTCTCATTGCGTCGGTGCTGGCACTCTTCGGGTGCATCTGGGCGTCTCGCGGCGTTGCGGCTCGGGCGAAGCTCGGAGCGGTCATGCCGATGCTGCTGACCGGCTTGATCGTTGCGGTCAGCCCGTCGATGGTGGACGTGACGCAACGGGCAAAGCAGTACGCGACGGACGTGCTCGCGGTGAGTTTGCTGATCGGCGTGGCGGCGTGGCTGGAGACGGCGACGCCTTGGCGGCGGCGGCTGATTCTCGGGATTTTGGCAGCGTTTGCGAGCGTTTGGAGTCAGCCGGTGCTGCTGGTGTTTCCGGTTCTGCTGCTCTTTGACGTGTGGCAGCAACGCACGCATCTGGCGTCCGCGGCAGGGTCGTTGGCAGTGGCTGGCCTGGGGCTGTTGCCGGTCGCTTATTGCGGGCTCGAGCAGCGGGACGAGGATCTGTCGAGTTTCTGGACGGCCTCGTTCGCCCCATGGTCAGAACCGGCTGAGGTCCCCGTGTGGCTCGGCAAGACGTGGCTGGAGTTGGCGGAGTACTTGTGCGAGCCGGCGGGCGGGGTGTTGCTGATCTTCGTGGTGGCAGGCATCGTTCACTGTTGGCGGCGGCCGTGCCTGGGCGTGCTGCTGGCGGCACCGGTAGCGGCGATGCTCGGAGCGTTTCTACATCTGTACCCGATGACCGGGCAGCGGGTGTCGCTCTTCGTGCTGCCGTCGTTTGCCATGCTTGCGGCGTTGGGCGTGGCGGCTTCGGTCAGGTCGCTGCGGCATCAGGTCCGACTGCCTGTCGCGGCGACCGTCTGCCTTGCCCTGACCCTCGCGATCGTCGCGGCGGCTTTGACTCGGACGCTGCTCAAGCTTCAACGAGAACCGCCCGACGTCTGCCCCGCCGCGAAGATCGCGATCGCCAGCGGCCTGCCGATGATTGCCTGGAGCGACGCCCTCGTTTGGCACTTGAGGGCCTACGAGCCCGAAGCGCAGGTGGTCGACGTCTGGACTCGCGGCGGCGAGAACCGGATGCTCGTAGACCGGGCCGTCCTCGTCATCGGTCCCAAACCCGGAGGCGAGACGATGTCGCACGAGGACGTTGCGGCTCAAAAGGTGCCGATCAACGTTCAGGTGCTGCGAATCGAGAGACCCAACGCGTCGAGCTCCGTCTTCTTCGTCCGGCGGAAGCAGGAGTGACCGAGCCGCGACAAGTTAGGTCGAGGCGGATATCGATTTGCATGAAGTACGCGGTTGTCGTCGGAGCTTTGTTTCTTCTCGCTGTCGCTCTGGTTGCAGGTGGCATCCCGCCGACGACGCAACCGGCCGCGGAGATCGTGCAGTGGGACCAGGATCGGGCTGACCGCGTCGCTAGGGAGAAGCTGTCGGATCTCGGCTTCAAAGTCACACGCCAGGACGGCACGGAGCGGGCCTTCACGAGCGAACTGCTTGACGAGAAGCGGGCCGGCACCTTCGCGTGTGCGGTCTGCAAATTGCCGCTCTACTCGAGCGAGACGAAGTTTAACAGCGGCACTGGCTGGCCGAGCTTCTGGCAGGCGATCAAGCCGGGCTACGTCATCGAGAAGCCGGACTTCAGCTACGGCATGGTGCGGACGGAGGTCGAGTGCGCCAGGTGCCTGAGCCACCTCGGCCACGTCTTCGACGATGGCCCTGAGCCGACGGGCCGCCGCCACTGCATCAACGGCGTTGCGCTGACCTTCGTTCCGGCGAAGGATCAGAACGGCAGCGACTGATCCATCCAGTCGTCGCTTCGCAGGACGCTCTTGCGGTTGAACCGCGCTAGTCGCTCGGCCCGCTTCTGGGCGAGCTTGATCAATCGTGAGCCGCCGATAAGTCGCCACTTGCCGCGAAGGCGGTCGGCGTGGCGTTTGATGAGGTCGTCCTCGGCCGACGCGTACATCTGGGCGGTGCCCGGATCGCCCTGTCGACCGGCGCGGCCGAAGAGCTGGCGGTCGATTCGTTCGCTGCTGTGCGGTTCGGTGGCGAGCACGTTCAGGCCGCCGTTGTCGCGGACGCCTTTGCCGAGCAGAATGTCGGTGCCACGGCCGGCCATGTTGGTGGCGACGGTGATGGCACCGGGTTGACCCGCTTGAGCAATGACTTCGGCTTCGCCCTTGTCGTGGCGAGCATTGAGCACGCGGTGCGGCAAGCCGCTGGCTTCGAGACGCTTGGCGACTTCCTCACTCGACCAGACGCTCCGCGTGCCGATGAGCACCGGCTTGTTTTCCTTGTGAAACTCCGCGACACGGTCGACGACCGCGTTCCACTTGTCGTCCGCCTTGGCGAAGAACCGCAGCGGCAGCTGTTTACGGATCAGCGGCTTGTTCGTCGGAATACGGACGACGGCCTTGTTGAAGATCTGCCAAAGCTCCGAGCGGGCCTCCCATGCGGTGCCCGTCATGCCCGCAAGCAGCGGGTATTGCCGAAAGAAGCGCTGAAAACTGAGCCGGGCGAGGTTTTCCTTGTCGCTCGTGACCTCGACATTTTCCTTGACCTCGATCGACTGGTGCAACCCGCCCCGCCACGACCGGTCGGCCATGGTGCGGCCTGTGGATTCGTCGATGATGACAATCTTGCCCTCGGAATCGACCAAGTACTGCTCGTCCTTGATGAAGCAATGCTCGCCGACCAGGGCCTGCGTGACGAGTTCCTCGCGACGCCGGCGCCCGACCCAGAAGCCGGCGTCTTCTTCCTTCGGCAGCGATTCGGCGAGGACGTGCAGCTGCTCTTTGCCCCGGCCGGTGAGGTCGACCTTCCGCTCGGTCTTGTCGACCGTGTAGTCGCGGCCCTTCTTGAGCTTCAGGGCCAGATCGCGGGCCTCGCGATACAGCGGCTCGTTCGCGTTGCCGTCGGGAGCATTCGAAATGATCAGCGGCGTGACGGCTTCGTCGATGAGCAGCGAGTCGGCTTCGTCGACAATGCACTTGAAGAGCCCCGGCACGATGCAAGGCCGCTGCCGCTTGCCGGTCATCATGCCGATGGCAGTCGAGCTGCTGGAACGCTGCTCGCCGAGCATGATCTGGTCACGCAAGAAGTCGGCGACGAGTTCCTTGCTCGTGCAGTAGACGACGCCCTTGCGGTACGCCTGATACCGCTGCTGCGGCGGCAGGTCGTGGACAATGGCCGACACCTCCACGCCGAGCATCTCGTAAAGCGGCCGGTTGAGTTCGGCATCACGGGCGACGAGGTAGTCGTTGACCGTGACGACGTGGACGGGCCTGCCCTGCCACGCGAGCAACGCCGCGGCGATGGCGGCGGTCATCGTCTTACCTTCGCCGGTCGCCATCTCCGCGACATAGCCAAGGGTGAGGGCACGGGCTCCGGCGATCTGCACCGGGTAAGGCCGCTTGTCGATCGTGCGGATGGCCGCCTCGCGAGCAAGCGCAAAGGCGGTCGCGAGATCGTCCGGCTGCTTCTCGAGTCGGCCGCGACGGGCGAGGTCTCGCAGCCGAGCCACTTCCTCCTTGAACGCGTTGCTGCCGAGCTTGTGGACGGCCTCTTCCTTGGCAGCGACGACCTTCTCGAAGGCGGTGATCGACCGTAGGACCGGCTGCTTGTGCTTGACCCAGCCCACCGCCGCGTTGGCTGCGGTGTCGAGGCCCTTGATCTCCGGAGCCTTGACGCGACGCGCGTTGAAGATGTGGAACAGCTCACCGGCGGCGGATGACATGGCGGATCCTCGGAAAGGCGATCAAGCGGGCGGCGTACTGGTCTGCGACTGGATGAGCTGCAACGCACTCCGCCACGCCTGCTTGACGATCGACTCGTCCTCGAGCTTGATGCGAACGTGTGCCCGCTGGCCCGGCAGGTAGATCGGGCGGTCGTCATCACCGGCGTTGGGCAGGGTCAGTCGGAGCTCGAACAGGTTCGTCGCAGAGCGTTGCGGATCGCTCGGGTCCGGCGCAATGGTGCCGCCGCCGGCGAAGGTCAGGGCGTTGCTCCGTAGCTCGTTCTTCGCCTGATACGCCATGCCGATATCAGGGTCGATGTCCGCCCCCTGCAGGCTGCGGCCGGCGTCGCTGGCGAGGCGGATCTGCACTTGGGCCTTGTCCCGTTGCAACGCATCGACGACCCGTTCGTACGCGCTCTGCTCGACGGCGACGAAGAACTCGAGCGAGCTGGCATCCTGGATAATGCCCAGCGGGTCGCCGCGGTTGAGGTACGTGCCGAGGCGATCCTCGATCCGCGGGCTGACGAACGTGCCACTGGCAGGGGCGACGACGGCGAGATCGTCGACACGCCGCTGCGTCGTCACCAGCCGCTCGCGGGCGGCTTCGAGCTCTTCCCGCAGGACGCCCGCGTACTCCCGGTCCGAGTATTGCACGCCTCGCAGCATCGTCTCAGCCCGCTCCACGTCGAGCTCCGCCAGACGCAGATCGGTCAGCAGTTCCGGACTGTCGAGTCGGGCCAAAACCTGCCCCGCTTGGACCTGATCGCCGTCGGCGACTTCTAGCTGGACCAGTCGACCAGGCGTGATGACGCTGGCCTGCACCCGTTCCAGCGGCTCGCTGATTGCCTGTGCCCGCTCCGCACTCGGGAACGGAATGACCGCCAGCAGGACGAACAACAGCGACGCCACCGCCGCCGTGAACGCCCAGGCCCGCGTCCGCTTGCGGTGCAGCTCGGGCTCGGTCGTGAGGTACTTGAAGAGCTTGAAGATCGGGACGATGAAGAACGTCGTGATCGCACCTGCCGCCAGGAAGAGGCCGACGATCCGCACCTGCTCGGGCAGGGTGTAGATCACCATGAACAGGATCGCAAAGCCGATGAAGATGCGGTAGATGCCGCTGGCCGACCAGTAGAACGCGAGCCAGAGTTTCTGCCGAATCGTCGCCGGCAGCGGCTGAGTCGTCTTGACGCGGAAGATGTACCGCTTGATCAGCCCGAGGCTGTACTCACGCGACTTTTGCTGCAGGTTGGGGATCTCCAGCCAGTCCGACAGGATGTAGTACCCGTCGTAGCGGAGCAGCGGGTTGGCGTTGAAGAGGAGCGTGCTGACCGACGCGATGAGCATCGTGTAGTACGCGATCTGGTTCACCATCGAGTTGGTATTGCCCAGCGTGACGTACCAGACGATCGCGGCGATCGCGGCGATGAAGACTTCGGCGATCATGCCGCCGGCACCGACGAAGATGCGTCGCCACTTGCTCGAAAAGCCCCAGGCCGTCGAGGCATCGACGTACGGGCACGGCATGAGCACGAGGAACATGATGCCCACTTCGTGGCACTCGCCGCCGAAGCGTCGCACCGCAAACGCGTGGCCCATCTCGTGGAGGAACTTCGTGAGAATGAAGGTCGCTCCGAGCAGGAGCCACATCTCGATCGTGCCGCTCCTGAGGAGGTTGCCGGTCTGCTCGGCGAACTTGTCGCTTTCAGGAAGAACGAGCAAGAGCGCCAGGCCGACGACAAGCAGCCAGAGGATCATGCCGCCCTTGCTGATGAGCGGGCCGGCAAAGGGCATCCAGACCTTCAGGAAGCGATCCGGGTCCCACAGCGGGATCCGGGGAAAGAGCAGGTTCATGAACCGGCCCTTGAACTTGCGTTCGCGTTGCTTCTTTTGCCGACGCAGCAGGATCTGCGCGTCGGGCGCGATGTTCGTCTCGATCAGGTTCGCGCTGTAGAGCTGCGACAGGATCTGGATGACTTCCGGCTGCGTCGGAGCGTCGTCAGCGAGTTGGCCGCCGACGTTCTCCCAGGCCTCACCGACGGTTCGAGTGCCGTCGAGCAGGCCGATGAACTGGTAAGCGACGTCGCTGAGCCGGTGGAACTGATTCCCGGCCGGGTCACGGATGATGTACCACTTCTCGCCACGGTAGAACTGCCGCGAAATCTGGGCCGCGGCCCGCAGGCGTGGCTTGAGATCCTTAACGCGATACCAGGACTCGCTGAAGGTGGGGCGGAGTTGGAGAGTCATGGGGCAGAAGAAGCTAGAAGCTAGTAGTCAGGAGCTAGTCAGAACCGGAAGCGGGTCGCATGGCCAGCTACTAGCTCCTGGCTACTAGCTCCTGGCTCCTTCTGCCCGTCACAGCCACAGCTTGAGCTTGACCCAGTCGACGAGGCGGTGGGTCCACTGCCAGGCGAGGCTGCGGGGTTCGACGTCGATGCGGACCTCGCCGGTCGCTGCCGGCCGCCAGTTCGGATCGACATCGGCAGCGGCGACAGTGGCGATCACGGTGAACGCGTTCGTCTGTGCCCGCGGATCCGCGGCGGCGGCGGGAACTACGCGGTCGATCACGATCGGCACTTTCTCGCCCGGCCGAGCGCTGGTCGCGAGTGTGCCGGTGTCGCCGATCTCGATCTCGCTGATGTCGCGGTCCGGCACACGGGCCTCGATCATGAGCCGGGTCGGATCGCCGACGACGGCCACGGGCGTGCCGATCTGCACGACGTCCCCCTCGCGCTCGGCGAGTTTTTCCTGACCCGGCACCAGCAGGATAACGCCATCCATCGGGCTCTTGAGCTTGGCCTTGTCGATCTGGCTTTGAAGCTGCTCGATCTGCGCCTCGACCGCCTGGATCTCGAACTCCTTGGCCCGCTGTTCCGCGGCCGCGGAGGGGTCGTCGTCACGACGCGACCGCAACGCCCGCTCTTCGGCCCGAAGCTGTCGGCGGCTGATCTGCTTGACGAGCAACTCGTCCTGCAAGTCCCGCGTGTCGAGCTCAGCAATGACGTCACCCTTTGCCACAGCGTCGCCTTCGTCGAAGTAGACGCGAAAGATCTGCCCGTCGTACGGGGCGTCGATGACGCGACGCTGCTCGGGCGCGAACTCGAACGGAGCCGCAACGCGGTACATCGGCTTGTAGAGCGTCAGGAACAGTAACAGGCCGAGAATCGCGAGGATGATGACCTTCGCCAGCGTGTGCTGCCGCAGGCCGAAGACCTTCTTCGTGTTGTCGCGAACGCTCAGGCCCGCCTTGGTAACGAGGTAGCGGTCGTTCTGGAACCGGTCGTACAGCTGCGGTGCGAGCAACTCGGCGGCAACGGCTAGGGCGGTCGACTCGGCCGGGCTCGTCGGCTTCTCCGGGGGAAACTCGAGCGTCATAACGCCCACGATCTCGTCACGCCTCCGTAGCGGCACACTCGCGACGCGGTTGCCGCCCTCCATCTGCGAGAGCTTCATCGCCTCACGCGTCACGTTCTCCGTCGACCCGCCCGACGGGTCGAACTGACAGAACTCGTCCTGATCGAGGCATTCCTCCATCACGCGGACGATCTGGACGCTGAGCTCCTGCTTCTTGTCGAACTCTTCAGTGTGGCTGATCGCCTTGAGCTTGATCGTGTCGCCACCCGAGTACTTGACCCAGCCAATCGCGACGCGGGCTGCACCGGTCCGGGCGGCCAGCTCGTTACAGAGCGACACGCTCGACGCGTGAAAGTCCTCCGCCGTCGCGACGACGCTGGCGAACTGCAGAACGTCCTGGTGCGTCTTGGCGACTTGGGCGTTCTGCTCGTTCTGCCGCTTGAGCAGAAAGAGGTCGAAGTAACCCGCGACGAGCTGCATCGTGCTCAGCCGCTGCAGAGCCCGGCTCTCGTCCCGGCACCGCGTGATGACGGCCGTCGCGCCCACGGCCCGGTCGTCCTGCCGCAAAAGCGTGACGAGGCAGAACTGCGACTCGCTGTCCTCGCCGCCCTGCGAGACACGGAGAGCGCCATCCTTGTCCTGCTTGACGCACTGGTGGACGATCTCACGGAACGCGTTGATCGCCTGACGCTTGACGCCTTCTTCGACGTTGTCAGGGCGAATATGCTTGACCGTCCGCAGCTCCGGTTCGCCCTTCTCGTCGGGGCCTTCGATGATGAAGGCGACGGCTTCCGTGCCGGCGACGACGCTGGCCTGCGTCTGGATGAGGTCGTCGAGGAAGTCGGGCAGGTTGCCCGAGCTCTCGACGAGTCGCTGCACGAGCCGCGACCGCGCCAGCCGCTTCTCGCCTCGCTCGCGTTCCTTTTGCTCGGATTGCTGGCGTTGCTCCTTGACCGACTCTTGAGCGTGAGGTTGTGCGGCGATGGCCATAGGCGGTCTGCTGGGTGCGTCGGGTAAGGGTGGAGCGGGAGGCGGCGGGCGAGGATAACGGATCAGTCGGCGAGACGCACTTCGACCTCCAGACCCGCCGGCCGACGATCCGGATTGGGCAGGTCAAGCTTGATGAGCTGCTCGTTCACTTCGGGCCGGGCGATCGGGTCGATGAAGGAGACCGTCGCGTCGAGCCACTCGTCCTCGCCCGCATAGCGAACCTGCACAACGTCGCCCTGCGTGAGCTTGGCGACGTCGGACGGCTCGACGTTGAGCACCTCGATCTTCACCGGATCGATGACGACCAACTCGATCGCCGGTTGCGACGGGCCGTGGATTTCACCGACCTGCGCCTCGACCTGCCGAATGACGCCGCTTGCCGGGGCGTAGAGGGCCTTTTGGCTGATCTGGACTTCGAGCTGCTTGACGCGGGCCTCGGCAGCGACGCCCTGCCGCTGCTCTTCGTCGATTCGGAATCGGGCGACGATCTCTTCGAGCCGGGCCTGCTCGAGCTCGGACTGAGTGCTGCCGCCGGAGTCGAACATGCCGGCGATGCGGTCATAGACGATTTTAGCCAGTTCCGCTTGCTTCGAGGCGGTTTCGACCCGGCCGCTGACGTCGGCTTCGGCTCGCAGCTCTTCAAGCCGGGCTTCTTCGAGCTCCGCCTCTTGCCGCATGAGCAACGCCCCTTCCCGCGTCATCTGGCCGGCCTTCACCGGCACCTCGGCAACTTTGCCAAGGTTGCTGAAGGCCAACTCGTACGACTTGCTGGGCCGGGTGATGCCGACGAACGTCTCGATCGTAGCGACCGACGACTCCTGCGCCGTCGCCTCCGGCTGCAGGAATGCAACGCTCGCCAATCCACAGGCGGCGGCGAGGCCAATCGAGGTGCGGCAGATCGAGGTGCGGAGGAGCGGACGCTTCATCGGCGGGATCAGGGTCAGGTGAAATCGAGCACAGCAAGGTGCGGCCACGTCGCGAGACGGGTCGATACCCTACTCCAACGCCATCGGCGTCGCGACGGTTCGCCCCGGCTCGACACGATTATCGGATCATGGTCAGGCCCGGGCCTCGTAGTCGTTCGGAACGCGCACGCTAGGCCGGGGCCTGGGCTATCTGAGAACCCGCTTTTCAGATGACTCCTAGCCGGCCAGGCGGAAGCCGCCTGTCGACGGGTGCTCCTCGACCGGGGTGGGCGTTCGGGCCTTGGCAAGCATCTGCCACGTCTCTCGCTGGTACTGCAGGACGCGTAGAGCCCCGTCGATCTTCTCGACCTCGTGGGACACGTTGGCCTCGACGAGCTGCATGTAGCACCACGTGTACAGCGCGTCGAGGCGGTGGCACGTCTCAGGGTCCTTGTCGTGACGCAGGCCGTTCTGGAGTTCGCCGACAATACTTTGCGCGCGGCTGAGCTTGTCGAAGCTGACGTCGAACCGTTTGCCTTCCAGGGCGGCTTTACCTTGCTCGGCGAAGCGGATGGCGCCGTCGAATAGCAGCAGCTGCAACTGTTCCGGCGAGGCCGTCATGACACGCGTGCGCAGGTACGGGTCGACGGTCCGGCGAACTGGGGCGGCGGCAGCGAGTGAGGACTTGGCGGTGGTGGACGTGGACATCGATAAAGACGCCGGGGCAGCTGCCCGGCTTCGTCTTCATCGACGGGTCCGCGTTCGACGGTTGATGCCCAGAACGTCCGATAGGACAGGGCTACGGGTTGCTCTTCACGTTGCGTAGCCGTCCCTCGACCCGCTCACGATCGCAGTGCCTGATCGAGATCTGCCTGAATGTCTTCCAGATCCTCAAACCCGACGCTGAACCGGACGCTCTCGGGAGCGACGCCTGCGCGGCGTTGCTCGTCTTCGGCGAGTTGGGCGTGGGTGGTGCTGGCGGGGTGGATGATGAGGCTCTTGGCGTCGCCGATGTTGGCCAGGTGGCTGATGAGGCGGACGTTGTTGACCAGCTTCTCGCCCGCTTCCTTGCCACCCTTGACGCCGAAGGTCATCAGGCCACCCTGACCGGCTGGCAGGTACTTCTTGGCGTTGGCGTGGTCCTGGTGCGACTCGAGGCCTGGGTAGTTGACCCATTCGACCGCCTCGTGCTCGCCGAGCCAGTGGGCGAGCTTAATCGCGTTGTCGCTATGGGCCTTCATCCGCAGGCCGAGGGTCTCGACGCCCTGGATGAAGAGGAACGCTGCGAACGGGCTCATAGCGGCACCGGTGTCACGAAGCCAGTTGGTCCGCATGTGGACCGCGTAAGCGACGTTGCCGATGCCGCGAAGGGCTTCCTCGAAAACCATGCCGTGATACGCCGGGTTCGGCGAGCAGAACTCGGGCCACTTCTCGGCGTTTTCGGCCCACTTGAACTTGGCCGAGTCGATGACGATGCCGCCGACGTGCGTGCCGTGGCCGCCGAGGTATTTGGTAGTCGAGTGCACGACGACGTCCGCCCCGTGCTCGATCGGCCGGCACAAGGCGGGCGAGGCGGAGGTGTTGTCGACGATCATCGGCACGCCGTGCGCGTGGGCCTTGTCGGACAGGGCCTGGAGGTCCGGCACGTCCCACTTGGGATTACCAATCGTCTCGGCGTAGACGCAGCGGGTGTTCTCGTCGACGAGGTCGTCGATCTCTTCGGGATGGGCCGGATCAAAGAAGCGGACTTCGATGCCCATCTGCTTGAAGGTGTGGGCAAACAGCGACCACGTGCCGCCATAGAGGCTGGTGCCGCTGACGAAGTTCTGGCCGCTGTGGCAGATGGTGCAGATCGCCGCCTGAATCGCCGCCATGCCGCTGGCGAAGCAGAGCCCTGCCGCCCCGCCCTCAAGACTGGCGATCCGCTTCTCCAGGACGTCCACCGTCGGATTCATCAACCGCGAGTAGATGTTGCCGAACTGCTTGAGCCCGAAGAGCTCCGCCGCATGGTTCGTGTCGTCGAAGGTGAAGCTGCTCGTCGCGTAGATCGGCACAGCCCGCGACTTCTGCTCATCGACCACGTGCCCCGCGTGCAAGGCGCGGGTGTCGAAACCATTCATCTGCGGCTCAGGCTTGTCGGTCATGATGACATGCTACCGCTGCCGAGCCGAGAAGCCGCGGGCTTAGCGACGGGCTTCGGCGACTTGCGAGAGCGGCACGAGCTCGTCGTCGTCGCCGAAAGTCATGTTCCAGAGTCTGCCCGCATCCATGTCGCCGCGGCCACTGAAGCGACGGGTCGACCCGCCGCCGAAGTCCAAGCCCCACAGCGGAGCAAACCCCGCTTGGTCGCCGCTGTAGCGACCGTCACCGACTCGCAGTGGCTCCGCCGGATACGGCTGGACGAGGTTGCCCTGGCTGAACCACTGGAAGCGGTCGAAGTGCCTCTTTTGCTCACTGTCGAACGACGCCGGCGGTGTCGCCAGCGGGGCGCTGGTGCCTTGGAGGACCTTGGCCTCGCCGAAGAAGTACGGCACGAAGACGCCGTTGGCGTGCAGCGTGTTGCCGTCCTTGTCGATGGCCCGCCAGAGCGACAGAGCGATGGGTGCCGGCATCACCCGGACTTCGCCGGTGCGGCCTTGGAGGCGAGCGAGTTCGGTGGCGGCGTCAACGGCCCGGCTGTACTGCCAGCCGGCGAAGCTGAGGTAGAGCGTGGCGAAGCCCAAGGCTGTTCGACTCAGCAGCGTCTTCTTGGAAATGACCGCCGCGATCATCAGGCCGACGAGCGTTAACGTGAAGACGGGATCGATGATCGGCATGAGGTCCCACGAGACGCGTGTGTCGCTCATCGGCCACAGAAGCATCGTTCCATACGTCGTCAACGCGTCGAGCGGCCCGTGCGACAACGCCCCGAGAACCGCCGCGAGCAACGCCCAACCGAAGTTGCGACGAACAGGAGCGAAGATCGCCAGAACGCCCGCGACGATCAGGCCGACGAGCGGGGCCATGACGATCGCGTGACTCGGGCCGCGGTGCCAGTACCAGCCGGCGGTTACGTCGCCGAAGGTGGGGAAGAAGATGTCGAGATCCGGTGCCATGCCCGCCAACGCACCGACAACCGCCGCACTTCGCGGCAGCTTCCGGCCGACGACGGCATGAGCGACGACCGCGCCGACGACACCTTGCGAGATCGGATCCACGCGACAGCCTACGCGTCAGCCGACCCCCGGAACCCGTCGCGGCCACGCCTCGACGGCCGGCAGCTCAAGACGCTCCAATCGATCTTCGCGAACTTCCCAAAGCTGCCAACCACCCGTGCTGCCGGTGCCGAGGCGGAAGTGCCACAGACGCCACGGCTCGTAAGGCTCCTGGTACAGATAGAACACGGCCTCCTGCTCCGTCAGCCACCGGACCAGCATCGGATCGTCCGGCTCGTCCGGCACGCCGTCGGCCAGAGGCGTGATCGGCCGGTCCAGCAGCAGGTGCGTCGCCCGCGCACCCGTTCGCAGCCGGCGGATCTGGCCGAAGTTGACGACGCGTTCGCTGATGACGAGCGGGCCGTCGATCTGATCAATCGCAGCGACGAGCGGTGCGACCGAACCGGCTTCGAACCGCGACGGCAGCATCGACGGCACCTTGCGAATCACGGAATCCACCGCCAACAACGGCACGTTCGCCAGCAGAATCGTTGTCAACCCCCAAAGCCACCATCGGTCAATGCCGCGACCGATCAGCACGATCAAGATCGGCAACACCGGCAGCAGATACCGCGCGTTCGGGTTCGGCCACGCGATGCCGATGGCGAGCAGGAACCCCAACGCTGCCCAGCCGAGTCGTGACCGGCAGCCGCGGACCATCAGAATGATTACGCCCCATCCGATCAGCGGCACGATCCAGCCGATCATCGGCAGCGACGTGACGAACCGCGACGGATACCAGAGCCCCAGCATCGGCCACGTGCCGAGCGTCAGCAGGCGAACGAGAAAGCTGGCGATCGGATGCCGTTGATGTGCGTCGGTCGTGAAGTCGCCGTGGCCGAGGGACTCTTGGGCAACTGTGCTGCCCGGCTCTGTCGTCGGCTGATCGAATGCGGGTCGGGCGTCGACGCGGGTGACGTCCAGGACATTCGTCAGCACCATCAACCCGATGCCGACCGACGCCAGCAACGTCGCACTCATCCACATCGCCCGCCGCCTCGGCAACGCAAACAGCAACGGCACGAGCAGCACCGCCTGAAAGACAGCCGCGTATCGAACCGTCAACGCGAGCAACACCAGAACAAGAACCCCGGCGAACCAGCCGGCGTGATGGCGAAGCCGCAGCGTCAGCAGCAGACTCGCGTTGCACAAAATCAGAAACAACGGCTCGCTGTGGAGCCAAAATCCCATCGGGTAGACCGGGTGCAAGCTCGCGGTCACGAGGATCGCGACGCACGTCATCCACGGCGACGCGATGTGTCGGAGTATCGGGTAAAACGAGAGCAATCCGATTGCCAGCAGCGTCGCCTGCACCGCGTTGAGGAACAGGTAGCTCGGCGAAATCTTCAGCAAACTTGCCAGAACCACCGGCCATCCCGGCGGGCTGATCGCGACGGCTTCGCCGTTGTAGCGATAGCCGTCGCCGTTGGCGATGCTTCGTGCGGCCGATGCGAAGAAGTCGCTGTCGCCGCCGGAGGTCCAGAAACCGCAGTAGGTCAGCCAGCCGATGAACGCGACGCCGAGCACCGTCACCAGCAACGGCCGCCGGTCGTCGGGCCGGATCACTCCGCCTCCTCGTACGCCCCGCTCGTCGGCCCGTCCGTCGGCCGCCCGTCCAGCCAAGGCACCCGCGTCGCCACCTCACGCAATCGTTCCCCCCGCAGCGGCGGCGTCGCGTGTTCGACCACCCAACGCCGCGGCTTCGACTCGCTCGGCCGGGCGTGGTCCTTCATCCGAAACAACGCAAACTGCCACGCCCGCGGACCGGGACGGTCGCCCATGATTCGGCCATGCTCGTCGTGCGTCAGTCGAAAGTGCCACACGCGCCCCGGCACGGTCGGGTTCTGGTGGACGTACCAGCCGAGGCGTTGCTCGCGTCCCCACGGCTGCATCTTCTTGACGCTCCAACCCGTCGCCTTACGCGGGGCAGCCGACGCATGGACGTCGCCAACGTACGCCAGCACCCGTTCGGCATGGCTGTAGTTCCAACGCTCGCCGAGGTTTTCGTATCGCTCGCTGAACCCGACCGGCTCGGGCGTGCCGGCGAGATAATCTGCCGCCTCGATCAGTTCGAGATGAATGCCCGCCTCGTAGCGGCTGTAGAAGTCCAATTGCGTCGGCGAGCGGGCGATCCAGACGTCGGTCGCGAACATGAAGCCGTTGACGAAGAGCAGTGCGCCGACGAAGACGATTCTCAGATGCCCCAGCCACTTGGGCAGCAAGCTGATGCCGAGCAGCACGCCGGCGATCAGACCCGGCAGGATCGGCACAAGGTAGCGTGAGTTCGGGAACGGCCAGGCGATGGCGAGCAAGGCGATGTAGGCGAAGACACCCAGCAAGAGGCCGTTGCGACGGAGCATCGCGTGCCATGCCGCGCCCGCGAGGAGGCCGAGCGTGAGGCAGCCGATGAACGCGTTGGCGGCGATGCCGGTCGTGCCGCCGCTGAAGCCGAGGAACCGCATCGGTGCCCACAACGTCCACGCTGGCCAGTCCGGCCAACGCAGCAGGCGTTCCCAAAGCTCCTCGACGTAGTGCTGCCACGGCTGCTCACGGACGATGAGCTCCGGCATGACCGAGACGCTCCGCTCGGCGAGGATGCCGACGCCGTTGGCGGTCAGGCTCAGGACGAGCATCAGCGATAATCCGGCAGACGCGAGCACCGCGATCGCCGGCACGATGCCGCTTTTGCCGCGGCACAGGTAAATCGTCGCAGGAACGACGGCGAAGAGGACGCCCGCGTAGCGGACGCCGATGCCGAGGGTGATGAGCAGGCACGTCACGAGCAACCACCAGGTGCCGTGCCTCGCCGCCGCCCACGTCGCGGCACCGGCGAGGAGCATGAAGAGGGCGTCACTGTGGAGCCAGAACGTCAGCGGATACAGCGGCGAGCAGAAGGCAGTGAGGAGGACGGCGAGGGAGGCGTCCTGCGGGTTCCACCGGCGTTGGAATCGATTCAAGCTTGCTTCGCCTTCTCCGTCATCCCGAGCGAAGCGAGGCCCCTCGCTCCGCTTGGTAGGACGGAAGTCGTAAGCGGCGGTTCGCAGCACCGCTAGCCAGAACAACAACCCGCCGGTCATGAACCCGATCTGCGCCAGCTTCAGCACGACCACACGGCCGTCGCCGATCCAGATGAGTCCGGCCAGCGTCATCGGCCACCCCGGCGGCACGAGGCGGAGCGGGCCGCTTAGGTAGTGCAGACCCTCGCCGCGATACAGGTTCCGGGCGGCGGTCAGGAAGACCTCGCTGTCGCCCGTCGGGACCCAGAACGGGTTGTGAACGAGGAGGAAGAGCGTCAGAAGTCCCAGCGCTACCAAAGCGTACGCGAGGACCGGTCGCTCGTGACGATGCTTCTGGTGGAGCGATGCAGCTTGCTCCACCGCTCCACCAGGGGGATTCGTGCGTGGCGCAGTCAAGGAGCCTCCCGCGTCGTCGGATGGTTCAGTCGCCGCCAGTGCTCGCGCGGGACGCGCTCTTCATCGATGAAGAACCTCGCTGCCCACCACATTCGCTCGATGCCGTCATCGCCCGTCACGAAGAGCGAGACCGCTTCGTCGGGATCTTCGTTCGACGCGTAGAGCCAGCCCTGACGGATCAGGCTCGCGAGGTTCGGCTCTTTTTCCTCGTATGGCTGCTCGGGGAAGACCATCCACGTCGCCTCGCTGTCACGTGCCGCCAGCAGGCGGCCGGCTTCGTCGTGGATGTCGCGGTAGCCGAGCTCCACTTCGCCCAGGATGCGGCGTTGGCTGAGGTAACTCAAGATCGGCGCGTACGGCCCGATCAGCACGCGGTCCGGCTCGGTGCCGGTGCGGAGTTCCGTCGCCAGCCGTTGCAGCGGCTCGAACTCGCCGTCCTTGTAGTGGGCGAGGAACGGTGTGGCGCGTTGCTCGAGGACGAACTTGGCGACGTGGATGCCGTTGCCGAGGAAGACCATGAGGACGCCCAGGCCGACGATCCAGTCGCGGCTCCGTCCGGCCGGCAGGTACGTTGCCGCACCCTGCATCAGCCCCAGCAGCCACCCCGCCCACAGGATCGGCAGGACCATCAGCCAGTACCGCGGCTCGCTCTCGTAAACGAGCAGTACCGCGAGCAGCACCGCGACGATCCAGACCCACAGCGGCCGACGAGCAATCAGATCGTCGCGACGCAGCACCAGCAGCAGCGTGCCTGATAGCAGCGACAGCGTGAAGACGACGTTCAGGACGACGACGCGTTCGCCGAAGAACAACCGCGGCAGGTCGTCGTGGAGAATGATCCACAGCTCGCCCGGGTTCCGCACGGCGAGTCCCAGAACCACGCCGCTCGCGAAAACCGTCACGAGCCTCGGCCACATCTTCTGAAGTGCGACGACGCAGAGAGCGACCACCAGCACCCAGACCGTCGGCCGCATCGTCGCGACCAACAGCAGGCCCAGGGCGAGGATGCCGAGCGACGCGATCCAACCGCGGCGGCGTTCGTGCCAGAGTTCCAACGCCAGCAAGACCAGCACGACGCCGCACAGGAACGGCATGTCCGTCATGAGTTCGTGGCCCTGCATGACGAACCGCCAGTTGAACGCGACGCCGGCGGTGATGACGATGCTCGCCCAGTCGGGAAACACCCAGCGGACGAGGCGGTACGTGACCAGCACCGTCGTCAAGGCGAAGCAGAGCATGATCACCACCCCCGGCCAAGCGGCGTCGCCGAAGAGGCGCTCGAGCCACGACAGCAAGTACGGCAGACCTGGGTAGATCGAGTCGTTCGGCTGGCCGAGGATCGCAAAGCCCTCACCCGCGGCGAGGCTTCGGGCGATGCCGCGGAACTGGGCGGAGTCGAAGCCGATCCGCCATTGGCCGTTGAAGGCGAGGATTTGCAGAAGGATCCAGCCGACGAGGAGCCAGCCCTTGGCGTCGACGACCCGATCCGCCCAAGTTGGTCGCCAGTGGTAGATCGTGGAGTCAGCGGCAGCCATCGCGACGGGCGACGGTAGCGGTGGAGGGACGCGCCGCGAGAGATGGAGGCAAGGCTCGTCGGCTCGGCGGCGCTGCGATCACAAAGCGCTCGCATCTTCACGATCTCACGGGGATGCAGACGACACACAGGAAGCGTGCCTTGCTGTTCGTGCTCCCGATCCTCCCCCACGGCGTTCCAGAAGACGCGGCGTGCGGCGGCGACCTGGGCAAAGGCGGGACGCAAGTTCGGCGGCTCGGTGGTACGCAGGACGGGGCTGACGGTGGTCCATCCCGACTGGCGGCAACGGGCCGACGCGTGTCTCGGGTGCGAGCTGCACCGTCGCGTCGGGCATCACGACTACTGCGGCGTGCCGATGCACCACCGGCCGATCGGCGACCCGTCATCGCTGCCGGGATGCGGTTGTCCGACGGAGGCGAAGGCGAAGGACCCGGCGGAGACGTGTCATCTCCATGTCGATGATGCCACGTGTGACTGCCGATGGTGCCGCGACGCAGCGCGTAGCGTCGACTTGTGACGCAACCCATCGCAGTCATTGGAGGCGGCATAGCGGCGTGTGCGGCGGCCGACCTGCTCGCCAGCCACGGACTGGAGGTCCATCTGCTCGACAAAGCCCGAGGCCCCGGCGGTCGCATGAGCGTCCGGCGGACGACGGTCGCCGATCAGGAGGTCGTTTTCCCGCACGGCTGCACGCTCTTCAACCGAGGCGGCGGGACGTTCGCCGAAGCCGTCGATCATTGGCGGGAGCTGGGGCTCGTCAAGCATTACGCGGGCCGGATGATCCGCCTGTCACGGGACGCTCGCGACCTCATGGAGAACCAGGGCTTCTACACCGCGGTCCCCGGAATCAACGCAATCTGCAAGCATCTCGTCCAACACGATCGCATCACCTTCCATCCCCAGCACCACGTCGAGAAGGTCGCGGAGCAGACGCTCCGTATCCGCGGCATCGGCGAGCAAACGTATCGGGCCATCGTCGTCGCCGTCCCGGCTCCGCAGGCGGCTGACATGCTCGGCGACACAGCAGGTCCGGTGGCAGACGTGGCGATGCGCCCCACGTGGAGCGCGATGCTCGCCTGGACCGGCGGCAGCGACGACGTCGACTTCGACGCGGCCATCGTCGATCGGTCGGCCATCAAGTGGATGTACCGGGCTTCGTCCGGAGCCGTCGATGCCTGGGTGGTTCATCTGAGCCGCGACTGGTCGGAGCAATTCCTCGAGGCCGAGCCGCGCGAGGTGGCGGCGGAAGCCTCGCGTCATGCGGCGGCGTTGCTGGGCAAGGACGAGCCGCCAGTCCACGCTGCGGCGCATCGCTGGCGGTACGTGGCGGCGGAGTCACCGCTGGGCGAAGCGTGCCATCGCGTCGGGCCTCGACTCGTCGCGTGCGGCGACTGGTGTTTGGGAGACTCAGTCAGCAATGCCTGGACGAGCGGCCGATCGGCGGCGGAGCACGTCCTTGCGGTCCTGTGACGAACGGCCGCAGAAGCGCGACTTTGTCCGTTCCACCGGTAACGTGACGCTCATACAAATGTGGATAGGCAGCGACGATTGTCGCTTCGCCGACTCCACCACGTAACGCTCCCAACGATCATGAACAAACTCACTCTCCTCGCCGCCGGCGCTGTCGCCGCTGCCGCCTCGCCCGCTCTGGCCCAGTTCCAGCAGCAGGACTACGAAATTCGCCTCTCGGGTCTGGCCAACACGGACGTCGAGTTCGACGGTGCCAACGTCGACCTCGCCGGCTCGTTGGGCTACTTCTTCAGCGACCAGTTCGAAGGCGGCATCCGTCAGGGCTTCAGCTACACCGACATCGGCGCCAACGCCACCGACGGCTCGACGGCCTTCTTCGCCAACTACCACTTCGGCCAGCCGTCGAGCACGCTGCAGCCGTTCATCGGTGCCAGCCTCGGCTACAACTACGGCGACAGCACCGAAGACACCTTCTTCGCCGGCCCCGAAGGCGGCGTGAAGTACTTCCTCAGCAACAACGGCGAGTGGTTCATCTTCGGCCAAGTCGAGTACCAGTTCTTCTTCGAGGACGAAGACGCAGCCGACGACGCCATCGATGACGGCCAGTTCCTGTTCCGTCTCGGCCTGGGCGTGGTGCTGTAACTCGCTAGCCCCGCCTCGCTGCAGGTCTAGTGCTTCGTTCCAGCAGGCTTCATCATCGGCAACCGGACGTGCCCGCAGGACCTGCGGGCACGTCCGTCAATTCATCGCACACGGTCCACCCGGTACGCCGCACTTGCCGCACATGGGCTGCGGCAGCGATGCCTCTTTCTCGCCGCTGCCGGCGTTGACCCGGCTTAAGGCGCGGTCGGTCTTGTCGCTTTGACACGACGGGCACGTCGCTGTGTGCGGACCGGCGGTGGAGCGGAAGAACTTGTCGAACCGCTTGCCGCAGTCGCGGCAGGTAAAGTCGAAGATGGGCATGCCGAGACAGTATCAACGTGTCAAGCAGCGGGATCGCAATCTCGCTGCTTACACTTGTTTGACGATCACGCACACGTAGCCGCCGTCGCGATACTGCTTCGGGTCGTCCGTGTGGAAGCTCGGCAGCCACGTGTGCTCTTCGACGCTTTGCGCATTGGGCGTCTTCTCCAGGAAGGCAGTCGTGATCCGCCCGTTCTCCTCGGGCCAGACGCTGCACGTCGAGTAGACGACGCGGCCGCCGGGCTTGAGCAGGGGCCAGACATCGTCGAGCAGGCTCGCCTGCACGTCGGCCAGTTCTCGCTCGTCGGCCTGGGCGTAGCGGGCCTCGGGACGACGGGCCAGGACGCCGCTGTTGGAGCACGGGGCGTCGATCAGAATGCGGTCGTACTCGTCCGGCCAGTCGTCGGGAAAGTCGAACGACCACTCCGCCCGCTTGGCCGTCAGGTTCTGCATGAACGGCCGACGCTTCGCCAAGGCTCGCAGTCGGCTGATCCGCTTGCCGTGGCTGTCGACCGCGAACACCCGCCCGTCCGCACCGACTGCCTCGCAGAGCTGCTGCGTCTTCGTCCCCACGCCGCAGCAACGGTCGAGCACCGTCATGCCCGGCTGAACGTCCAGCAACGGCACGACGCCTGCCGCCGTCGCGTCTTGCGGCTGGGCCAGGGCCCGGTCCGACCAATCTGTGATTGCCGACGCGGAGGCACCCTCGGCGACGACGAGCCCCGCCTGCTCGTGCGGCACGACCTCGACGCCGTCCCGCTTCAGATCGTCGATCGTCGCAGGGCCGATCAGCCGCACCAGCAGCGGCGGCTGGCGGTTGCTGTGCTCGCAGAACCGCAACGCATCCTCCGGCCCGAGTAGCTTCACAAGTCGCTCGACCAGCGGCCGCGGGTGACTCAAAACGATTTCACCGAAGTCGATCGGCTGATCGCGCTTCGGCAAAAGCTCGTCGAGCCCCTCCCGCTCGACCGCCCGCCGCATGACCGCATTGACGAACCCGGCCGATCGGGACAAGCCAACCTCCTTGAAGCGACGTGTCTGCTGGACCGTCTCGTTGACCAGTGCGTGATCCGGCACACGATCGAAGAGTTCCCGCTGGGCGATGCCGACGAGCAGGATCAGCCGAAGCCGGGGCTCGATCCGGTGATACGGCCGCTGGGCGTAGTGGCTGATGAGCGTCGAGAGGTAAATGAGGTGCTTCGTCGTTGCCACGACCAGCCGCTCCGCTAGCGCCCGATCGCGCGGGTCATCCGGCAGGACGCCGCTTTGCCGCTTGAACGCCTGCGTCGGCAGCCCCGGCAGGTCCAGCGCATCCAACGCCAGCACCGCGTACTCCCGCGGATCGACCCGCTTGTCACGCTCAAAAGTCGGCGGCGGCATGGAGGGGGGCATGGTGCTC
The DNA here is from genome assembly GCA_964388485.1 of uncultured Tepidisphaerales bacterium. Taxonomy (GTDB): domain Bacteria; phylum Planctomycetota; class Phycisphaerae; order Tepidisphaerales; family Tepidisphaeraceae; genus JBCDKH01. The sequence goes on along the minus strand of CAYMAS010000011.1, from coordinate 32,308 downwards.
AAGCCGGCAGCGTAGAGACGTTCCGATCCTTGAGCCGCGGGCCCACGGCCCGCAGGTCTGACGAGGTGTCTCGCGTGGTGACGACTCGCTTTCGTCGAACCACCTTCCGCCTCGCGACCCGGCTTCCGCCTCGCGACCCGGCTTCCGGCAAGCGTCAGCTCCCTACGACGATCAGGCTCGTTCGACCGGCGGAACGTGAGTCCGCGGCTCAGGTCGCTCCTGTTGCGAACCGGTGCGTTGAAAGCGACAGTGACCCGTCGCTGATGCCCGATCCGTTCACGCTGATCATCCTGTTGTTCCTCTTCCTTCTGGGAGCGTGCGTCGGGTCGTTTCTGAACGTCATCGCCATCCGCCTGCCGAACGCGGACGTGCCGGATACCGCCGGGCCGTTCGGGGTGTTGCGGGCGCAGATGCGGTCGATCAGCTACCCGCCGAGCACCTGCCCGCAATGCGGCTCGAAGCTGAAGCTCTACGACAACGTGCCGATCCTCGGCTGGCTCTGGCTGCGGGGCAGATGCCGCAACTGCGGCAACCCGATCAGCTTCCGCTACCCGCTCGTCGAGATCGTCACGGCCTTTCTGTTCGTCGGGCTCTTCGTGCCGATGTTCCTGGCCGGGCCGAACTGGGGCCCCGTGACGCCGGCGGTGGATCGGTTCGATCCGGCCGTTCGCGAAGCTCGCCTGGAGTGGGCGCGGTTCGAACGCGTCGAGATCTCGGAGGTCGAGGAGCGAAGTGCTCAAGCCGCCAGCGTGCCGGTGCCGCGGCTGGTGCGGATGGAGGCCGATCTCTCGCGGCACTGGCCGATGCTGGTGATCGTGCTCGTCCTGGCGACGTGCCTGCTGACGGCGTCGCTGATCGACGCGGAGCTGTACATCATTCCGCGGACGCTGAGCTATCTGCCGGCGGTCGTAGCGGTGCCCATGCATGCGATCTTCGGCGGGCCGGTCGAGCCGATGAGCACGTGGGTCGGACCGGTCGGCTGTGCCTGGGCGATCGGCGGGGGGATCGGGTGGTTGCTGGCGTTGGGTTTGACGAGCTTCGGCCTGTTGCCGCGGAGTTTTGCAAGTGGCCTGCCGCCGACGGAGCGGGACGACGAGGAGCCCGAGTCGCCGGGCGTGGTGCGGCGGGAGATGCTGTGGGAGGTCGCCTTCGTCGCCCTGCCGATCGGCCTCGGGTTCGTCGCGGCATGGCTGGCGGTGACTGGCCGGGTTGAGTGGTTCGAGCAGATCGCATCACATCGCTGGCTCGCCTGCGGCCTCGGTTCGCTTTTCGGCGGCTTGGTGGCGGCGGGCGTGATCTGGATCACCCGCATCCTCGGCAGCCTCTTCTTCGGCCGGGAGGCGATGGGTCTGGGCGACGTCGACCTCATGTTCGGCGTCGGGTGCTGCATCGGGGCCGTGCCTGCGGGACTGGTGATGTTCCCCGCGGCCTTGGCGGGACTGGGATTCGCTGTCATTCGCCTCCTTACCCGAGGCGGTCGCGAGATGCCCTTCGGGCCGTACCTGGCGATCGGATCGATCGTCATGCTCCTGTTTTTCAACCACGTCGCCGACTACGCCCGACCCGCGATGGCGGGCTTGTCGTTCCTGCTGGGCGACTGGAGCTCGATCATCGGACTCTGACGCTGCGTGAGAGGCGCAGCGTCACCCCAGTCCGTCATCCCGAGCAAGCGCAGCGAGTCGAGGAACCTTGTCTTCCAGCTCGGGGGTCAGAGGCGAGGTCTCTCGGCTTCGCTCGGGAGGACGGAGGAGGAGCGGACGGCGTCTCAGGTGCGGCATCCTGCCACGCCTGCTGCTTGACGATCCTGACGCAAGCAGGTCGGATGTTGCGGGTGCCATCGGGCGGTTCTATGCTCGCCGCCCCTGCTGCCCCTTTGGGGCGGCTTCGACCTGCCGACGATCTTCCTGACGTTGATGCCGTTCATGAACTTCCCGCTCGACCTCTTGCCGCTTGCTGCTGAAGAAGGCGTTGCTGCGGCCGGCGTCATGACGCCCGTCATCGTCCTGCTCCTAAGCGTCGCCGCCGCCATCGCGACGGCCCTGCTGCTGCCCGGCACGACCTCCATCGCCTGGCGACGCCTCGGCGGATCGCTTCTCGGAGCGGCCCTCATCTCGTACGTCGTCATCAGCGTCCTCGGGTCGAAGTTTTACGACGTCTACTTCTGGGCCTTCGCCCTCATCGCCCTGTTCGGCAGCGTCCGTGTCATCACGCACTCGCAGCCGGTTTATTCAGCGCTCTACTTCGTCCTGACCGTCTTCGCCACGGCGGGCCTGTTCGTGATCGCCTACGCGGAGTTCATCGCGGTCGCGCTGATCACGATCTATGCGGGGGCGATTTTGGTGACGTACACGTTCGTGATCATGCTCGCCGCCGACGCGGCACCGAGTGAGACGGGACCCTTGGGCCAGCAGGAGGCCGCTAAGGATTTCATTGCCGCCCACGACGCCAAGGCCCGCTCGCCCTTCGTCGCCAGCACCATCGGCTTCGTGACCGCGGGCGTGCTGCTGTTCGCCATTTTCGAACGAGCACCGGCGGGCCTCGAGAAGCAACTGAGCGTCATCGACGGCCGGTTCATGCGGGTCAGCGACGACAATCTCGGCGACCTCGAGGAGTCGCGGGAGATCGATACTGCAGCGGCGTTCGAGCTCGAACGGGTCGAGAACGAACTTGACGACAGCGTCCTCGAGATCGGCGAGCCGGGGGTCGTCGAGGACGACACGATGACGGTCCCGGAGGCGTACGACGCGGCCGATCTCGGGCCGATGGTGAATCGTGGTGACCTCTACACGTACCGGAACAACCTCGCCTACGCCCAGGAAGAGAACCGCGGGGCGGTTCAGGTGCTGGGTGTTTACCTGTTCACCCGACAAGCGGTGGCCCTGCAGGTGGCGGGGTTGATACTGACGGTGGCGATGATCGGCGCGATCGTGATCGCGCGGCGTCGGATCCTGCCGGGCTCCGCAGACGATCAAGTCGACGGCGACGACACGCTGACGATGCCGTTCACCCCGGTCAACGACAACCCCAAGAGCCTGCCGGTCCACGGCACCGCCTCGCCGCGGCAGAAGGCGTATCCCCAGAATTGAGGAATGGAGGAGTGATGAATGATGAGTGCCGCAGAGCACGTTACCTGCGATCGACCGCCATCTGACATTCATCATTCACCCACTCAACACTCATCACTTCCGCCCATGGACCTCATCTCCCTCCAACACTTCCTGGCCGTCGGCGGGATCATGTTCGCGCTGGGCATGATCGGCTTCATGACGCGGCGAAATCTGATCGTGATGTTCCTTTGCACGGAGCTCATGTTCCAGGGCGTGGCAATTACGCTGATCGGCTTTGCCGCGTTCCACAACAACGTGGCGGGTCAGGCGTTCGTGATCTTCCTGCTCGTCATCGCCGCCGCAGAGGCGACGCTGGCGTTGGGCATCGTGGTGCTCTTGTTCCGCCAGAAGGGGACGGTCGACTCGGAGGCTTGGAAGGAGCTGAGGGAGTAGCGAGTAAGGAGTACCGAGTAGAGAGTGGCAGATTGGCCACGTCTCTCCGGTACGACACGCCTCCCCTCTCTCACTCGTTACTCGCTACTCACTACTCCTTACTTCTCCATGTCCTTCCTCGCCTCCATCTCCTGGCTCATCCCGCTTCTGCCGCTGATCGCGGCGGCGGTGGCTGGCTTTGCCGGCAAGCGGGTGCTCGGCGGCAAAAGTCACTGGCCGATCTGGATCGGCGTGGGCCTGTCCGCCGTCCTGTCGCTGGCGATCCTCTTTGCGATGCTGGGCACCAACCAGTACCGCCACGTCGAGTTCACCGAGGCTTACGAAGCGAGGATCGCCGGCAATCCAGGCGTTCTCGATCCCTCCTACGACCCGGACGAGCCGCACGAGATCGAGCATCACGACGAGGACCACGAAGACCACGGCCCGGACACGAAGGTCAAGGCCTTTCAGTCGACGTGGTTCACCTGGATTAAGGCCGGTGACGAGATGCACCGCAACGTCCCGCCGGGGCTCGACGTCGATCAGGCGAGGGCCTTAGCGATCGAGCGGAGCAATGCCGGTGCGACCGATTATCTGCCGCTGCCGGAGAACGTTCAAGCGGACGGCTCGACGGGTGGCTACTTCGAGGTTAAGGCCGGGGCGTTGCTCGACCCGCTGAGTGCGATCATGCTCAGCGTCGTCTGCGGCATCGGCTTCCTCATCACGATCTTCGCCGCTGGGTACATGAAGGGCGAGACGGGGTACTGGCGGTTCTTTGCCTACCTGGGCCTGTTCATCTTTGCGATGACGTGTTTGGTGATGGGCGAGAACCTCATCATGCTCTACCTCGGCTGGGAGGGCGTGGGGCTCTGCAGCTACCTGCTGATCGGCTACTACTACGACAAGCCTGCCGCTCGCGAGGCGGCGAAGAAGGCGTTCCTCGTCAACCGCATCGGCGACTTCGGATTCGCGGTCGGCATCATGCTCATCTGGTGGTGCTTCGGCACGATCAGCTACTTCGGCGACGGTGCCGGCACGATGACCGGCTTCGTCGAGATGGCCGCCAACCCCTATGCCTTCGTGCCCGAGAGTCGGCAGTGGGCCCTCGACTGGATTCCGTTCGCCCTCATGCTCGGTGCCTTCGGCAAGAGTGCCCAGTTCCCGCTCTATGTCTGGCTGCCCGATGCGATGGAAGGCCCGACGCCGGTGTCGGCTCTCATTCACGCGGCCACCATGGTCACGGCGGGCGGCTACATGATCGCTCGGATGAACCCGCTCTTCGCGGCCGTTCCCGCAGCGCTCGTTACCATCACCGTCGTCGGCACGTTCACCGCCCTCTTCGCCGCCACCATCGCCCTGCGGCAGTTCGACCTCAAGAAGGTCTTCGCCTACTCGACCGTCTCGCAGCTGGGCTACATGTTCGTGGCGGTCGGCGTCCTGGCTCCGATGGCGGGCGTCTTCCACCTCGTCACGCACGCGTTCTTCAAGGCCCTGCTCTTCCTGGCCAGCGGCGTCGTCATGCACGCGATGCTCGGCCACCTCGACATGCGGAAGATGTCGGGCCTCAAGACCGTCCTGCCCAAGACTCGTTGGCTCTGTCTCATCGGCTGCCTGGCGCTCGCCGGGTTCCCGTTGACCAGTGGCTTCTTTTCCAAGGACGAGATCATCCACTTCGCCCACATCCACACCGGCGGTGACTGGCTCGGCTACCTGCTGTGGGGGCTCTTGCTCCTCACAGCCTTCATCACCGCGTTCTACACGTTCCGCCTCTACTTCCGCGTCTTCGAAGGCCCGACCGTCGTCCCCACCGAGCCGGCACCGGGCCATCATCACGACGACACGCACGCGACAAGTTCGTCCGCCTCGCTCGCCGCCGGTGACGCACACGAGTCGGGTGTCGACGCTCCCCACGGCGAGTCGGTGGCTGAGACGCACGACCACGCTCACGACGATCATCACGGTCATCACGATCACGAGCCGTTGGTCATGATGCTGCCGCTGTTCATCCTGGCCATCGGTGCGATCTTCGTCGGCTTCCTGCAGGTGCCGACGCACTGGATCGGCAAGTTCCTGGGCGACTCGCCGAGCTTCTTCTTCGGCTGGGACATGGCCGTCCAGACCTTCGGCAAGAACCCGGTCACGCCCGACCCCGCCGCCTACGGCTACGAAGTCCGCGGCTTCTGGGCCTACCTCGCCAGCATCGCCCCGGGCCTCATCATCGGCTCCATCATTGCCGTCGCCGGCATCGCGTTGGCCTACTACTTCCACCTCGCCAACCGCGACAAGGCCGTCGGCCTGGCCCACACGTTCCGGCCGTTCCTGCGGGTCTTCGAAGGCAAATACTGGATCGACGAGATCTACGACGCCCTCGTCGTCACGCCCTTGCGGACGCTCGGCAAGATCCTCTTCGGCATCGATCGCGTCGTGCTCGACGGCCTCGTCTGGCTCGTCGGCTTCACGCCCTGGGCCGGCGGCGCGGCCCTTCGTCTCGGCACGCAACGCGGAGCCCTCCAGGGATACGCCGTCAGCATGTTGCTGGGCGTGGCGTTACTCGTCGCCCTTGTCGCTCTCCTCTAGATTTTACCCGGCACCGACTTCCTGATGCTGCTCGCGACGCTCATCCTCCTGCCGGCCTTGGCCGCCCTCGTCATCCTCGCCCTGCCGGGGCGGTTGGCCAAGACGATCGCTCTCGGTGCCTCGATCATCGAGCTCTTCCTGGCGCTGCTCCTGCTCGGCGTCGGCTTCGGCGGCAGCACCGGCGACTTCCGGCCCAACTGGCTGCACGTCGAGTCGCTGGGCCTGGGCGTGAGCCTCGGTTTGACGCAGGTCGGCTACTGGCTCGTCCTGCTCACCGCCGCCCTCATGCCGCTGGCGATCCTCGGCAGCTTCGGCTCGCCCCGCTCGACCGACCGGAGCGAAAAAGGCTACTACTTCTGGCTGACGCTCCTCGTCATGCCGATGGTCGGCACGTTCCTGGCTCGCGATGCGATCCTCTTCTACGTCTTCTTCGAGCTGACGCTCGTGCCGATGTTCTTCCTCATCGGCATCTGGGGCGGCGACGATCGCGAGTACGCCGCTAAAAAGTTCTTCCTCTACACGTTCGTCGGCGGCGTCTTCACGCTCGCCGCCCTGCTGTTCGTCGGCTTCAATGCCGACTCCTTCGACCTGGCGACGATGGCCGCCTGGAGCCAGACGAACGTCCTGAACCCGACGACGAAGGTGCTGCTCTTCGTCGCCCTCTTCGCCGGCTTCGCGGTGAAGGTGCCGCTCTTCCCGGTCCACACCTGGCTGCCCCTGGCGCACACGGTCGCCCCGACGGCCGGCTCCGTGATCCTCGCGGGCGTCCTGCTCAAGCTCGGCACCTACGGCCTCTTCGCCGTCGTCATCCCGATCGGCCTGGTCACGCCCGGCGTCGAAGGGGGCGTCCTGCCCGTCATGGCCGACAGCGTCATCCCGTTCGTAGCCGTGCTCTCGATCATCGGCATCATCTACGGGGCCCTCGTCGCCTGGGTGCAGGAAGACGTCAAGAAGCTCGTCGCCTACTCCTCCGTCAGCCACCTCGGCTTCTGCGTGCTGGGCCTCGTGGCCCTCAACGACGCGGGCATGCAGGGCAGCGTCTTCTACATGATCAACCACGGCATCAGCACGGGAGCCCTCTTCCTGCTGATCGGCATGATCTACGACCGCTTCCACACCCGCCGCTTCGCCGACTACGGCGGCTTGGGCACCGCGATGCCGGTCTTCAGCTTCTTCCTCGTGCTCTTCGTCATGAGCTCGATCGGCCTGCCGGGGACGAACGGGTTCGTCAGCGAATTCCTCACCATCCTTGGTGCCTTCACCAGCATTCACCTCGGCCCGATCTACGGCATCTTCGCCACGCTCGGCGTCGTCCTGGGAGCCATCTACATGCTGCACATGGTCGCCCGCCTCGTCTTCGGCCCGCTGAAGCTGCCCCAGACGCACGACGATCACACCACCGACGCCGCCCCCGTGGCGACGAAGCGGTCGCACGACCTGACGCCCCGCGAGGTCGCGATCCTCACGCCGCTGGCAGTTCTTGTCATCGTCCTGGGTGTCTTCCCCTCGCCGATTCTCGACAGCATTCTCGACGACGTCGGCCTCGTCCGCGACACGCCGATCATCGAATCGACGGACGAGACAGCGACCGCCATTGCCAGCCTCGACATTCGGTAAACCGGTCGATCGTCCGCCCCGCCACCGACACACGACACCACCCCGCGCCGCCTCATGAGCCTCTTTTCCCTGCTCCTGCCAGAGATCGTCCTCGTCGCGACGGCGTTGGTGCTCTTCCTGTTCGGCGTGACGGAGAACGGGCTGCTCCGCAAGCTCATCCCGTGGCTCGCTCTCTTGGGCCTCGTCGTCACCGGCTTCATAGCCGCCTTCGCCACGCCTGGCGGCGACGACTTTACCGACGCTGTCCGCGCCGACGGCTTCACCGCCTTTGTCCGCGTCCTCGTCTGCGTCGTCGGCGTGCCGCTGATCCTGCTCGCCTGGCCCACCAACAAGGACGCCAGCGGCAACAACGCCTTGCACTACGGCTTCGACTCCGCCGAATTCTTCGGCCTGATGCTGCTCGCCCTGGCGGGCGTCATGCTCGTCGGCAGCGCCAACGACACGATGCTCCTCTTCATGGGCATCGAACTGGCCAGCATTCCGACGTACGTGCTCGTCGTCATGGGTCGACCGCTGCCAAGCTCTCAGGAGGCGGGCGTCAAGTACTTCTACCTCGGCGCCATGTCCGCAGCCATCCTGCTGCTGGGCTTCGCCTACCTCTACGGCGTCACCGGTACGACGAACCTCGACGACATCGCCCGCAGCCTTGTACCCGTCACGGGAGTCGGCGAAGCCACTGCCGTCGCGACCGACGCGGGTCGGACGTGGGTCACCATCGGCATGCTGCTGGTGATTCTCGGCCTCTGCTTCAAGCTCGCGGCCTTCCCGCTGCACTTCTACGCGGGCGACGTCTACACCGGTGCCGCCACGCCGGTGACAGCGATGCTCAGCTTCGTGCCCAAGGCGACGGGTGTGATCGCGTTGCTCAAGGTCCTGCTCGCCGGCGGTGCCGCGACCGTCGTCGGCCTGCCTGACGAGGTCTGGAAAGTGCTCGGGGCCATTGCCCTGTTGACCATGACGGTCGGCAACATGATGGCGCTGCTGACGGAGAATCTGAAGCGTGTTATGGCCTACAGCTCCATCGCGCACAGTGGCTACATGCTCGTCGCCCTGACCGTTCTTGCCGCCGCGGGCAGCGTGACGTACGGCAGCAACGACATCGCCATTGCTGCCGCGGCGGGCGTCTTGTTCTACCTGCTGGCGTACGGCGTCATGAACGCGGGCATCTTTGGCGTCCTGATGATGCTGCCGACGAGCGAACGCATTACCGACGCCGACGGCAACCTGTTCCGCCCGCCGGCGACGAGTGCGGAAACGTACCGTGAGATCCGCGGCGTCGGCAGGCGGCACCCGCTGCTTACCGTGGCGATGGCAATCTGCTGCATCAGCCTCATCGGCATCCCGCTGACGGTCGGCTTCCTCGGCAAGGTCTACATCTTCCGACCGGCCGTCGACCTCGCCGCCGAAGCAAACGGCAACGGGGCCGCCTGGATGTGGCTGCTGGTCATCGGCGTCGCGGTCAACGCGGCCATCGCCGCGGCTTACTATCTCAAGATTCTCAGCGAGATGATCCTCAAGCCCGCCAGCGAGGACGACGTCGAGCTGCCCAAGCGAGCCCGCGAGCCGTGGCCGATCGTGGCGGCGACGACCATCTCCGCCGGCGGTGCCATCCTGCTGGGCGTCGCGTTGCCGTTCATCAGCGGCCTTGGCGACGCCGCAACCGACGCTGCCACCATCGCCGCGACGCACAGCCAGACGCTGCCGATCGACGAATTCTTCGCCGAGACCGACGACGTCGTCGAAATGCCCGGCGGCATGGTGCTGCCGGTGGCGGAGTAATTCTGCTGTCGACTCCAACTGCTCGCAACGGTTTCCGAGCTTCCTGCTGGCGCGGGCAGAAGTCGAGTCATTGGCTTTGGATGTTCGCTTTGCAGATTCAACGCGTCGCAAGCGACGCCGCTCCGGGAGAGGGGTTTGAGCGCTTTAGCGCTCTGTGTGCGGGACGCTGTGATGATTGCGTCACATCCATCGACCGTACCGTCACCCTCCGTGTCCGCCGCTACCCATGAGCTCAAGCCGCTGCGGGTGGCATTGATCATCCTGCACGCCGAGGTCGAGCGTGGCGGAGCCGAGCGGTACACGCAGGATCTGCGGTTGACGCTGCGGCGGCGTGGGCACGACGTCAGCCTGTTGACGACATCGGGCGAGGCGGACGTGGTGCTGCCGACGCCGGAGCCGCGTCGGGCGGCACGGTATCGGTCGTTTTGCCGGCAGCTGCGGGAGCGGCTCGACGGCTTCGACATCGTCCACGCGATGCTGCCGTTGATCGACATCGACGTCGACATCTACCACCCGCACGCGGGGATGGCGGTTGATCGTGGCGACCTGCTGAGCTACTTGATCAACCCGCGTCGCCGACTCTTCGCAGAGGCGGAGCGGCAGCACGCGACGAGCGACCGGACGATCTTCCTGACGCTCAGCAACTACGTCAGCTGCAACCTGTCGCGGCTGCACCCGAAGCTGCCTCCGGATCGGGTGCGGCGGCTGTTCAACGGCGTCGACACCGACCTGTTCCGACACAACGGGCCGCGAACGAAGTTGGGCCCCGGGTCGATCGTGCTCTTTTGCGGCAACGACTGGGCTCGCAAGGGTCTGGCGGACGTGATGCGGGCAATTGCGACGACGGACGCACGGCTCGTGGTCGTCGGCACGGAGCGACCTCGGGTCGAGGCGTGGCACCGTCGGCTGGCGGGATGGTTGAAGCTGGGCGATCGTGTGGCGTGGCTCGGGCGACAGGAGGACGTCGCGGCGATCTACCGGTCGGCGACGCTGCTATGCCACGCGTCGCGACACGATCCTTGTTCGCTGGCGACGCTCGAGGCGTTGGCGTGCGGGCTGCCGGTGGTCGGTACGCCGATGGACGGCGCGACGGAGGTGATGACGGACGGGGTTCACGGTCGGGTGGTTCAGCCGGCGAGTTTGGCAACGGCGTTAGCGGACGCGTTGGCCAATCGCGATGCGATGGCGACGGCCGTTCATGAGCTTCGGCCGCGGCTGTCGTGGTCGGCTCACGTCGATCGGCTGGAGGCGATTTATCGTGAGGCGGTGCGACGCCGTGACAGAGCAGATCCGGCGGCGACACCGTTCGAATCCTGATCGTCGCGACGACATCGGCGTGCGAAAACTGAACGCCGACCCGACGCCGCGGAGATCGAAACGACCGGATCTTGCACGTCCCCGACCGCCGCCGGCTCCAAGGTGCGCTCCACGTGGAGCGCCGATTTGGCCGGAATCCTCCATAGCCGAGGCCGGCGGGGGTTGTGCGCGCTCCACGCGGAGCGCCGCATCACGGCGGCCCACGTTCGTCGCCACCCTCGGCGGCCGCCATCGCGCAACGCGTCAGGATGTCGTGCAGGGAGCAGTCGACACGCCTGCTCGCCCTCTGCGTCACACGTCTGACCAACGACTTCTTTGCCATCGCTTGGCCGCGGTGGCGTGAGGTGTTTATGCTGCTTGTGCCTGTGATGTCCATGCTCCCCCTCCTGCCGCCGGCTGACCTGATCGACACCGTCTGGACGTACGTTGCGGCGTACCACTGGGTGATTTTGGCGTTCGTCTTCCACCTGACGGTCCTGGGTGCGGTTGCGTATCTCATTTTGCTCGAACGCAAGACCGCGTCGTGGGTGCAGGACCGGATCGGGCCCAACCGCGTCGGCTTCGGGTTCGGGCTGCCGTTCATGCCCAAGTTCCACTTCTGGGGCCTGGGCCAGCCGCTGGCGGATGGACTCAAGTTCCTCGTCAAGGAGGACTACGGCCGCAAGGGAATCGACCGCATTCTCTTTAGTTTGGCCCCGATCGTGATGATCATCGTGGTCATCATCTCCGTCGCCGTCATTCCCTGGGGCGGCGTGCGGCAGGTGACGAAGACGATCGAGGTCGACGCAAGCCGGCTCGACGATGCGGCATTTGCCGAGACGGCGGCGCTCGACGGCCGACTCGGCGAACGGGCTGAAGCCGCCATCCGGCACTACCTGCCCTACGACGCCCGCCTCGTCGGCACGCCGGACCTGACCAACGTGACCGCCGTCTCGGAGGGCTCCGACATCACCGGCTACGAGGTTCCGGTCACGTATCGGTACAACTTCCAGATCGCCAACCTGAACATCGGTGTCCTGTTCGTCCTGGCGGTGCTGAGTCTGGCGGTCTACGGCGTCGTCATCGGCGGGTGGGCGAGCGACAACAAGTACAGCTTCCTCGGCGGCCTGCGTGCGACGGCAAACATGATCTCGTACGAGATTCCCCTGGGCATGAGCGTTTTGCTCATCGTCATCATGTTCGGCACGCTCGACCTAGCGCTCATCGTCGACAAGCAGGTCGACTACTGGTTCGGCATCATCCCGGCTTGGAACATGTTCGCCCAGCCGCTGGCGTTCCTGTTGTTCCTCATCTGCATCCACGCCGAGGCCAACCGTGCACCGTTCGACATGGCCGAGGCCGAGCAGGAGCTGGTCGGCGGGTATCACACCGAATACAGCTCGATGCGGTTCGCCCTCTTCTTCCTGGCCGAGTACGCGGGGATGATCACGACGGCCCTCGTGCTGGCGGCGCTCTTCTGGGGCGGCTGGCACTTGCCTTACGTCGATTGGTTCATCAGCTTCCGGCCCGAAGGTGCTCCGGCGAGCGTGACGACGAGCCTGATCGAGTGCATCGTCCGCAGCGGCGTCATCTTCGGCAAGGCGGTGCTGGTGCTGTTCATCTTCATGTGGGTCCGCTGGAGCCTGCCCCGCTTCCGGTTCGACCAGCTCATGCAGATCGCCTGGAAGGGCCTGATCCCGATCATGCTCGTGCTCATTATCGCGACGACGCTGCTGACGTACTACTTCGGCATCAGCGGCAACCCGACGATCGACGGCCTCGACTCGATGCAGGCGCTGGCCTTCCTCGTCATGAACGGCATCGTGCTGGGCATCATCGTGCTGGGCAGCAAGATCATTCCGGCCGGTGCGAACCAGAACGCTCGCGTCAAGGTGCCAGGCAGCCGGTTCGGCCGCACGCCGATGCCCAAGGGCATGAAGCGGCGTCGCATGAAGAACGAGCAATTGCCCCAGCCGATGACCGACGCCATGACCGGCGCTCCCGTCGGAGGCAGCAGCACGAGCCTTGCCGGCGGTCACGGCGGCCTGGTGAGTTATTCGCCGGACGAGCCGAAGTAGCCCAATCTACCGGAAAACCATTGGAAGCCGCGAGCTCTGGCCCGCGGCTTCTTCGTTCCTCGGCGGTTCTTCACCGATTTGAAACAGCCGCCGCGCTACATTGCCCCATGTCGTCGTCAGGCACCCCGGAGATTCTCGACCTGCATCCGCAAGCCGAGGACCTGACGCAGGAAGTGCTCGACGGCCTCTCCAGCGAGCAGGCAACGCTGCCGAGCAAGCTGCTTTACGACGACGAAGGCTCCCGGCTCTTCGAAGCGATCTGCGAGCTGCCGGAGTATTACCCGACTCGGACGGAGATGAGCATCCTCGAAGCCTGCCGACCCGAGCTTCGCCAGCTGCTCGGCGACGACATCGCCCTGCTCGAATACGGCAGCGGCAGCACGCGCAAGGTCCGCCTTCTCCTCGACGGCCTGAGCGTCAAGACCTACGTGCCCGTCGACATCAGCCGGTACTATCTGGAGGTCGCAGCGAAGGAACTGCAGGCGTCGCACGCTTCTCTGGAGGTTCGGCCGATCCTGGCCGACTTCTCGCAGACGATTGATCTGCCCGAAGACCTGGCCGATCAGCAGCACGTCGCTTTCTTCCCCGGCGGGACCATCGGCAACCTGGCTCATGACGAAGCCGTCGCGTTCCTCCAACGCGTCGGCCACACCATCGGCAAGGGCGGACGCCTCCTGGTCGGCTTCGACGTGCGCAAGAACCCCAACCGCATCCACGCCGCCTACAACGACGCCGCCGGCACCACAGCCGACTTCAACCGCAACCTGCTCAAGCGGCTCAACCGGGACCTGGGGGGCGACTTCGACGTGTCTGCCTGGCACCACTACGCCCCGTTCGTCCTGACCGATGGCCGGATTGAGATGCACCTCGTAGCGGCGAGCGACCAGGTCGTGCGTGTAATGGATCATCGATTTTCCTTCAGTCGAGGCGAATCGATTCGCACCGAGATGAGCCACAAATACACGCCCAAGCGGTTCGCGGCTTTGGCAGCGGAAGCCGGCTATGAGATGAATCACCGATGGACGGACGATGATTCCCTCTTCTGCGTTGCATTGCTCGATTGCGTCCGGTAACGCGGAATCGGGTGGATCTTGGTTCAAGTGGTGTTTCGAAAGGCCAGCCGGTCTTGCGGCAGTTGGTGGAGTCGGCTACAAGCTGAGATGCCGCTTCGCATTGGGCGTCGCGGAAGCCGGCGAACTGCTAGTCCGTCCTTTCGCCCACACCACCACCATGCACACGCACATCGCAACCACCATCCGCCACGCAGCTACGACGCGTCGCTTCCTCGCCGCTGCCGCTGCAGCGGTTACCGTTTCGCTGACCGCCTCGGCCACGGCTCAAGACGTCGAACCCGTGGAAGTCGAGGTCGACACTTCCGAGACGTCGGCTGAGACGTCGGCTGAGACGTCCGTCGATCGTGTCGAACCCGTCAACGGGGCCGGCGTCAATGCGGTCAACGACGTGCTCAAGTTCGGCGAAGGCCAGACCGGCTCGTTCAACCTGGTCCCGAGCGACATCGGCGACGGCCCCTTGAGCGACGTCACCGCCCGTGCCGGCGTGCTGGTTCAGGCCCGCGGCATCTTCAGCTACTTCGACACCGCCGGCGGCGACGAGGAGCTGGATCTCGGCTTCGAAAACAGCCGCGTCAAGCCCTACCTCTTCGGCACCCTCGGCAGCGACGCCGGCGCCGGTTTCCTCACCGGGCCGGTCGAATACCGCGTTCAAGGCACCTTCGTTCCCGAAGGCGGCGACTTTGTCTTGGAAGACGCTTTCGCCGTCTTGCCGGTCACGGACATGATCTCGGTCCGGGTCGGCCAATTCATCAATCCGGTTTCGGCTGAGGGCACGACGTTCGGCGGCTTCAACCTGGCGGTTGATCGCTCGCTCGCCGCTGCCACGCTCGGGACGCCCGGCCGCGTCCAGGGCGTTACGGCCCTGCTGCAGCTCGATGACATGCCCAACGTCCGCATCGAAGCGGGCATCACCGACGGCAGCGGATCGGCCAACAGTGCGTTCTTCAGCGACGATGCCGACATCGCCTTCGCGGGTCGCGGCGAGTTGCTGCTCGGCGGCAACTGGCAGGCTCTGGAAGATTTCACCGCTTACACGACCACCGAGACGACGTCAGCCGTCGGCGTCGGTGCAGAGGTGCTCCTGCAGGGCGATACCGCTTTGCTGGTTGCGACGGGCGACTACCGGCAGGAGACGGAGAAGGGCCTGAGCCTCTACGTTGCCGGCTTCGCCACGGCCGGTCAGTTCAACGGCGACAGCACGTTCAACGTCGCTGCCGTCGCTCAGGCGGGTCAGAAGCTCGAGGGGGGCTACGAGCCGTTCGGGCGGGTGAGCTTCCTGATTCTCGATGACGATCTGCCGACTGTCGCCGACGACTTTGCTTTGGAGCTGACCGGCGGCATCAACGTCTACTTCGACGAGTCGATGCCGAACCGCCTGAAGTTCACCGCCGACGTCGGCCTGCTGCCGGTCGGATCGCCCGACCAGCCGCAGCTTGATTACGCGTTGAGCGACGAGCTTCAGCTGATTGTTCGTGCACAGTTGCAGCTGCTGCTCTAACCGCTTTCCACTCACTCGAGATCAAGGGATAATGATGAACGACACGATGATTGAGCCACTCGAAGGCCGCCGCATGCTCGCGGCGAACTTCGGCAGTTTCGGACCGTCTGTCAACGACTTCCTCTGCGGGTTTGACTACAGCAGGCCGAGCATTGTCAGCGTCGATGAGGCCGTCGTCTGGTGGAGCGAATTCATCGACGACTTCGCTGAGGCCGCTGCTGATGATCTGGATGCTGGCTTTGCCGTCTTCGGCGTCAGCGGCTTCAACAGCAGCACGCTCGCTCAGGCGTATCGTGACATCGAAGCGAGCGACTTCGTCAGCTCCTACCGCACCTTCTGGAATGCTTCGGGCGTTACGCCCGTCATCTTCGACGGCAACGGCGCCGGGTTCGGCCTCTTTGGACGGGAAACTTCAACCGGCAACTTCAGCGAACCCCGCCGCGTCGGCGACGGGCAAACGACGGTGTCGCGGTACGACGGTGGAAGCCTCGTCTCTCGGCGCGGACCGGCGGGTGATACTGACGTCGCCAGCACGGCCAATGCTGCCACAGCAGCGGTCGGCTCGTTTGCGGGCGGAGCCAGCTTCAGCGACGTCGAGATTGTCAGTAGCGACACAGGTGGCCGAACCTCTCCCGCGCAACGCGTCTTCGGCGGCGGCTACGCCTGATCGTCGTCAAGCTCGTTTTCGCCACCGCCCTCCTTGGAGGCGGTGGCTTCTCCTTTGCTCGGCTTGCCGCGGAGCAGGGTCTCCCACTCTCCGTCTTCGCCTGCAACGGGAGCGTTGCGGGCCACGCTGTGGACGAGGCCGAGCATGAAGGCGACGCAGACCAGGCCCGTGCCGCCGGCGCTGACGAGGGGCAACGCGATTCCCTTCGTCGGCACGCTCGCCGTCGCAACCGCGATGTTGATCGCCGCCTGTAAGCCGATCGTCGTGACGGTGCCGAAGACCAGCAGCCGACCCATCGGGTCCGGGCATTTGCGGGCCACCAGCAGGCCGGCAATGAGGATCGTCAGATACGCCAACGCGACCAGCATACCGCCAGCCAGGCCCAGTTCCTCGGAAACGACGGCGAAGATGAAATCGGTGGTGTCTTCCGGAAGATAACCCAATTTCTGCACACCGTTGCCGAGGCCCCGGCCGGTCCAGCCGCCGCCGGCAAAGCTGTAGAGGCTTTGGATCACGTGGTAGCCGTCCGTCTCCGGATTGGCCCACGGGTCGAGGAACGCAGTGATGCGACGCATGCGGTACGGCTCGGTCCAGACGAAGTAGACCGCCGCCGCCGCGGCCGGGCCGATGGCGGCGAGGAGCCAGCGGAGCTTGACAGGTCCGGCAAAAAGCATGAGCCCTGCCGCCGTGCCGATGAGCGCCGCGGTGCCGAAATCCTGGATGACGACGAGCAAACAGAGCAGGCCGACGATGGCGGAACTGGCGACGAACCCGCCGACGAACGTGAACGTCCCCGGCCGACTCAGTCGCCACGCGAGGAACAGAACGGTCGCCCACTTGGCCAGCTCGCTCGGCTGCAGCGTGAGCGGCCCGATCTTCAACCAGCGGCGGGCACCATTGACCTCCGCCCCGACGCCCGGCAGCAGGGCTGCTATGCAAAGCATCGCCGCGAGGATCGTGAACCAGACGGCAGGCGAGGTGACTGCAGTCGACCCGGCGAGTCGGCGGTAATCGAGGCGGGAGCTGATGAGGAACGTCAAGACGGCCAGGGCCACGTAAAGTGCATGTCGGCTGCCGCGGCCGGTCCAGTCGAGCAAGCCGACGGCCGCACCGGTTGTCGTCACATTGACGGCAGCGGACTGTACCATGAGCGTGCCGAGCCCGAGCAAGCCGAGCATCGCCAAAGCGATGAGGTCGCGGTCACGAAGGCCATAGATCGACTCCGGCACGTCTTCGGATTATCGGCCCTTGCGTCACCGCAGCTTGATCGTCGCCAACGCCGCCGCGGCGAGGATCGCGCTGATGAGCCAGAAGCGGACGACGATCTGCACCTCGCCCCAGCCCCTCTTCTGGAAGTGATGGTGCAGCGGCGACATGAGGAAGATGCGTCGGCCTTGGCCGTATCGCTTGCGGGTGAACTTGAACCAACCGACCTGCAAAGCCACGCTCGCCAGCTCCACGATGAAGATGCCGCCGAGGAGAAGGAGCAACAGCTCCTGCCGAATCGCGACAGCGACGAAAGCCAGCACGCCGCCGAGAGCGAGGCTGCCGGTGTCACCCATGAAGACGCTGGCGGGGTTGCAGTTGAACCAAAGGAAGCCGAGCGTCGCACCGAGCACCGCGCCGCAGACGATCGCGAGCGGGCCGACTTCGGCGATGTGGTGGAACAGCAAATCGCTGCTGAGTCGCGGGTCGCTGATGACGAGCGTCAGGACCATCAGCGCGACGGCAACCATTGCGCTGCACCCGCTGGCGAGGCCATCGAGGCCGTCGGTGATGTTCACGCCGTTCGAGCCGGCGACGATGACGAAGCCGCTGATGAGAACGAACGTCCAGACGTTCAGCGGAATCTCGACGTCCTTGAAGAAGGGGATGTAAGCGTGCGAGCCCGCCTCCGTCCCGCCCGCGTGACGCCAGAGGAAGAACGAAACGACGAGGGCGAGAATGACCTGCAGGGCCAGTTTTTCCTTCGTCCGCAGGCCTTGTCGGCCTGACTGCTGGCGGGCGGCGTTGAGCTTGAGCCAGTCATCGGCCGCGCCGACGGCACCGAGCCAGAGCAAGACGATCAGCGCCATCTGCACGTAAAAGTTCGTGATGTCGGCGAGCAGCAGCGTCGTGCCGGCGATGGCGGCGACGATAAGCAGGCCGCCCATGGTGGGCGTCTCCCGCTTGTTGATGGAGGCGGCATTGAGGTCGACGTCATCGAAGTCCGCCTGGTCGCCGATCTTGCGACGCCGAAGCCAGAGGATCGTCGGCTTGCCCAGCGACAGGACGAGCGCGAACGACAGCAGCGTGCCGAGCATTGCGCTGAATGTCGGAAACGTGACGACCCTCAGGAAGCCAAAGGGTCCGGCTTCGAGCGACGTCTGGAAGTTGACGTAGAGCTGGTAGAGCAAGGCACCGTCTCTAGGCCGCCACCGCTGTGGGGGAAGCTAGGGCAGCGGCGACTTGGTCGAGACCGATGCCGCGGGAGGCTTTGATGAGCACGATGTCACCGCTGGACAAGAGCGACTGGACGATCCCGACGGCGTCATCGGCGTCGGCTGCCACGAAGTCGCCGCCGACGAAGCAATCGCCGACGGTGATCGTCATGTCGCACACAGCCATCGCCTGATCCAGCACCTCGACATGACAGGCGGCGGAGGCGTCGCCCATCTCCAGCATGTCGCCCAGCACCGCGATGCGTCGACCCGCGCAAGGCAGATCAGCCAGATAAGCCAAGGCGGCTTTCATGCTCTCCGGATTGGCGTTGTAGGAGTCGTCGAGCAGCAACACACCGTTCGGCAGGCGGCGGGCGTTTATCCGCATCGCCGGCACATCTGCGGACGCCAGGCCGGCGGCGATGTCGTCGTCGCTCATGCCGAACCACCGCCCGACCGCGATCGCCGCCGCGGCATTGCTGGCGGCATGAAGACCAAGGTGCGACACATTCCACTCACGGCCGCTGCAGGTGAACGAGGTCGCCTCGCACGACACGTTCGGCCGACGGACCACTAGGTCGTTCGTCGGATCAAGACCAAACGTCGTCAGGGTCGGAACGACCTCGGCGGCCATCCTCTTGAAGACGCCGTCGTCGCCGCAGACGATCGCTTGGCAGCTATCGGCTCGCAGTGCATCGAGATTCTCGCGACGGACGCCGTCTAAGTCGCCGAAGCCCTCGAGATGCTCGCGGCCGATGCTGGTGACGACCGCGACCGTCGGCTGGGCGATCTCGATGAGACGCTCGATCTCGCCCGGGTGGTTCGTGCCGATCTCCAGGATCGTGTAGTCGTCGGCCGCGTCGGCGTCGAGCAGCGTGAGCGGGACCCCGATGTCGTTGTTGAAGCTCCTAGGGCTCGCGGTGCCGTGGAAGCGGGTGCGGAGAACGCTGTCGACGAGGAGCTTGGTGCTGGTCTTGCCGTTGCTGCCGGCGATGGCGACGATGGGGCCACGCAGGGTCGTGCGGTGCCATGCGGCGAGATCACCCAACGCCCGCCGCGTGTCCGGAACGATGATCAGCGGCAGGTCGCCCGGAGCGTCCGGCGGCACGCGATGAACAACGGCCGCGGCGGCGTGTCGGGCGTCGGCGAGATGATCGTGAGCATCGAAACGATCGCCATGCAGTGCGATGAACAACTCGCCTGCTTGCAGGGATCGGGTGTCGGTCGAGACGCGTGCGACGACCGTGTCCGGCGACGCGTCGGCGACTCCACCGGAACGTGTCGCAACCTCGCGGAGCGACAGCGGCGTCACGCCGGCACCTGCTTTCGCTCCAGCGCACTTCGACACTCGACACGATCATCAAAAGGCAGCCGCTCGACGCCGACGATCTGGTAGTCCTCGTGACCCTTGCCAGCGACGAGCACGCAATCGCCCGGCTCGGCGGCGTCTATCGCGATGCAAATCGCAGCACGACGATCCACTTCCAGCGTCGCCCGGTCCGGCTTCGTCAGGCCAGCCTTGATGTCGCGGAGAATCGCCGTCGGGTCTTCGGTCCGCGGGTTGTCGCTCGTAATGATCAGATCGTCCGCCAGACGTTCGGCGACCGCGGCCATACGAGGTCGCTTCGTCTTGTCCCGATCGCCACCACAGCCGAAGACGACGCGGACTCGGCCCGTGGTCAGCGGGCGTAGGGCGAGCAGGACGTTCTCGAGGGCGTCATCCGTATGTGCGTAGTCGACGAGGACGGCGACCGGCCCGCCGTCATGGACAGATTCAAGCCGGCCTGGTGCGGCCGGGGCGTCGGCGAGCCCGTCAGCGACTTTGGCAGGAGACAGTTCGAACACTTCGCTCGCTAATGCCGCGGCGGCAAGGAGATTTTCGACGTTGTGCCGGCCGATAAGCTTGGAGGTGACCGCGGTCGAGCCACGTGGCGTCTCGAGGTAGAAGGCAGAGCCGTCGGCGGAGGTCTGCAGGTGTGTAGCGTTGTAGTCGGCGTCGCAGTCGATGCCGAACGTGATCGCCCTGCCTCGGCAGTCGCGGAGCATCCGATCCGCGGCGGGATCGCGAGCGTTCACCACCGCCGGCACGTCGGTGTCGAGCATCTCAAACAGCTTCGCCTTGGCGGCTGCGTAGTTCTCGAGCGTGCCGTGGTAGTCGAGGTGATCGCCCGTCAGATTCGTGAAGGCGGCACCGGCGAAGGTGACGCCCGCCACGCGACGCTGATCGAGTGCGTGGCTCGACACCTCCATCGCCACCGCCTTGCGGCCCCGGTCGCGCATGTCCGCCAGAAGCGACGCGACCTCTACCGGGCCGGGCGTGGTCATGGCACTGCTGCGCTGTCGCGAGCCGTCGTCGGTGATGCAGGTGCCGATGAGGCCGCACGGCTGCGATGCGTGCCGGGCGAGGTGCTGGAGGAGAAACGTGACGGTCGTCTTTCCGTTGGTGCCGGTGACGCCCAGCACCTTCAGGTCGTGCGACGGATCTCCTTGCAGACGGTTCGCCAGCAGGCTTGCCGCGGCGGTCGGGTCGGACACGACAATCGTCGGCAGCGGCGTGATGATTTGCTTCGCTGCCACGACGGCGACGGCACCACGCTGGTGAGCTTCATCGATGAAGGCAGCCCCGTCCGTCGCCGAGCCGCGGCGGGCAATGAAGAGGTCGCCCGTCGTCACGCGGCGGGAATCCTCCTGGACGCCGAAGACGTCGAGATCCGGAACCGTCGACAAGTCGACGCCGGGCACAGCCAAGAGCAATTTGCGAAGACGCATGTGCCTCCTGCACGGGGAATATCGCGTCCGGCGTCCGTGCCGATCGTCACGTCAAGCCTAACAACGCCTTGAGGTGACGCAAGGTCCAGCCGAAAGTCAACTCGTTTTGGCGATGTCGCCGTAGCCGTCGCTCGATTCGGAGTCGACGTAGCTCTGGTGGAGTTTCACGGGCTTGCCGCGGTTCTTGGCCTTCTTGAACTGAATGTTGAGGAACTCGACGAGCAAGGCGAAGGCGAGCGAGAAGTAGATGTAGCCTTTGGGGATCTTCTGTTCGAAAGCCTCGGCCACGAGCAGCACGCCGATGAGAATCAGGAAGCTCAGGGCCAGGATCTTGGTCGTCGGATGCTTCTCGACGAACCGGCTGATGGGCCCGGCGAAGGTGATCATGACGACCACCGCGATCATCACCGCGACGATCATGATCGAGAGGTACTCGGCGATGCCGACTGCGGTGATGACGCTGTCGATGCTGAAAACGAGGTCGAGGGCGAGGATCTGCAGGATGATCGTGGAGAAGGCAGCAGTCCCCACGCCGACGCCGGCCGCGTGATCGTTACCCTCGAGCTTGTCGTGAATTTCGTAGACGGCTTTGCCGACGAGGAACAGGCCGCCGAGAAGGACGATGAAGTCCTTGATCGTTATGAGAAGCGGCTCGTGCTCACCGGGCTTCTCCTCGGGCTCTGCGGCCTTCTCGCCGTCTGCGGCGATTAAATCAGCATCGGCGGCGACCTCTTCGACACCCTGCCCGACCCAGGCACCGACGTCGATGCCGTACTCCGGCTTGTCGAGCGTCAGGACGAACGCAGCACCGCAGAGCAGGAGGATTCGAAGGCCCGCCGCCAGGCCGATGCCGAGCTTTTGTGCCTTGGGCCGTTGTTCCTCGGGCAATTTCCCGGTGAGAATGGCGATGAAGACGACGTTGTCGATGCCGAGGATGACCTCGAGAATCGTCAGCGTGATGAGCGACCCGAGGGCCGCGGCGGTCCAGACGCCGCTGTCGTAGAACTTCACCGCCAACGGCAGGTCGAGGGCGAGGTGGGGCAGCAGCAGGTCCATGCGGAGCATCATGCTCCCTGATGCCGCCGCTGCCAATGGGCGGCGTTTCTGTTAGAATCTGACGGTGCCCCTCGCCGCCGATCATCCCAACGCAATCCACCTGCCACGCGCCCCGCTGCGTCGCCAGCCTGCTCACGAATGGATCAGCGAGGGCGTGGCACTCAGCGTCTACTACGGCATGAGAATCACTCCCTCTCACGTCGCCAAGATTCTCAACGCCGCCGACGTTCGCTACGTCATCGCCGGTGCCCACGCCGCCAACGCCCACACCGGCAGGCCGCGGGCGACGCAGGACGTCGACGTCCTGACCGACGCTCCGAAGAAGGTCGCGGGACTGCTGATGGAGGCGTTTCCTGAACTGGAGGCTCACGACACGCCAGTCGTGACGCGATTGCTCCTTGATGGCAAGGAAGCGGTCGACGTGATGAAGGCAGGCCAGAGCAAGCTGTTTTGCCGGGTCGTGCGGATGGCGACGGAAGTGGAACTGGAAGGCTCCCGCGGCCGCATCCCGCCAGTTGAGGGCGTCTTGGCAATGAAGTTCAACGCGATGATCTTCCTCGGGCGGCAGTTCCTGGATCGTCAGCAGGATGCAATCGACTTCGCCCGCGTGCTCGTTGCGGCGGATGAGATGGCGGTGCCGGTCGACCTTGACCTCCTTCGAGACCTCGGCCAACTCGTCTACGAGGGCGGCGGTGACGAGATCATCCGGCACGTCGAGGACGTACGCGCCGGTCGACAGCTGAGCATCTGAAACAACTTGTGCACTAGAGGTTCTAGCGCACGCCCATCAGGATCTCCGCCGTCAGTTGATCGAGTCGCTCGTAAGGCAGATCGACGTCGCCGAGAGCATCGCGGTCGAAGCTCGTGCTCAGCAGCTTCTTCGCACTCGTCTTGCTGAACTTCTTTGTCAGCTTGCTCGACGCGTCGTTAACGTTGATCTGCTTGACGAGCTGCTGGATCTCCTTGTCGGCGTTCCACCGCCGGGCCTTGTCCTTGAGAATCATAAAAGTCCGCATGCTTCCCTTGGCGAAGGCGAGGACGTCGCCGTAGCCCGATTGTCGGAAGGCGTGGGAGTCGAAGTGGCGCGGGCCGTTGTACTTGTGGTCCTCGAGGAGCTTCACGAGGAAGAAGGCCGCCTTGTAGCTGACGGAGCCGAAGCGGAAGTCCTGGTCGTAGCGGCCGAACTCCTGGTCGTTGAGGTCGATGTGAAAGAGCTTGCCGGCCTCGAGGGCCTGGCCGACGTGGTGGACGAAGTTGAGGCCGGCCATCGACTCGTGGGCGAACTCGGGGTTGACGCCGCACATGTCGGGGTAGTCGAGCGTCGGGATGAGGGCGAGGTAGCTGCCGGTGACGGCGAAGTAGATGTGGCCGCGCGGCTCGTTGGGCTTGGCCTCGAAGGCAAACTTGTAGCCGTAGCCCTGGTCGTTGTTGTAAGCGCAAAGGAAGTTGATCGCCTCGCGGAACCGCTTGATGGAGTCGGTCGGATCCTTGGTGGCGTCGGACTCCGTGCCCTCGCGGCCGCCCCAGAAGACGTACGTCTTGGCGCCGAACTCGGCGCCGAGGTCCATCGCCCGCATCGTCTTTTGGATCGCATAGGACCGCACGCGGGCGTCGTTGCTGGTGAAGGCACCGTCCTTGAAGGCGGGGTGGGAAAAGAGGTTGGTCGTGGCCATCGGGACCTTAAGGCCGTTGGCGCGGAGGGCTTTCTTGAAGTCCTTCTTGATTGCGTCGGCCTCCGACTCGCTCGCGTCGATGGGGATGAGATCGTTGTCATGAAAGTTGACGCCGTACGCGCCCGCCTCGCCGAGGAGGTCGCACAGCTCGGTCACGTTCTTCTTGTGCCGCGTCGCACTGCCGAACGGATCGCCGCCGACGTGGCCGACGGTCCAGAGGCCGAAGGTAAATTTCATCTTTGGATCGGGGGCGTACAGATCGTCTGACGTCTTTGCACTCTTCTTAGCCATGAGGCAAGTGTGGCCAAATCAGGAAGAATCGGCAAGTCTGTGGTAGCGGCGCAGCAGATGGCCCCGACGTCGATCAACGCCGGGGCCGGTGAAGGTCCAGGAATCTCAAGTAGAATCAGGCAAAGACGCTCTCGTCGTCGCTGCTCGTGCTCGAGGCTCCGAAGTTGTTCCGGAGGATGGTGAAGTCGCCGAGGTCGACATCGCCATCGCCGTCCGCATCGCCCTCGCTGAAGAGTGTGCCGGAGCCGAAGTTGTTGCGGAGGATGGTGAAGTCAGCCAGATCGACCTCGCCGTCATCGTTGAAATCAGCCGGATTAAAGGGCTGGCTGTCGGGAACGATGGTGAAGGCGTTGATCGAGTTAGCGTCGCCGAAGAAGTTGTTGAAGGCGTCGATTTCGCTGTAGACGAGGCTGCCAGTGTCGAGGTCGTAGGCGAAGAAGTCAGCCGTGATTTCGCCGGAGCCGGTGTTGGAGTCCGTGTCGAAGCGGTAGACGATGTTCTCGAACGACTCGAAGACGCCGAAGAGGCCGTTGATCTCGTTCGGGCCACTGCCGCCATTGCTCAGGCCGGTATAGTCGGGCTCTTCGAAGTACTGGTAGCCGCCGAAGAGGGCTTCGGGGCCGGTGCCGGGCGTCACGTCATTTACCGGATCAGCGTTGTAGGTGACGATGTCGCGGGTGATGATGTCGCTGTTCGAGCCGTCGAAGAAGTCGCTCTCGCTGATCACGAGGTCGCCGTTCTCGTCGAGGTCGAAGAAGTCGACGGTGCCGTCGTTCGTCGTCGGGTCGAGAACCGGGTTCTCGTCGAGCGTGAAGCGGTTCGTCACCTCAGTGCCGCCGGCAACGCGGAACTCGCCGGGGGCGAAGGATCGGTTGGTAAAGTCGATCGTGAAGTAGGCGAGCTGGGCAGAGAAGATGGTGTTGTCGGTGTCCGGATCGCCATCGGGATCGAACGCGTCGCGGTCGCTGACCCAGAAGCCCGGCACGCCGTCTTGATCGGTGTAACGGAAGCCGTCGATGTCCGGCTCGCCGATGCCGTCAAGGTCTCCAAAATCGCGGCCGATCTCGTAGGCCGCCCAGCTCTCGGTGGTCTGGCCGTTGCCGCCGCCCAGGAGCTTGGGATCACCGCCCGCGCCGGCCGCCGGGGCCAGGCCCGGCATGTCGCTGATCTGCTCGAGCGTCCAGACGCCGTAGACCGCTTCGTCGTCGACTTCGTCGACCTGGAGGTTGAGGAGCAGCGTCTGCTCGTCGACGAACTCGAGCGTGAGTTCGTCGAAGTCGAAGTCCGTTCGCGGCACTTCGCCGATCTTCTCGCGGACACCGTCGAGGAAGACGATGTCGTTCGACGGGTCGGCGTCGGTGTTGTCGCGATTGCGGGGGATGCCGTCATCGCTTGACGTCACCGACGGCAAGCCGGTCGGGCCCAGAGGCAAGCCGCCGTACTCGGTGATGTAGTTGAAGCCGTCGACGCCGACGGTCGGGAAGTAGAGGACGCCGGCGGCGCGGTTGTTGTTGATGAAGTCGTCGTGAGCGACGCTGAAGTCATGGCGGTACAGGTCGTAGTCGCCGTTGGAGTCGCCGAAGATGTCGGTGCCGCCGGCGTTGCCGCTGTCAAACGAGAGGACGTAGCTGTCGCCGGTATTCGGATCGCTGGCGAGGCCGCTGAGTTCTTCGCGGTTGCCGTTTTCGGACTCTTCGAAGCCGCCGATGGAGAAGGTCGGCTTGCCGTTGATGCCGCCGAAGGTGCCGTCGGCGATGCCGCTGACGTTGATGTAGTTGATGGCTCGCGGCTGGACGCCGAAGTTCTGGCTGCCGTTGCCGGCGACGATCCAGCTGGACGGATCAGCGGCCGAAAGCAGACGACGATTTTCTAGGTTTTCGATGATGGTGCGTGGGGAACGGGTCATGGTTCGCATTCTCGGTTAAGGCTTGATCCCTGCGCTCCGCAACGAGTGCCGACGTTGGCAGATGCGGACGAGGACCGGGCAGTTCGCAGGGTGTCAGCATCGTTGACCCGTCGTCAAGAAAAGCGCCTGGTCCGCGTGAAGATCGCGCTAATCCTTCGGGCTCTCTCCATCCGTCTGTGCCGCCTTTGCCGCAGCGGCTGGTTCTGGAGCAGCCTCCAGCGACCGCAGGCCGCGAACCTCCCCTTCTGACGCGTCATTCGGCGACGGAGTGTCGCCCGCCCTCGACTGCTCGCGAAGCACGGCGGCAACGGCTTGGCGATAATGCCCCCCGTCCACGTCATCGGCATGAATAAATAGACCCGGCAGCTTCTTCGGGGCGAACAGGTGCGACGCGACGAGCGACAACGTCTCGTACGCCACCTTCTCCAGCGGACGATCCTGCGGCTCAGCCAGTAAGGCTCGAGCAGCGTCCAGCACGCCGCCAGGCTGATCATCGAAGACCGCTGCGACGAAACGAACGTCGTTCGGCCGAATCGCGAACAGCTTTACCGCCCCGTCGCCGCCGGGTTGGATCGCGAGGTAGCGGAACGACTCGATCGGGCGGCAAAAACGACTGTTCTTCTCCCGCAACGCCGCCAACGACGCCGCACGCTGCTTCAGAGCCGCGGCCGCTTCATATCGCATTTCCACAGCCGCCTGACTCATCCGGGCCTCCGCGGCCCTTGCCGCGGCCACGGGATTCGCCGCGACGTCGGCCGCCTCAGCACACAGGGCTCGATACGCGTCCAGCGACACGCCTCCCGGCGGACCCTCGCACGGGCCGACGCACTTGCCCATCTCTCGCCACTGGCACGGGTCGCTCTTATCGCTTAGCAGTCGATCGCGATCTCGGCAAAGGTCGAACAGCTCCTCAAAAGAGCGGATGTGCCGGTCCGCGTGATTCTTATCCGCGAAGGGGCCGAGGTAGAGGCCGGTTCGCTTGTCGATCCGGTTCTGCCGCGTCAAACGCGGGTACTTCGTTGCCGGATTGAAGTGGACGAACCACGTCGGCAGGAAGCCCAGGACGCCGCCGTAGCTCTCGGGGAAAGCGACCCGGGCGGCTTCCAGGTAACGCAAGTCCTGCTCGAATGCGCTGTCGACGCGCGTGTAGTAGATCGTCCGCACCACCATTGACAGGTCCGCCGTCCGCTGGCTCGTCAGTTCCGGATCCAGCCGGCGGCGGACGCTGGCTCGCAGATTCTTGACGCACAGCAGCTGGACCGGACGATCCCGCTCGTCCGACATGAGGTAGACCGCCCAGGCCGCAGGCACCTCCGGCAGCTTTGCCTGGCCTTGCCCATCGAGGTCAACGTTCACCCGATGTTCAAACGCGTCGGCGACGGCAACCACCTTGTAGCTTAGAACCTCAGGCAGGCGTCGTGCCGCTGGCCACCGCCGGATCGTTGCCGTCGTCGAACATCTCCGAGAAGATCACCTCTTTGCCCGTCTCGCTGCTGCGATAGAGCGCGTCGAGGATCATCATCGTCGTCAGCCCGTGTTCGGCTGAGCACGACGGTTCACGACCTTCGCGGATGGCATCCAGAAAATCCTCCTGCACGCTCGGCACGGCCGGCGGTTTAGAAATCGCAGTGTCTTCGAACGCACCAAATCGACGCTTGTAAACCGTCAGATCATGAGGCCCGCCGCTGTATCCGACGAGATCTCGCCGTGCTCCGCCGTCGGTGCCGTAGACCTGCAGGACGCGGTGCTCGTCGTGGTGGTGGTGGCTGGCCCAGCTGATCTCCATTTCTGCCGTCGCACCGTTCTCGAAGCGGATGAACGCGATCGAAAAGTCGTCGACATCCATCTCCAACGCCGGCACGTCGACCTTGGCGAACTTCGTGTAGACCTGGGCCGTCAGCGACTTGATCTTTGGGTGGCCCATGACGTGAAGCAGCTGGTCGAGCTGGTGGACTCCTAGGTCGATCATCGCCCCGCCGCCGGCCTGCTTCTTGGAGACGAAGCCGGGCCGCGCTGGGATGCCGCGGCGGCGGTGCCACGTCGTCCGGCCGTAGTAGAGCTCGCCGAGTTCGCCGGTGCTGGCAAACTGCTTCATCGCCGCAATGTGCGGCTGCATGCGGTGGTTGAAGTGGATGCCCAGCGTCTTGCCGGTCTGCTTCGAGACGTCGACCATTTCCCGCGCCTCGGCCGTATTCATCGCCATCGGCTTCTCGCAGAGGACGTGCTTGCCAGCCTTCATCGCCTGGATGGCGAGCGGGTTGTGGTAGGCGTTGGGGACGCACACGCTGATAACGTCGATGTCGTCGCGGGCCAGAAGCTCGTCGGTGGACGTGTACCGGTGTTCGATGCCGAATTCGTCACCGACGCTGGCGAGGGCACCTTCGTCAAGGTCGCAGATGGCGACGGTCGTGCAGGCTTCTGCCTCCTTAAAGCGGTGGAGATGGACCTTGCCGATGCCGAGGCCGATGACGGCGGTCCGCAGATGCTGCTTGTCGCTCATGCCACAGCCTAGAGACGGCAAGACCACCACGCTGCTTCAGCCGCTGGTGAGGGCGCTGCTGGTGAGGGCACCGCGAACTTCACTCAGCATCTGCTCGACGCGGAACGGCTTGAACAGCACCGCCGCCAGCCCTTCCTGACTGGCTCGGACGATGCAGTGGTTCGGGTCATAGCCGAAGCCCGTCATGAGAATCACCGGCGGCGGTTCCGGCAGCTTGCGTACGGCAGCGAAGACGTCGTAACCGCTCTTGTCGGGCATGCGGATGTCGCTCAAAACGAGATCGAATCCTTGGCCAAGGGCAGCAATGGCTTCGCTGCCGGTGGTACAGATCACCACACTAACGCCGTGCTTCCGCAGGACGCTGGAAACCGTTTCACGAATGGCGGGCTCGTCATCAACGACCAGCACGGACCGGTCGGATAGGACGTCGTCATGCCGCTGATCGTCACCGACTTCCCGCGTGCCGAGCACCGCCTTGGTGCCGCTGGAGGCGTCTTTGACACCGCGACGGATCTCAGCCACGTTGAACAGAATCGACTGCAACCGGGCTCGCAGTTCCTCGTTGCCGACAAAGTCGTCGATAAGGCTCTGAGCGTCCAAGGCGATGTCGTTCAACGGACCGGCTACCTCGCCCGCGACATTGTCCGCCAGCCGCTTGTTGATGACGGCCCGCTCGTGCACCAGCAGCCGCAGGATGCTCAAGGCAATCGCGACGTACCGGCCGAAGATCTCCGCGAACTGCCGGTCATCCTCGTCAAAAGCATGTGGCAGGCGACTCTCGACGTTGAGAATGCCGACAATGGAGTCGTCGAGCATCAACGGCACTGTCAGCGAACTTAAAGCTCCGTCCAAACCAGCGATATAACGAGGATCGGACGGCACATCATCGCACACGTAGCTCTTGCCCGTCCGGGCGACGTAGCCGCTGATGCCGTTGGCCTCGTCTTCTGCAGACAACTCCACGTCAAGTGCCTCGTTCGGCAGCCCGTCGGCGACGACCGGCTCAAGCCGATTGCCGGCCGGATCGATGAGGCGAATGCAGAAATGGTCGAAGCCGATGAGGTCGCGTGTGACACGAATGACCTTTTCCTCGACCAGCTTAAGCCGCTGCGCCGGGGACAGCTCGTCGATGGCCTGACTCTCGATGCGGACCAGTTCGGCACCGGCCTTGTCGATCGCGTCGATCTTGCTCTGCAGCCGCTGGTTGTCGCTGCCGTCGACGACGAGCCCAACGACGCGATCGTCCGCCCGTCGCACCAGGATCTCCAGCGAGTCGCCATCGATCGTTGAGAGGCGTGATCGGTGGTAGTGCGTGTTCGGGTCGTGCAGGACGCGAATGCAGCGGGCGATCACCTCATCGTGCAAGTGGTCAGGCAACATCCGCAGACGCGGGCCTACGTACCGATCGACATCAGTGGGCCCGACCACCACCGCACCTTCGCCGATGAGATCGATCAGGCTCAGGTCAGCCGGGACCTCCCCCTCAACGAGATTCGGCGCTTCGGCGGGATCGAGGAGGGCGTTCGGGCTCACGAGGAGGGTTCGCGGCAGTCAACGAGGAGTCGCCGGGAGCGTAGTTGAAACCAGTGTCAACACTGAAGTGTTAAACGTCGTGAAAGTTCAGGCGAATCTTTGACGAGATCCTAAAGCTGCTGAGGCCTGCGGGCGGCTGCGATGGCGAGGTTGGCGACCTCCGCATCTGCTGCCGTCAGATTCGCCCGACAAAGCCGGCCGGCTTCGAGAAAAGCAACGCGAAGCCGCACCTCGCGTTCTGAAACAACTTCGCCTGTAGCGGCGATCGGTGTGAAGCAGTTGCCGTCCAGAAGCCGCACGACGTCTCGCTCCGCCTCCGTCTCGCGCCGCGACGCGGCATGATCAAGCGGAGCTAGAACAGCACGCGTTCCCGCATCGTCCCGCCGGCACTGCACCGCGAGTGCTCCTTGCCCTGCCGCCGGCACGAAGGCATCGGAAGCCAGCTGCGTCAGGTAGAGCGTCCTGTCGCTCAAGCCAAGGTCGGACAACCAGCCCAATCGTCTCAAACCGGCCGCCGCTAATGTGACGCCGTCGAGCTGACCGGTCCGCACCTGCTCCAGCCGCGAGTCTACATTGCCCCGCAGCGGCGTCACATTCGCCTCGGGCATCATTGCCTTCAGCAACGCCTCTCGACGCGGGCTGCCGGTGCCAAGGTGCGGTCGCGGCAGATCCGCGAGCGGCCTTCGCGTGATGAGCACGTCCCGCCGGTCCTGCCGACGCGGTACTGCGGCAACGACGAGATCCGCCTCCACGTCGTGCAACGGCATCGTCACCGGCATGTCCTTCATGCTGTGCACGGCCACGTCCGCCTCGTTCGCCAGCAGCGCCTGTTCCACCTCCTTGACGAACAGCCCTTTGCCGCCCTCGGCTGCCAGGCTGCCCCTGGTGCGGTCGCCGCGCGTGCTGATCGTGACCAGTTCCACAGGCACGTTAGACGTTTGCGTAATGGCATCCGCGACGTGTCGGCTCTGCGTCAGAGCGAGCAGACTCCCGCGGGTCGCCAGTCGCAGCACGCGGGAAGGGCCGGCCATGCCGCACGTTAGCGTCACATGACGATCGGCGGGCTAGGTTCGGGCGTGGCGCGGGTCTACACTGTGCGTCATGAGCGTTGCCGAAGCCGCCCCGACTCGAAGTAAGCACCAGCCGGCTCAGCAGGCCGACCGCAACGGAGCCCCACACGCCAAGAAAGCAGACGTGCAGGACGTGCGCCCGCCGCGGAAGATGGACGGGCTTTACGAGCCATCGCAAGACGGCGAGAAGGAGCGGGCCCGGCTGCGTATGATGATGCTCATCCGTCGCTTCGAGGAGAGCATGTACCGCGAGTACACCTCGCCGCGCGTCCTCGAAGACGGCACGAAGGAGATGAAAATCGGCGGCTTCTGCCACCTCTACAGCGGCCAGGAAGCCATCGCCGTCGGGTGCGAAGCGGCCATGGATCGCCAAAAGCACGACGACCAGCTCATCAACGCCTACCGCTGCCACGGCCACTCGCTCGCCCTCGGCATGAGCCCGCACGTCGCCGCCGCCGAGCTCTTTGGCAAGGAAACCGGCTGCTCCAAGGGCAAGGGCGGCTCGATGCACCTCTTCGACAAGAGCCAGGGCAACAACGGCGGCCACGGCATCGTCGGCGGACACCTGCCCGTCGCCGTCGGCATGGCCTTCGCCCAGTGGTACAAGAAAACCGGCGGCGTCACGTTCTGCTTCTTCGGCGACGGTGCCATCAATCAGGGCAGCCACAACGAGGCCCTCAACCTCGCCAGCCTCTACAAGCTGCCGGTCATCTGGGTCATCGAGAACAACGCCGTTGCGATGGGCACGACGGTCGAACGCCACAGTGCCGAAACCGACCTCGCCAAGCGTGGCCTGGGCTACGACATGCCCACGTACAACCTCGACGCCAACGACCTCGACGCGACGATCGAGCTCTTCAGCGAATGCGTCGCCCGCGGCCGCGAAGGCAACGGCCCGTCCTACATCTCCGCCAACACCTTCCGCTTCCGCGGCCACTCGATGTCGGACCCGCTCAAGTACCGCACCCGCGAAGAGGCCGAAGGGGCCAAGGAACGCGACCCGATCAGCCTCTACGAGATCAAGCT
>CAYMAS010000010.1:45333-97508 GCA_964388485.1 uncultured Tepidisphaerales bacterium | reverse complement strand
CGACAAGGCGTGCTCATCGGAGCACCTGTCAAGTTACAAGCCGAGGGACCTCGTTCGCATATCGGTGCCGACCACGCGAGGTCCTTCGACGCGCTGCGCTCGCTCAAAATGACGCAGACGGCACCCATGACCGCGAAGTGCGTTAGTAACCGGAACCCACCCGCGACGGCTCATCGCCGACGAGGTGGATCATCGCGTACCGCAATGCATCAACGGCGTGGTCGTGAACCCCATCCTTCAACGGCTTCTCACCGCCAGTCTCCGGATACCGATACCCGCGTATCGCCGTCAGCAGTTGCCCGCACCGCGGGTCGATCAACAGTCGTGGCGGCGAGCCGTCCGCCGGCTTGAGGCCGCGACGGATCAGCTCCAAACCCTCCGCAATGCGACTGGCCCGGAACCGCACCGTGAATCCCGCCCGCCGCAACACCGCCGCGTCGCTCGCGCCCGTCTGCGCCACCGTCGCCGCACCGGCCGGATCGCAATAGACCCGCCGCGCCTTCCAAGGCCGCTCCCTCATCGCCGCCGCGTGCTCGGGCACGGTCCGCTCGCGTTGCAGGTACTCGTCGATCACGTGCAACCGGTCGCCGTCGATCGCGATCCACAACGCCACGAACGGGGCCGCGTAGCCGAAATCGACGCCGACCGCCACGTCCTTCGGCGTGCCCTCGTACGAAGCGACATGCACCGCCTCGTCGAACGTGCCGAAGACCCGCCCCCGCATCGACGGCCGCCGGCAAAGCATCTCCGCCTCCCACGTTTCCGCCGAAACGCGACCCTTCATCTTCACCGCATCATCAATGCTGACGAATCCGGCGTCGCGTTGCTTGGCCGACCCGCCGCACTCGGGCAACAGGACGCAGGTCGAACAATCCCGCTCCGGCTCACACCGCTGCAACACGTCGAGCAAACACCACCGCACGACCGCCGCCCCACGACCCCTCGCCGCGTCGATCACCTTGCCCATGAGCCCGCCGACCTTGTGGTGCGTGCTCGCCGCCTCGATGGCCGCACCCGCCACCGCCGTGCTCTTCGTCGCCAGCTGCGCCGCCTCCCAAACCTCGTCGTCGAACAGCTCCACTTCGTCGCACCGCAGCTTCTGCACCCGCAGCCCACGCACCGACCGCTGACTCTGCGTCAAGACCGCCGCCGTCGAATCATTCGTCAGCCGCACCTGCCGGGCTGTCTCCCGCGGCGGCTTCTTGAACAAGCCGTGACCCACTCGCATCAGGTCCGGCAGCAGATAGTCCCACAGCTTCATCGACTGCTCCAGCGAACCGCCGAGCACCCGCACGGCCGTCCCCGGCTTGTGCAGCAAATCGAGCAACGTCGCCACCGCCGCCAGCCGCGTCTTGCCGCCGCCACGAGGGGCCCAAACGACCAGATCCTTCGCCGGCTCGAAGTACGCCCGCCGCAAGTAGTCGAACGGTGCATCGTGCCCCTTGCACGTTGCCGTCCGCGGGACGTCGAGTCCGCAGAACAGCCGCACCCAAGCGTGCAGTTGATCGTCCGTCTCACAAGGTTTCAGAGCCAAATCTCTCATTCGTTCCTTCTGTTGATGCCTGTTATTCCCTGAGCCGCGGACCCACAGTCCGCCGGTCTGACGAGTCACCTTGCTGCAACGGGTTCGTCTTCCGCTGCAGAAGCTCCCCGTGCAGGAAGCAGAGCCCGGGCGTGACGAGCTGCACGACCTTCTCACCCCAGCAATTTCCGCAGCTCCTCCGCCTCCGCCTCACCGACAACCGGCGACGCGATCTCCGGCTCCATGACCTCCTTGGCCTCATCGCCCGGCTTCGGCTGCGTCTCCTTGGCCCGGGCCAGCTTGACGACCTCGATGCACGCCTTGTGCTGCGTCGTCGTCAGCGTCTTGCCGCCGGAGACGGCCTCCTGCAACAGCTCCGCCGCCTGAGCCGCGGCGTGTCGCAACGCCTCCTCACGACGCAAATGCTGCACCTTCGTCAGCAACGCCAACCGCTGGGCGAACGGCTCGATCGTCAGCCACCTGGCCAACGTCTCCTCCCGCAGGTGAATCGTCCGACACGCCTCGGCCAAGGATCGCCCGCGGCGGATGCCGTGCAGAAACTGCCGCTGCCGCGGCGTCATCCAGTCGCTGGTCAACAAAGATCGCTTCACCACATCTCAACCCGTCCGCCACGCCCCGGCGGCCGCCGGGGCGACTTTTAACGGGACTTTCACCGTTTCAGGTCCATCATCAACGCGTCGCCAGAAGTACGGAGCAGATCCCGCCACCTCGACCCGCGTCATCCCGCACCGCTCGAACATCGGGTGAAACTGCCCCATCCGGGCCGTCGACTCCACGATCGGCGTCGGACACAACTCGATCAGCCGCTGGATCACTACCCCCGCGAGCCCGCAGCCGCGATAGCCGGGCCGGACCACCACCCGGCTGATCGTACGTACGTTCGCGTTGGCCCACCTCGCCTTCTCGCCGTAGCTCATCGGGCCCAGGTCGAACGTCGCGTTCCGGCCGCGGCTGCAGATCGTCGGCCAACTCAGCACCGCCACAGCCGCCACCACGTCCCCCGGCACGCCGGGCCGCTCGTGCCGCACCGTCGCCACCTTACACCACGTTGCCGGCGGCCCGGCCAGGTAGTGCCACCTGGCCAACGACTTGTAATCCGCCGGCCGACCTTCGACGAGCCGCCACCGGCCCGCGATCCACCTCGGGCCGTGCCAAAGACTCGTCTTCGAACGCTCTTGCCGAGTATCGAGTTCCATGCAATGATCCTCCAGTTGCTGCCGACCGTTCGGCAGGAGTTTATGAGATGTTGAACAAGGACAACCGGTGAGGGCTTCCCGAGACCAGTCGATTCGTGTACTCCATTCCGTTGATGCCGCCGACCGGGCGTCGACCGGGGCTCCACCCAAGACCTGCAAGTCGTGCGGAGCCGTCGTCTCCGGCCAAAAGCGGTATCGCGACGGCGACGGCTACCTGTGCGAAGACTGCCACAAAATCGACAAGCACCGCCGACTCCCTTGCGCCGAGTGCGGCAAGCCAACGCTGCCGGAGAACCTCAACCGCTGGGGTACCGTCAGCATCTGCCGCAAGTGCTTCATGGACCACGAGCAGGACCCCAAAAGCCGCGTCAACCGAGCCGTCTCGGATCGCCACTTCAATAAAGAAGAAAAGCGTCGTGCCATTATTCTCGGCAGCGTGGTGCTCGGCATTCTGGTGATCCTGACTCTGTGGAATCTTCTGTAGGTCGTGCTTCAGCACGACGCGAAACGTTGAGTGCGAACAACCGTGCCGTGCATCACTAGCACTCGCACCAAACCACCCTATCCGGCAACATCGCCGCCCGCAGGTCGTCATGACTCGTCGCCGCCACCGCGGCAATGGGCACCCCGACCCGATGCAGCCGATCCACCGTCCGCCGCAGCGACCGGGCGACGACGCAAGCCGTCACCCGATCCAGCACCGCCGCGAACTCGTCTGCTACCAGCAACTCGTTCTGCCGCGAACGCTTGGGCCGACGCATGCAACGCGTCGTCGCCAACGCCAGTCGCAGCCGCCAACGCTGGCCGTCGCTCAGCTGCCCCGGCCGCGTCAGGAGCACCCGTGCCTCGCCAAGACCGACTTGCGTCAGCCGATTCGCGGCAAAGGCCAGATCGCGATCCACGTCCGACGTCCTGCCGAAGAGTTCCACGCAAGGTCGATCGGCCAACCGAATCGCCGCGACGTCCGTCACCCGCCAGCCACGTCGCCGCGTCATGTCGACGAGGCTCCGCATCTGCGTCGACTTGCCGCCGCCGCTCGGACCGTTGAAAAGCACGACGTGTCCCGGCTCGACCGCCGGCGGCCGCTCCTTCGGCGGAGCCAGTTTCGACGCTGTGGGCGAGAGCCCGAACACCTCCGCCGCCCGCTGCAGCAGAGGTGTCGGCAGGTTCTTCGATGAAGAGAGGCGGTAGGTCGACATTGCACCAGTGAGGGCCAGAGGGTAGGGTGAGGTGAGAGTTAAACTAGAGTGGTTCAACAGTTCGGCGAAAAGCATGAACGCCGTCACGAACGCCCTGCAGCCATCCGCGAATGAAGTGCAAACGCTGCCGCACGACGGCGGGCGTCAGGTCGACCGATAGAGCAATATCGGCCACCCGTTGCTTTCTAACAAAGAAGCCGAGAGCCACCTCGCGATCCTCAGAGCTCAGTGTCTCAGCTGCGTGCAACAGCGTGACGACACGTGGGTCCGTCAGCCGTCGCTGCAGCGACACAAGTCGCCGGGCGATCTGTCCGGCGGATCGGCTCGTTTGCGTCGCCAGCTCCCGCACGGTCAGTCCCTGTTCGGCACTCGCCTCGACCAGGTCGCGATCCTCCGGCAGCAGGAATCGTGCCCGATCCAGGAGGAGGCGTTGACGCTGAGCCGGCAACGCCACTCGCTCCGCTGCGGCGATGGGTCGATGGGCCAGGCGTTCGAGAACGGGTGGGGGTAGAGTCACGGGCACGAGCCAGTGTACGGGAGAAGTAAGGGCAGGGTTTGAGAATTCTAAAACAAAATGTGGCGGATACATGGCGGCAGTTGTTGCGGGCGGCCGAAGCTCTTAGCCTTCAACTGCATGAGCCATTGCCTGATCCTCCAGCACGACGACGCCTTTGGTCCTGGACGCGTGGTGCCGACGTTCCGCGACTTCGGGATCCCGACGGTGGTTCGTCATGTGGCCCAAGACGGGCCGCCGGACGATTTGGACGAGGTTCGCGTCCTCGTCTTGCTCGGTGGCACGCAACGACTTACAACGGGCGACGAGCTCGCTGACGAGTACGGGCCGAGTCCGTCGTGGCTGGGGGACGAGGTGGAGGCGATCAAGCCGATGGTCGACCAGGACCGGCCGGTGCTGGCCTTCGGGCTCGGGGCTCAGATCCTGGCCAAGGCAGCGGGGGCGGCGGTGCGGCCGCTTACCAGAGGAGCGGGAGACGACGAGGCGGCGGACCCGCACCTCGGCTGGGACACGATTCGGCTGCCGTTTCCGGGGGGGACGGACCCGATCCTGTTCGGGTTGAGCGACGGGACGCCGATGTTTTTTTGGCAGAAGGATGGATTCGACCTCCCGAAGCTGCCGCTGCCGGAGGAGCATGATCCTGACAAGAAAGGTCCGCCGCCTCCGACGGGCAACCTGCTGCTATCGAGCACAAGCTTCGACAAGAACGCCGGCTTCCGGTTCAAGAAGAAGCTCACCGGGCTCGCTTATCACCCGGAGCTGGAGCGACAAGATCTTGACAAGATCATTCGAGATCGCGGAGGTGCCGTCGGTGCCGCGTTGGGCAGCGACGCGATTGACCGCCTGCGGTCCGAAACCGACCGCCACTATGACCGATACTCGAGATTGGGCGAGCGCCTTTTGAAGAATTTCGTCCAATACCTGCACGCGTATGACTCGCCGACGGCGTAACTCGCGCCTCCGACGGCGCGGTCGCCTCGGCGGTGGATAAGCTCTCGACCCGTGGCCGCCTCCCCGCTCGATCCGACCCGCCCGCTCGAGGCGGAGGTCCGTCGGATCCTCGACGAGCGACTCGCCGACGCGGAGGCCAGGCTCCGTTTGCCCGGAGCCGGCGGGCTCGACAAGGCGGTTCATGAGTCGCGGAAGCGGATCAAGGAAGCTCGGGCGTTGCTCCGCTTGCTTCGAAAAACGCTCGTTACCCCTGAGAATGAGCCAATTCGGCCATGGGCGAACGAGGTGCTCGCGACGGCGGCGCGACCTTTAGGACCCGCTCGCGAGGCGGCGGTGGCGATGGAGACGCTGACGTCGTTGAAGCTGAATGATGCAGAATTCCTTGAAAACGAGCTGATTTCTCGTCACGCAACCGTGCTCGCCGGTGAGACGCCGGACCTGGCAACGGACGCGGCGACGAAGGTAGCGATCGTCCGGAGCCGAGCACAGCACTGGTTGTTGACGTCGCCTGATTTTCGCTCGATTCGGCCTGGCCTGGTAAGAACGTACACCCGCGGGCTCGATGCAATGGAGCGGGCGCTAGCTTCTCGCGGCGACATCGAGGCGTGGCACGATTGGCGGAAGCGAGCAAAGGATCTGCGTTATTCCCTTGAATTCCTACAGCTTTCGTCGCCGCTGGTTGCTGCGATGGTGCCGCTGGCGAAGGAGTTGACGACGCTGCTCGGCCGCGATCATGACCTGGCGGAGTTGGTCGACGGGCTGGAAGCTGTCGATTCTCCGGGAAAAGCCGCACTTTCCGATGCTACCGGTGCGGAGCGACAGGAGATCCAGGCGAAGGCGCAGCGGGTCGGGGCGGAGCTCTACGCCGAGCGACCCGCTGGTTTTGGTCGCCGGCTACGGGTTTATTGGGAAAACGCGTCGGCTGCTACATCCTGAAGATCGCACCCATCTTCTTGGCGAGCAGCGCGTTCGCTGACAGGATCGTGAGCGCGAGCAGGACCATCGTCCAGACGCCGAGGGCACTGGCCACGTAGACGCCGTCGCCGAGGCGACCGACAAGTTCGTAGATTGCTTTGGTTATTGGGTAATATCCGCTTCTTTGAGCGAGGATGAGCGAGTCGCTGACCTCGAGCATCGCGAAGGCGAACGCGAGTAGGCCGCCGGCGATGAGGTTGGCGATGATGAGCGGCAGGGTGATCTTGGCGAGCACACGCCACCGACTCGCCCCGAGGTTGCTAGCGGCGAGTTCGAGGTCCTGGGGCGTCTGCTGCAAGCCGGCAACAGCGGCGCGGGCGACGTACGGCAGGCGGCGAGCGGCGTAGGCGACGACCAGCAAAACCACCGGATATTCAAGGACATTCACCCAAACCATCGGCCCGCCCGGCTCCGCCGCCTCGCCGAAGAAACGCGTAAGCGTGAAGCTGATCGACAGGTAACCAAACGCCAGCACCAGGCCCGGCACCGCTAGCGGAAGCATCGCCATCGCGTCGATTAGGCCCCGCCCCGGCACGCGGCTGCGGACCACCAGGATGCCCACGCCCAGCCCGACGAGCACCGCGACGATGGTCGCCATCGAGGCAAAGAAGAGGCTGTTGCGGACGCTCGACATGACGAGATCGTCCGAAAGTGCTGAATTATAGTGAGAAAGCGTCAGTTCCGGCGGAATGATCGATTGGAACCACGCGCCCGTCGACGTCACGCTCGTGACGACCACTGCGATGTGTGGCACGACGGCGAAGGCGAAGACGAGCAGGAACGGCGTTGCGGCGAGCAGCGCCTTCCAGCCGCGGAGCTTGATGGTCGTCGCCGCGACGGAGGCTTTGGTCGTTGCCGCATCGAACCCGCGGCCGAGGACGATCTTGCCGATCGCGTAGAGCAACACGCTCGCCGCCAGCATGACGACGACGAGGGCATAAGGCACTGGATTTCCGTCGGCCTCGTTGATTCTTTGGAAAATTTGGACCGGCGTGACCTGCTGGTACTGGAAGACGAGGGGCGTGCCGAGCTCGGTGAAGCTCCAGATGAGGACGAGCGTGCAACCCGCAAAGAGGCCGGGCCGGATGAGCGGCAGCGTGATGCGGCGGAACACGGTCCATCGCGACGCACCGAGGTTGCGGGCCGCCTGCTCCATCGCCGGGTCGACATTGGCCAAGGCGGCCTGGACGTTGAGCAGGAGAATCGGGTAAAGGTGCAACGCCTCGACGATGACGACGCCGAAGAAGCGGTGCTGGCCGAGCCAGTCGATGCCGCCGGTGGTGTCGAAGCCGAGGTAGCCGACGAAGGTCGTGAGTGGGCCGTAGGTGCCGAGGACCGTCCGCAGGCCGACGGCTCCGACAAATGGCGGCAGGACGAGCGGCACGAGTAACAGGCCGCCGAGGAGCGTTCTTCCGGGAAATTCGAACTTGACGCTGAGCAGCGCGAGCGGGATCGCGATGAGGGCGCAGAGGAACGTCGTCGTTACACCGATAGCGGCGGCATTCCACAGGCCCAGCTGGTAGTTCGGGTCACTCAGGACGAGCCACAGGTACTTCGTCGACAGGCCGCCCTCGGGCGACGTGAAGCCGCTGCCGACGACGTTGACGATCGGCCAAACGAGGAAGAGGAGAAAGAAGAGGACCAGCGCCCCGGCGAGCACCAGGTGGCTCGTGCTCGCGGCGGAGAAGTCGGGCACAAAGCGGCTGGCCCAGTGAGGGCGGGGCGGCTTCGAGCGCGGCATGGCGGGCAGATCGTCGGCGACGGTCATAGGCCGCCGGAGGGTCGCGGTGCAGGGGCGGGTTGTCAATCCGCAACCTCGACTTCACCAAAGCCTTGATCTGCGGCGACTACTTCCGACCGGTCAGGCCCATCACGCGATCCCGCAGCTCCTTGCGGCGGTCGGCACCTTGCGTCGGGTCGAACAGGTACAAGGCGGCCGCACCAATGCCGAGGAGGACGGCACCCGTGGCGAGGCTGGAACCCGGGTTGCTCGTCGGTGCGACGGCGGATCGGCCGTGACGCAGGACGACGGCGGCGTCGCGTGCCCGGCCGTAGCCGGCTTGAGCCTTTCCGTAGCCGGTCTGGGCGGCGGAGCGTGCCTTGAGTGCCGCGGCGGTGCCGGCTCCGGTGACGACCGGGTGCCGGGCGGCGGTTTTGGCGGTGCCGGTGGCGGCGCTGGCGAGGTAGGAGCCGAGCTTCTTGACGGCGACGGCCTTGGCGGCGGTCATCGCGCCGTCGCTGAGCTTGCCGCTGCCGATCGCCTTGAGGAGGCCCGCGACGCCCGCGGCTTTGGCTCCACCGGCAAGCATCGCGCCGCCCGACAAGGCCGTTCCGCCAGCGGAGAGGGCGCCTTGTCCGGCGTCAAGGAGCAAGTCCTTTGCCGATTCGAGCCAGCCTTCGTCGTCCTCGTCGTGCGTGTGACGGGCGTCTTCGTCCCGCTGCGACTTCGAAGCGAGGCTGGTGGCAAAGGCACCCGCGATGCTGACGAGCAACGGCAAGGCCACGGTAAGTGTGCTTGGGCTGAACCCGGTGTCCGGCCCATCCACACGCTCGCGGCCTTCATTGTCCGGCAGCGGCGGAGCACTGCGGGCGGCCTTCATGCTCTCGGATTCGTCGTGGCTGTCGTGACCGTTCTCGCTCATGATGACAATGTATCTGACGTCACGATCAGCATGGGATGGCAGAAATGCAATCGCCCCACCGGCGTGAGCCGGCGGGGCGAAGCGATCTCTCGGATTCCCCTTCTTGAGCGGAAACTACCGGCGGCGACGCAGGAGCGTCAGGCCGCCGA
This sequence comes from uncultured Tepidisphaerales bacterium, assembly GCA_964388485.1. Taxonomy (GTDB): domain Bacteria; phylum Planctomycetota; class Phycisphaerae; order Tepidisphaerales; family Tepidisphaeraceae; genus JBCDKH01. The sequence continues at coordinate 88,339 of CAYMAS010000010.1, read as the reverse complement.
TGGCGAGCAGGCCCGCCATGGCCGGCTCGGGGACGAGCGTGTAGTAGACGTTGTCGTGAGCAAAGATTTCGCTGAAGCCTGGGCCGAGGTAGTCGAGCGACAACGAGCTGAACGGGGCATCGGACACCAAGCCGATGAAGGTCACGTCGGAGAAGTCGGTTGATACGCCGAGCGTGTTCGTGTCGGCCACGAAGGATCCGTCGATGAGGAACTCCAGGCCAGCCAGGCTGTTGGCGCTGCCGAAGGTGGCACCAAAAGCCGTGACAGGCGTTGGGAAGTTGAAGGTGAGCGGGGTCAGTGTTTCCGTGACCTGTACGTCGAGGAACGTCGTGCCGTCGATGGCGTTAAAGGCGGTGCCGACCTCAATGTCGAAATCAGCGACACCGGTGGCATCGATGTCAAATCCGTCGAGGCTAAGAGAAATCGGGTCCAGATCGGTGCCGGGCGTCAGCCCGTTGTAGTCCTCGAACGAGACGTCACCGGCGGCGGCCAAGAAGGCGGCCTCGTCGGTGAACGCGGTCAGCTGCGCGGACGCAGGTACGGCGGCGAGCATCAGGCTCGCGGCGGCGAATCGAAATGTCATGATCAATCCCTCTGGTAATCGCTCCGCTGGTCAGGCGGCAAAGATGCGGCGGCGAGAACCTACCAAGGCCGGCCAGTCGACTTCAAGCGTAAAAGCAAAATCTTCTGCTCAAATGTGAATCGCCTTCTTGTCCGCAGCCATCGCCGCTTCCTTGATGGCCTCGGGCAAGGTCGGGTGCGCGTGGAAGCAGCGGGCGAGGTCTTCGATGCTGCTGGCAAACTCCATCGCAACCGTCGCTTCGCCGATCATGTCGCTGGCGTGCGGGGAAAGAATGTGGACGCCGAGCAGCCGGTCCGTCTCCGCGTGGCCGATGACCTTGACGCTGCCGTCGCTGTCACCCATGCCGACCGCCCTTCCGTTGGCGATGAGGGGGAACTTACCGATCTTGAGCTTGTCCTTGCCGAACTTCTCGATGGCCTCTTCTTCGGTCAGGCCGACGCTGGCGAGCTCGGGGTGCGTGTAGACGACCGCCGGACATGCCGGGTAGTTGACGTGTGGCTGGCCTCCCTTGACAAGCATCTCGGCGACGGCTTTGCCTTCCTGCTCGGCGTTGTGGGCGAGCATGATCCGGCCGATCACGTCGCCGATGGCGTAGACGTTCGAGGGGCCGTTCTTCAGGGAAAAGTCGTCGTTGATCTCGATGAAGCCACGCTTGTCGGTCTCCACGCCGATCGCTTCAAGGCCGAGCTGGTCCGTGTTGGGCTTGCGGCCGACGGCGACCATGACCTTGTCGACGGCAAATGTCTTCGTGTCGCCGCCGCCCTTGGGCTCCACCACGACGCCGACCTTGCCATTTTTGGGCTTGGCACCTTTGGCGACGTGGTTGAAGTGGAACTCGATGCCGAGCTTTTCGAGCTTTTTCTGAAGTTTTTTGGCCATCTCCTCGTCGCTGGCCGGCAGGATGCGGTCGGCAAACTCGACGATGGTGACGTGGCTGCCGAGACGTGCCCAGACGCTGCCGATCTCCACGCCGATGTACCCGCCGCCGACGATGAGCAGTTTTTCCGGGACCTTTTCGAGGTCCAGGGCTTCGGTGCTGGACAGGACGTGCTCACTGTCGAACTTCAGGCCGGGCAGTTCGACGGGCGTCGAGCCGGTGGCGATGAGAACGTGCTTCGTCTCGTAGGTCGTGCCGTCGACGTCGACCGCGACCTTATCGCCGTTCTTGACGAGCTTGCCGTGGCCGTCGAGGTGGGTGATCTTGTTCTTTTTGAAGAGAAAGCCGATACCTCCGGTCATCTGGTCGACGACGCTTTGCTTGAAGCCCATCATCTTCGACAGGTCGAGCTTCACGTCGCCGACGGTGATCCCGCGATTGGCGAGGGATTGGGCGTCGGCGTAGCGCTCGCTGGAATCGAGCAGGGCTTTGCTGGGAATGCAGCCGACGTTCAGGCACGTGCCGCCGAGGTACTGCTTCTCGACGCAGGCGACCTTGAGCCCGAGCTGGCTCGCCTTGATGGCGGCGACGTATCCGCCAGGGCCGGCACCGATGACGATGAGATCGAAGGGTCCGCTGCTTGCTTCCTTGCTTGCCATGAGTCGAGCGACTGTAGAGGGTCACGCGACGGCGGCGACCATCTTCCGCGCCCGCTCCGTCAGCGATGCCCAATCACGCTCCGCCACCAGCGACTCGCTCACCAGACTCGAACCCGCTCCTACCGCGACACAACCCGCCGCCAGCCAGTCCGCCGCGGTCGACTCGCTGATGCCGCCCGTCGGCACGATCTTCAAGAAGGGCATCGGCCCCATCACGCTCTTGACGAACTTCGTCCCCACGGCGTCGGCGGGAAAGAGCTTCACCAAGTCGCTGCCGGCGTCGACGGCCGCTTTGCACTCGGTGGGTGTGAAGCAGCCGCTGGCGATGCCGATGCCGTGCTCCTTGGCGGAGGCGATCGTGTCGAGCTGCAGGGTCGGCGTGACGGCGAAGGTCGCACCGGCATCGACGCTTGGCCGAATCTGATCCGCCTGCAACACCGTTCCGACGCCGATCGTCATGTCGCTCCAATCCGACGCCGCCTCGACGGCGTGCAGGGCACCGGGCGTGTCGAGGGTTACCTCCGCCACCTTCACGCCGCCTTCCTGCAGGGCCCTCAGCACGCCGACAACATCGTGGTCGCCCCGTAGGCGAACGATGGCGACGAGCTTTTCCTTCAAAATGGCGTCGAGGGCTGTCATGGCCGCAGCTTACACGCGGTTACTCGCCTTCGATCTGGTCGTTCCGCTCGCGGGCACCCGGGGCGATGTTTCTGCCGATGAAGCCATCGCCGGCACCGTCGTCGGCCTCGACTTCGACCTCGGGTTCTTCCAGGGCGTCGCCGGTGCCTTCGGGTATGTCAAGCTCCGCCTGTTCGGCTTGGCCTTCGAGATACGCCTGCTCCGCCGCCTCAGCGCTTTCGGCTTGGGCCGGCAGGGCTTCGCGAAGGGCTTCGAACGCGCTGCGATCGCGGTCGTCACCACCCAAGGCGACGGCAATGCGGCGGGCGGCGGTCTCTTTGCGGAGCACGTCGCTGCGAGCGGTTTCGGTGACCCAGGCGAAGACGCGTCGTTCGCCCAGCGGCAGGCGAGCAGTCTCCTTGAACTCGACGAAGGCTCCTTCGGTCATCCGCGTCGGGTCGCCAGTGAGGACGTCGGGATCGACTTCGAAGACAAGATCGACGCCCGTCCTGGCGAGGAGTCGATCGTCGGGACTGTGCCGTGCCAGAACGCGGGCCCCTTCGAGGGTGCCGATGGGGAAGTATTGCTCGCCGCCTGCGACGAGGCGGACGTTGCCGGTGCCGAAACGGGTGTAGCCGTCGCCCGCATCGTCGCCGAAGCGAAGCCTTAGGACGAGGCCGCGTTTGCCGTTGGGCACGCGGTAGGTTTCATCGACCCTGCCCCGCACGTCCTGCCAATCCTCGCCCGCCACCTGCAGGATGCCTCCGCCGAACTGAGTGCCCTCGTCCGTGTTGAACTGGAACAACCCGCCGTTGTCGGCGAGTTTCACGTCCTGTCGCTCCTCGTTCACGACGGCCACGTTCTGAGCACTGAGCTGCCGCCCGATGCGCCGGCCGTAAAGGGCATCGACGTAACCCGCGGCACCACCGGGATAGACCGCCGCGAAGTCCGCCGGCCCTTCGAGGCTGCCGCCGGAGCCGCTGACCTGATCGACGAGCCCCAGCACCCACTGATCCACGGGCAGCCACAGGCCTTCCCGCTCGTCCTCGATGCCGATCTGGTCGACGGCCATGACGTTCTTCGTCTCGATGACCGTCGAGCCGCCGCGCTCGGTCTTGTAGAACGTCGGGGCGAGTCGGCGGTTGGCGTTGAGCTCCGAGTCTTCTAGCTCGTACGGGCTGTAGCCGACGGCACTGGCACCGAAGGGCAGCTGCTGGGCAATCACGCCCAATGTCCCGCTCGCCAGGACGCCAGCCACGATGCCCATGACGGCCGCGCCGCCTTTGTCGAGGGCGACCGGATACCGCACGTTGCTCGGCAGGAAGTTGTCCAGGACTGCCCGCAAGATCGCGTACGTCAGGGCAAACAGAAGAGCCGTCACCACCGCGTCGCCGTAGCCGCCCATCACCGGACCAATCAGGCCGAGCACCGGCTCGTTGAATCCAAAGCCGACGAAGACCGCCACCGCGGCGCAGGCGACGCTGACGGTGGCGCTAAAGAGCCCCTGTGTGAAGTGGAAGAAGGCGACGAGGCCCAGGATGACGATGCAGATGACGCTCAAAATCATGGCGAAACCTCTGGAAAGTAGGAACTAGGTCGGGCGGACTCGAACTACGCGGATGCGATCTACGCGGACGACGGCTGCTTCTTCTTGACAGCGGGTCGTGGCGACTCGCCGCTCATCACGCGACGCACTTCGGCCAAATCGGTCTTGCCCGCGATGACCTGCCGGACGGCAGCCTCGTTGAGGGTCGAGAACTTGGCGTCGCGGAGCAGGTTGCGGACGGTCGCGGGCGACGGATCCTTCAACAGCTTGAGCCGCACTGTCTCGTCGACGGGCAGCATCTCGAAGGCACCGGTCCGCCCGTTGTAGCCCAGGCCGCCACAGAACGGGCACGTCACTTCGTTGCCTCGCTGGTCGATCATCGGCTCCGTACGTGCCTTATAGAGCTCACGCACTTTGCCCTTGGGCACGCCCATCTTCGCCAAAGCCTGATCGCCCGGTGCGTAGGGCACCTTGCAGGCGTCGCACAAGGTCCGCAGGACCCGGCCGGCGATGACCAGTCGCAGCGGCTTGAGCGCGCTCTTGCCGTCGCCGACGAGCTTGATCCAACTCGACACCGCCGACGACACGTCGTCCGCCCGCAGCTGCACATAGGCGTAGCGGCCTTCTTCACTCGTGTGTCGCAGAATCTCACGGGCCGCCCCTTTGCCGGCGGGGCGTTCGGCCAGAACCACTTCGGGCTGTTGATCGGCGATCCAGCCGTACTGCTCGGCGTGCTTGTTGGGGTCCTCGCCGACGACGTTCTGATTGACGCCCTCGAGTTCGCGAAGGATCTCGCGTTCGGCGGTGATGATGTGTTGGGTGAAGGCGTCGTGCTCCATGACCAGGCCGTAGCCCATCGAGTGCAGGCCGTTGCCGGGTGGGGCGGCGACGATGATGAGGCCGCCTTCGCGGTCGTCGATGATGCCGCTGACGGTATCGCGTTGCCGCTGCGTCATACCCAGCGCGGTGGCGCGGGAGGTGTAGCGATTGCCTTCGTCGACTTCGATGGTCGCGGTCTCGCCTTGGCGGGTGCCGCGGGTGACAAGGGTCAGATCGTGCGAGCCTTCGCTGGTCTTAGCCTTGAGCTTGCCGGACTGGACCTTGCGAGTCTCTGCGGCATCGAGACCAGCGAGGCTCTTGAGATAGCCCAGGGCTGCCAGGGCCGCGGTGGCTTCGAACGCGGTGCCGGCATGATCGACGCCGTCGACCGACATCTTCGTGCCGTAGCGAGCCTGCGCCGGTTGTTCGGCGGTGGCGGGGCGTGAGGCGATCTGGATGATCTGGACGCGTTCGGCGTGGCGTTCGAGGGGCAGCACCAGCATCTGGTGAGCCGTCTGGTAGCCGAGGGTCGCCTGTTCGTCGTCGCTGTCGGGGACGACTTTGAGGCCGGTCTTGTCGAGGAGCGTGACGTTGCCGACGGCGACGGTTTCTTCCTTTTCCTTCTCCTTGCGACCTTTTTTCTTCTTGGGCGTGACGAGGTCTTTGAAGAAGGCCTTGATCTGGTCGGGAATGTCGTCGAGGCCGACCGTCGTATTCCGCCACGCCAGATACCCGCCGATGCCGACGAGCAGGAGCACGACCATCGCCCCGAGCACCATCGGAAAGGCCGGCAAGACGACGACGATGACCAACGCCACGACCAGCAACGCCCACTCCACAGAGTTGATGACGTCCCGCGGCAAGCGGGCGGGCTCGGCGTCTTTGTCGATCCATTGCAGGACGCGCATCCAGATGACGAGCATCAGGAGGAGCAGGGCGATCTTCCACCAGCTGACGAACGCGTCGCCGCCGACGGTGGCGGCACCGTCAGCGGCTTGTGCGAGGGTGCCGAAAATCGGCAGACTGGTGCCGAAGATCGGCAGACTGTTGCCGAGGAACGGCAAGCTGTTGCCGAGGAACGGCGAGAGGGCGGCGTCGGGGAGAGGGATCATCGACCTGGGCGACCGGGTGAGGAGGCGTGTCGTGGCGTTGTGGCGGTCCGAGCGGACCGTGGAGGCGGGACCGACCGGCGATGCCATCGCCACAGCCGGCTCCTCATGCTAGCGAACCGGCTGCCGCGTCGCGAACCCGGCGGCTTCGAGCATGCATCACAGGGAGGCCAGCGCATACCGCGTCGTCTGCCGATATGTCTCCTCAGGCCGCAGCAGGAGCTTCCCGAAGTCGGCCCGAAGTCCCGGCTGTGCCGCATCGGGATGAGCCTGCGCTTCGAGGCACAAGCCGTCGTTGCGGCCGTAGGTCATGCCGTGTTTACCCGCTTCGTTCTCCAGCATGAAGCCTGTGTAAAACTGCAGGCACGTCTCGGTCGTCGACACGTCCAGCCGCCGCTTGGCCTGTTCGTGCAGAACCGTCGCCGCCGGCCGCAACGTGCCGGGCGTGCCGTCGACGAAGTACATCGATCCGTGCCACATCGGATCCCGTGCCAGCACGTCGCCAACCTTCGTCGGCTGCCGCAGGTCGTCCACCGTGCCATCGACCGACGCCCGCTTGCCGAGGAACCGGTAGTGCTCGTCGACCGGCGTGTTCTCGTCAGCGTGGATCTGCACGACGTGCTGCCCGATCGGCCCGCCGTTGTGGCCCAGCAGATTGAAGTACGCGTGGTTCGTCGGAGCCAGCGGCGTCGCCCGATCCGTGGTGGCTTCGTAGTCGATCGAAACGCCCTCGCCATCGAGCTTGTAGGTCACGCGGATTTCGACGCGGCCCGGGTAGCCGTTGTCGCCGTCGGGGCTGACGTGGCTGAAGCTGACAAAGTCGTCGCCGGCCTCGGCCTCCCACACGACGTGCGACCACGCCTGTGAGCCGCCGTGCAGGTGGTTGACGGGAGCTTCCGGCGGGTTGTTCTTCTTGAGGCGGAACCGCTCGCCGTCGACTTCGAAGGTGCCGTCGACGATGCGTCCCGCCACGCGGCCGACGGTCGAGCCGAAGTAGGGATGATCGCCCAGGTACGGCTCGAGCGTGTCGTAGCCGAGGCACAGGTCATCGCCGCGATGCTTGAGTGAGAGCCACGTGGCGCCGAAGGTCATGACGCTCATCTCGAGGTCGCCGCTGGCGAGGGTGTAGGACTCGACGCTGTAACCGTCGCCGGTCTTGCCGAAGGGTTGGCGGATCATGCTTCGGTTGTAGAGCGAGAAGGCTGTCGATGTAGCGCCTGAGAGGTCGGCGCAAAAAAGTGCCGCCCGGGTGGGGGCGCCCGGGCGGCGGATCGGCCGGGGCTGGAGAAGGAGGGGGAAGATCCTTCTCCGTTGGGGACGGGTCCCCGGCCGAAAGTTGGTTCGATTGTCGACAGCTCCTCGGTGGCCTGAGGATCATCATCGAATTCGCGGCACCTCGAGGCAATCCTCAATCCGTGACGCTGTCTGATGCTCCATCGTTGCGGGGGGCAGCGTAAGGATGCGTCAGCTACCTGTTCCACCGACCAAACAGGGGATGACCCGGACAGGGGATGGATCCCGCGGGTCCTGCACCCGCCTGCGACCCTCGCCCACGCGGCGCATGTAGCGTCGGTTGAGGCAGCGAGCAAGGACTTGCAGACCTATCGATCCGACCCTCTTCTGAAACGTAAAGTGTGACAGCCTTCTTCGCCTTTTCCACTGACACCTCCCGTCGCACCATGAGCATCTCCAGCAAGCCGTCGCTCTTCCACCGCGCCCGTCACCTCCTCGCCGCTGCTGTCATCGGCGTCGCCGGGGTGACGGTCGTCGCACCCGCACCCGTGGCGGCAGATGTCGCGGTCGATCTCCAGGACGATGCCGAACGCTTCCTCCGCTACCGCAACCTCCGCAACGGCGGCGTGCTCGAAACCAGCATCGTCACCTACCAGGACGAGCAAGGCCGCACCGTCGACCTTATCGGAGCCGTCCACGTGGGCGACGAGGTCTACTACGACCTGCTCAACGAGCGATTCGCCGGGTACGACGTGCTGCTCTACGAGATGGTCAAGCCCGAAGGCGTCGACCTCGCGAATCCGCAGCCGCAGGGCGACGGCGAGACGCCGTTCGCGATGCAATTGCTCGGTGCGCTGCAAAAGGGCATGCAACTCGCTTTGGAGCTCGAGTACCAGACGGACCGCATCGACTACTCGGCGGACAACTTCGTCCACGCGGACCTGAGCCTCGAAGAGTTCACCCGGCTGCAACGCGAACGGGGCGAGACGTTCTTCGACCTGATCCTCAAGCAGATGCTCCGCGATCTGACGAACCCGCAGGCAGCCCGGCAAAATCAGCCGCAGGTGTCGATGTTCGAGATCATGGACGCGATGGACGCACCTGACCGGTCGCGTCGGCTCAAGCTGCTCTTCGCCCGCGAGCTGTCTCGCATGGACGACATGACGAGCGTCTTCAGCGGCGACGGTGGCAAGAGCGTCATCCTTGATGTTCGTAACGAAAAAGCGCTCGAAGTCATGGACGAGGTCCTGGAGCGAGGCGTCGACGACGTCGGCATCTTCTACGGAGCCGCTCACCTCGACGGCATGGAGGATCTGCTGGAGGAACGCGGCTTCGAGAGGGTTGGCGAACCGGAGTATCTCATCGCCTGGGACATGACGCTCGATGGCAGCGGCCGCCGCGAGATGCGTCAGCGGACCCGCGCCGCCATCGTCGGCAACGCCGCCGGTGAGGGAGCGGGCGACGATGTGGCCGCCGGTGCCATCGCGGCGTTGCGTGGCGAGGTCAAGGCTCTGCGTGCGGAGAACGACGCGTTGCGGCGTCAGGTCGAGGCGCTTCGCAAGCAGAATGAGGCGTTGCAGGATCAGGCAGACGCGGCGGAGTAGCATCGAGGCGTGCCGTCGCTGCCGCAGGTCCGTATCAAGGGAAAACGCCGCCGCGAGCCGACGGTGCAGCCAGTCGCGTCGTACGGGCCACGGGAGCAGGCGATTGAGGCCTCCCTCGAACGCCTGCGGCCGGCCGTCCGCGAAGACGGCGGCGACATCGAGCTCGTCAGCGTCGACGGCGAGGTCGTGACGATCCGCTTCCTAGGTGCCTGCGTCGGATGCCCCAGCAGCGAAATGACCTTGCGTGACGGCATCGAGCGGCACCTCGTCGCGGAGATCGAGGGCGTCACGAGCGTCGTTGCTGAAGGCGCTTGAGTTGCGGACTCTTCGAATGCGCGGCTCGCGGACGTCTCCATATGCCAACGCCGACGCACGATGAACTCACGGCGTGGATGAAGCTGGCGTTGATCGAAGCAGACAAGGCGGCCGATGCAGGCGAAGTGCCGGTCGGGTGCGTCATCATCGGCCCGAACGGCGAAGTCCTGGCGACGGGTCAGAATCGGCGGGAGCGGGACGAAGACCCGACCGGCCATGCCGAGATCGTCGCGATGCGTGAGGCGGCCCGGGTGACGGACTCGTGGCGGCTCGTCGGCTGCACGCTGCTGGTGACGCTGGAGCCGTGCGCGATGTGTGCCGGGGCGATCGTCAACGCACGGGTGCCGCGGGTCGTCTTCGGGGCGACGGATCCCAAGGCAGGTGCCTGCGGCAGCGTGCTCGACATCACGGCCGACGACCGGCTGAACCACCGGCCGCAGGTCATCGGCGGCATTGAGCAGGAGGCGTGCGCGGAGGTGCTTCGTGCCTTCTTCCGCGAGCAGCGACGACTCGGTAAGAAGTAAGCCCGCGGCTACCCCAGATCACGGTGCCACGCCACGTCCGAGCGGCGTCAGGACGTCCTTCGGCAACACCTGCTCGACCATCCCCTCGTCGAGGACGATGTTGTTGTACCGCAGCAGCGTGCCTTTGGCCCGCTGATAGGCGGCGATGGCGATGTTGTACTGGACCAGCGCCTGCTCCTCCTGACTCAAGGCTTCGGCCAAACTCGAGAGGTTCCGCAGCTTCTGGAAGGTGAATTGCGGTGTCAGTTGAACGTTTTCCTCCTGAGCTTCCGTAACCCGCACGGCCTCGGCTGCGGCATTCGTGGCCAGGCGAAGCTCGATGAGGGCGGCATAGGAGGCGGAGACGTCCTGCTGGGCCTGCTTCACTTCCAGGGCGATTTGCTCTTTCGCCGCGGCAAACCGCGTCACCGCCTGCAGCTTCTGAAGCCGCGCGCGCTTCGCTGTGGCACGAGGCGCCCGATTGCCCAGCGGCACCTCGAACTGCACGCCCGCCGCAAAGTTGAGGTTGTTGAACTCGAATTGATTTTCCACCGCCTCGAAGATCTCGTCACTCAAGCCCTGGAAGCCTGCTTCGAGAATCACATCCAGCCGCGGCAACAGGGCGTTCTGCCCGAACCCGAAGGCGACATCCGCCGACAACACCCGAAGCTGCTCCTGGCCGATCTCCGGCCGGAACAGCAGAGCCGTCTCCAACGCATCGCTGTAGTCGAAGGTCACCGGCATCTCGATCGGGTTCGTCGCCGTGACGATCATCGTGTCACCCGCCACCGGCAGGTCGGGGTCGTTCATCAGGAACTTGAGCTGCGCACTCAGGTTCGCCGCATTAGCTTCGGCCAGAATCAGGTTGCTCCGCCGCTGGCCGATGTCACGCGTGGCCTCGGCGACCTGGCCCGGGTTCGCGTCCTGGCCAAGGCGTTGACGAATCCGCTCGGCCGTGTCGATGGTCCGTTGCAGCAGGTCACGCTGGATATCCACCTCTCGACGAGCGCGGTAGAGGCTCCAGTACGTCTCCTCGACTTCGAGCAACGTCTGCTCGAGCTGCTGGCGAAAGTCGAGCAAGCTGATGCGGCGGTTGTTCTGCGAGATGCTGATCCGAGCCCGGTTGACGTTCCGGCCGAATCCGCTCAACAGCGGCTGTTGGAGGCGGAACGTCAGGCCGCTCTCGTACGTCTCTTCGAGCAGCGTCAGCCCGCGGTCGAAGCTGGCGGGCGAGTCGAGGTACGTCAGGTTCGCCGTCAGCGACGCCTGGCCACCGCTCGCGAGCGGCTGGACGAGCGACGAGTTGAGCGAGACGACCCGCTGCAGGTCATTGACGATCTCGCTGAGGTCGATCGCCTGACCCGCGATTTGCGAGTCGTTGTACCGGCCTTCAAGCCGCTGCTGAAACGTCATGTCGAAGGCGGCCATCGCTTCGACCGTCCGCGTCGCCTCGATGGCCGGCTCGAAGGCGGCGACGGAGATGTCGTAGTTGTTGAGCGTCGCCCGGCGAATGCACTCGCTCAACGGCAGCAGAACACTCGTCGGCGGGTCGAACTCATCATCGGCCATCGGCAGCGTCGTCGGCCTCGTGGCGGATCGGGTCACCGGAGCCTGTGTCGAGATGCGACCGAAACCCGGATCAGCGACGGTGCCGCGTTCGACCTCTTCGCGAGTGACCCGGTCGACATCGAGAAAGCCCCGCTGGTCCAGCGGCACCTGATCGGGAGCTTCGAGTTTGCGGAACTCGGTCTCGTCGGCGTAGCGAAGCTCGGTTTGCCGCAGGGCCTCGGGATCGAAGAGCACCGGCTCCTCCTTGGCGCAGCCGACGATGACGGCCGCCGTCGCCGCGGCGAGGGCGAAGCGGACGTGACGCGAAGGCGAAGGATCGGGCATGAGCGGAGCGTTGAGCAGAGGGTGCAAGGAGGCGGGGCGGCGATGGTAAATCGACCGACCCGCCACCGCCACCGCAGTCGCAAGACCATGTCGAGCCGCACGGCAACAGACTTCAACGCAACAAGCTCGACAGCACCAGAATCCCAAAGCCGATCAGGATTGCTCCGCCCAGCAGGTCCGCCAGGAACCCGATCCACCGGCCCAACCACGTCGCCGAGGCCGTGGCGACGAGCGTGGTGAAGGTGACGACCCAGGCGAGCGTTGCGAAGAAGACGCCGAGGATGATCCCACTCGCCGGGGCGTCACCCATCGACTTCATGACCGCCAGGACACCCGTCAGCCAGAAGGCGGCCTGGTACGGCGACGTGGAGCAGAGCAGCAGGCCGGTGGCGTAACCCGCCCATGCCGTCGGCCTCGACGCCACCAGAGCATCGACTGACCTGTCCCGCGTCGTGAACGCCGACCGCAACGCCCCCGTCCCGAGCCACAGCAACAGCAAGCCGCCAACGATCGTCAAGGCGAGTCGCAGCCCCGGCACGCGATCCACCGCCTCCAGAACGCCCGCCGTCAGCAGGATCGCCAGTACCACGTCCACCGTCACCGCCCCAAGCCCGACCGTCGCGCCGGCCCACCAGCCGCCGCGACTCGTGCGACGCAGAATCTCCAAGTTCACCGGCCCCGGCGGAGCCGCCGCACCGACCCCCAATGCCATGCCCGCCGCCAGAGCACTGAGCCAGGTCGCATCGAGCATCACGTCGGCATGTCCTCGCCAAGCTCCTCGTCCAGCGTCTCGAACAGCCGCCTCGCGTGATCGAGCCGGCGGCGGGCGATGCGGCGAACGAGCGGGTAGTGGAAGCCGTCCTTGAGCCGCACTTGCCAATACTTGTAGTCCTGCCGCTTGGCGAAACCGCGGGACAACGCCGTGACGCCGCGATCCCGCAACGCCTGCTCAGCCGTGTCCCGCAGGACGCCCACAACGCCGAAGTCGTCGAGATTAAAGATGTCGCTGAGTACCTTGGCTGCCTCGAGAACAGGCGGACGCTGGGGCATCTCCTGCATCAGCCGCGTCGTTTCGTCGAGCAGGGCGGTGGGCACGACCTCGCCGAGCTCTTCGACGAGCCGCTGTGCCGCCCGCTCCGCCCGCTCGCGAATCCCGACGACGCCCAGCGGTCCGACCGGCAGTGGGGCAGGTTCAACTGTCCGCAACGGCAACTGCAGGGCCCAGCACGCCAATTCGCCCGAATCCGCCGCCGGCAATTCTTCAAGTTCGCCCGCCGCCTGCAACTGACGCGACAGCACGCGGTGCCGGTTCCAAAGCCGCCTCGCGTCGTCCGCGAGCCGGCCGTCTACGGGTTTGTCCCCGTCGCTGCGGCAAACCGCAGAGCGGATCCGCCGACGCAGCCGCGGATGCAGGTTCGCCCGCTTGGCCGAGCCCTGCGGCTGGTCGTGGTCCGGGCCGTGTTCAGGATGCACCACGTCCACGCGATCCCTCGCAATCGTCTCGGGCCCTGGTCGATCTCCCCGCGTCGACGCCGACGGCGGCGGTCCTCCGGAGGAGTGTTGTACCGTCAGACGCCACAGGGTGTCGGGTGAAAAAGTTGACGGTCGCATTTCCACGACGTTCCTAAAGCCGGCGGACTGGCCTCATGGCGGTGCCGTGATGTGGCCGATCCTTGAGGGTGTCGCGACGCATGCTAATTGTCGGGTGCTGCCTCGTCGCCGGATGTGCGTCGACGCCGACGCCGCAGCCGCAGATGCAGCCGGACCGACGCGACGAGCCGATGCCCGCCACCCGGCTCACCAGCGTCGCCACCTTCACCGACGCCAGCGATCCGTTCCCGACCTCCGACGGCCGGTTCCTCGCCTTCCGCGGCACGCTGTCCGGCGAGGATCAGCCCCAGATCTTCATCAGCGAACTCCGCTACGACGTCCATCGCGTCGTCGGCCTCGCGACGCCCGTTCGCGTCTCGCCGGTCGGCAGCCGCAACGCGATGCCGGCCTTCTCGCCCGACGGCCGAAGTCTGCTCTTCAGCTCGACGGCAGACGCGACCGTCGACCCGCTCGCGGACAACAACCGGCCGCAGTTTGCGCTCCGGTACGAGCAACTGGCGGATCTCTTTCGTGCCGACGACTGGCGACGAGCTCTTGCCGCCGGTGACGTGCGGGCAGGCGTTGACCTAGCCCGGCATCCGATTACTGATCACGACGGCTTCGACGGCGAGCCAAGCTGGTCGCCCGACCAGCGGTTCATCGTCTTCGCCAGCGACCGCGGCGGATCGGGACGGACCGACGTCGACCTCTTCCTCGCCAACAGCGACGGCACGAACGTCACGCGGCTGACCGACACGAACGGCTACGACGGCCGGCCTAGCTGGTCCCCCGACGGCACGACCATCGTCTTCGAGAGCGAGCGGCAGCGGCCCGGCAGCACGGACCTGTACCTCGTTCGCCTCGACACCAGCGGCAGCTTCCCCGAGCCCGTCGGCAGCGTGCGACGCTTGACGCGGCAGCCGGACGCACGCGATCCGGCGTGGCATCCCGACGGTGACTTCATCTTCTACGACATCGCCGCCCCAGCCGGCGAGCGGCGGCTTCGAGTGGTTGCCGCCGATGCGTCAATCGATCGGGATCTGGGCGTCTTCGGCTCTGCCGCTGCGGTGTCGGGAGACGGCAGAACACTCTTCGCCAGTGTCGTGACGGGTCGGCGAGGCGAGCGGCAGATTGTGGCGATTCCTCTGGCAGTCGACGCGGAGGCGCGTTGAAGACGAACGCCCGCATCGATCTGGTCCTGCGGCAACTCGAGTCGCTGCCGGCCCTGCCCGCGGTCGCGGCAAAGCTGCTGCGGGCTACAGGCGATGGTGCACAAGAGACGGCGACCGACATTGCAAGACTCGTCGGTAGCGATCCGGCCATAGCGGCTCGGGTGCTGCAGGTCGCCCGGCGGGCCGAGGCAGCGGGGCGCGACGTGGACGACCTGCAAGGGGCGATCGTGCGGCTCGGGACGCGTGGGGTCCGGGACGTTGTGCTGGCCCTCAGCGTCGCGGGCACCTTCGCGAGCAAGGGCGCGGGCGACCATGGTGCTTTCAGCGGCGGCGGATTCTGGCGGCACAGCGTGGCGGTGGCGTGCTGCTGCGAGCTGCTCGGCGAACGCGTGAAGGTGCCGGGCTTTCGCCGCGGTGATGCCTTCGTAGCCGGCTTGCTGCACGACCTGGGCAAGCTGGCACTGCACGCGGCCTTGCCCAAGGCCTACGCACGCGTCGTCCGGGCGGCGCAGGAACTCCGGTGCGACATCGTCAAGGTCGAGCGGCAGGTCATCGGCATCGACCACCATCTCGCAGGTCTGCGACTCGCCAAGCGTTGGCAGTTGCCCGACGCGTTGTGCGACGTCGTCAACCTCCACAACACGCGGCCCGACCCGATGGACCCGGTGGGCGACAAGACGCTCGTCCACCTCGTGACGCTGAGCGACCAGATCGCCCGGCAGCTGCACCTGGGCTTCAGCGGCAATCACACCTTCGGCACGCCACGCGACCTGCTGCTCGATGCGCTGGGCCTCGTCCAGGCGGACGCGGGCCAAGCCGTTCGCAAACTCGTCCGCATCACCGGCGAACGGTGCAACGACCTGGGCCTCGATGCAGCTCCCGAAGGCGACCTGTACCTGCAGGGTATCAGCGACGCCGACAACCTCTTCCGTGCGGCGCAGAAGGAAGTCCAGCAACTTCGCGAAGCCGTCAAGCGGGACGAGCAAGCGGCGACGGATGAGGCGGTCCGGCGACAGGAGCAGGAGCGTGCCGCCGAAGCTCGGACGAAGGCGTTCGGCGCGTTGTCCGCTTTGAGCCGAGAATTGCACGAGACCGCGACGCCGCGTGACGTGCTGGCGGGACTGTGTGAGTCGGCGGGACGGGCGCTGGATCTTCCCGACGATGCCGTCATTGTCGCGGCCGGTTGCTTCAACTCGCACGAGCCGACGATGGCGGAGTTCGCCCTTCGCGGTGCCGGCGGTCGGGGAGAGACGCGGGGCGATTGCACGACAGTGGAGAAAGCCGTTGATGACTCCGTGCCGGCCTGGCTCGATCGGCTGCTCGGTTCTGCCGCGACAGGCTGGCTCTGCATCGGCGACCGCCTGTCGCCGCTGGGCTGGCTCGCGTGGACGAAGACGGACGACACGCTCCGAGCCGCCGAAGCGACGCAAGCTTTGACCGCGGGTTGGGCCATGGCGATGCGACTGGTGATGTCGCGGGAGAAGCAGCGTGTGCTCGAAGAGGCGTTGGCTGACGAGGCCCGGCGGCTGCGGGAGGCTCGCGAGCACATCGCGCACGATCGCACGCTCGTCGCCGTTGCCGAACTCGCCGCCGGTGCGGCGCACGAGATGAACAACCCGCTCATGGTCATCAGCGGCCGAAGCCAGTTGCTCTACCGCGGACTCATGGACGTGCGTTACAAGCAAGCGGCACTGGCCATCCACCACAACGCCAAGCGGCTCGGCGAGATGATCGAAGAGCTGATGCGTTATGCCCAGCCGCCGGAGTCGGAGGCGACGAAGGTGACGGTGAAGGCGCTGGTCGATGAGTCGATCAAGCTCGCCGGTGCGGCGATGGACGATGCCAAGCGGGCGGCGATCCAGGAGATGTCGGTGAAGGTGCCCCGCGAGGTGCCGGCGGTGCGGGTGGACATTCGGCGTTTCGCCCGCGCGGTGGCGGCGGCGATCGAGAATGCGGCCGAGGCGTTGCCCGCCGGTGGCGGCAGCGTGTCCGTGACGGCATCGAGCGACCTGAGCGGCGGACACGTCGTGTTGACGATTGAAGACGATGGCCGCGGCATGGACGACGCGACGCTGGAGCGGGCATTCGACCCCTTCTTCAGTAGAAAAGACGCCGGACGCCGTCGCGGCATGGGTCTCAGCGCCGCCCGCCGCCTCGTTGAAACCGGCGGCGGAACGTTGTCACTTGATTCCCGCGAAGGCGAAGGCACGCGGGCTATTTTCACGCTGCCGACGGTGGTCGACGCTGCCATGAAGAAGTCGGCGTGAACGCGGAGCAAGCTCCGCCGATCCCGCAGAGCGGAAAGATCAATCTTCGTCGTCCTCGTTCTCGTCCTCGTCTTCAGGCTCGATCTCCTCGAGCAGATCCCGCAGTTCCGACAACGCCAGATGCACCTCACCCTTGCCCTCGCTGCCGGCGAGTTGCAAGGCGGCGCCGCTGTCGATGGCGACGATGGCGGCATCGCGAACGCTGGTGAAGATGACGCCATGCTTGATCTGTAACGCCGCCAACGCGACGAGCACGAGCGGGCCATCGGTCTCGTCTTCGAACAAATTGCCGAAGCGGCTGACCGTCTCCTGCGTCGCCGCAACGGGTGTGGCACCGAAGCCGATCATCTCCTCGAAGGTCTCGCGGATCTCGTTGGCGAGGTCGCTCGTGAAGAGGATGTCGAACTGCGAAGGCTCGGTCGGATCGGACACGTCAACACGCTACGTCCGATGACGAACTCAATGCAGCGGCGTCGCTTGCGACGCGTTGAAGACTCGCAAGCTTTTCTCGCAGTCCAAGCGCGTCGTAACGCAGCGCGTCGCGAGCGACGCCGCTCCGGGGTCATCCCAATGCGATGGCGCTTGCCGCAGCGGTGGTGTGGACGTGCGTGAGCGAAAGGCTCCACGAGCGGATGCCACGTTCGCCCGCGATGCGTTGAGCGACGCCCCTCAACTCGACCGTCGGCTCACCGGTCGGGAGCCGGACGACGCCGATGTCGGTCCACTGAATCCCGTGCCGCCGGCCGGTGCCGAGGGCCTTGAGCACGGCCTCCTTCGCCGCGAACCGGACGGCAAAATGCTCCGCCACCCGTTTCGTGCTGCGGCGGCAGTAGGCGACTTCATCGGCTGTGAAGCACCGCGTCGCGAACCGCTCGCCGTGACGCTCGAGGAGCGAGGCGATCTTCTGGACTTCGACCAGATCGATGCCGTGACCCAGTACCCGTTGGCCATCACTCATGATGCGGCTCCTCATGATGTGGCTCCTGCTGCGTGAGACAGTGGACGGCGCCCAGGCCCCAGATGAGTTCGCTGCAGTCGACGCCGACCACCTCGCGATCCGGCAGCAGGTCCGCCAGGATCGACAGACACGCGTCATCGCTCTCGCGGCCGAAGGTCGGCACGAGTAGGGCCCTGTTGACGAAGTAGAAGTTCACGTGCGTCGCCGGCACCCGCTCGCCGTCGATCTCGACGCGGCCCGGCATCGGCAACTCGACGACGCGGTACGGCTTGCCGTCGATGTCGCATAGCTGCCGACACTGATTAGCGGCGGAGGTCGTTGGCTCGTGGTTCTCGTCGTTCGGATCACGCTCGACGCCGACGACGATCGTTCCTGAATCGATGAAGCGGGCCAAGTCGTCGACGTGCCCGTCCGTGTCGTCGCCCGCGATGCCGCCCTCGAGCCAGAGGACGCGCTCCTGGCCGTAGAAGTCGAGCAGGTAGCCCTCGATGTCGTGGATGTTGAGGTTGCCGTTGCGGTTCGGGTTCAGGAGGCAGTCGCGTGTGGTCAGAATGCTGCCGCGGCCGTCGAAGTCGACCGCGCCGCCTTCCATGACGATGCCCGGCTCGAAGACGCGCAGGTTGAGCAACTCGCCGATTCGCGTCGGCACCTGGTCGTCGTCCTCCCACGGCGGGTACTTGCCGCCCCAGGCGTTGTAACCCCAGTCGACAATCGCCTTCTCCTCAACATTGGCTACAAACGCGGGCCCGTGATCGCGACACCAAGGCTCGTTCGTCGGCACGTGGTGGAAGCGAATGTTGGCGGTCCCGACGAGGTCCGCTACGCGTTTGGCGTACGTGGCGGTGGGCACGAGAACATTCACCGGCTCGAAGCGGGCGATCGTCCGCACAAGGTTCGTCAGGTTCGGCAGGATCTGCTCGTAGCGTCCGGGGAAGCTGACGCCTTCCGGTCGCGGCCAGCTCATCCAGGTGCCGGCGTGCCGGTGCCACTCCGGCGGGAACGACAGGCCAAGCTCACGCGGACACGGCTGCACGGGCGACGTTACGACGTGAGGATCTGCCGCGTGTCCATCGACGGCAGCAACGTCATCGGCGCCTGCACCTGCTCCTTGCGGACGAATCGGTCGTGGTAGAGCACGGCCACGAGCGTGTCGTCCTCCGGCGGGGCACTGCGGTATTCGGCAACGTGGCGGAGCATCTGGTGCGGCCACTGGTCGACGCTCGTCTCGCCGGCGACGACTCTCTTCGCCAAGTCGCAGACGCCATCGATCTGCAGCATCGTGCCGCCCGTGTCCCGAGCTTCGGCGGCGCCGTCGGTGTAGAGGACCAGCGCATCGCCGTCGTCGAAGCCGTATCGGCAGCTTTCGGCTTGATACTGCTCCGGCGGCAAGACGCCCAACATCATCGCCTGCGACACGATCCGCTCCGTCTTGCCGTCGGCCCGGCACAGAAACGCATCGGGATGGCCCGCACCGCAAATCTCGAGCGTCGTCTCCGACTCGGGATCGGCACGAACGGCAAAGCCGGTGACAAAGGCGTTGTGCCGGGCGAGGGTCAGGTAGACGTACCGGTTGAGCATCTTGATGACGCGGTCCGGCTTGATCATCGGGTGTTCGGCGAAGAGTCGCTCGAGCTCGCCGCTGATGCGGTTGACGGTCATCGCCGCGGCAATGCCGTGGCCGGCAACGTCGAGGACGACGGCGGTGACGGGTTGGTCCGGGTCTTCGGGATCGGGCCGACGCGGGTGGACAAAGATGAGGTCGCCGCCGATTTCGCGAGCCGGTTCATATGCGTAGCCGAGACGAATGCGACCGCTCGTCCGCGGCTTGGGCAGGACGCTGTCGTGCACCTGCCGAGCCCCGGCCAGCTCCTGCTCCATGAGGCGGTACTGCTCGCTGACGAAGCGAACACGGTACTTGTCCCGAAACGCCGAATGCCGCCACCAGCACCAGGCGATGCCCGGTGCGACCGTGAACGGCATGACCACTAATGCCGATGCCGCGTAGATCCACCCGCCGATGCCGACGACGACGTCCAGGAGCACCACCAGCAAGGCCCCGCCGAGCAGAACCCGTGCCGGATGCCACGCCTCTCGCGGCGTCCACGGCAGGAACAGACACGCCAGCAAGTGCGTCAGCAGAACGCTGATCATCGTGACGAAGAGCGAGCTGACCGCCAACGCCTGCCGCTCGGTGAGCGTCCGTGTCGTCTGCGCCTCGGCTTCCATGTCGAGGCCGGCAGTGGCGGTGGTGCCGTCTTCATCGACATCGAGGCCCGCCTGCACCGGAATGCCGCTGATGGTCGTGTCGATCTCGACGGACGGTGGTTGCTGCTCCGCTTCAGCGACGGCTTTGCGGCGGTCCTCTCCCGACGCTGCCAGGCCCACTTGAAAGCCCGCGCGAGCCGATGCGGAACCGAACGGGTCTCGCGACGTCAACTCCACCGCCCCCCGGCCGGAGAAGATGCTCAGCAGCCCCGTGCCGACGACGAGCCAGAAGGCCAACCCGTAGATCTTGCGCTCGGCCCGGACGCGTCGCTTGGCGTACCAGAAGGCCCACATGAAGACCAGCAAGCTGAGCGAACTGGCGGTGAAGGTCAGGATTTCGCCCCAACGCCCAAGCCCCGTGCTCGACAGCATCGTGTATGCACCGACAGGCGACTGCAGCAGCGACAGGACGATGACGGTTCCCGTGAACCACAGGAACCGCCGCCTCAGCATCTTCGCGCGCTCGTTCTCCAGGCCGAATTCGAACCGGCTGGTCGAACTCGACCGCTCGTAGTCGAGCTTGCGCGGGGAATTGGAAGCGCCTGCTTTAGCCATGCCAGAGACCTGATATCACCGCGGCAGCGACCCGCGTTGCAGCACCTTAGCCGGAACGAGGGATGTCGTTGCAAGTCGATCTAAGCCCGCACCGTCGAACCCCGCCACTGCACCGTGCCGCCGAGGCAGGCACGGATGGCGTTCGCCATCAGAATCATCGTCGCCGCCAGAGCCACGGGATGCAGAGCCGCCACAAGGAGGGCGCGTTGGGGCACCAGCCCCGCCGATCGTGCCGCGACGAAGCACCAGAGTCCGACGAGCAGGACGTGAAGCAACCCCACCACCATCCACGGTCCCGAGACGGCGACGAGTGAAGCGACCAGCACCGGCACTGCCGACGCGTGAAGCAGGACGATCAGCAAGCCGACGACGATCGGCAGCGGCCGGTGCTTCGCCGTGCCCGCAAAGTTCCTCGCCCAGCCGTTGAACATCTGCCGCCACGTCGCGTGCATCCGAGTCGTCGCCAGGTGCGACCCCAGCAGGAGCCGGACCCTGCCGCCGTTCGCTTTGATGCGGCGAAACAGGGCCACGTCCTCGCACGTCTGGTCCCGCACCGCCGAATGACCGCCGGCGGCATCGAGCACGTGGGGCCGGACGATCAGGAACTGCCCGTTAGCGACGGCCCGATCGCGACGCGAGTCGTTGTTCGTCTCGCTGCCGCGGAACGTCGTCATCCAGACGGCGGCGACGACGGGTCCGACGAGCATCTCGAGCAGCGTCGGCGTCTCCATGCCGGTCAGCAGCGAGACGGCGTCGTAACTGCGGCTGCTTGCGAGACTGACCGTCCGCCGCACGGCTGCTGGGTGGAGCTTGACGTCGCTGTCGACGAAGACGAACCAATCGGGATCGGCTTCGACAGTGCCCCGGCCGTGGGCCAAGGCGTGCGGCTTGCCGAGCCAGCCGTCAGGAATGTCATCGATGCGCCGGACTGCCAGACGGTCAGGATGCTTGGCAGCGAGCGTCGCCAAGACCTGCGGCGTCGCGTCGGTGCTGCGGTCGTCGATCACTACGAATCGCAGGCGATCCGCCGGAAAATCCTGGCTCAGCAGCGATTCCACGCACGCGGCGATGCCGTCCTCTTCGTCCCGCACCGGCACCAAGGCCACGCACGTCGCACCCGCCGCCTCGCCGTCTCTCTGCTTCAGCTTCATCATCCGCCGACGCCCGAGGTAGGTCAACGCCACAATCGCCCCCGCCATGAGCGGCCCCAGCAGGACATAGCACGCGAGCAGCACGAACACGACACCAGTCGTAGGTCGTGCGTCAGCAAGACGCCTCTGAGACCGATCACCGCCTCACGCCGCACTTCGTGCCGCCGCCCTCTTGGCAAGAAGCTTCTTCGCCTCGCCGACGAGATGGAAGCTGCCGGTGATGCACAGCAAATCGTCGTTCGTGATCGCCCGCCGCGCCAGCGACAAAGCCTCCTCCAGCGACGACGCCGTCTGGCTCATCCGGCTGAATAGCTCCTGGTACGACTTCTGCAAATCCGCCGGCGATGCCGAGCGGGGCGAGTCGATGGGGCAGAAGATGACCTTGTCCGCCCCGTCTTTGAGCTTGTCGAGCATCGCGTCCGTGTCCTTATCGACCGCGCAACCGAAGATGAGGACGCTCGTGTCGTAGCTGAAGTGCTGGCCGATTGCACGGAACAATGCCCCGACGCCCGCCGCATTGTGAGCCGCGTCGGCGAGCACGAGCGGATCGTGCCGCAGTACTTCCAATCGGCCTTCGAACGTCAGCCCGTCGAGGCCACGTGCACAGCTCTCGCTCGTGATCCGATCGAAGCCGTCACGACACAGCTCGTCCATCGCCGCCAACGCCAAGCCGCAGTTGAGGGCCTGATGCTCGCCTAAAAGCGGCACCGCGAGGTGGTCGAAGAGCAGCTTGTCCGTCTCGAAGCCGATGCGGTTGTTCCGGCCGAGCATGCGACTTGCCTCGAAACGCCAGGTGAACTCGATGTCCTCGCCCAGCACCCGCAGCGGCGAGCCGATCCGCTTGGCCTCGTTCTGCAGGACGCCCAGCGTCTCCTCATCGTTCTGCAAGCACGTCAGGCCGGTGACGCCCTTCTTGAAGATGCCTGCTTTTTCCCTCGCGATGTGTCCGAGCGTCGGGCCGAGTTGAGCGGTGTGATCGAGGCTCAACGACGTGATGACGCTGGCGACGGGCTCGACGATGTTTGTCGAGTCGAGCCTGCCGCCCAGGCCGACTTCAACGACCATGACGTCGAGCTTCGACTCCGCAAAGTAGACGAACGCCGCTGCGGTCAGAGCATCGAAGTAGGTGGGCGTGACCTTGATCGCCTTCGCCGCCTTGGCCACCTTCTCAATTGCCTCATCGAAGTCGGCAGGCGAGATCATCGCGCCCTGCGGCAGTGCCTTGGCATCCGCATCCGGCTCCAACACGCGAATCCGCTCACGCACGTCCACCAGATGCGGCGACGTGTAAAGCCCGACACGATAACCACTTGCACGCAACATCGCTGCCGACATTGCACACGTCGAGCCTTTGCCCTTGGTCCCGGCAACGTGCAGCGACGGCACCTTGTTCTGCGGGTCGCCAAGCTTCTTACACAGATTCTTGATCCGGTCGAGTCCGAAATGCTCCGCCGGCTTCTCATCCCGCGAGTCGTGACGCGTTTCGAAGTTCGCCAACGACCCCAGCCACGCCGCCGCATCGAAGGCTGAGGCTCTTTTGCGAGAGGTTGTGCCGGAACTGCGTGGCATGCTCGGTAAGCGTAGGTGCGATGTTCGGGCTTGATCTTCAGGTGCTCAAAGTCTGGTCTGAGGCTGTTCCTGGCCGCGAACTTCCAAGTCGCTTCGGTCGCATAACGTCCTCGCCCGCAAGCCCATGCACCACAAGACCGCCGAGCCCCACCCGATCGAATCCGTCGCCTTCGTCAGCCTCGGCTGCGCCAAGAACCTCGTCGATTCTGAGCGCATGCTCGGCCTCCTCGCCGCCGATGGCATCGCGGTGACGCCCGATCACGACGAAGCCGACGCCATCGTCATCAACACCTGCGGCTTCCTCGAAGCCTCCAAAACCGAGTCGATGGCCGAGATCAACGCGGCCATCGAGCTCAAGCAGAGCGGCAACGTAAAGCGTGTTGTAGTAGCGGGTTGCCTCGTGCAACGACACAAGACCAAGCTCCTCGCCGACGCCCCGGGCATCGACAAGCTCGTCGGCGTCTTCGACCGCGACCACATCGTCAGCGCCGTCCGGGGCCACGCCGGACGCGACGGCGATCACTTCCTAGGTCGTTACCACGCAACGACCCAATCCGGCCTTCAAGCCGACAGACTCCAGTCCGTTGGTGCGACCACCGAAGCAGAAAGGATCCTCAATGCTCAAGCGAAGGGCAAGCGTGGCATGCGTCTGCCCACCTTCGAGGACGACCGCGCCCGCCTCCGGTTGACGCCTCGCCACTTCGCTTACCTCCGCATGAGCGAAGGCTGCAACCAAGGGTGCGGCTTCTGCACGATCCCGTCGATTCGCGGGCCCATGCGATCGAAGCCGGTCGACCACATCCTTGCTGAGGCCAATGAGTTAGCCGCCGATGGGGCCGTTGAGCTGCTGCTCATCGGCCAGGACACGACCAGCTACGGCACCGACATCGGCTACCACGGCCGCGGCAAGGGCCTCGCCGGCTTGCTCAGGACCCTCGACCGCGAGCTACCACAAGATGTAGCGTGGGTGCGGCTCATGTACGCCTACCCGTCGTGCTTCACCGATGAGATGATCGACGCCATGGCCTCGTGTCGACGCGTCCTGCCGTACGTCGACATGCCGCTGCAGCACATCAACACCGATGTCCTTGCCCGGATGAAGCGGAAGGTCGACCGCGACCTGACGACCAAGCTCGTCGAAAAACTTCACAACCGTGTGCCCGGCTTGGCTTTACGCACCACCTTCATCACCGGCACCCCCGGCGAATCCGAAGCCGAGCACCAGGAACTCGTCGACTGGATCAGCGAAGGCCACTTTGAGCACGTCGGCGTCTTCGAGTACTCCCCGGAGCCTGGCACCCCCATGGGCAGGATGACCGGCCAGATTGACGCCGAGACAAAGCAGCGTCGCTACGGCGAGTTAATGGAGACCCAGCAACGGGTTGTGTTCGAACGCAACGCTGCCCGCATCGGCGAAACGCTCGAGGTCCTAATCGACGCCGCTCAAGGTGAAGCCGACGATGGCACGCTCGTCTATGCCGCTCGTTCGCAGGCGCAAGCCCCTGACATAGATAGCGTTACGTACGTCGCGTCGAAGGACGAGCTCCACGCGGGTCAGCTGCTCGACGTCACGTTGACCGACTACCAGCACTATGACCTCGTCGCCGAGCCGATTCGTAAAACGAGTCGGTCACTGCCGGTGATGGCAAAGTCCACGTAGAGGACCGCTGCGGCTGCGTCTAGGTGAACTTCACGCCCCGGAACGTGGCTGCTACGTCCTTGCGGAGCAGGTACTTGAGCGACGCGATCAACATCAGGATGGCCAGGACGATGGGAACGATCGTCCAGACGAAGAACGCTCCCAACGCGCTTCGCTTCGGGGCACCGGCGGGGACGCTTTCGACCAAGTCGGTCAACCCGCCGGTCAGCCGGAAGCCGATGACGAGGGCCAGGTAAGTTAATAACAGGCAACCAAATAGGATCATCAGTCGCCTGCCCCAGTGCAGGCGAAGCAGGCCGAGGACGCCACCTGCAGTGCCGATGACGCTGATGAGGAAGAAGATGACGAGAGCGGCCGCGTCAACCGGCCGCACGGGTGGCGGCGCGGGACGATCAGCCGGGTCCATTGCCGCGATGTCCGGCGGCATCGGCGGCGATGCTAAGTTCATGGCCGTCAACGGACTACACAGCATCATCAACACCGACAGGACGAGGGTCCCGATGCTCACCACCGGCACCAGCGTCCCCGGATCCCGCTGCTCAGGCCTCTGCTCGCTCAGATCGACGACCACGGCGGAGCGTAGCGGCTAATCCTCGGTGACCGCGTGATAAGCGGCGGACAAGAGCAAGCCCGCCCCGGCGAGCACCGCAGCAGACGCCAGCGGGTGCATCCGGGCCTGCGTGTACGCGCTGACCGGCATCGTAAGTCGTTCCTGGCCAGATCGTTCGTGCAGGCCACCCCGACTGGTCTTGCTGCTCGCGTTCGTCAGTGCCCGCGGGTCGTCCGGCGCGATGTACCGCTCCTCGCGACGCTGGGCGTCGGGCAGGAACGCCGCCATAACGCTGTCGACGACGCCGGGAAAGACGTTATTGAGCATGCTCATAGGCTTGAAGGCGCCGCCGACCGTCAGGTCCCTCGTCGGGGTTGTCGTCGCGTGCAGGATGGCTCGTGCGACCGTCTCGGGCGCGTAAGTTGGTGGTGGCACGTCCGCCTCGACGCCCATGTAGTTCGCCGCGTGCTCCGCATAGGGCGTGTCGATCGCATTGGGCATGATCAACGTCACGCTGACGGGCAGATCGTCTGCAAGCACCTCCTGGCGGAGCGAATCGGTAAGGCCCTTAACTGCATGCTTGCTAGCGACATAGATGCCTTGCAGCGGGATCGGCTGGTAGCTTAAAACGCTGCCGACGTTGATCAGGCAGCCGTCGAACCGTTGGTCGTCGCGGTCCTTGAAGTGCTTCGTCGCGATCTGGCTGCCGTGGAGCACGCCGAAGACGTTGGTGTCGAACAGTTTGCGTGCGTCCTCGTGTGGCACGTCGAGGATCTTGCCGTACATGCCGACGCCGGCGTCGTTGATCCAGGTGTCGTACCCGCCGAACCGTTCGACCGCTACATCATGTAGCCGCTGCATGTCCTCGCGATTGGAGACGTCGCACGCAACGGCGAGGGCTTCTCCGCCGTCATTGTTGATTTCCTCCGCCAGGTCGCGAAGCGCGTCCTCGCTGCGGGCGGCTAACACCATACGGGCCCCTCGCTTAGCGGCCATCCGGGCGGTCACGAGACCGATGCCGCTGCTGGCACCGGTCAGGACAATGACCTGGTCTTCGAGAGGCTTAAGATGCTTGCTCATGCCTTTCAACCGGCAAACGTGATGCCACCCGACCTAAACTGCGTCATGCAACCCGCCTCCGAATCGGCCCAACCTGTTGCTCGAAACGTGCTTGGCGGCCCGTTACAGGTCTGTGGAACGGATCCTCGAACCGGCTTCTACCGCGACGGATGCTGCAAGACCGGTCCGCAGGACGTCGGCAGCCACACCGTCTGCGCCGTCGTGACCGAAGCTTTCCTGAGCTTTACATCACGTCGGGGCAACGACTTATCAGCGCCTCGCCCCGAGTTCGACTTCCCGGGCCTCAAGCCCGGCGACCGCTGGTGCCTTTGCAGCAGCCGATGGAAGGAGGCGGACCAGGCAGGGGTCGCTCCGCCCGTCGATCTCGAAGCCACGCACGAGAAAGCGCTCGACGTCATCTCCCTGGAACGTCTTCAGGCCAACGCTGCCTAACTCGTTGTACTTTAAGTGCTTCGGCCGATAGCGAACCGGTGGGTCGTCGTCCGATAAACCCTAGGTGAAGCCGTCCGTCCTCCACGAGCTGTTGTCAGGCAAGGGCGAAGCGGCAGAAGCGGTCCTCCTGGAGGCAACCCGCCTCGGCAACGCTCCCGAATGTGTCGACGCTGTCAACGCATTGCTCCGGCGAAACCGACTCGATAGCCTCGTCACGCTTCTCGGCACCTACGGCGACCTGGAGCTCAGGGCGCGTAAGGCATTGACCGACAACGAGGAAGCGCTCGCTCCCGCCGCACAGCGCGCGGCTCGATCGAGCGACGAGCAGGTCCGCCTGAACCTCGCCGGCTTCCTTCGCGACACGACCTCGACCCGTCTGCTGCCCGCTCTGGCGACGCTCCTGGCCGGCCGCGAACCGGCGGTGGCGACGGCGGCAAGTGCGGCAACTCGGGTGAGGGCGGAGCGTCTCGACGGCTCCGCCGAAGCCCGCGACGCGCTGGAGCACGTCGTCGCCGACGCACTCGATAATCCCCGTGGCGCCCTCTCCGCCGGACGCTCGGCGGAGTTCGATCTCGTCACAGCGGCGGTCGAAATAGTCGCAAACGGCGGTCGGATCCGTTCACTTCATGAACTAATCCGCCGCCGCGGCGGTAGGGCAGCTCAACGTTTGAGCGCGCCCCGCTCGGCGAGTGATGTCGCAGCCTGTCTCGCCGGCGGCGCGGCGGTGAAACCGATTCTCGCCGACGCAATTCGCAATGCCGCGCCGCCCGCGACGCTGCATTTCATCCGGCTCGCGCACCTGCTGATCGACCCGAAGCTCGCCGCCGCGGTCGCGACGTTGGCGGAGGGGCCGTTCTGGTCGCCGACCGACTTGTCGAACCTTCTGGCGGCCCTGAAAGACGAGGATCCCGCGGACGACGCGCTCGAGCTGGCGGATCTGCCGGATCTCGCCACCTGGGTCGCCGCCGGCGGTCAGACGAACGATCTCGGGTCGCTCCTGCGGCTGCTCGACCAAGCCGCGGGTGACGACGCGTCGCTCCGACTCCGCATCGCCCGCAGGGCCGTCGTCGCGGCGGGCCGGCGGGACGCGAAGCTGCCGATCGACTACTTCGACCACCTCGCCACCAGCGGCGACGAGCGACTGGCCCGCTTCGCCGGCCGGCACCTGGCCCGTCGCGTCCGTGGCGGCACCGACTTGAACCCCACGCAGCGGCAGCAGGCGGAGCGATTGCTGCTCGCTCGCTGTGCCGCGTCGCCGGGCGTGCGTCGTGCGTGTGCTCCAGAATTGCTCGCCAGCTTTCGCCGCGTCTTCGCGCAGCTCGCTCGCGTCACGCCCGTGCCGTCGCTCGATCCGACGACGCAGCCGCGCGTCCGCACGCTTGCCGACACGCCGGCCCGAAACCTTCGACTCGCCGCCGCGGCGATGCTGAAGCTGCTGCCCGACCCGCGTCGCACGCTCGAACGCCTCATAACCATCGGCCCGCTCAACGCCCGCCTGGCCGCACTCGACCTGGCCGCCTCCGCCGGGTCGCCGCGTCGCGTGACGCTGCTCGCCTGCCGAGACACCGAACCGCGGATGCGGGCCCGGGCCGTGACGATGCTGCCGACCGATCCGTCGGATGCAGCGACGACCAAGACGCTGCGTCGGCTGCTCGATGATGCCGACCCGCGCGTCAGGGCCAATGCCGTCGAAGCCGCCGACGCGATGGGTTTGGCCCGCGAAGCCAGCGACATCCGCCGCCTGCTTCATGCCCGCGAACGCCTCGGCCGCAACCGCGAGCGGGCCAATGCCATCGTAGCCCTCGACACGAGCGGCTCGCCGATCGATCGGCCGCTGTTCGACATGCTCCGCGACCGCCGCGCCGCCCATCGGCTCAGCGGCGTGTGGGCGGTGGGGCGGACGAGGCGGTGGCAGATGCTCGACGAGGTCGCCCGCATGTCCAAGGCCGATACGGATGATCACGTCCGTCGGCTCGCGTCGTCGACGGTGCGTCGGGTAGCAAGTCAGATGCGGAGCGTGCAGGTGCAGAGGACGAAGCCCGTCGCCGCCGCGGCCTGTCTGATGCCGTCGATCGCGACGGTCGATCCAAGCAGGCTCGAAGCCCTTCGCGGCGGCTTCGGGGGTGCCGAGGCTCCCGCGGAAGCCGGCCCGTGGCTGGCGATCGCGGTCATGCTCGCCAGCGGCGGGACGGCATTGTTCCTGATCGCCCGCAAGCTCCGCCGCGTGCTGCGGGAACGGGCCGACGGCATGCGTGGCCTAGATAAGCGTCTGTGTCAATCGCTGGGCCTGCCCAAAGCCTCCGCCCGTCGCCTGCGTCGCCTCGCCCGACAAGTCGACGCCACCAGCGCCGCCACGCTGCTGGTGTGCCCGAGCCTCCTGCAACGGCTTCGGCCGAAGGTGACGGGCAAGGATCTGGCGACGGTGGAGCTGGCCTTGATGCGGCTAGCGTGAGGCTGCTCCGCAAAATCTTCGACAACCGCGGTTTAGCCTTGGCAGGTCGGCTGCTCCTTGGCAAGCTCCCCCGGGTCCAGGCCGGGGTGCCCTGGCGACATGAGTTTCTGCAGGGAGTTTAAGATGAATCAGATGTTCGAGCGTCTCGAGGCGCGACGGCTGCTTTCCGGCGATACACCCGTTGGCGGTGGAGGAGAAGCGGGATCAGCCGATCCCGGAGGTGGTGCTGAGATCTTCGTCTATGGTGGTGATCCGGGACAGCTGGCGATAAAGAAGCCTGGAGAGACCAAGTGGACGGGGTGGGATGGAGCAGACAGAGACATCGGAAGTCGACCAAATATAATAATCAAGTTCCGTGATCCGGCGAAAACAAGTCTTAATGAGGAGATTGAAGGGGATTTTGTTGAGTTTCGGATTGAGAGGCAAAATCAAATTTATTCTGGAGACAAAGACATCGACGTCAACGTGTCTGTCACCTCGCCAGATGGTGCACAGCATGGCCAGGATTACACCGGCTTTTCCGGCAAGTCTGTCTCGCTCAAGGGAGCCGACCACCCGCTGTTGAAAAGACGATGACCCGACGACCGAGCCGACTGACGAGTAACTGGTCGGCTGGATGCACAGCGAGTGGTTCAAGATCACCGTCAAGGATGACGAGAAGGCGGAGCCACCCGAGCCGGATCGGACGCCGAATGACCCGACGGACAATGTTCCGGCGAACGAGACGATTTTCATCAAGGTTGATGAGACTGACAAGCACTGGGGAGCTTCGCCGAAGACGATCTCGATCAGCGATGGGACCGCATTCTACTACACAGAGTGGGTACCGCTGGGTCGCCCGCAGGATTCGGGCACTGCATCCGAGTTTTTGGGTGTTTACGCGGGCGACGGCGGTAAGAATTACGCAGTTTGGGTCGATCGCCTGTGGAAAGATACGGGCCTGTACGATCGAAGTGACAAGTTCGGTGAAGCAGCTACGCTAGATGGGCAATGGATAAGCTTCAGCGAAGCAGTGACGGTCGGAACGGACGTAGGGTTCGATGCCGGACTAGGTGTGAAGCTGCCTAAAGGCTTAGGGGCTAACCTGAACTGGAGCATTACGGTTCGTAAAGATGTCTCAACGGAAAATGGTAAAGGCATAGAGCTTGATGAAAGAGCTACCACGCCGGAACGGGAAGACAGTCGGTTCACGATCGCTGCGATGGCGGAGTGGGTGTACCTTCGCGTTGTTGAGGTGAACGGTCAAGGTTTTCTTACTGGCACCGCTCGGATGATCGAGGTCGGTGGTACTGGCGAGTACAACGTCAACTACCAAGATGAGCAGCAGCGTTGGTGGCTTGATCCCGATAAAGCAGAAGACTTCGCAGGGATCCTGAAGGATGATCCGCTGGTGCCCGGGCCTGGGATTCTACCCGATGTCGATGATGGTACCATGTGGGGCGTCGTTGGCTTCTGGAGCGGAACGCTATTCAACAACTTGTTCGATCAAGACGATGTCGACCGTTATTAATAAACTTGGGAGCGTGATGCCCAAGAAGTTTGTCAAGCCCCTCGCTTATGCATCGTGGGTCACATCGGTGGCCTTCGTTACAATCGTGCTGTTCGCGATATCGCTAATCGATCTGACAGGTTATGGCCGATTCTCCCACACCTTCAGTGTAGGCGGGCTCGGCAGTATGCATGCACCGAGGGATCAAGCAGGCTTTCGGATTCACCTCAATTACGACGTCATCTATCTGATCGCTCGTAAGCCCACGTCGAAGCTGCCTTCTTCTCTTGCACAGATCTCGACGGTAGGTGAGGTAGAGGAATTGCTTCACCCATTAGGGGGTGGTCCTTTCAACTCTGGTCTCGCGATCAGAAACCACTCTATCCCGGGCGTGCTGCGGCTCGGGTCATACTACAGGTCATTCCCAGAGAGGCCAGATCCGCGGGTCGTTCCGCTGCAACGTCGAGTTGAACTTGTCTCTGATAGTGTCAAACTGAACGGTTGGGAGCGGGAAGATCATATTTGGCTTCACACTGTACCGCTAACGGTTCTCTGTCTATTGCTGCTTCTTGCACCACTCGTCGTCAGCCACAGGCTTCGGATGAGGGTCGTTGGAACGCTCTCTAGCAGTCGCGTCGTTGCTTTCAGGCTGCTGGGTGTCGCAGGCTCCTGTCAAACTCGGGGCTTTCCCATCGTCACAAAGGACCGTTTTTAGTAGAGCGGGTGCACGTTTCCGAACACGGACCGTTTCTGCTGCGCCTCTAGACAGGCTTTCTCTAGGTTCGCTTCCGCCGATCCGCTACTTTGCCGTCTCCAGCCAGCCGAGGCTGACGAGGAAGGCGTCCATGGCGGCTTGGGTCTGGTCCTGGGCAGGGTTGCGGTTGAAGAAGCCGTGGCCTTCGCCTTCGTAGATAATTAGCTCGCTGCGGACGCCGGCCTCCTTTTGCTTGGCTTGGAAGGCTTTGGCCGTGCTGACGGGGATCAGGTTGTCCTCGTCGCCGAGCAGGACGAGCGTCGGCGGCATGTCGGCGTGGATGTTGTGCAGCGGCGAGGCCTTCTGCCAGTCGTCGAACCGGCCGCTGCCGTAGCCGTCGGGGGAGTTGTCGTAAACCGGGTTGAAGAGGACCAACGCGTTCGGCATGGTCGAGACGTCGCTGTCGCCGCTGTTGAAGTCGGCAGGATCGACGGTCGCCAGTGCCGCGGCGAGGTGACCACCGGCCGAGCCGCCGCCGGCTGCAATGCGATTCGGATCGATGCCCATCGACTCGGCGTTCTGGCGGACGTGTCGCATGGCGGTGAAGGCGTCCTGGATGGACTCGGCGGGCGTGGTGCCGTGGTCGTTCTTGAGGCGGTATTCGGGCATGACCACGACCATGCCGCGGCCGGCAAGGTGTTTGCCGAAGACGTAAAACTGGCCGGGTTTGCCGCGGTTCCATCCGCCGCCGTGGAACAGGACGATCGCCGGCCGGCGGTCGCTGGCCTTCATGCGGGCCGGCTTGACGACATGGATCTGCAGCTCGCCTTGGGGCGTGGTGGCGTAGGTGGATTGGCGGAAGCCGGTGGTCGGCTCGAGTTGTGCAGCAGCGGAACCGGCGACGGTGAGAAGTCCAGCGGCCATCAAGAGCAGGGTGCGGCGGAGCATGACCGAAGTCTACCGCAAAGCTTGCAGCGGTGTTGCGAGAAAAGCCCCGCGGCTCCCTCAGCGAGACTGCGACCGCAGGTCTGTTACCGATGACGTTCAGCCGCCCTAAGCCGCCAGGCGGGGGGATGCTTCGTCGATCTTGACCGCCTTGGCGGGTTTGACCGGGCCGACGAGGTTCGTCGCGAGCTTGGCGATGTCCTTGGCGGTATCCGCGAAGCTGTAGTGCTTCTCGACCCGCTGACGCATCGCCTTGCCGAGGTCGCGGCGGTGGCTGTTTTCGCGGATCAGGCGGCCTGTCATGTCGATCCAGGCGGCATCGTCGGGGGCGATGGCGTCGCTGCCGGTGAGGTCGGCGGCGTCGGCGGTGGCGTGGGCGACGAGTGGCAAGCCGGTGCCCATTGCCGTGAGGATGTCCGGGGCATTCGTGGCGGTGGCGTTGAACGGCACGAGGTAGACGTCAGCCATGCCGAGGAAGCCGGCGAGGTCGCGACGGGGGCCGGCGTATCCGACGCGTCGGCCGATGCCGCTGGCGTCGAAGTCGCGACGCAGCGAGGACGTGTCGCCGCCGCCGACGATGAGGTAGACCGCCTGCGGCTGCTTCTTGAGCAGGCTGATGATCTGCCGACGCATCGGCGCGGTGATCGCTTGCTCGACATCGCCCGCGGCGGTGCAGCAGATGACAGCCGAGTCGGGAATGCCGTAGGCGTTGCGGTGGGGCTTCTCGGCGTGCGTGGCTTTGAGGTCGATGCCCTCGAGCAGCGACTTGGTGGGAATACCGCGGTCGTGCCAGAAGTCGGCGTCGGCTTCGGCGCCTGCTTCGTCGAGGTAGCAGACCGCATCAACGCCGCTCGCGTAGAGCGGGGCGCGGCGGGCGATCCAAAGCACCTTGCCCGCCGCTCGCCAGGAGACGACGAGGGCAGCGATCGGGTCGACGGCGTCGGCGTCGATGATGAGAACGTCGGTCTGATCCGCGACGATTCGGTCGGCCAGGGCGCGTGCGGCATCGAGGACGTCGCCGTCGGTCGGGGCGATCCACGTGCCGGCACCGCTGTCGCGGAGTCGGCTCAGGATGGTTTGGCCGCGTCGTTTGCTGGGTAGGGCCCCGCGGCCGAAGTTGATCCAGCTGGCGGCGTTGGAGGCGCTGCCGGGAGTCTGGACGGCGGAGGTTTCGGGGAAGCCGGCCCAGTGCTGGCCTTCGCGTCGGACGTAGGCCTCGGTCGAGTAGGCGACGAGTTTAAGGTCCTTGGGATCGGTATGAGCGGCGAAGGCGGCGGCGGCACGGGCGGCGGGTTCATCGTCGGCCAGGGCGCTGGTCAGGTAGGCGACGTGCGGCCGGTCGTTGGTCCATTCGCCGCCCCCGGTCCAGGTTTCACGGCAGGCGGCGTCGTTGAAGAGGTCGGCGAGTTCGACGAGGTTGTCGCGTGAGTTGGCCCACGTCCCGCCGCGGCCGAGGTCTTGAGCGGCAGCGGCGCTGGCAGCTTCGATGCCGAGGGCGACGTCGCCGCGGGTGATGGCGCTCTTGCCGAAGGCGACCGTCGGCGCTGCGGCGTCCTGCTCGCGGCCGATGAACACGCTCAGTCCGACGAACTGCTCGAGGACGCGACGGTCGCTGTAACCGATGGATTCGAGCGCGTCGCGCAGGTGCTGGTGGCACGACCGCAGGCCCAGCGTCGCGCCGGCGTGGTGGGCGAGGAAGCGTTCGGCGTGGTTGTCGCTTTGCTGGTACATGGCCAGCTGATCCGGCGGGATGTCGTTGCCGTCGTTGACGCTGGCGACGAGCTCGACGAGGGACGGGTGGTTGGCCGGGGGAATGCCGTGGGTGCGCGTGCTCATGCTTGAGGAGACATCGGCGAGGAGGAACGGAAGTGATGAGTGATGAGTTGAAGAGTGATGAATATCAGAGTTGATCCGTGACTGGTCCGATATTCATCACTCTTCAACTCATCACTGATCACTCATCACTTGGCCGCGTCGATCTCCTGCTGGGCTTCCTGGATCGCGTTGCGTTCGGCTTCGGCTTGGCGACGCTTTTCGTCGGCGCTGTCACGTTCGTCCGCGTCTTCGGCGTTATCGGCCTTCTCTCCGGCGGAACGCGCCCGTTGGTCGGCGACGGCTTCGACATGTTTGAGGCGGCCCGCTTCGTCGTTTCGGCGTTCGTCGAGTTCGGCGAGCCGGTCGGCCCGTCCGTAGACGATCAGGACGTCGCCGACGTGCGCCATGGTCTGGGCATCGGGGGCTCCGATGTACTTGCCATCGGGCCGGTCGATGCCCAGGACGATGACGCCTTCGCTTGTCAGCCGCAGCTCGCTGAGGTGTCGTTCTGCGAGCCAGTCGTCTTCACTGACGCGTAGCTCGCTGACGCCGTAGTCGCCGCTGAGGTGCATGAGGTTGGCGTAGTCGCGGACCTCGAGTTGCGTGTAGCTTTTGAGCAGCTTGAAGGTCCAGCGATTGACGACGCGTTCGACGAACTTGCTGCTGGCCACCGCCCACAACGCCCCGACGCCGACGATGAGGAACAGGATGCGGCCCCACAGCGGGATGCCGGTCGAGACGGTTTCGAGCACCTGCACCGTCTCGCCGGTGTCAGCGTTGGTTTCCTCGACGAGAATCTGCTCCACGCCACCACCGGCGAGCAATCCGGCCATGAGGGCGCCGACGGTCGTGACGATGCCCGCGTTGCCCAGGAGCATGAGCGTCGAGATGATGCGCCTTCGCACCGGGTGGCCGACGATCTGCTCGCTCTCGCCCGTCGTGTAGCCGCAGCCGGTGAAGGCGCTTCTGGCCTGGAACCTCGCCAGCGGCAGGCTCAGGCCCGTCAGCACGAGCATCACCGTTGCCACCCGCACCGTCAGCAGGCTGATGGTCAGGACGACGAGCAAGGTGGCGATGGCGGTCATTGGGGGGCAGAGGGAGCTAGGAGCTAGGAGCTAGGAGCTAGTCAGAAAGGGGAGCCTCGGAGTCATCTGACTGGCTCCTAGCTTCTGGCTCCTGGCTCCTTCTGCCCGGCAGGTACGCCCACCCGCTCCAGAGCGTCACCACGACTGTGCCCCAGACGGCGATCTCGCGAAGGACCCGTAGCGCGATCTCCAAGGCGTCCCCACGCTCCAGCCAGCCGAGGGCGAAGACGTAGACGAGCACGACGGGGATGGCGATGCTTTGGAAGATCATCTTGAGCTTGCCGGCCTGCTTAGCACCCATCGCGTCGCCGCCGCCTTCGCTCAGGCCTCGCAAGGTCGTCACGAGCAGTTCGCGGCTGAGGAGCAGCGTCACCACCACCGGGCCGACGCCCGTCAGATTTCGGCCCTCGTGCATGAAGACCTCGCTGGCGAAGAAGACGAACGTGCCGAGCACCAGGATCTTGTCGCAGAACGGATCGACGACCCGGCCGAACAGGCTGGCGACGTTCCACTTGCGAGCCAGGTGCCCGTCGAGCCAGTCAGTCGCCGCCGCCAGGCCGTAGACCCAGCCGGCGGTGAAGAGGAACCAGCTCATGGCAACGGTGCCGTGCTCATAAAAACGGAGCATCGCAAAGAAGACCGCCGCCAGCACGAGTCGACCGACGGTGATGGCGTTGGGCAGTTGCCTGCGTCGTCGCTCGTCGAGCAGGAACACGGCGGCAGTCTATTCGGTGCCCGTTCGTCGTGCTTCAGCACGACCTGCAGGACGCGTCGTCATACAACTAGACGTGACGATGCCCGACCAACGGCCGCAACGACAGCCCGTCGTCGCGCCGGGACAAATCCAGACGCACGCCGCCGACATGGCGGTCGAGGTGTCGACGGACGTGGACGTCGAGACGCTCGACCGAGAGCTGTCGAAGCTCGACGTGCCGCAGTGGCTGCCGATCGACGGCAGCGGGGCGTTGCGCGACCTCCTCGAAGTCGACTCCACCGGCCCGCTCAAGACCACCTTCGGCGGCTGGCGTGATCGCACCACCGGCGTGCAGTTCCGCGACGGCCAAAGTCGACTCGTCAGCGTCGGCGGCCTCCCCATCAAGAACGTCGCCGGCTACGACGTGGCCAAGCTCCTCATCGGCAGTCGCGGCGTGTTCGGACGCGTCCAGACCGTCACGCTCCGCACCGCCCGTCGGCCCGAAGCGGCGCTCGTTGCCGACGTGCCGGTGGACGGCGAGGCGTTGCCGGACGTGGTCAATCGACTGCTGGTGCAGACCGCCCCACCGACGTGGCTGATCCTGTCGCCGACCGGTTTGCGTGCCGGCTGGCTCGGGACGAGCGACGAGCTGGACCTGCTCACGCCGACGATCTCAGGTTCGCCCGAACGCCGGTCGCTGGCGAACGATGCGGACGAGCGGCAACAGACGTCGCGTGCGTCGCGTTGCCAGATCCCCTCCGGCTCCCTGCCGCTCGCCATGGCGGATCTCGGCGGTTGCGACGGCTGGTCGATTGATCCGGTGGCGGGCACCATCTGGTTCGACGACGACCTGGCCCCGCTTCTGACCCGCACCGCCCTCCGCCTCGGCGGTCATGCGACGGTTCATACTGCCGAGGGCGTCACCTGCTACGGCATTCCGCTGCCGGTCCGCGACCTGCTGACGCGTCTTAAAGCCGAGTACGACCCGGACGGGAACCTGTCGCCGCTTCCGACATTTGCGTGATGATCTGCATCTGGGGTAGCCGCGGAGCTTGCTCCGCGGGTCCGGATAATCTTCGAACATGGCACCGACGCGCGGACCAAGGTCCGCGGCTACCCGAAACATCGTTCTCTCGTAGCACCACCAGTCCCTCCAACTCGTATCGAACGTCACACCAGCGTCTGACCGATACGGTTCTTATCGCACGCCTTCCCTCCGGAACGTCCCGCCGCCCTCGATGACCCAAGCTGGCCCCCGCATGTCCACGGCCATTCAGCCAGCCGACGTCGAACCCGCCGCCGAGCCGGCGGGCGATGTGCCGCCGGAGTCGACTGACCTCGACACCAACGCCCACGCCGCCGATTCCGTCGCGACCAGCCCGACGATCCGCCTCGATCAGGCCGCCCTTAATGCCGGCAGCGCGTGCGTGCAGTGCGGCCTGTGCCTGCCGACGTGTCCGACGTACCTCGAAACGAGCAACGAAGCCGAATCGCCTCGCGGCCGGATCCGGCTCATGCTCGGTTTGCACGACGGCGACGTGCCGTACACCGATCTGGCCAAGGACCACCTCGACGGCTGCCTCGGCTGCCGGGCGTGCGAAACCGCGTGCCCCAGCGGCGTCGCGTACCACAAGCTCTACGACGACGCGCTCGAAAAGCTGACTGCCGACCGCATCGACGGCGGCGACGAGACGCCCAAGCTCACGCGGCTCCAACGGTTCCTGTTCCTCGGCCTGCTCGCACGGCCCAACCGGCTGCGAGCTTCCCTTGCCGTAGCACGCATTGCCGATCGCGTCGGCCTGCGCATCATCGCCCGCAAGCTCGGCCTGCTCGGGTTGATGGGGCAGACGGTCGAGCGGATGGATGCGATGCTGCCGCGTGACGACGACGCTCCGATCTGGCCCAAGCCGCTGCCGGCACACAGCCGTGCCGGTGGCATGGACATGGTGGTGCAGATGCTCGATCCCGCCCGTGCCGAGAAGGCCGAGCAGGTCAGCTTTGCGATCGGCTTCTTCGAAGGTTGCGTCGCGAGCGTCATGTCGAGCGGCACGCACAAGAAGGCCGCCGAGATGCTCTGCCGGGCCGGTGCCGATGTCGTGAGCCCGCCGGACCAGGTCTGCTGCGGTGCAATTCATCAACACGCCGGCGAAGGCGAGCACGCCCGGCAACTGGCGCGGTCCAACATCGACACCTTCCTGCCGACGAACGGCCCGGAAGTCCGCTTCATCACAACCTGCACCGCCGGCGACGGGGCGATGCTCCGCGGTTATGGCGAGTTGTTGGCGGACGATCCGCGGTACGCCGAACGGGCCAAGCGGTTCAGCGATCTCGTCCGCGACATCAGCGAGGTCTTCGTGGAGGTCGGTCTCGGCGAGGGCGACTTGAGGTTCCGAAACCGCATCGACCGCCGCGTCGCGTACCACGACGCGTGCCACCTCGCCCACGCGCAAGGCGTCCGCACGCCGCCGCGGACGTTGCTGGAGAAGGTGCCGGGGCTGGAAGTCGTGGACCTGCCCGAAGGCGAGATCTGCTGCGGCGCCGCGGGCACGTACAACCTGACGCGACCCCAGATGGCCGGCCAACTCGCCCGCCGCAAGCTCGACGCCTTGGCGTCGACGGGCGCCGACCTGCTCATCAGCGGCAACATCGGCTGCTCGATGCACCTCGCCAGCATCGCCCGCGACACGGGCAGCCCGATCGAGGTCGTTCACCCGGTCGATCTGCTCCACGAGGCGATGTTCGGTTGAGCCGATCGAAGGTCACGCGACCTGCAGCGTCGAGTCGAGCCGCTGACAGGACCAGGAAATCCGCTTGAGCCCCGGACCCACAGTCCGCCGGTCTGACGAGGTGGCCAACTGCAACACGGACCGCCTTCTCACGGTGGCTTTTCGTCGCGAGGAGACGTTTCTGCACGAAGGCGTCACCGGTTGCAGCACCGCAACTCGTCAGACCGGCGGACCAGGTGTCCGCGGCGAAGCCACTCAATCCGATCAACCCTATCCGGCCGCGTCGGCCGGCTTCTGTACTCGATGCCATGCACGGAGTCGTGCCCACAGGCTTCAGCGGCTCAAGTGCAGCCTGGTGGAAAATCTCTTACCCTCGGGCATGCAGCGGCCGCGCATCCTGTTCGTCGGCGGTTCCGGTCATCACTATCTGCGGGCTGCGATAGTCGATGCGGCCGACGCGCGGTTCGTTGCCGATCCCGACGCGCCCGGTGCCGCCGAGGCGATGGCTCGACAGGCCGGAACGTCGATCCGCCACGGCGATCTTGCATCGGCTGTCGAAGCCTTCCGGCCCGATGTCGTCTCGCCTGCTGTTGACCTGCCGGGACCTCCCAGACGCGGCTCCGTGACGCTGCAGGTGCGTCGCACCGCGCTGCTTCGAGACGCTACTTCGGAGTTGGATTCGGCTCAATCCTTCCGCAGCCCGATGCCGAAGCTGGCAAGGATTTGGCGGATCTCGTTGAGGCTTGTTTGCCCGAAGTTCTTGCAGGCCAGCAGCTCTTCTTCCGTTTTGGCGGCGAGTTCGCCGACCGTCTGGATGTTGAGCCGCTGCAGGGCCTTGCGGCTGCGGACGGAGAAGTCGAGGTCGCCGATCGGCCGCTCCAGGAGCTCGCCGGGCATCTCGCTGTCGAGCCCGCCCGTTGACGCCGCCGCCGCCTCGGGGGCCGCGGCACCTTCGACGAAGTAACCCGCCGCTGCCGCCGGATCGTCAGGGGTCGAGACCACGCCGTCTTCGATCAGCTGCCCGAGTCGCAGACCCTTGGCCGCGAGCAGGCTCTTGATCTCCGAGAGGCTCGTTTCGCCGAAGTTCTTGAAGCCCATCAGGTCCTGCTCGCGGACGCGAAGCAGGTCGCCGATCGTCTCGATGTTCATCTTCTTGAGCGCGTTGCGGGCACGAACGCTCAATTCAAAGTCGTAGACCGGCATGTCCAGAACCGCGTCCCGCTGCTGACGGGCCCGCTCTTCCTCTTCGGCCGACCGATCGTGGGCGGCATCGACGTCGCCGAGGAACCGTCGGGCCCGCTTGTGGTTCGGATCCGTCGCCAACACCGCCTCGAGGCAACGACGCGCCTCTTCGAACATGTTGTTGTCTTCGTAGAGGACGGCCAGGTTCATCAGCGCGCTCAGCGGCACCGGGCTGCCGCCGCAGATGCGTTCGTAGAGCTCGATCGCCTGCGTGTCGTTACCGTGCTGATCGTAGAGGCGAGCCAGGCGGAAGCAGGCCTCGTCGTGATCCGGATCTTCGCCCAGAGCGCGGTCGTAGTGCTCGACGGCTTTGTCAAGTTCGCCGGCATTTTCGGCTTCACGGGCACGGGTGAAGTATTCGCCGGCTGCTTTTTCGTTGATGGTTTCGACGCTCATGGGGAACGGGCATGGTTGAGACGCTCGGCGGGACAATCAAGGGTTTCGGGTGCGGCAAAATATCACTTAGTTGCCGACTTGCAGGTGGTGGAGGCGGCTACCAGAGTGGGTGAAAGAACAGGCCTGGACTCGTTCCGCATAACCTTCCGGTGGATGTCGAGCGTCTTGGTCATCGGTGCGGGACCCGCGGGCGTGACGGCAGCGAAGGTGCTCGCGGACGCGGGGCGCGACGTGACCATCATCGAAGCCAGCCGCTTCCCACGCGACAAGGTCTGCGGCGAATGCCTCAGCAGCCTCGGCCAAGCGACGCTGCGGCAAATCGGCTTCGGTGACACCCTGCGCCGACTCGACCCCGTCCGGCTGACGCACAGCACGATGGTCGACCGAGCCGGCCGATCCGCGACGCTGCGGCTGCCGCAGGAGGTGGCAGGGGTGTCGCGTTGGACAATGGACCCGGCGTTGGTCGAGGACTTGCCGGCGTCGGTCGAACGACGGCTCGGCCAGCGGGTGCTGCGGCTGGAACAGTGCAAGGCGTTCCTGGCCAATGGCGACGTCCTGGAAGCCGATCAAATCGTCCTCGCCGACGGCAAGGGCACCCTGTCCGGAGCAACCGACCAGCCACCGCGACCGACCGGCGACCTCGGCCTCAAGGCTCACTTCACGAACGTCCGCCTCGATTTCGCCACCATCGGCCTCTTCGCCCTTCGCGGGCACTACGTCGGCGTCGCTCCGGTTCGCGACGGTGAGCGGCTGATCTGGAACGTCGCGATGAACGTGCCCGCCGCCAAGCTGCGGCAGGGCGAGCCGCACGACGAACTCTTGCAACGGCTGCTGCGGGAGAACCCGGCGTTCGGCGATGCGTTGCGAAGGGCCGAGCGGGTGCGGCCTTGGAAGGCGTCGCCGTTGCCGCGGTTTGCTCCAAGGCCGTCACCGACGTGGTCGCCTGGCGTCCTGCCGATCGGCAACAGTGTGGCGGCGCTCGAACCGATCGGCGGCGAGGGCATGGGTCTGGCAATCGCGTCCGCCCATGCCGCCGCAATGTGTCTGGTGGAAGGTCGTGATCCGGCGACGCTCGACGCCGTCTACCGCAAGCTGTGGCGGACCCGCCGCTGGTCGTGCCGGCTGTTTGCGAAGGCAATGTCGCACGACGCCTCCGCCGCCGCGACCGTGCAACTGGCCAGGACGCTGCCGATGCTCTCGCATCTGGGCCTGCGGCTGACCGGCAAGACCGCCGGCGGTTCCGCCGATTCGCCTGTCGCGTCGCCCGCGTTATCGTGAGCGGCCATGGACGACACGCACGAGCCCCATCCGACCGACCTCATCACCGGCGACGGCCCGCACAAGGCGACGGAAGAGGACCAGGAAATCGTCTACTACGAAGGCAGTCCGCTGCTTCGCGGCGAGTTGGGCCTCGTGCTCATGTGGCTCACCGTCGGCCTCGTTCTGGCGGCGATTCCGGTGCTGGCCTTCTTCTTGACCGAGACCGGGCCGCCGTGGTGGCTGTGGTTCCTCATCCCGATCGGCGTGGGGTTGTTCTTCTTCCCGTCTCTGTGGGTCAAACGCAACCGCTTCAAAATCACCAACTACCGCATCGACTTCGAGCACGGCCTGATCACGACGAACATCGACACCCTCGAGCTCTGGCACGTCAACGACGTCCGCATGCGGCAAGGCCCGCTCGACAAGCTGTTCGGCGTCGGTTCCATCCACATCACCAGCGACGACCGCTCGACGCCGGAGCTGGAGCTTCGCAGCGTCAGCGATCCCCGGCCGTTGTTCGAGAACCTCAAGCAACGCGTTATCGCCGTCAAGCGTCAGCGGGGCGTCATCAAGATGGACATGGGCGGGTAAAGGCGTTTTAAGCCTTCCAGCGTCGGCGGCATTGCCTCATGCTGTCGTGATGCCTCAAGAGCCCGAGCGTCCGGTCGACATGCCGGACACCAGCGAGACGTACGAACGCGGCCATCCCGGCAAGACGCCCGGCGGCCAACTCGAAGCGCCCGATACCGTTCCCGACGAGCGGCCCGACAGCGTTCAAGGCTCGACCCGCAACGACAACGACGACGGCCGCCTGACGTCGCTCGCCGGCCAGGATCCGCAAAACCAGGGCGATGCCGTCGACCCCACCGACTCGATCGCCCACGACGGCCGGGCGGACGCGATGAAGCACCCCCACGCCGATGACGCCGGCCTTGCTCCACAGGAATCGCCCCACACAAAGGAGAACGCCTGATGTCCACGGAACACCCTCAAAGCAAACCCGGCGACGCCGAACCCTTGCCCGGCCAAGCCGACGACGCGGATCACTCCATGAAGGAGGAGACGCAACTTGGCTGGGACCAGGCCCCGAAGGGCGAGGATCAACCCACACCCCACCGCCACCCCCGCCAAGCCGGCACCGGCGGCACGACGGACCACGAGGAAGGCCTCGTCGACTCCCAATCCGCAGATCGCAAAGCG
>CAYMAS010000010.1:0-45323 GCA_964388485.1 uncultured Tepidisphaerales bacterium | reverse complement strand
CCGTGAGCCGCGGACCCACGGTCCGCCGGTCTGACGAGC
The DNA here is from genome assembly GCA_964388485.1 of uncultured Tepidisphaerales bacterium. Classification (GTDB taxonomy): domain Bacteria; phylum Planctomycetota; class Phycisphaerae; order Tepidisphaerales; family Tepidisphaeraceae; genus JBCDKH01. The sequence continues at coordinate 45,284 of CAYMAS010000010.1, read as the reverse complement.
TTTGTAAGCTGCAGCACGCGACGCTTCGTGCAGAGGGTTCACCTCGCGACGTGAATGTCCTGCGGGGACGGCGTGACGGTTCTGAGTTACGAAACTCGTCAGACCGGCGGACCGTGGGTCCGCGGCTCATTAGAGCACCTTACTTGAATGCTGCCTCCTCCGTCATCCCGAGCGCAGCCGAGGGACCTCGCCTGGTCCTCCGGAGCGGGCGGACGAGGTCCTTTGACTCGCTGCGCTCGCTCAGGAAGACAAAGAGGCGGCGCGACGTGAGAGGTCCGCGGCTTGCGACTGACGCTCTTCACGCGGACCAGGTGCCGCGGAATGCGGTCGCAGCCGGGCCTGTCATCGACAGGCGGTTGGTTGCCTGGTCCCACGCGATCTCGAGCGTTCCGCCGGGCACATCGACGCGAGCTCGCCGATCAGCGAGTCCTTGCTGCACGGCGGCGGCGAGGGTGGCGCAGGCACCGGTGCCGCACGCCAGTGTTGGGCCGCTGCCGCGTTCCCAATGGATGACGCGCAAGTGATCCCTTGCCAGCACCTGGGCGAAGTGGGCGTTGATGCCGTTCGGGAAGGCTTGGTGCTCGGCCCATCGCGGACCTTCCGTCGGCACGTCCACGGCGTCAAGGTCATCCACGAAGACGACCGCGTGCGGGTTGCCGGTGGAGACGAGGGTCGCCTGCATCTGAGGTAGCCGCGGAGCTTGCTCCGCCTGCTCGGATTCTGCAGCACCGACTCGCCGACGTGGATCTGCAACGACATCGGCGGTTGGAAGACGGACCAGATCCCCGTTCATCTCCAACTGCGAGATGTCCGCACCGACAGCCTCGACGCCGAAGGTCGCTTGGCCCATGTCGACGGTCGCGCCGATGACGCGACCTTTTTCCCGCAGCACCTCGACCTGCCGGACGCCGCTGGCCGTCTCGACGCGAATCGTCGCCGCATCGCGTTCGACGAGGTCCTCATCGACCGTGAACTTCGCGACACAGCGGATCCCGTTGCCGCACATCTGGCCTTCGCTGCCGTCGAGGTTGAACATTTGCATCCTGACGTCTGACGTCTGCGGGTCGGTCGGCAGCAGGACGAGGATCAAGCCGTCGCCGCCGATGCCGAAGTGGCGATCGCTCATGCGGCGTGCCAGATCCGGCAGATCACTCGGCAGCGTCTGACGCACCGCATCGACGTAGACGTAGTCGTTGCCCGCACCGTGCATCTTGACGAAGTCGAGCGTCGGCTGTCGCGAGTTCTGCGGCATGCCGCAGGCTACGGAGCGAACCCGTGCAGCGACACGCCGCCGTGTCCCGATAAAGACGAGGTGCCGCCCATCGACGAGACGCTTCAAGCCCAAGCAGCCGATCACCTTCGACACAACCTCGCGGCCATGGGCGAACCGGTCGGCGGCGGGTTCGGGCCCGGCGTGACGTGGTACCGTGGCCGCGACGGCAGCCTCGTCGCCCGCACCGACAGCGGCTGGGTCGGCGGATCGACCGCTCCTGCGACCGTCGGCCGGCACTTGACGAGCGACATCGACGTTGGGTCCAAAAGCGTCGCCCTCGTCGCGCCCAACCATCTCGGCCACGTCGTGGCGATGCTCAAACGCCTCACCGGCTGCGGCAGTCTCGCGGTCATCTGGCCCGACGCCCGCTCGATGCGACTGGCCCTCGGATCAGCCGATGTGAGCGAGGCAATCGAGGAGGGCCGACTGGTGCCCTTCGCCGGTGCCGCCGATCTGGCCGCCTACGCCCGTCGGCATCGCGGTTGGTCGCCGCCGGCGAACCTGCACCTGCCGAGCGACTCGTTGCCTGTCGGCGGCCAGCCAGTGGTCGACCTCATCGAAGCCGCCCGACGGCAACTCGTCGCGGCGACACAGCACCACAACGACGAGGTGGCGAACGTGGCCCGTCGCGTGCCCCAGGCGAACGACCTTCTCGTCGCCGCCGGCTCGACGTTCGGACTCTTCAGCGACGCCGGCCGACACCTCGCGGCAGCGTTACCCGAGGCGGTGCGGCTGGACACGGACGATCCACGAACGTCATCGACGCTCACCCTTGCCGATGCCGCGTCGACCGCGTCGGCTGTGGTCGTGGCCGACGTGACGCGGCGGGAGCTGCCGGGCGTGGTGTCGGACCGCCTGCCGTGGATCACCTGGATCGCCAGCGAGCGACAACCGACGCCGCCGGCTTCTAACGTCGATGCAATCGTGCTGGCCGATGCCGCTTGGCAGACGTCGTGGCAGGAAGCGGGATGGCCAGCGAATCGGATCCGCATCGCCGGCTGGGGCCACGGGGCGAGCAAGACGACCGGTCGCGGGACATTGCTCGCGTACGACCTGCCGGAGGACGTCGTGCCGCCGGAGGTCGAACGGTTCAGCAGCCAGCGTGTGGTTTGGGAGATGATCGCCGACGAACTTCGTGCGAAGCCGTTCGCGCTGCAAAGCAGCGGCGGCCCGAGCAGCTACCTCGTCGGCCGCCTGCGGGCCGGTGGCGTCGAGGCGGCCGAGGTCAATCTGCGGCAGTGGCAGGCATTGCTCATCGTCCCCAACTTCGTCCGCGGCATCGGCAAGATGGCCCGCCGTAGCGGCGCGACGCTCGCTGGTCGCGGCTGGCACGAGGGCCGAGACGTTTCGACGTCCGACCGGCTTGGCGATCTCGTCGCTCGTCACGCCGCCGTCATCGACCCGACGCCGACCGGCCTGCCCGCAACGGCGTCACTGGGCCTGCCGATCATCCATGCCCGCTCCCTCGACGCTGCCACCTTCGCATCACGCGTCAAGCAGTCGCGTGGCACCCGTGGCTCGTCGACCTCCCTCGGCGACGCGATCCGATCGTTGCTCCAGAACGAGCAGCGTCTCGCCGCGTGACGACAGGGTGAGAGGCGAGCGGACATCGTCATGAGCCGCTCTTCTCGTCCACCGATGGCTCCACCGGGAACATGACGTGCGGCCGAAGCTTGCCGACGATAGCGGGGCCGATGCCGTGCACGTCGGCGAGGTCGTCGGGATGGTGGAAGGCCCGGCCGTTGACGCTGGTTCGGTGCGTCACGATCGCTTCCGCCTTAGAAGGCCCGATGCCCGGCAGCGCGGCGAGTTGGGCGGCGGTGGCGACGTTCGGATCGAGCCGGTCCAGCAACTCCGCTTGCAACGGAGCAACCGGCGGTGGCGGGTCGCTCAAGGTCGTCGGCCGCTGGATCAGCAACACGATCAGGAAGAGCAAAGCTGCCGCGCAAAGCACGCCGAGGCCGCGGCGTTCCCGAACGGGCCAACCGTGCCGACGCGTCGCCGGCCATTGCCGCGGATCCATGCCGTAAGTTTCACGCGGGTGAGGCATGGCCTAGCGCGTGGTCGCGGTCGAGGAGACGGCACGGCCGGGTCGCAGGAACGGCTTCGTCGCCGCCCGCAACTGCCGGTGCGTGTTGGCTACCGGCTTGGGACGCATGAGATCATCGAGCAGTCCGCCGCCGGGAATCTGATTGTGCGGACCGTCGACGAGATCCGCCCAGGCAATGTTCTCGACGTACGGCTTGGCCAGGGCGATCTGGTAGACCTCCCGCAACCACGCCGCCTGCAGCTGCGGCGTCCAGGGCTCGCCCCAGCGACCGGCTTCATCGGCTGGTGGGTCGTGGGCATCGGGGCACGTCACGTTCGTGATGAACAGCGGCTTGCCGAGTGTCATGAACCGGTCGAGCATCGACGAGATCTGGAACAGATCGCGGACGCGTCGGCCCCGGGTAGGCCGGCCGACGACGAGTTCGACGCCGAAGCCGTCCACCTGCGCGCCGCTCTGGGCGACCATTTCGGCGTAGAGCATCGGCGGGACGCTGGTGGCGCTGGTGTTGCCCGGCGCCGCCAGGTATTCGCCGAACGGCTGCTTGATCGTGACGAGCGTCTTGGCCCCCGGCAGGATCGCCTTGACCTGTCCGACGAGCAGCCGCGTCAATTCGATCATCTGCTCGAAGGTCAGCCCGAAGCTCGACGCCGCATGGATGCCGGCGACCACGTTCCAGAGCTTGACGACGCGGCGATAGCGACTCGCCGTGGCGCGGACGTAGTTGAACGCCAGATCACGCAAAGCCTCGAAGTTGTTCTCGTAGAGGAACAACCACTCCGGCACTCCGCCGTTGATCGGAACTTCGCCACTGGCCGCGCCGCCGGCGGCTTCGGGGGCGTCGGCCAGGTCGATCAGCGGGCCGGCGATAACCGGCAGCTTCGCCTTTGCCGCCAAGTCGACCGCCGCGTCGACGGCTCCGGTGTCGAAGACCTCCTCTTCGGGCTGCATCAGACGCCACGGCATCGGAATGCTCAGGCAATCGAAGCCGCCGAGGATGGCCTGTCGGTACGCAGCACTTTCGCGGGGTGCGGCCCCGGCGACGTCGGCCCGGATGCCGAAGAGGCTTCGCGGCAACCCGCTGCGTCGGCGACGCTGGAACATCAGTTCCGCCTGCGATCGCGCCAACGCGTCCCCGGCCTCGACTGCGGCGGCGAGGGCGGCGTTGGCTTTGATCGAGGCCGTGGCGGGATCTTCGAGGTAGCCCAGGCAGTCGGCGAACATGACCTGCGCCTGCCGGGCCTTGGCGACGGCCGGGGCCGCGGGGGCGAGTTCCCACAGATTCCAGTCCTCCTGCTTCTGCAGGAGCCGCATGACGCGATGTCGGGCGAGTTCGACGTTGAGGATGTACGGGTCGTGCCGCGGCGGCAGTCGGGTGGTTTCGAGCATGTACTCGCCGGTCTCGCCCAGATTCCACAGCAACGCGACGCCGATGGCCGCGACGCTCGACTTGAGACCGCTGTAGGCGTCCTCTTCGTCGCCGGGGTCGGAATGGCCCTGGCTGTCGTTGAGCAGGCCGTCGACGTCGCCGGCCTCGACGCGGAGCAGGCCTTCGCTGAAGGCGATGCGTCCCTGGATGGGCAGGCTTTCGGGACCGGTGGCGTAGGCGCCGCGGACGTGGTAGTCGGTCAGCCGGCGGCCCTGGTCGTAGATCTCGAAGAGCAGCGGCATGGGCGGGGCAACGGCCGCGGGACGCGGCGGGGCGAGTCTATCCGACCCATCGCCCGGGCCCAAACCAGAGGATCGTCGCAGGCTGCTGGGGCGCGGCGTTTCGTCCGACGACGGTTCGTGCTACCGTCATCACCCGCCTCGGCTGCCCCAGGTGGCTTTGAGCTGCCTGACGCGGCTTTCCGCGTTCCGGGGCAGCCATTGCCGATCAATCGACCTCTCGTCCTCATGAAGCTCCAACTCGTCTCGATCGAACGCGACGGCCTCGTCAAAGTGGCCACCCAAGGCAACATCACCGCGGCCGATATCGATCCCGCCGGCGACAACCCGCTCAGCGGCGTCATCGGCCAAAACTGGGCCGGCAGCCGCATCCTGCTCGACCTCGGCGACACCCAGTACATCGACTCCAGCGCCGTCGGCTGGCTCATCGGCACGCACAAGAAGGTCAGCGACGCCGGCGGCAGCCTTGTCGTCTACGAAGTCCAGCCCGCCGTCCGGCAGGTGCTCGACCTCCTCAAGGTCGGCCGCGTCGTGCCCATCGTCGAAGACGAAGCCGCCGCCAAAGAAGTCGCCGCCGGCAGCTGATCGTTTCTCCTTTAGCCATCCCCGCTCATGACCGACCTTCCGCCCGGATCGCCCGGCGTTGCCGCTGAGATTCCCCAAACCGACGTCGCCAACGTCCCCGCCGAAGAGGCCATGGACCGCCTCGTCGCCCGTGCCGCAGCCATGGGTGCCAGCGACTTGTTCGTCAACGCCTATGACGACCGCTATGTCGTCGAGGTCCGGCATCTGGGCGTCGTTCGGCAGATCGCGACCCTCACCCGCGACCAGGGCAAACGGGCCATCGCCTACGTCAAGAACAACGCCGGCATGACCGGCGGCGACGTGCGTCAGCCCGACGAAGGCCGCTGGATCTGGTCTCCCGAGGGCGAAGCGACCCCAGGCATCGAGGGCGTCGACTTGCGCGTCAGCGTCATCCCCACGCTCTATGGCGAAGACGCAGCCTTTCGCCTCTTCAGCCGCGACGCCCACCTGCACGACCTGAACAACCTCGGGATGTTCGAAAAGCAGCTGAGCAAGTACCGCCGCATGATCAATAACCCCGGCGGGATCGTCCTCATCACCGGCCCCACCGGCAGCGGCAAAACGGCCACGCTCTATGCGACCCTCATGAGCCTCAACGACGGCTCCCGCAAGATCAACACGATCGAAGACCCCGTTGAATTCAGCGTCGAGGGGCTTCGGCAGAGCGGCGTCAACGCGGACATCAACCTCGACTTCGCCGACCTGCTCCGGGCCGTGCTCCGGCAGAACCCGGACATCATCATGGTCGGCGAAATCCGTGACCAGAAGACCGCCCAGGTCGCGGTCCGTGCGGCCAATAGCGGCATCCTGGTCTTGGCGACGCTGCATGCGCAAAGCACCGCCGGCGCAATCCAGAGCATGCGGGCCTTCGACATTCCCGACCACTTCATCGCCGGCGGCCTTCGCGGCGTCGTGGCGCAGCGGCTGGTGCGGACGCTCGATCCGCAGACGCGTCGCGAAATGGATCTGGGCACCGAAGCTTTTGAAGACATTAAGGACCTCCTCGGCCCCGACGAGGGCAAGACGCTCTACGCACCGGTGCCTGCCGAGAGCAACCACATGAGCGGCTACATCGGTCGCAGCGGCGTCTTCGAGATCATGGAAGTCACGCCCAGCCTCCGCACCCTCATCGCTAGCAATGCCCGACCCGCCGAGCTGCGGCAGCAGGCGATCAAGGACGGCATGCTCGAGTTCCGCAAGGCGGCGCTCCTCAAGGTCGCCCGCGGCCAGACGAGCACGGAAGAAGTTTTCCGCACCATCCCGGGAGAAGAGCTGCTCATCGACGGATAGAGCAAACGACGCGGCTCCTGCTCCTTGCCTGCTGCCACTCAATCACGCGGCAATCGCTGAATCACCAGCAGGTCCCGGTGCACCAGCTCTGCCTGCAGGTCCGGGCCGTGCTCTGCCTGCAGCTCGCTCGACCGTCGTCCCGCGAAGGTCCGGCAGGTTTCGGAATCGTGTGCCGCGACGCCGCGGGCGACTTCGGTGCCGTGATCGTCGATGAGACGGACGACCTCGCCGCGGGCGAACGTGCCGGTGACCTGCGTGACGCCCGCCGGCAGCAGTGAGGCGCGGCGTCGGCGAAGGGCGGTGGCGGCACCGGCGTCGAGCGTGAGCGTGCCATGCGTCGCCGCGTGCTGGACCCAACGGAGCTTCGCCTGCAACTTGGCCTCGTCGGCGGGAATGAATCGGGTGCCGAGATGATCGTCCGTCGTCGCCCGCACGAGTGCGTCGGGCGTCCGGCCATTGGCGAGGATCATCGTCTCGCCCGCCTCCGTCACCAGCCTGGCGGCGAGGAGCTTGGTCTTCATGCCGCCCGTGCCGCCGACGGAGGTGTCACGGCGGCAGAGCTTCTCTGCCGCGGCAAGCTCCGTGACTTCCCGCACGACCTGACCCTCTTCATCGAGCAGGCCGTCGACGGTACTCAGCAGGACGAGCATCTCCGCTGACAGGGCCGCACTGACGGCTGCGGCGAGTCGATCGTTGTCGCCGAACGTCTCGGCACCGCCGACTTCGCCGCCAGGCAGTTCCGCGGTCGAGACGGCATCGTTTTCGTTGATGATCGGAATCGCCCCGCAGTGCCACAAGGCGGCGACGGTGTTGCGGACGTTGAGGAAGCGATGTCGCTGATCGACGTCTTCGCGGGTGAGGAGCACTTGACCGCTTCGCAAGCCCACGTCCGACAGTGCCTTCGCCCACGCCGCCGCCAGCACGGGTTGACCCGCGGCGGCGGCGGCTTGAAGTCGCGGCAGGTCCTTCGGACGTCGCCCCAGTCCGAGAACCTTCACGCCCGCGCCGACGGCACCGCTGCTGACGACGGCGATACGCCGCTTCTCGTCGACGAGTTGCCGAATCTGCTTCGCAGTCGATGCCAGGACATCGGCGTCCGCTTCGCCATCGCGACCGGTAACAAGGGCGGTTCCGAGCTTGACAACGACGACGCGGGGCACGGGCCGCTTTATAGCCCCTGCTGTCGGGACGTCGGCCGATAACGGACCAGATGCGCATCAGGCGTACCGGACGCTGTCGGCGGTCGGAAAGTCGTGTTGCTGCAGCAGACTGTCCGGCGATGCAAGAGGTGTCACGGCGACGGACGCCTGACCCGCGACGGGCACCGCAACACCCCGACGCAAGCAACAGACGCAAACTCCTAAGCAACGGACGCAAACTTCTAGCAACGGAACGGACTTCCCATGAGCCATCTCAGCCTCAGCGATCGCCAGTCGATCAGCACCCCCAACCTCCGCCTCGCCGACGACTTCATCGACGAAGCTCCCAAGGCCGCCGGCCACTTCATCCGCGACGAGTCGCAGGCCGAAGAAGGCAAGCGGCTTTGCGACACGCCGCTCTTTCAGCATTACGCCGAAGCCTTGCTCGGCGGTGATCGGCCGACGTGCCGGCGTGTCGTCGAGCAGGCCGCCGAAGCGGGCGTCGATCCGCGGCGGCTACTGCTCGAACTCTGCTGGCCCGCGATGGAATCGATTCGCGAGCTCTACAAGGAGAACAAGATTTCCCTCGCCGCCGAGCACATGGCGACGCGGTTGAACCGGGCCACGGTCGATCGCATCACCGGCGAACTCGCGATGATGGGCCCCAACGGTCGCAAGGTGATGGTCCTGTGCGGCGATGCCCAGGGCGAAGAGCTCGGTGGGCAGATCACGGCTGATTTGTTCGAGAGCGAGGGCTACGAGGTCAAGTTCCTCGGCGGCGGGATTCCGACGGACGAGGCCAACCACCTCGTTGGCCTGTGGCGACCGGACGTGATCGTCCTGTTCGCCACGCTGCCGGCGGAGATGCCAGCGGCGCGGGCTCTGATCGACAAGCTCCGCGAGCACGGCAACGCCAGCGACATGCAGGTCATGTGCTGTGGCGGTATCTACAAGCGGGCGCAGGGCCTGGGCGAGGAGGTCGGTGCCGATCTCGTCGCCTTCGACGCCGCCGACGCGGTGCGTGTGGCCGAGGAGTACCAGGGTCACAAGGCCAGTGCGATGCAGCAGACAGTCGGCCGCAGCCGCCGTGAGCGGGTGACGAAGGAGAAGAAAGCAACCCGCGCCCGCGCCGCCGAGGCACGCCGGGCTCGAAAAGCCGCTTGAACTTTAAATAGGAGCCAATCCCTCGCAGCCCCGCATGCCCATGCGGGGCTTCTGCACGTTCTGGCCGAACTTCTCCCCTCACTTTCACCCTTCCACGGCCTGCGGGGCTTGCATTAGCGTTACGCAACGCATGTCAGACACCACCCCGGCTGCCGTTTCCGCCCGTCCCGCCGTCCGCCAACTCGATGAGGACGAACTCAAAGAACTGATGGAGCCCAAAGGTCGAGGCGGCCCTCGCATCTCGATCTACATGCCCACGCACCGCAAGGGCAGCGAGACCCGCGAGAACAGCATCCGCTTCAAAGCCCTACTCAAGCAAGCCCGCGAGGAGATCGGCCACGGCGACGGAGCCGACAAAGCCAATGCCGAAGCCCGTTTGACCGAGCTTGACAAACTCAGCGACGACAACGCCTTCTGGCAGCACCAACTCGACGGTTTGGCCGTCTTCAGCGGCCCCGGCACGGCGAACGATCTGGGCGATCGCCTCCGCATGTACCGCATCGGCAAGCCGCTGCCCGAGCGGGTCGCCGTCGCTGACAGCTTTCACCTCAAGCCGCTCATCCGCGTGCTCCAGTCCGCCGGCCGATACCACCTGCTGGCGGTCACGCAAAAGAGCGTCCGGCTGTTCGAAGGCAACCTCAACAGCCTCGACGAAGTGCCACTCGATGACCAGGTGCCGACGACCGTCGTCGAAGCCCTCGGTGGGCAGGTCGACGGCGACCTCAACGTCAACTCCTACGGCGGCCTGTCGTACAGCGGCATGTTCCACGGCCACAACGACAACAAGGACACGCGCGACAAAGACATCGAACGCTACCTGCGCGCCGTCGATCGTGCCGTCTACGACTACCACGGCCGCGGCAGCAACCTGCCGCTCTACTTCGCCGGTGACGTCGATTACCACGACGTCTTCTTCAAAGTCAGCCACCACCCGCGGCTGACAAAGAAGGGCATCCGTATCAACCCCGACGCCGTCGAAGTCGACAACGAGCGGCTGCGAAGTGAGATGGAAGAAGTCTTCCGCCCCGATTACGACGCCGAAATCCACGAGCTGACCGAGCAGTTCGGCAACGCCAAGGCCAAGGGCGAAGGCAGCGACGACGTTCAGAAGGTCGCCGAAGCCGCCTTCCAGGGTCGCGTCCTGACGCTCCTCGTTGATGCCGACAAGACCATCGGCGGCACCATCGACCCCGAGACCGGCCAGGCCAGGATGCTCAAGGAGAGCAATCCGGACGTCGACGACGTGCTGGACGATCTGTGCGAGCTGTCGCTCAAGACCGGCGCGAAGGTTCGGGTCATTCCAAGCGACCAGTTCCCGACCGAAACCGGCGTCGCGGCGGTCTATCGCTACAAGCAGTGAGGCACGTAAGGTCGGCCGATGCGACGCAGGCGGCCCGGCAGACTCATCGGCGGACTGATGGCCGCCGGGATTGCGGCCGCGTGGTTCGCCCCGGACGTGCCCACGCTGACGAGTGTCGCCGCGGCGACGTTGGCTCCCGTGTCGCACCCGGCCTCGTTAGCGGGCCGCAGCGTCGACGGCTGGTTCAGCCGTAAGGAGCCGGCGGTCGATGCGTCGCAGGCTCAGGCATTGATCGAAGAGAATCGCCTGCTGCGGCAGCGGGTCGAGCAGCTGCTCGTGCAGGCCCAACGCTTCAGCCGGCTCGACGAATACCGACAGGCCCTCGGCACGAAGCTGCGCGACGCGACCGTGCCCGCGGCCGTTATCGGATTCGTCGGCGAGAACGACGACCTGCTCTCGGTCGTCAAAGCCGACGTACCAGCGGGGTCGCCTGTTCTCGGCATCGACGGTGGCCTCGTCGCAATCATCGGCACACTCGAACCACAAGTCGGCCGACTCGGACGCGTGCGGCTGACCGGGGGCACCACGCACCGGCCCATCGGCGGACGCTTCGCCGGCGGCGACGACGCGGAGATCGAGCTCATCAGCGAGCCCTTCGTCCTCAACGGCGACGACGGCCACCTCGTGATCCGCCGACACCGCACAACCGACCTGGAGGCGAGTGGCGTGGAGGTCGGCGACTGGGCGATTCTGGCCGACGACGATTGGCCAATGCTGCTCGACGGCTATCGGCTCGGGCGAGTCCTTGCGATTGAGCCCGTGCCGGACGCGAGCGGCTTCAGTCGCGTGGTGCTCGAGCCCGCCGTCGATGCGAAGCGGCTTGACGAGGTGCAAGTGGTCGTAACGGGCGGTGGTTCGTGAAGCTGTTGTCGACGATTCTGCTGGCGTACCTGGCGTTGGGGCTGCAGCGTGGGTTGTCCCCCTTTCTCACATTTAAGAGCGGGGCGGCGTTCGATTTGCCGTATGTCGCGGCGGCAACGGCGGCGGTGTTGTTGCCACGCGAGTCGGCCGCAACGGCGATGTTCGTCATCGGGTTTTTCCACGACCTGACCTCCGGCGGCCCACTCGGAGCGCGAGCCGTCGGCTACGGCCTGGCCGGGCTCATCATCGGCCGCGTCGCGCCACGATCCGCCGGCACCTTCGCCGCTGTCGCCGCGGCGGGCTCGCTGGTCGCCGCGACGGCTATCGCTGTATTGACGTTCGAGATCCACCACCTGCTCGGCGGCGTCCTGACGGCAGCGCTCGCCGCAGCCTTGGCGTGGCCGGCGTGGAAGCTCCGCGACCGTCTCACCGTCAGCGATCGGCGGATGTAGCGCTGGCGAACTTGCGGCTCGGTTCGACGTGTTAGACTGAGAGTCGACGCTCACGGACGAGCGTGATCTCGCTGCCACGGAAGGCTGCTCATGTTCGAACGTCGTGCCCGCGGAGTCCTCATCGTCCTGATCCTCGGCTGCCTCGCCTTGTTGGCTCGGGCGGCGCAGGTGCAGCTTGTCGAGAATGACCAGTGGCAGACTGCCGCCGACGAGGCGATGACGCGGACGCTGCTGACGGAGGCCTCGCGTGGCCGGCTGCTCGATCGCCACGGCCGTGTCATGGCCCACGACGTGCCGTGCAACGACGCCGCCGTCGCCTACTGGTTCGTCAGCGACCCGCCCGACGAGGCTCGGCTGAAGCTGCTCGCCCGCGACCTCGCCCGCCAGACCGCCGGCTACTACAAGGCTGACACCGCCGAGCAGATCCGCCGCGTCGAGGCGATGCTGCCCGAAGCCCGCCGGCAGGTCGACCAGTTCTGGAACCGGCTCGCCATCATCGCCGACGTCTCGTCGAACGATTTGGCGGTCCGGCGGCGGACGATTCTCGACCGCGTCGAGGCGAGGCGGCGGGACGTGGTGCTGCGTCGATACCAGCGGGCCAAGGCGCATCACGAGGCGGAGGACCTTTCCCCGTGGTGGCGGCGGTTCCTTCTGGGCGAAGGCGAAGCACCGCCGGAACTGAGCGATTACGAGGAACCCATTGCCGACGAGGAGCAGGCTCACGTCGTCCTGCGGGACTTGTCGAACGAGACGTACAACGAGCTGCTCAAGCTCCAGAGCGATCTGCCGCCGACGTTGTCGAACGCCTTGCGGCTGCGGGCGAGTCGGACGCGGAGCTATCCGGCCGGTCGTGCGGCTGCGCACGTCGTCGGGCGTGTCGGCGAAGTCAATGCCGAAGATCTCGAAGTCGATCCGGAATTGGACGACGAGCTGCGTCGCTACCTGCCGGGTGACCTCAACGGTCGCGTCGGTCTCGAAGCTGTCGCCGAGCGGCAACTTCGAGGCACGCGTGGCCGAATTGATCGCGATCTCGCCGCCGACACCCGAGCCGTCGCCGTCGACGCCGCCGGCGGCAGCGACGTGACGACGACAATCGATCTGGAACTATCGAACGACATCCGCGACGCCTTCCAAAAGGTCGACTTTCGCTGGCCCGACAAGAGCATCGAAACGGGCCCGGCCCATGGTGCGGCGGTGGTCATCGACGTCGAGTCGGGCGGCATCCTGTCGATGGTCAGCCTGCCGGACTTCGACCCGAACCAGTACGTCGAACTCGCCGACAAGCTCTACGCCGACCAGATCAATCGGCCTGCTGTCAATCGTGCGACAATGACATCCATCGTCCCCGGCAGCACGGTCAAGCCGGTCGTCGGGCTCGGGGCGATTCAGGACGGCTTCATCGGGCCGCACGACACGATCCAGTGCGACGGCTACCTGCACGTCCACGTCGGCGGCGTCTTGCAGACGTACACGAATACGGCCCGCTGCTGGACGGCGAGCATGATGGGCCAGCACGCGCACCTGCAGGGCCACCAGCTGCCGACGTCCGATCTCCACCCGACGCCGTCCCTCCACGAAACGCCGCCCGAGCCAGGGCACCTGACCTTCGCCGACGCGCTGCAGCGGTCATGCAACATCTACTTCGAAACGCTCGGCCACCGCGCCGGCACGGAGAAGCTGGCTTCGTGGCTCGAACGCTTCGGCCTGGGCTCGCGGCTCGACCTGGGCCTGCCGGAACGCGAGGGCCTCTTGCCGACGGAGATTCCCGATCGCGTCCTGAAGCAGGACGCGATGGCCAAGACGCGGTACACGTGGTTCGGGTCCATCGGCCAGGGTTATGTCCAGGCGACGCCGGTGCAGATGGCGAACGTTGCCGCGACCTTGGCCCGCGGCGGTGTCAGGCTGAAGCCAAAGCTGCTCTTGGACGAGACGAACGAACCGGTCGACCTCGGCATCGATCCGGAGACGAAGCGGGTGCTGCGAGCGGGCATGGTGGCGGCCGTCGAAACCGAAGCCGGCAGCGGCAGCGGCATTCGTGACCGTCTGCCGATGAAGATCGCGGGCAAGACCGGCTCGGCGCAGGCCGACCTCCTGACCGTCACCCGCTTCGACGAGAACGGCCTGCCCGCTCGCGGCGACGACGGCCGCATCCTCTATGACCGCATCACCGCCGTCGGCTCCCAGGGTCGGCCCAACCCGCAGATTCCCTGGTATCGCCGGACGAATGAACCGACGGAGCCGCGGATCCAGGTGACGCACTCGTGGTTCATCGGCTACGCCCCGGCGGACGATCCGAAGGTCGCCTTCGCCGTCTTCGTCGAGTACGGCGGCTCGGGTGGCGTCGCCGCCGGCAGCGTGGCGGCGCAGGTCGTGCAGGCCCTTGTCAAGCACGAGTATCTCGAAGCCACCCGCACGCCCGATCCGAGTCGGCCGGGGCACTATCTCGTGCCGTAGCGGACCTGTGACGGATTGCTGTCGTGCCGCATCGGCCTACGTTGACGCATGAACGAGAGCCCGCAGGTCGGCGTCATCATGGGCAGCGTTTCGGATTGGGAGACGATGCAGCATGCCTGCACCACGCTCGGCGACCTGGGCATCTTCTATGAGAAGCGGGTCGTCAGTGCACACCGGACGCCGGACCTGTTGTTCGACTTCGCCAGCACGGCGGCTGATCGAGGGCTGAAGGTCATCATTGCCGGAGCGGGCGGGGCGGCCCACTTGCCGGGCATGTGTGCCGCCAAGTCGCATCTGCCAATTTTGGGCGTGCCGGTGCAGAGTCGGATGCTGTCGGGCGTCGACAGTCTGTTGAGCATCGTCCAGATGCCCGCAGGTGTGCCGACCGGGACGCTTGCCATCGGCAAAGCGGGGGCGATCAACGCGGCGTTGCTGGCGACGTCGATTCTGGCGACGAGTAATGACGCGGTGCGGGATCGGCTCGTCGCGTACCGCGAGGCGCAGACGGAGAAGGTGCTGGCGATGACGCTCCCCGACTGACGCCGCTCCGATTACTGGAGTTGAAGATCGGAGAGAAAGTCGCGGTACCCTTGGTATTTCTGCGACCGGTCTTCCTCCAACGCTGCCAGGCTTTCGCGGAGCTGCTCGATCTGCGTCTCTTGCTCGTCGAGCTTGCCGAGGAGACGCTTGTAGTAATCGCTGTTGCGATCGACGGCCTGCATGTTCTGGCGGAGGCGTTGCTGCTCTTGCGTGATCGATCGGAGTTGCGCTTCGAGATTCTCGACTTGTTCCTGAGTCCGGCTGATCTCGCGAAGAAGCTCGGCCCCCTTCTTCAACGCTTCGCGTAGATCGTCTGAGATCGCACCGCCTTTGCTGAGGGCGAGGAGCTGGTCGCTGTCGACGCGGTCGTCGAGTAGCTGGATGCGTTGGGCGATGGTCCGCTCGTAACGCACCGCCAATTCCGTCTGGCCAGGCTCGACCACGGTGCGGAAGCGAGCCTCGTTGGCGGGCGTCGTTTCGAAAGGCGTGACGTCGCCGAGGAACGTGACGCCCGGCACAACCTGCTTTTGGAGGATGACGGTCTTGGCGTCGTCGCCTTCGTTGCTGATGGTGTAGGTGGTCTCGTAGACGTTGCGAATCTGCAGCGTCAAGACGCCGCCGGAGAGCGTGCCGCTGGTGACGGTCCTGCCGCCTTGGCCGGAGTCGGAGGTGACGGTGACATCGAGATCCACGCCGTAGCTCAGCAGCCGATCGTCGCCCGCGGGCAGGTCGCTGATGCGAGCGTCGCCGGCAAAACCGTCGAGGTCGTAAACCGCCACGGGCCCGGCGGGCAGGAGTTGCTCAGTCGTGTTTTCCAGCAGAACGGCCGTCATCGCGTGGTCGAGGTTGAGCGACGTGTCGAAGAGCGCGACCTGCTCGGCCTGCACCGGGATGCCGATGACAGGGATCATCGCACTGGTCTGCCGCTCGATGCTGACGGAGCCGACCTCGTACTCGAAGAGCGCCTGCCGACGGATGCCGCCGACGTTGTTGGCGACGAGGCCTCCACCGGAGAAGAGTTCTCGATCCTCGGGAGCGTTCGCTGTATCCAGAAGCATGGCGTCGCGTTCCTGAAAGTTCCCACCACGACGCCTCATCGCCTGCTGCGGCGCTGCCGCGGTCGCCGGTACGCCACCGTCATAAACCCGCGGCGTGATGTTTTCTGCCACCGGCACCGCGACCTCCGGCCGACTCGCGAACAAGGGCGTCGACAGCGGCATCGTGAAGCTCGACGGCTGGCCACTCACCAGGCCAAGCTCCACGTCGTCCCAGTCGAAATCCGTCTGATTCTCCACGATCGCCCAACCCTGCATTGATGCTTCGTCCGTCTGGCCGTCCAGCAGCAGGCGGTAGCTCGTCTTCCAGACCGGAGCCTCCACGACGTAGCCGAGGCGGACGCGTCGCTCGCCCTCGCCGGTGAAGTTGATTGCGACCGGCCGCTTGTCCTTGTCGCGTGACGACGCCACCGCAGCCAGGGCGGCGGCGAACTCCTCCTGAAGCTTCGCGTCGAGGATTTCGAACGTCCGCACGTCGTCGATCGCCAGACTCACCAACCCGGTGCCGGTGAAGAGCGTGACGAAGTCGGCTTGCAAATCCTCGCCCACCATGCGGCGGTCGATGCTGACGACGGTGCCGGTGACAGGCTCGGGCTCGCCCGTGATCAGCTCAAGTTCCGCACCTTTGAGCTGTTTCAAGAGGTTCGCCAGCGACGCGTCGCCGCCGAGATCAATCTGGAAAGCATCGAGTTGCCGATCCAGCGGCCCGTCGGCGGCATAGGTAACGGCTCGAACCGTACCGCCGTCGAGGTCTTGCAGGACGAGACTCTTGAGCAGGTCGTCGATCTGCTTGGCCTCGAATCGCAGCGTCGCCCGCGTGTCGCCGCCGGCCACGGTGCCGCCGTGCTCGAAGAAGCCGACGCCGCTCGTGTAGAGCGTCACGCCCGTCACCGGCAGCTCGGCCTGCTCCTGGGCGAGGGTGGTCGATACGGCAAGGGCCAGAGCGGCGGCGGCGGTGAGGTGGCGAATCATGATTTGGTGGCGGAGCATGCGGTGGTGGTGAGAGAAGCGGGCGATGCTAACTTGACGCGTCGTGTCGATGAAGGTTCCGCCGCAAAACCCTGACGACGTCCCGCCCGCCCAAGCCGCCGGTGCAATCTCGGCGGCGGCATTGCTCATCGTCAGCGTCACCGGCTACTCGTTCGGCACGGGCAACCACGAGGTCTACCTGCTCGACCCGCTGCGACGCGCCGGCCTGGCGACGTTCGAAAACGATCCGTTCGTCGTCGGCACGCTCCAGTACCACGGCCTCTTCAGTCTGATCTCGTCGTGGCTCTTGCGACTCGGCATC
This sequence comes from uncultured Tepidisphaerales bacterium, assembly GCA_964388485.1. GTDB lineage: Bacteria > Planctomycetota > Phycisphaerae > Tepidisphaerales > Tepidisphaeraceae > JBCDKH01. Next base: position 28,105 of record CAYMAS010000010.1, on the reverse strand, counting down.
GCGGAGGTCGGCTTCTTCGCAATCTTCCTCACGCTCGTCACCGCCTTGAGCTGGGCGTGGTGGCGACTCATCCGCAGCGGCGGCGGGGCGGTGGCGGCATTCCTGTTTTCGGTCGTGCTCTACCACGCGTTGCTCGGCGACCGAGCACTGGGCTTTTACTCGCTCCTGCAGGACGGCCAGTTCAACGCGGGCAACGTCGCGGCCGTCGGACTCGTCTGCGGGCTGGCGATGATGCTCGAGAAACGCCTGATGCCGGCTGCGATCTTCTTCGGCATCAGCGGGGCCTTTCACCTCAACTACAGCGTCGTCCTGCCGCCGCTTTGGTTGCTGCTTGTCTGGCGAAGCGGCATCCGCGGACGGCCATTGGTCATGACCAGCCTCGTCGCCATTCTGCCCGCGTGCCTCAACGTCGGCCTCGCACTTCCCGCGAAACTTTCCGCTGCCGAGAGCGACGCGACGATGGCCTGGTTCGTGCAGACGTATGTCGAGCTTCGGCACCCGCACCATTATCAGCCGTTGGTGTGGCCGTGGTGGGTCTGGTCGCTCTTCGTCCTGCCATCGCTCACAGCCGCGGCCGTGTTCCGCAGGCCCAGCCGGGCGGACCGGACGCGTTTGCTCAAGGTCGCGTGGCTTTACCTGCTCGGCTTGCAGGTCATCGCTTTGCTTTTGGCCGGCGTCTGGTACGTCAGCGAGACGATGATCCAGATGAGCCTGTGGCGGTTCAGCCCGCACGCGAAGTTGCTGGCGATCGTCGGCATCACGAGTTGGCTGTGGCGACGCAAGCCGCAGGTCGTCCGCATCTCCGTCGGCATCGCGGCGGCGGCGATGCTGATGGTGTTCCCGGTGTCGATTCTGATCGTCCTCCTTTCGGCACGCTTCCTGCAGCAGCGGATCGAAACGCCCGACTCGCTCATGACGTTGTCACTGGCGGGCGGCGTGATCGGGTACGTGCTCTGGTCGCGTCGGCTTGCGCGACAGGACAAGGCGAGGTCGTTCCTGTCGCAGGTCGTGCCGTCTGCCCTCGCCATTGTCGTCGTGCTGACCACCCTCAGCGTCGAGGCTCCACCGCCGCCCGGTCAGTCGCCGCCGGATGAAGGCATCGTCCAGGCCGCAGCATGGGCGCGAGATAACACGCCGATGAACGCCAAGTTCCTCGTGCCGCCGGGCGTCGGGTCGAGCTTTCCGATCCAGAGTCGGCGGTCGCACGTCGTGAGCTTCAAGCCCGTGCCCCAATTAGCGGCGAGCCTGGAATCGTGGGCCGATCGCATTCGCGACGTCACCGGCACGAGCGACTTGACGTCCTACGTCGGCGGCCTGCGCGGGTACCAGGTCGCACAACAGCAGATGGACGCTGACTACCACGCTCGGCCGCTGGGGGACCTGCTCGACGTCGCGCGTCGGCACGATGCCACGCACGTCCTCGTGCAAGATCAAGTCGCGGGCGAAGCTTCCAACCGCGTCTTCCGCGGGTTGACGGGGTACTCGATCTACGAGGTGGGTCGGACGTCTGAATGAAGAGGTCGAGGAGCGATATAGGAAAAGCATCTGAGGTAGCCGCGGAGCCTGCTCCGCGGCTACCCCGAAATCATCGAAAACTCCAACTCCAACTCCCTTTTCACGCCGCTCGCTTCGCTGTGGAGTTGCCCATCGCCAACAGCTTCTCGGCGACTTGATCCAACGGCACCACCTGCTCGGCAGCGCCGAGTCGGACGGCTTCGCCCGGCATGCCCCAGACCGTGCTCGTCGCCTCGTCCTGAGCGAGCGTCCGAGCCCCGGCACGCCGCATCGTCAGCAAGCCGGCCGCTCCGTCGGCACCCATACCTGTCAGGATGCCGCCGACCGCGTTGGCTCCGGCCACCTTCGCAACCGAGTCGAAAAGAATGTCGACCGCCGGCTTCTGATGATGCACCGGCGGACCGTCAATGAGCCGAACGAGGTAGCGCGCACCACTGCGGGCCAGCTTCATATGTTTGCCGCCCGGCGCAATCAGCACGTGGCCCGGCAGCAGACTCTCGCCGTCACTCGCCTCGCGAATCGTCACCGCGCACATCTCGTTGAGCCGGTCGGCAAAACTCTTCGTAAAGGCAGCGGGCATGTGTTGGACGATGACGCAGCCGGGTGCGTTGGGAGGCAGCCTCGTCAGCACCGCGGTCAACGCCTGCACGCCGCCCGTGCTGGCACCAATCGCCATGACGCGGTGCGTGGTTTCGGCCAGACTCGTCTGCGCCAGCAGCGGCCTTTTGGCGGCGTTGGGGTCGAGCCGGACGACTTTTGCCCGTGCCGCGGTCCGGATCTTGTCGATGAGCTGACGCGACAGGTCGCCAACGCTCATGGCACCGTTGGGCTTGCAAAGGACGTCGACCGCGCCCCGCTCCAACGCACCCAATGCCGACTGGCTGCCTCGCGGCGTCAGGGAGCTGACGACGATCGTCGGCGTCGGCCGCTGCTGCATGAGCAGGCCCAGGAACGTCAAGCCGTCCATCCGTGGCATCTCGACGTCGAGCGTAATGACGTCTGGCGACAGCTTGACCACCATGTCGCGAGCAACGTAGGGATCCGGTGCACCGCCGACGACTTCGATACCGGGGGCGGCACCGAGTTCTTTGGTCAGAATGCGACGAACGACGGCAGAGTCATCGACGATGAGGACGCGGATCGGGCGATGAAGTGAGACGGGCATGTGATCCTCTCGGAAGACGGATGTCGACGAAGAAGCCCCCGCTTTTGCGGAGTCACGCAGCTTGTCGAACACCGACAAGCAGCGGCCGACCTTCGACGAGGATCGGCACGTGTGAGCCGAAGCCGTCGGTGCCGGTGTCGCTGATGGCGGCAAGCCAGCGTGAGCCGTCGACCTTCGACAACTCCGGCAGGCCGAGCGGGCAGTCGGGTTCGTTGCCTTCGTCGTCAGCCTTGACGAGCTTGGGCATCATCATGCCCGCGGCCACGTTGACCAGTTCGCACAGGGCATCGTCGACGCCGTCGCTGATGCTCGGGTCGTTCTCGTCAATGCCGAGCGCCGCGGCTACGAGGAGCCGGCCGATGCTGGCGTCGGCGATGACGCTCAGTGCACCTGCAGCCGGTCCGCCGTAGCTGAGGGTGACCTGGCGGATGTCGTCGGGTTCGGCCGCCGGTGAGCCGGGCTCGGTCGAAAGGAACGCGCTCGTCTCGATCGCACCGGTGACACTTTGGACCGCGGCGGCGATGGGCGTCGTCGGATCGTCGTCAGTAGCGTCCTGCTGCACCGCGTCGTCGAACGGATCAGCGGCGTCGGCCGGTGCGTCGAACGGGTCGAAGGTCGATACGTCTTCTTCGGGAAAAGCTTCCATGGAGGGACAGGCTGGTGCGATAAAAGCGGTGGGGCGAGACCTCAAGCGGCCCGCTTCGTGTCTTCGGTGCTGAGGCGGCAGAGCACTTCGCGAATGGCTTCAGGCTGGAACGGCTTGCGGATGTAACCGCTAACGCCCGCCTCTTGAAGATCCTTGATTTTGCCCGCCATCGCCTCGCTGCTGACGATGACGACGCGGGTGGTCAGCTTCGGATCACCGAACACGGTGCGGGCTACCTCAACGCCACCCATGCGAGGCATGTTGAGGTCGAGGAAGCAGATGTCGAACGTCTTGGCTCGGAGTTGCTCAAGAGCAGCCAACCCGTCGCCGGCTTCGGCGACATCGGCGGGCACGTCGCTCATCGCGATGCTCCGTTTGACCAACGAACGAGTCAAAGCCGAATCATCGACGATCAGAATGCGAAGGGCGTTGGCGGTCATCGGGGCCTCAGAGGTGAGGGTGGAACGGGGCGAAACGACAGGTGCGATGGGAGAAGCGTCGGTCACAAGGCACGCACCTTTCCGTTGATGCGAAGTCGAACGGCGCCGTCGCTGGCGCGGAGGTAGAGCGTGCGAGGCGCCGTGCCGCCGCAGTCTTCGGCTTTGACGAACAGGCCGTGCTTCCAGATCTGTTTGCGGGCGGCGAGGTGGTTGCGGTGGCCGATGTCGAACGTGCCGACCTGGAGCATTTTGGCTCCGCCGGCGAGTTTGATCTCGAGCCGCTTGGTCTGTCCGCCGAGCTTGGCGACCTTGTCGAGCAAGTGGCGCAAGCCGGTGTCGCAGAACATCAGCGGGTTCTGGCCGGCCCGCTTGAGGTCCATCTCGCTGTCCGGCAGCTGATAGTGCAGCAGGCCGCTGACTTTGGTGACGGGGCACCAGACGCTGATGGCGACGCACGAGCCGAGCGAATGCGTGACGAGCATCGCAGAGGGATCGTTGACGATCCTGGCTTCGGAGATGCCGACCGTCACCTGCGTCGCCGGCTTGGCGACAGGCGTGGCGGCTTGATGACCGGCGATGCCCAGAGGCGGTGCATCCGCAGGACGAGGTGAAGTGGGCGCTGCGTTAGGTTGCACGGGTAAGGCGGGTGAAACAACTCAGTAGGCATCGGCACAGGAGGCCGGACAAAGTGTTGAGGGCGAGGTGCGCAGGCGTATCGGACGCTCGATGACGCTCGATGACGCTCAGGCGTCGCGGCGGTAGGTGGCTGGGGCGACCTGCGTGAGGTTCGGGTGAAGCTGTCCGGCGAGCGACTCGCTGTGGCCGGTGAAGAGGTAGCCGCCGATGCGAAGGACCTGGCTGATGCGGTTGACCAGCTGCTGCCGCGTCGGGCGATCGAAGTAGATCATCACGTTGCGACAGAACGCAAAGTCGAGCGGGCCGGCGAACGGCAGCGACTCCATGAGGTTGAGTCGGCGGAACGTGATCATGTCCCGCATGAGCGGAACCGCCGCCGCCGCAACGGAGCCGTCGGGCATCCGCCGCGGCTCGAAGTACTTGCCGCGTAGTGCCGGCGAGAGCGATCTGATTCGATCTTCCGGATAAACCCCCGTAACCGCCGTCTGCAGCACACGCGTCGAGATGTCCGTCGCCAGCAGCTTCGCCCCCGAGCGGGGCCCCAGGACCTCGAGCATCGTCATCGCCATCGTGTACGGCTCCTCACCGGTGCTCGCCGCACAACACCACGCCCGCACGGGCCGACGCGTCGCGGCCAAGGCGGGCAGGACGTGGTTCTTGAGATACTCGAAATGAACCGGTTCGCGGAAAAAGCTCGTGAGATTCGTACTCAGAGCGTCGACGAAGTGGACGAACTCTTCGCTGCGACGGCCTGCCTCAGTCTCGGCGGCGGAGACGATGTACTGGTCGAGGTAAGCCGTGTACGACGGGCTGCCCACGGCTCGCAGTCGTTTGCCGATGCGGGAGCGGACGAGCTCGCGTTTGTCCTGGCTCAGCGTGATGCCGGCATAGGCGTAGATGATCTTGGCAACCCGCTCGAAGTCGCGATCGCTGAGCGTCAGCTTGGGAATCTGGAACGTCGCCTTCGCCTGCACATACGGAGCATCGGCGGGATCAAGTAGCTTCTTGATCCGGCGATGGCTTCGGCACCAGGGGCAGCTCGTCAAGCCCCAGGTCGTCCAGGAACGACCGTCGCGGCAAGAGCTCGCCTGCGTGTCGAACCGTCGCCGTCGCGCGGGGGGCGATCAGGTCGTAGCGACGCAGCCGCGAGACGGAGAGGGTCGCACCGCCGAGGTCCCGCCCCGGCAGCCGCAGCAGGCCACGCGGCGGGATCGTCGCCCGAATCGGCAGCGGCTCGAAACCGTCGCGAGTGGCTTTTTCTACCAAAATACCATCAATCCCAAGGTTCTTCACCACCAGCCGCCCCTCCGCCATCGTCACCTCCACCTCCTGCTCCATGCACGGATCCGACCCGTCATCCTCGGGCATCTTCAGCTCGAACACCGGACCCGCCTCGTGCTCGACATTGAAGATCGCAACGTACCTCGCCGTGTACTCCGCAAGGTAGCCCGCGATGCCGACAACGGAGCCGTCGCTCCGCTTGAGGTCGACGATGACGGGCTTGCCGATGTGCTGCTCCAGCAGCGGCTCGTACGCGTTCGCCGCGACGCCGTGGGTGAGCAGGGTGTCGCCGATTTGGGTCATTTCTCCTTGTTTTGCAGCTAAAACGCGACTTTGCGGGTTCGCCTTGGCCACTTGGCCGACGATGAGGCCGAGCGACTTGCTGAAGGCGTCGCGGAGGGTGTTGATCAGGATCCTCACCTTGCGCCACGTCCTGCGGAAGAAGCCGGGATGGAACGTCCGCTCCACCTGCTTCCGCCGATCGCTCGTCGCCTCTTCCTCCAAAATCGACGCCGCCCGGTAAAAACCGAGGCTTTTGCCACCCGCCAGCTCCTCGGGGTAGATCATCACGCTGCTCCGCTGACGCCCCTGATGATCCACCGCCGGCACCTCGAACGACACCTCCACGCCTTCGCTCAATACCGTCAGCCGACCCCAGATCGTCACCCCGTCGCCCCGCTCGAGCGTCACGTGGTCGGCCTGTAAGAGCTTGAGGCACTTGTCTTTAGCCCACCGCGTGTAGATGGCCGTCACCACCGCGGTGGCGAAGATGAAGAGGATCGTCAGGAAGAAGAGCGAGTCGATCCCGAACCACGTGCCCGGCTCGGCCGCTGCGGCAGCCTCGGCCAGGAGCGGGGCGGCCTTAGCCGGCCAGGCGAAGAAGGCGTTCATCGACCTGTTGTAGCCGTCGAGATGCCGTAAACTCCACCCGATGCACCTCCCACGCCGACTCGCCAGCGGGTGCCTGGGGCTCGTTGCATGCCTCGCCGCCGCGGCCCAAGGGGTTGAGCCGCAAGACCTTGTGCGACAACTCAGCGATGCCGATCCCGCGGTTCGGCAGGAGGCGTTCCAGCAACTGCTCCGCGCCGACGCCTCGGCCGATGAGCATCTCCAAGCCGCCGCGGCTCACCCGGCCGACGCTATCTCGTTGCCGGCCAGTCGCTTGCTCCTCCATCGCCGCAGCGGGCTCGCCAACGTCCACCCGGCGGCGCAGCTCCGCTCGTTCGAGGAAGCCGCCATCCAGCTGGCCAGCAACGACTTGAGCCGCGTCGAGTCGGTCCAAGACGCTCTTGTTCGGCTCGTCCGGCAACCAGACGCCGCCACGCCCGTGCTGGGCGAGTTCATCGCCCGGCTCGCCGCTTCGGGCCAACCCGCTGACCTGCAACAGGTTGCGAGCATCGTACGCAAGCCGCTGGCCGCTGCGCAACGTCAAAGCCGCGACGGGATGACGAGCGATCCGACGTCTGGCCTGCGAGCTGCCATAGCCACTCGTCCTGATGGTCAGCGCACGCTGGACCTCTGGCTTCAGGCCATCGACGCCCCGGCGGCCGCCAAGGCGCAGCCGGATTCTGTCCTGGCTCTGTGGCTCCGCGGGGACCAGGACGTCTTGCCGGAGACCCTTTTGTCGCTCTCGCCCGACCAGCGGTATCGGGCGCAGCTGCACCGCAACCTGTTACTAGGCAGAGGCGTACCGGAGGGCGAGGTCGATAACAGCCTTAGGCTGGCCGGCGAATACCTGAGCCTCCTGGCCCAGCCGGAGGCAAACGTTTCCGCCGCGAAAACCGCTCTGGCGGCCGACGCGGCGCAGCGGAGCGACCTGACGGGCCTCGCCGTCAGCGGCCAGTTGGAACAAGCCCTCGCCCTAGCCCGGGAATCCAGCGACGCCGACTACCTGTCGCTCCTGTGGAACACCCGCGACCTCGTCGCCTTCGACTCCTTCGCGGCGGAAGATGCTCGCATCGAAGGTCGCCGCCAGCTCGCGGTGCGAACGCAACTTCGTGTAAACGATTCCAATCATCGGCGAACCATCGGCAGTCGTTCCCATTCGGATTTCGAGGTTCAAACGTTCGATCTGGTGCGGGCGGCGGTCGGCCTGCGACCGGATTTGGACGTTCGCGTCGTGCTCGATGGGCTGATCCTCGCCGACCCCGCGCAACTGGCGTGGCGGTCGGCCGCGGCGGATCGGACGGACGGGGCGGATGAAGAAGAAGCCGCCGCCGCTCGCGACGTCGTCCACGCCGCGACCCGCGCCTCGCCGCGGCAAGCCCTGCTCGCCGCCGACCTCCGCGTCGCGTTGGCGCCCGACGAAGCGACGCGTCTCGCCGCCCTCGACGATGCCCGGCATGCGGCGTTGCAATGTGCGGTGGTGGAGTTCGATTTTCCCGCCGCGCCGCTCGACGTGCTCCTCAACGCGGCTCGCTTGGCCGAGGAGTCGGATGACCATCTGCTGGCTTTGCAGTGTCGGGCGGCGGCGTTGGCGTTCCTGCTGCGGGAGGACGTGCAGGCAGCGTTCCACGAGACGCTCGTCCGCAGCCAAGCCCCCGGCCTCGCGGTCGATCTGCTCGCCAGTGCCTACCGCAGTCGCGCGTTGCTCGCGTTGGAGGCGGGCGACGAGCGAGCCTTCGCGACGATGGCGGAACAAGTCACCCGACTCGTGCCGCGGGAGACAGAACTCGAGATTCGGTGGATTCGCTACCTCGACGCCGCCGGGCGAACGGCCGAAGCCAATGCGGCCTTCAACCAGGCGTTGCGACGGCATCAGGAAATGCTGAAAAGCTTTCCCAAGTCGCCGCGGATCCATAATCAGATCGCCTGGCTTTGCTCGCGAGTCAAGCGTCGTCTCGATTCAGCCGCCGATCATGCAAGTCGGGCCGTCGCGATGTCGCCGGGCAATGCGGCGTATATCGACACCTTCGCCGAAGTCCGCCACGCCCGCGGCGAGGATGAGGGAGCGGAAGCATTGATGATCGCAGCGTTGCAGGCGAGTCGGGACGCGTTTCCGCTGTTTGCTTTACGATTTCGGTATATTGTGGAAGATCGAGAAAGCCGTTGACGGTTTCTTTGATGTTGCTGCCTTGGAATCGGCTGTTGCTTCCGCTTTGGCAAACGATTCCCAGCCTGGCCGCCCCGTCATCCCGAGCAAAGCCGAGGGACCTCGTTCGGAATTTATCATCCGGGGCGAGGTCCCTCGACTCGCTGCGCTCGCTCGGGATGACGAGCTTCGGGTAGAAGCGCTCATTCTAAGCATGATCCGTATTAGACCAGATTAGGTTGCGTTTGCTTGTAGCACGATCTTCAGATCGTGTTGCTTCTGGGCATCACGGCAGACACGATCTGAAGATCGTGGCACGGAGTCACTGCGACGTCGAGCGATAATCGTGCAAGTCGCTCCAAGTAAAATGAGCGGGACTTGTGCAAGCTCATTGAATGAAGGTGCTGTTCAGCATTCGCTGACACCATAAAAAAGCACCGGCGTCGTGACGCCGGTGCTGGTGAGCCTGCTGCTTTATTGGAAGGTAATCACTCCGGAGGAGCATCGAACTCTTCCGGCCCGGCGTCGTTGGTGTCGCCGCCCCTGAGGTTGTTCATGCCGTTGGTGATGGCGTTGCCGACGCCGCTGGCGCCGACATCTTTCATGAGTTCCGTCACGCCGTTCATGAAAGGCTGGACGTACGGCTTGGCCATCTCGGGCACCTCGACGTCCTTCAGGCTCGCAAAATCCCGGCCGGCCTGGAGGAAATCCTCGTCGTTGACGCTGGCCTGGATCTTATCGAAGGCCTCGTTGGCCTGGCCGAAGAAGCCGCTGACGGTGTCGTTCTCGCTCGTCTCTTCGCCGAGTTGATCGAAGGTTTCCTGACCGGTTTCGAGGAGCTGGCTGAGTTTTTCCTTGGCGGTGCCGTCGCCGGCCATGGCTTCGTCGATCTTGGCCCGCACGCTGGCGACGGTCGTGTCGAACATGCCACCCATATCGGCATCGACGTCTACGTCGCTGCCGGGCGTGATGACGACGGTGTCATCGGGATCAATGGTGTCGATTTCCTCTTCACTGTCGCAGCCGGCGACGAAGACGCCGAGGCTGAGCAAGGCGGTGCCGCTGGCGGCAGTAAGTAGGCGGCGAACGGTAGGTGAGGTGTGGTTCATAATCGTGGTGGTTTCGGGGTAAGGCACGCGAAGACCTCTTTGCGTCGGGCGATTGTCCCGCAACCGACGTGCCGCGCACAGGGGGAAATTGGGGATGTCGGAAAAGACCGAGCCTGTTCGTCTAATCGAATGCGTCGGCGTCGGGATCGGGCCTCTGCGGCGGGGCCTTCTGGATCGTCGGCCACAGGGCGACCGTGCACAGGGTGTGGCCGTTGCGTTCGATGATCGGAAGGTGCCGGACCTGTCGGAAGCCGGCGAGCACTTCCTTCATCGCCAGGACGTCTTCGAACTTTTCGAGGTCGGCGTCGACGATCGTCTCGTCGCCGGTGAAGGCGATCAGCAGCAGGCCCGCCTCGCGGATGTGCGGCTCGTCCTCCATTTTCCGGAGGTCGGCGACGGTTTTGTCTCGCCACTGCTGGCCGTAGCCGCCGTGGCGTCGGCCGCCTTCGGCGAACTGGTGGGCGACCTTCACTTCGAGCCAGAGTGCCTCGTTCGCCGGGCAGGCGTCGGGCGGCGTGAAGAGATCGACGTCCTCGACGACCCACAAGACGCGGCCGAGCGGCGTGAGGACGAGGTCGCAGCGGCGGCGGCCGGTCTTGCGTTTGGCGAAGTCGCTGGGGTAGTAGCTTTCTCGCGTGACGGTGTACCGCTCAGCCAGCCCGTCGGCAAGAAGCTGTTGCAGCGGCACCTCCTTCATCGCGTCGAGGCCGTAGACGGCCTGCTCGAGCCGCAGGTTGGCCTCAGCCTGAGTGAGCGTCTGTTCGACCGCGTCGGCTATCTCGTCGAAGCGCCAGAGCAAGACAGACGGTACGACACGAGGCACGACGGTGATGGGGCCTCGTCGCGGGAGGCGACATCCGGATCAGTTCAGAGCGTCCTGCAGATCCGTCTTGCTGTAGATGCCGCTGAGCTTGACGGGGTTCGTCTGGTTCGGCAGGTAGACGGCGGTGAAAGGGATGGCTCGGGCGGGGTTGAGCTCTTCGAGCAGCTCCCAGCCGAGGGCGTCCTGGTTGGTGAGGTCGGCCTTGAGGAGCGTGACGCCGTCGCGGCGAAGTTCATCGACGAAGTCGTCGTCGCTGAAGACGCGGGCTTCGATGGTCTTGCAGTTGAGGCACCAATCGGCGGTGAATTTGACGACGACGGGGCCGTCGTCACGGGCCGCGAGGAGGCGGGAGTCGTCGAAGGTTTCGAACGGGTCGTTCGTGAGCTTGATCGTGACGACCGTGGCCGCGACGAGGCAGGCGGCGGCGGCGAGGCCGGTGATGATGGTGCCGAACGGTCCGGCGAGTCGGCCGACCTGGATGGCGACGTAGAGGCAGGCGATGGCGAGGGGCGTGTAGACGACCCACCAGTAGCTGTTGCCGCTGATGGCTGGCGGCAGGATCGGGGCGAGTGCGACCTTGGCGAAGAAGAGCGCGATGGCCAGGACGAGGAAGCCGGTCGCGACCTTGACGATTGCCGAGATCGGGCCGCTGCGGGGGAACTTGCGGGCGACTTCGGGGAAGGCGCTGAGCAGGACGTAGGGCGAGGCCATGCCGAGGCCGACGACGCTGACGCTGGTGACGGCGAGCCACTCGGGTTGCTTCAGGGCCCAGGCGAGCAGGGCGGCGAAGAGGCCGAAGGTGCAGGGCGTCGAGAGGACGGCAGTGAGTCCGCCGAAGAGGATGTTGCCGGTGACGGTGTCGTGTCGCGGGGTGATGCCGTAGAGCCGGGTGGGAACGGCGAAGGTGAGGAAGCCGAACTGGTAGAGGGCCATGACGCCCAGGACGAGGGCGACGCTGCCGCTGAAGATCGGGTTGGCGAAGGGCTCGCCCCAGGTCATCGTCTTGAAGGCGAAGAGCAGGAGGCCCAGGAGGACGAAGACGAGCGTCACGCCGAGCCCGAAGCTCAGGCCGAGCAGGAGGGTTCGGCCGCGATGGTGTTGAGAGACTTCGTAGAAGCTGATCGCCTTGAGCGGCAGGACGGGCAGGACGCAGGGGACGATGTTGAAGATGATGCCCGCGACGAACGCGGCCGCCAGGGTGCCGACGGGGCTGAAGTCGGCGAGATTGAACTCGATGCCGAACAGGCCAAAGGCGGTGTCGTCGCTGGCGAGGGCTTCGAGGCGTGTCCAGATCGTCGGGTCGAAGGTGTCGAAGACGTCGGACTCAACCGGCACGCTCGTGTCCGACAGCGGCAGTCTCACGAGCCACTCGACCGTTTTGGGCGGGTCGCAGAGCTGGTCGTCGCACGCCTGGTAGCGTGCGGTGCCGTTGATGGTGATGGTGCCCTCGGGCGGGAGCGTGTCGCTGAGGACGACGGGGACGAAGTGGACGGTTTGGCCGACGAAGAGGCTGACGTTGCCGTCGTCTCGGGTGGTGAGTTGTGGGTACTGCTTGAGGACGGGCTGGGCGTAGTCGGGTTGGTAGGCGGTGTAGGCGTCGTCGGGTTCGACGGCGATGGTGAAGGGGATGAGTCCGTCGTCGAGCGGTTGGTCGCTTTGGGCGTGGTAGCCGTCGGCGACGTTGAGCGTGATGGCGACGACGACCTGTTGACCGGGCTGGAGTTGGCTGAAGTTGGCGGTGGCGTCGACGGTGACTTTGTCGGTCGCGGGGCGAAGGAGGTCGAGGCCGAGGCCTTGTGCGGCGGCGGTGGAGGCGGTGGCGACGGCGGTGGTGATGGCGATGAGGATCACCAGAATGTGCGTGATGAGCCGGGTCCGCATAGCGTGTGAGCTTACACGGACCTGCGGAGCCCAAGTTGCACCTGTCGAAGCGAACTCAATACGGCCTGCGAGCGGCGGTGCGGCTGGCGATGCTTTATCCGCGGGGCGAGTATGCCCAGAGCAAGGACCTGGCGGCGATGGAGCGGCTGCCAACGAAGTTCTTGGAGCAGGTGCTGCTGGGACTGCGACGTGCAGGGTTGCTCGAGAGCAAGGTGGGCAGCGGCGGCGGCTATCGGCTCAAGCGGCCGCCGACGGAGTTGACGGTGCGGGGCGTTCTTGATGCCCTCGAGCCGGACGACGAGCTGGACCTGCCGGATCCGCCGACGGCCGGCGGGCGTGCGGTGGAATTGGTGGCGACGGAGTTGGCCAAGCGTCAGGTGAAGGCCTGCGAGTCGTGGACGTTGGCCGATCTCGCGGACGACGCGGGGCGTCAGGTCGGAAGCGACGTCATGTACCACATCTAGACGTCATGTACCACATCTAGACGTCATGTACCACATCTAGTTGGGCTCAGGCTCCTGGTCCGACTTCGACCTGCGGATGCATCCGACGCACGCGACGCATGACGTCGACGGCCGCGTCCTGGTCCATCGCTCGGCCCGGCAGGCGGACGGGACGCGAGACGCCTTGTTGCTCGTAGACCAGCCAGACCCCGGTTTTTGCGGGGCGGGTCTGCAGGGATCGGACGCTCTTCCAAGGCACGCGGGTTCGCTCGCCGAACCAGTCGCCGCCGTGTCGGATCTCGATGCCGTGGTCGTCTAAGACGAAGGCCCGCCGCCGTCGCCAGAAGGCGAGGGTCAGCAAGGTCAAGCCGCCGAGCATGAGCAGCCAGCCGACGATCAGGGTGACCTCGCCCATATCCAGCACTGCCACCACCGCGCCCGCCGCGAACGCGACGCCGCCAGTCAGGACGAGCTTCGCCCGCTGGCCCCGTTCCTCGCCCTGGAGATACAACGCCGCCGGATCACGCACAGCGGCAGCTTACCTCACCGGATCCGGCACGGTCGGGAAGAGCGGCATGCCGTTAATCGATTCGCCGGGCATCGTAACGGTGACGGAGTCGCTGGCTCCTTCCGCAAGGCTAACGCGATCGCCAGGCAGGACTTGGCCGTCAATGCGTACCCGCTGTGCCTCCTGCGCAGCGGTCTCGGCGACGTCATTTATCGCGATGACGTCGACAAAGAAGCGTGACGTATCCGTCGGATTCATCTTAAGTGGCCCAACCAGCAGATGGGCAGAATCATCCCACTCTTCCGGCAACGAGACAGACATCTGTTCTTGAATCGCGAGCAGCTTCATCGAAGAGAACAAGCCCGCCGGCTCAGCGACTCTAATCGAAAGCACCAGCTCGATAGCAGCACCCGATTTCGGCGTGACCAGCCGACTGCCATACCTGAAGTCGTCGAATTGAACGCTCGCGATAACAAAGCGATCTTCGGACCCTGATCTGATCGGAGTAACGGACTGCGGCCTGTGTAACACGTTCCCTAATGGTGATGCAGGCAGGCAGCCTTGAAGCTCGCCACGCCAGAGCGACCGGTCTGGCCCGAGTGCGACAACTAGCGCTGGCTGCTCCTCCGGCGGATTCCGCACAAGCTCCTGAGCCCGCAACACCGCCACGTGGGTCGCCACCCGTGGCCACACCACCCACGCCGCACACGCCGCGACGATGACGAGAACGAACATCGTCGCCCGCTTGAACCAGCGACGCCACTGCTGCCCCTTCGGGGCCTCGGCGTAATCGAGTCTCGGTCGAGCCTCCGGCATCGGCGACTATCGTAACTGCTACGCCATTGCAAGTGCGACCTCGTGTCCCAGCCGCGCACCATGGGTCCGCGGCTCACGGTCCTGCCGCATCAGTGCGGCCCGCCCGTGCCAGGCGACAGGTGCTCAATCACCTGGTCCATCGCCACCGCCGACTGCTCGCCGGTCGCCATCGTCTTGACCGTCACCGTGCCCGCCGCCAGTTCGTCGTCGCCGAGCAGCAACGCCACCGTCGCACCTGCACGGTCGGCCAGCTTCATCTGGGCCTTGAACGACCGACCTGCCAAATCCATGTCCGCCGGCAAACCACTGCGACGCAAGTCGCGAAGCAAGTGCAACGCCGCATCCCTCGCCGCCGACGATTGGACAACGAGCCAGACCGGCGGCGTCGTGATCTCGGGCAGATCGACGCCCTGCGCCTCGAGCGCCAGCAGCAGCCGCTCCATCCCCATGCCGAACCCGACCGCCGGCGTCGCCTTGCCGCCGAGCGTTTCGACCAAACCGTCGTACCGCCCGCCACCGCCGACGGCGCTCTGCGCACCCAGGCCGTCCGCGTCGAACTCCCACAACGTGTCCGTGTAATAGTCGAGCCCGCGGACGAGGTTCGCGTCGAGCGTGTAAGGCGTCTCGCTCGCGTCGAGCAACTGGCGAACGCGGTCAAAGTGCTCGCGGCTTTTGTCGCTCAGGAAGTCGGCATTGGCGGGAATCCCACCCCCGCCCTCGCGAGCGGCGACGTCGCGCGGGTCCTTCGAGTCGAGAATCCGCAGCGGATTCGTCTCGAGTCGGCGTTGTGACTCGTCGCTGAGGTCGTCACGTTGTTTGCCGAAGAAGTCATGCAATGCTTCCGCGTACCGACGTTTGCTTTCGCCATCGCCGAGGGTGTTGAGCTTGAGCGTCACGCCCCGCAGGCCGACGCGGTTGTAGAAGTCGCCTTGCAATTGGATGAGTTCGACGTCCTGCTCGGGCGACGCGACGCCGAACGCCTCGCACCCGAACTGGTGGTGCTGGCGCAGCCGACCCGCCTGCGGGCGTTCATAGCGGAGCATCGGCGTCGCGAGGTAGAAGACCTTCGCCGACGCATTTTGATCATCTAGCCGTCCCGCCTGCAGCAACGCGCGGACGACGGGCGCGGTGCCCTCGGGCCGAAGCGTTACGGAGTCGCCGCCGCGGGTGTCGAAGGTGTACGTCTCCTTCGTGACGATGTCCGTCGCCTCGCCGACGCCGCGGTGGAAGAGGGCGGTGTCTTCCATGACCGGCGTGCGAATCTCCTCGTACCGATACAGCTCCGCCACGTCCCGCGCCGCCTGCTCGACCACATGCCACTGTCGCGAATCAGGCGGCAACAGGTCGTGGGTCCCTTTGGGCGCTCGCAGACGATCAGGCATAATCACTTGTAGGGTGGGCTTGAGCCCACCATCTGGACAAACCTTGTTACTGATGGTGAGCTGAAGCTCACCCTCCGATTACCCGATGCCCGGCCGCCCCAATGTCGTCGTCTTCTTCACCGACCAGCAACGCCACGACACCAGCGGCCTGCACGGCTGCCCGCTCGACCTAACCCCCAACTTCGACGCCTGGGCCAAACGTGGCACGCACCTGGCGAACAGCATCACGCCGCAGCCCGTCTGCGGCCCGGCCCGCGCGTGCCTGCAGACGGGCCGATTCGCCAGCGCGATCGACAGCGTCAACGAAGGCGACGGCTGCCAGCTCAACGGCAACGTGCCCTTGCCCGAAACCGACATGATGGCCCGGCACTTCGCCACCGCCGGCTACGCAACCGGTTACTTCGGCAAGTGGCACCTCTCGCCCCACGGCGACGGGGCCGTGCCCGAGCCCTTCCGCGGCGGCTACCAGACGTGGCTCGCAGCCAACTGCGTCGAAATCACCAGCGACGCCTACGACACGGTCCTCTACGACGAGAACGACGACGCCGTCCGCCTGCCCGGCTACCGCGTCGATGCCGTGACCGATGCGGGCATCCGCTTCATCGACCAGCAGGCCCGGGCGGATCAGCCGTTCCTGTGCATGATCTCGCACCTCGAGCCGCACATGCAGAACCACCGCGACGATCACCCCGGACCCGTGATGCACAACGAGCGTTACCAGGGCCGATGGACGCCTCCGGATCTGGCAGCATTGCGAGGCATTGGCGAGCCGGTGGAGCACCTTATCGGCGGCAACGCGCAGCAGTCGCTCGCCGGCTACTACGCGATGTGCAAACGTCTCGACGACGCGTTCGGGCGATTGATGGACGCGTTGATTTCGCTGGGCCAGCTCGAGAACACGATCGTCGTCTTCGCCAGCGACCACGCGTGTCACTTCCGCACGCGGAACAAGGAGTACAAGCGGAGTCTTCACGACGCCAGCGTCCGCACGCCGGGCCTGATCCACGGCGGCCCCTTCACGGGTGGCGGGCGGTTCGACAAGCCGTTCCAGTTGACGGATATCGCACCGACGCTGCTCGACGCGGCGGGCGTCGAGCCGTTGGCGGAGGCGCAGGGCCGAAGCCTGGTGCCGGTGGTAAACCGCCAGCCCGACGCCGATTGGCCCGACGACGCGTTCATCCAGATCAGCGAGTCGACGTTCGACCGCGCCTTGCGGACCCGGCGGTGGAAGTACGGCATCACCGCAGTCGACGCGACGCCGCGGGACCGGCATGCGACGGCGTTTCACGAGTCGTTCCTCTACGACCTGGCGAGCGATCCGTACGAGTTGATGAACCTTGTCAACAGCGACCCGCATGCCGAGGTCCGCGAGCAGCTTCGTGACCGCCTCCTCCAACGCATGGCCGAAGCCGGCGAGCCGGCGGCGACGGTGTCGGAACACGCGGGCAACGTGCCACCACCAAGCCAGCACTTCCAACGCGAGTTGCGCCAGAGCGACGACTGCTTGAGCGTCGAGTAGGGCGACGCGAGGAGCAAAGTCGGGAGAGGCTTCAGTTTCGTTCAAGCTGCACCCGGTTGTCATGCACCGGAGCGGGGTTGCTTGCGACGCGGTTCTGCATCGGGCTTTCCTGCGTGATCAGATTGCGTCGCAAGCGACGCCGCTCCAAGAGAGCTTCCCGAAGCGGGCGTTTCGGGGTGCTCGAGCAATCAGCCTGTGGCTCGACTGCATTGATTCGACGAACCTCATCAGGCTCACGATGACGAAGTCGCGCGGGAGCAGGAGCCACAATCATGGTTCCAGATTGTCATGCGCCGGAGCGGCGTCGCTTGCGACGCGTTGTGACCACGCAGTCAGCACACGATCTCCGACATGCGTCGCAAGCGACGCCGCTCCAAAGATAAACCCCGAAGCAATGACTTCAGGGTTTCTCCTCATCAGTGATGAAGCGCCACTCAAGTCACGTCTTCGACATCTTCGACGTCCGCATCGGGATCGACGCCTTCGACGGCTTCCTTCTCCTGCTTGGCGGTCGGTTCGACCTCTTCGACCTTCGCGTCGGCGATGACTGCATCGAGGGCTTTTTGCTCCATCAGGCCTTGGGCGAGATTCTGAAGCGAGCCGTCCTTAGCCATGCGGTCTCGCAAGGCTTCAGGCCGCTCTTCGCGTTCGATGGCGAGCATGGCGACCTGGCCGTTGATTTCGCTCTCATCGAGCTCGAGGCCCTTTTCTTCGACGATCTTGTCGAGAATGAAGAAGGCCTTGAGTTCTGTCTTGGCCTCTTCGCTGGCACCTTCGCGGAGCTTGTCGACGGCGGCACGGACCTTCTCTTCGCTGATGCCACGCTGCAGGAGCGTCATAGCGCGGCGATTGACGACGCGATCCTCCTGCTTGGCGCTCATCTTCTCGGGCAGCTCCAGCTCCGTGTTCTTGACGAGGTACTCGCGGGCCTGGCGACGCATGACGTTCTTGACGTCGTTCTGCACCCGCTCCTCCATCTGCTCGCGAAGGGCTTCCATGAGTCCGTCCTGATGGTCGAAGCCGAGGTCTTCGAGGAACGGCTGGTCGACGACGGCGGGGGTCAGTTCGCGGACGTCCTTGAGTTGGATCGTGACGCTGGCGGTCTTGCCGCGGAGCAACTCGTTGGCGAAGTCGTCGGGAATCTGGATGTCGAAGGACCGCTCCTCGCCGACGTTCATGCCTTCGACCTTCTGGGCGAAGTCATCGACGCTGATGTTGGCGATTTTGCCGCCGCGGGCGACGAGGCGGGCGTCCTGCTGCTCGGCCAAGGTCTTGCCGTCGGCGACCATCTTGACGTCAGCGAAGAGGTAGTCGCCCTCCTTGACGCCGCGACCCTCGACCGGGCCGAGCGTGCCTTGCTGGTTGCGGAGGTTTTCCAGGGCCTGGTCGACGTGCTCGTCCTTGATGACGATCTTGGGCTTCTTGATCGTCAGTCCGTCGAGCGACGGCATGGTGAACTCGGGCCGGACCTCGACGGTGAAGGAGTAGCTCAAGTCGCCCGAATCGGGCAGCTTGAGGTTCTCGGCGTCTTCGAATTCGGGATCGCCCAGCGGCTTGAGGTCGTGCGTTTGCAGGGCGTGCTGGTAGCTTTCGCGGAGCATGTCCTGCTGGACCTGATCGCGGACGGCTTTGGAGAACTTCTTGCGGACGATGCTCTTAGGAGCCTTGCCTCGACGGAAGCCTGGGACGACGGCGTCTTTGCCGATTTCGCCGTAGAGGGATTGCTCGTGCTCGTCGATGCGTGAGGCGGGGACGGTGACGGTGACCTTTTTGGCGGCGGGTCCTGCGTCGGCGACTTCGACGGGGTAGTCGAAGCTGTCGGCTTGTTCGGTATCAGGAGCGTCGGCGACGGCGGACTCGGCCATGGGTGCTTATCTGGAGGTGGAGGTGGCTTGAAACGGGGGCCGCGATGGTAGACGCCGGCGGGCGAGGTTCAACGGCGGGCCGGGGCAGAGTCGGGCTTGGGCCAAAGTCGCCCGGTCAGGGCGTCGATGCAGTCGATGACAGGCGGCCGATACGCGGTTGCTGCAGCACGAGGACACTCACCGCCATGGCCAGCTCCGGAACCGTTCAGACCGCGATCCAGCTCTATCTCCGCCAGATTAACGACTCGCCGCTCCTGACGGCGGACGAGGAGAAGATGCTGGCCAGGCGGATCATCCACCAGCAGGACATGGCCGCCCGCGAGCGGATGGTCCGCTCCAACCTACGGCTCGTCGTCAACATCGCCAAGCACTACCAGCACCGCGGCATGTCGCTCATGGACCTCATCGAGGAGGGCAACATCGGCCTGCTCAAAGCCGTCGAAGGCTTCGATCCTGAAAACGGTGCTCGGTTCAGCACCTACGCGTCGTGGTGGATCAAGCAGGCCATCAAACGCGCCCTCATCAACGGCGTGCAGCCGATTCACATTCCGGCCTACATGGTCGAGCTCATGACGCGGTTCCGCCGGCTCAACAAGCAGCTCACCGACGACGTCGGCCGACCGCCCAACGACGACCAGCTCCGTCACGCGATGGAAGTCACCGATAAGAAGTACGGCATCATCAAGCAAGCCCTCAAGGCCTACAGCTCGCCGACGCAGTTCGTCGGCGCCAGCGGCAAGGATGGTGACGAGATTCAGATTGCCGATGTCGTGCGGGACGATCGCGAGCTGACGCCGGACGACGAGGCGATGAACTTCGACGACCTCGAGCGGATGCACGAGTTGCTCGAGAGCATTGACGAGCGGGCCGCGACGATCCTGCGGCTGCGGTTCGGCCTCGGTGGCGGCGAGCCGATGACGCTCAAGGAGATCGGCCAGGAGGTCGGCTTGACGCGCGAGCGTGTCCGGCAGATCGAGCACGAAAGCGTCGCCCGCCTGCGGCAGAGCATGACCGGCAAACGCAGCAGCGTTGCGGCGTAGGCAACATCCGTCATCCCGAGCGAAGCCGACGTCATCCCTCGGCTTCGCACGGGATGACGGAGGCGTGTCGTCCTCGAGGACCGGCTCTTGAAGTCGAGCGGGTCTGTGCGATGATCGCGGGCATGATTCGCTTCGCGCTCGCCGTCGTGCTGTCGCTCACCCTCCTTGGTTGCGGTGGTGAGGAGAAGACGCCCACGGTCCAGAACATGACCGGCGGCTGGGAGGCGCAATTTGGCGATCGCACCATCACCTACAGCCTGTACGGCGATGGCACGTACCGCTTCGAGCAGGACCTGTCCGCCAAGGGCAGCAGCAACCAGGTCGCCATCAACACACCGTTCATCAAGATGGCGGAACTCGGCCAGTGGCGGCTCAACGGCGACGAGCTGGTCTTCTTCGGCGACGAGGGCACGACCGGAGGCCTGATCGTCGCGGAGCTGAGCGAGGATCAGGTCCTACTCAAGACGCTCGAAGACAACGGCCAGATGATGTTCTTCAGCCCCGTCCCTCTCGTCGGGACGACGAGCGGCTACGTGAGCTTGAAAAACTTGGCCGACGACGACGAGACGCCGACCACTCAGCCGGCGGAGTAGCCGGGCGTGGGAGTCGTCTCGTTGCTTTGCACTTCAACTCAAGCCGCTTCGGCGAAGACGTCCGTCTCGACCTGCGTCTGCACATCGCCCGCCAGAACGCGGTTGATGTCGAGCAAAATCTTGACCTGCTTGCCGACTTTGCCCATGCCCAGGATGTAGTCGCTGTTGACCCCGCTGCCCAGCGGCGGGGCGGGTTCGATCTGGTCCTGGGCGATGCTCAGCACTTCGCTGACACGGTCAACGATGACGCCCGTCGTCACTTTGGCGTCGCCTTCGTGGGCGGCGCTGCTTTCGACGACGATGATGCACGTCTCGTCCGTCGCCGCGGCTTCGGGCATGGCGAACTTGGCCCGCAGGTCGACGACGCTGATGACCTGGCCCCGCAAGTTGATGACGCCGCGCACGTAGCTCGGCGTGCGGGGGACGTGCGTGATGTCCATGTACTTGATGATCTCGCGGACCGTCAGAATCTCCAGGCCATAACCCTCGTCGCCCAAGGCAAACGTCAGGTACTTGCCGCCGGCGGAGGTCGTTTGTGCTTCAGTATCAATCATGGGATGGTCCTACTGCTCCGAAAGGTCGAGAATGCCCGGCACGTCGAGAATGAGCGACACCGTGCCGTCCCCGAGGACGGCCCCGCCGCTGACTCCTTCTATCGGTCCGACGCGGTCGCCGAGTGAGCCCAGACTTTTGATGACCACCTGCTCCTGGCCCAACAACTCGTCGACGAGCAGGCAGCAACGCCGGTCCGCGTCCTGAACGATCACCACGATCGCCTTGTCCGGGTCGATCGTCCGCGGCTCGACGCCGAACAGCGAGTGCAGCCGGACCAGTGGCAACAGCTCGCCGCGGACGTGGAGCATTTCGCCGCGACCCTGCACCGTGCTGAGCATGTCCGCCGTCGGACGCAGCGACTGTTCGACGCTGCCGATGGGCAGGATGTACCGCTCGCCGTTGGCCTCCTCGGCAGCACCGGGGCCGGGCCCGACGCGGACGACCAGGCCGTCGATGACCGCCAACGTCAGCGGCAAGCGGATCGTAAAGACGCTGCCGTGGCCGGGCGTGCTGGTGATGTCGACCCGGCCGCGGAGCTCTTCGATGTTCCGCTTGACCACGTCCATCCCGACGCCGCGACCGGAGATGTCCGTCACCTCTTTCGCCGTCGACAGGCCCGCGTGGAAGATGAGCCGGCACGCGTCGGCATCGGAGATCTGCTCGTCGGGCCCGATGACGCCGTTGGCCCGCGCCTTCTCGACGATCCGCTCGACGTTGAGCCCGCGGCCGTCGTCGACGATCTCGATGTTGATCGCGCCGCCCTTGTGGCTGGCCCGCAGCTCCACCTTGCCGATCGGACCTTTGCCCGCGGCTTCGCGTTCCTCGACCGTCTCCAGGCCATGGTCGACGCTGTTGCGGACCATGTGCACCAGCGGGTCGCCCAGCGCGTCGACGACGTTGCGATCAAGTTCCGTGTCGCCGCCGGTGATGACGAGTTCCGCCTTTTTCCCAGACTTCTGGGCCACGTCACGGACGACGCGGGCCATCTTCTTGAACGCATCGCCCACCGGCACCATCCGCAGGCCCATCGACAGGTCCTGCAGCTCGCGAACGATCTTGCCCAGCTGCGTCGCGTTCCGACCCAGCCGCGCGTCCTTCGTCGCAACGCCGACGATGTCGCGGTGGACCATCGCATTGGCGATGACGAGTTCCCCGACGGTGTCGATGAGCGAGTCGAGCCGGTCCGTGGCGACCTTCACGGTGCCGTCACCGGTGGCGCGGGCGCGGCGGTCGGGTTCCTTACGCTTTTCCGGGCCCTCGAAGGGCGCTTCTTCGACGCGACGGTCGGTCGAAGCACTGCCGGGAACGACCGGCTCGTCTTCGCGATGCACGGGAGCTGGCGGCGCTTCGCGACCTTCGGCGAACGCCGTCAGCCGCTCGGCCAGCTCCGGCACTTCGGTCCGGAAGTGCACGATGCGATCGCCCTTGGCCGCCTCGTCGAGCGAGGCGATGAGCTCCTTCATCAGGTCCAGCGACTCGAGCACGATGCCCGTCGCGTCGCCGGTAAGCTTGAGCTTGTTCTCGCGGGCCAGATCGAGCAGGCTCTCCGTCGCGTGGGCGGCGGACTGTATCTGCGTGAGGTTCAAGAAGCCCGCAACGCCTTTGATCGTGTGAAACGCGCGGAACAGCGAGCCGATGGCGTCGAGGTCGTCGGGGTTGTCCTCGAGCGTCAGCAAATCCCCTTCGGCCTGATCGAGGTGATCGCCGGCCTCAGTGACGAACTCGCCGACGAGCGGCAGGTCGTCTTCGGTGAGCGTGACCTGCTCTGGCGTCTCAGCCGCCTCAGCCGCTGGCGCCGATTTCGGCGGCGGCTCCAGATCGAAGGCGGCATCGTTCGTGATGATGCCACCCACCTCGGCGACGGTGGTGTCGATGTCGGGTGCTTCTTCCCCGGACAGCAGCCGCACCACACCGTCGGCGAGTTGACGAACGCGATCGAGTTCGACCTGTGCGTTGTCGACCTCGGCCAGTATCAGCTTCTCCAGAACCTCCCGCCCCTGCTCCACGCCGCCTGACAAGGCATCGAGCGTCGTCTTCGTCAGCGTGTCATTCGCTTTGGCCGCATCGAGGAGCGACTCGAAGGCCGAGTGAGCGTCGGCCAGGCCGGACAAGTCGTCGGCGTCGAGGCTGGCGAGCGTCCGCGAGAGGCGATCGGCCCCCTGCATGACAGGCGAGTCGCCATCGGCCGGCACGGAATCAGCAGGGGTCTCGGGCGTCATGGGGCACCTGTGACATCGGTCGCCGGCGACACCCGGCTCGACTTCGTGCTCGACACGGGCCCGATAAATGAGGTTCGGCTTCATCCTTCTCTAACACAACCGTCGGTACGTTCCGCCCTCACCTTCCGGATAAGAGATCATGCAACACCATCAAACCGCAGCCATCGCACTCGCCGCCACGACCACCCTCGCCGGCCTCGCCGGTGCTCAGGTTCTGACGCCCCTAGGCACCTACCAGACCGGCACCTTCGACGAATCCGCCGCCGAGATTCCCGCCTACGACGCGACGAGCCAGAGGCTCTTCGTCACCAACGCAGACACCGACAGCATCGACGTCATCGATGTCAGCAACCCCCTCGTCCCGACGCTCGTCACCAGTCTGGGCTTCACCGGCAGCCCCAACAGCGTTGCCATCAAGAACGGCGTCGGCGTCGTGGCGCTCGAAGATGCCAGCGACGAGACGTTGCCCGGCACCGTCGCCTTCTTCAATCCCGGCACGCTCAGCCTCGGCAACGTCGTCAGCGTCGGTTCGCTGCCCGACATGCTCACCTTCACGCCCGACGGCTCGAAGATTCTCGTCGCCAACGAGGGCCAGCCCAACAACGACTACACGTTCGATCCCGAAGGCAGCGTCAGCATCATCGACGTCGCCACGCAGAACGTGACCACCGCCGGCTTCGGCAGCTTCATCGGCCAGGAGGCGGCACTGCGGGACAGCGGCGTTCGCATCTTCGGCCCCGGTGCCAATGCGGCTCAGGACCTGGAGCCCGAGTACATCACCGTCAGCCCCGACGGCACCACCGCCTACGTGAGCCTGCAGGAAAACAACGCGCTGGCCGTCCTCGACCTCACGAGCGAGACCATCACCGACGTTCGGTCGCTCGGCTTCAAGGATCACTCGCTGGCCCAGAACAGCTTCGACCCGAGCAACCGCGACAGCGGCATCAACTTCGTGACTGCCGACGTCCTGGGCATGTATCAGCCCGATGCGATCCAGAGCTACGAGGTCAGCGGCAGCACCTTCATCGTCACCGCCAACGAAGGCGACGCCCGCGACTATGACGGCTTCAGCGAAGAGGTCCGCGTCGATGACCTCGTCCTCGATCCGACCGCTTACCCCGATGCCGCGACGCTGCAGCTCGACGAAAATCTCGGCCGCCTGCGGACGACGACGGCCCTGGGCGACACCGACGGCGACGGCGACGTCGACCAGATCTACAGCTACGGCGGCCGATCGTTCAGCATCTTCGATGATGCCGGCAACCTCGTCTTCGACAGCGGCAACGACTTCGAGCAGATCACGTCTGCCCTGTTCCCCGACGCCTTCAACTCGAACAACGACGACAACGACTCCTTCGACGCCCGCAGCGACGACAAGGGCCCCGAGCCCGAAGGCATCGCGCTCGGCGAGATCGACGGCAGCACCTACGCCTTCATCGGCCTGGAGCGGGTGGGCGGCGTGATGGTCTACGACATCAGCGACCCGACGGACCCGACCTTCATCGACTACGTCAACAACCGTGACTTCACCGTCGACGCCGAAGTCGGCGGCCTTAGCAATCCCCTCGCCGGCGACCTCGGCCCCGAGGGCCTGCTCTTCATCGACGGCATCGACAGCCCCACCGGCGAGCCGCTGCTGGTCGTCACCAACGAAGTCAGCGGCAGCACGACGCTCTACAGCATCGTCATCCCCGAGCCGACCACGTTCGGCCTCCTGGCGATGAGCTCGATCGCGCTGCTCCGTCGTCGTCGCGCCTAACCGCGCAGGTCGTGCTTCAGCACGACGCTCGTCAACCACCCGTCGTGCTGAAGCACGACCTACCAAAACCACCGAAGCCCACGGACTCAAATCCGTGGGCTCCGTTGTTCCTGAGAGAGACTACTTCCCAGGCAACTTCAAGACGTCCTTCGCGTGCCGCTCCAGCTGCGGCTTGATCGTGTCCGCCAGCTTCGCCAGCAACCAGGGCAGCGTCACCTGCACGACCACGTCCGTGTCCCGAACGTCCGCATGACCCGAGACTGTCTGGCCCATCGCTGAGACGGTGAAGTCGAGCCGATCGCCAGCCCACGACTGCTCGAGCCGGCCGACGTTTTGGGCGAAGTCGCCTGCCTTGCCGAAGCCGGCCGCCAGACGCCGGCGGGCTTCGTCGCGCGTCAAATTGTGCGGCACGGTCAGATCGATCACTCGCGGCTGCATCGGACCATCGTACCCGTAGACTGCCCGCGTCGTGTTGACCCTGCTCGTGCTCCAAGGCCCCGACCGCGGCAAGCGGTTCGAACTGCCGGATCGGCCCGCCCTCGTCGGCCGCGAGCGGGCCAACGTGCGTCTCGACGACAACACCTGCTCCCGACGTCACGCCGAACTGCGGCCCGCCGCCTACGGCAACCGCTGGACCGTCCGCGACATGGGCAGCGCCAACGGCACCTGGCTCAACGGCCAGCGTGTCCTGACCCAGCCGACCGACATCAAGAGCGGGGACCAACTCCGCGTCGGCTCCACGCTGCTCCTCTTCGGCGCCGCGGCCGGCGTTAGTCGCGAGACGGCCAAGAGCGTCACGCTCGAGACGCCCGACAGCGGCATGGATTCGTCGATCATCTCGACGCTGCCCGCCTCCAGCGACGACTCGGTCGTCCTCGCCGTCCCTGAACCGGCGGCGGCGGCGATGACGAACCTCAAGGTCCTCTACCGACTCGCCGCGGCGCTGGGCAGTCAGTTCACGACCGATCAGGTGCTCGACGTCGTGCTCGACCTTGCCTTCGAAACGGTGCGGGCCGACCGCGCGATCGCCTTGCTCTACGACGCCGATGGCAACCTCGTGCCGCGGGCTGTGCGGCGCCGCGACGAGGCCGAGCCGGAGCTGGACGAAGAGGGCAACGTCAAACCCGAGCCCATTCGCGCGAGTCGCACAATTCTCAATCACGTCGTCCGCACGGGCGAAGGCGTCGTCTGCTCGAACGCGATGACCGACCGACGGTTCCGCAGCGGCCAGAGCGTGCAGAACCTCGGCATTCGCAGCGCCATCTGTGCCCCCATCAAGGCCCGCCGCCTCGACGCCGGCGTCGGGACGCAGGACGGCCCGCCGGTCGCCAACCCTGACCGTCGCATCGAGCACAAGCCGCCGTCCCACCTGAACGAGACGCAGACCGACAACGAAGTGATCGGTGTCCTTTACGTCGACTCGAGCGTCCAGAACTACACCTACGGCACCGACCAGCTCCGCCTGCTCACCGCCATCGGCCTGCAGACGGGACTTGCCCTGCAGAACGCCAAGCTCTACCAGCAAGGCCTGCGTGCCGAACGCCTCGCCGCCGTCGGCGAGACGACGGCGGCACTAAGCCACTCCATTAAGAACATCCTCCAAGCCCTTCGTGGCGGCCAGAGCATCGTCGAGATGGGCCGGCGGCGTAAGGACTGGACGCAACTCAGCAAGGGCTGGGGCGTGGTCGAGCGAAACCTCGACCGCATCTTCGGCCTGACGATGAACCTGCTCGCCTTCAGCAAGCCACGCGAGCCGACTCGCAAACTCGTCAACCCGCGGCAGACGATCGACGAGTGCGTCGACCTCATCGCCGTCACGGCCGACGAGCGGGGCGTGATGGTTGTGGCCGACGTCGCCGACGATCAACCGGCCGTGCCGCTGGATAGCGAGGGCCTGCACCAGGTGCTCATGAACCTCCTGGGCAACGCGGTCGACGCGATCAGTGAGAAGGATGGCGACGACGGCGGGCCGACGAAGGGGCTCGTCAGGATCATCTGCCGCTACGACGCCGAGGCGAAGCGGACGCTGATCGAAGTCGTCGACGACGGCCCGGGCATCGACCCCAACGTCCGCCGGCACCTGTTCGAGCTGTTTCACAGCACCAAGGGCAACCGCGGCACGGGCCTGGGGCTGCCGGTGGCCAAGAAGATCGTCGAAGAACATGGCGGCACGCTCGACGTCGAAAGCGAGGTCGGCCAAGGCACCACCTTCACCATCAGCCTGCCCGCCTTCGTCGAACAGACCGACGACCCGAGCCACACGTACGTCGGCGGATGACGTCATGACCGATCTGCTCGTCAAGCTCTACGCGTTGCCGCCGGCACCGGCAGTGGACGGCATCACGATCCGCCCAGCCAGGGCGTTCGAGCGGAGCCACCTTCGCGACTTCATCGAAGAGCACTTCGCCCGCACCTGGGCCGACGAAGCCGACGCCGGATTTGTGAATCGTCCCGTTTCGACCTGGCTCGCCACGGAACCGGTGGAAGGCGGTCGCTCCAAGATCGTCGGCTTCGCCTGCTACGACTGCACCGCCCGCGGCCTGTGGGGCCCGACCGGCGTCGCCGAATCCGCCCGCGGCCGCGGCGTCGGCCGTGCCCTCCTGCTCCACAGCCTCCACGCCATGCACGCCGCCGGCTACGCCTACGCCATCATCGGCGGCGCGGGCCCGGTCGACTTCTACAGCGATGCGTGCGGGGCGACGATCATCGACGGGAGTGATCCTGGATTTTATGCAGACCTGTTGCGAGGGAAGAAGTAGGGTGGGCTGAAGCCCACACTGCCTAGCTACCGCTTGGCCGACTTTCTCGTTGACTAGCGAACGGTTTAGAGCAGCTTGCGCCTTCGTCGCTCACCCGTCATGCTTTGGCCGATGCCGAGC
>CAYMAS010000009.1:41816-108081 GCA_964388485.1 uncultured Tepidisphaerales bacterium | reverse complement strand
CGTCGAGCTCGGTCTCGGGCAGGCCGTTGTCGGCGAAGAGGTTGTTGATGCCGAAGTGGCACGTCGAGTCGGCCATGTCGTCGACGCCGCTGTGGCTGAAGTGGCACAAGACGTTCGACTTGTTGAGCCGAGCCATCGTCAGCTCGGACAGGATCATCTCCTGGAACGCGCTGAAGGTCGCGAAGATGCCCTGCTTGCCGTTGTGGTTCATGCCGAACCCGGCGGCAGCGCTGAAGGCACCGCGCTCCATGACGCCGGTCTTGTGGTAGATCTCGGGAAAAGCCTTGCGGATGGCGGCAATGCCGGTGGAGCCTTCGAGGTCGGGGTCGATGACCATGATCTTCGAGCGGCGGTCCTCGTCGCTCATCGTGCCGAGGATGTCGACGACGATCTTGCCGAACAGGCTGCGGTTCTTGCTCTCGTTCTCGCCGGAGCCCTTGTACTTGGGCTGCTTGTCGCCCTTTTCGACGCTCTTGAGGTAGTCGATGCAGTCCTGGTACTTCCCAGACTTCTCCAGGTAGGCGATGGCGTGTTTGACCGGAATGACGTCGTGGGCCTCGGGCTCGCCTTCGAGTTCTTCGCCCATGCCGACGGCCATGCGGCGGACGTTGACGAGGGCGGCCGGGCCGTCCTTCTGCAGGACTTTGTGGATGCGGAAGTGCAGGGCTTCGAGGTCTTCGGGGTCGCCGGTGTCGACGCGGACGCCGTGGCCGGCGAGAGTCTGGCTCAGGTCGAAGCCGGGCAGGTAGCTGCTGGGCTTGCCGGCGATGGTGACGTCGTTGGCGTCGATGAGGAGCTTGATGTTGATGCCGAGCGAGACGGCGATGCGGGCGGCCTCGGCGTCGTTGCCCTCCATCTGGCTGCCGTCGGAGCCGAAGACGACGACCGCCTGATCCGGGTGGGCCAGCGCCACGCCGTTGGCGTAGGGCCAGACGTGACCGAGCCGGCCGGAGCTGAAGCCGACGCCGGGCGTGTGACCCAGCTCCGGGTGGCCCGGCAGGTGCTTGTCGAACTCGCGATAATGGAGCAGTTCCTCCGCCTCCATATGGCCGTTGAGGACCGACATGAGGTACTGGATCGCCACGCGGTGGCCGGCCTCGTCGAAGTAGATCGGGACGATCGGCTTGGAGTCGTGCCGCATCATGGCGTCGACGATCATCATCTCCGGCACGATGTCGAACGCCCCGCCGGTGTGCCCGCCGAGGCCCTTGCCGGCGGCGATGGCGGTGAAGAAGACCAGCGCGTCGCGGCACAGCTGGACGTTGTGCTTGATCGCCTCGTGCTGCTCGTCCGTCATGGACGACGCAGCCGGGTCGATGGCAATCTTCTTGTAGCTCGAAAGGTCGATCGGGAAGCTCATCGCCGACAACGTAGCGATGCTGGCGTCAACGTGCGACGAGCAGAATTTGCTACGACGTCCGGACCTTCTCGATGAGCGCCTTCAGGTGCGGCACCTTCGTCCCGCAGCAGCCGCCGACGATGTTCACGCCGTTCTCCTTAACGAAACGCTCCACGCCGACCGCAAAGTCGTGCGGCTGCAACGGAAAGTGGCTCTGACCGTCGACCATCACCGGCAACCCGGCGTTGGGCAGCACGCTCACAAAGCCGGGCCAGTTGAGGCTGATCGTCCGCACCGCCTCGGCCAATTCCTGCGGGCCGTACGCACAGTTCACGCCCAGCACGTCGATCTCGCCGCTCTCGAAGTAAGGCACGAACGTCGCCGCGAATGTCTCAGGATCGGGACCCGTCAGCATGTTCGCCCCGTTGTTGAGGTCGAAGCTCGCCTGCACCATCACGGGGACGCGTCGGCCCGCATCGTCGAACGCCCGACGGGCCGCGGCGACGAAGATCTTAATCTGCAGCAGGTCCTGGGCCGTCTCGCTCAGCAAGACGTCGGCCCCGCCGTCGAGCAGGCCCTTGACGTTGTCGTAATACGACGCCTCCATCGTGTCCCAGTCGGTGTTGCCGAACGACGCAATCTTCGTCCCAGGCCCGACGCTGCCGACGGCGTACTTGGGCGACTCGGGCGTCTCGACCGCGTCGCACGCCGACCGCGCAATTTCCGCGGCGAGCTTGCTGACCTCGTAAGCCTTGTCCTCCATCTCCGCCTCGGCCATCACGATGCGGTTGCCGCCGAAGCTGTTCGTCTCGACCGCATCGCAGCCGACTTCCAGGAACGACTTGTGAATCGCCTCGATCACGTCGGGCCGCGAAAAGTTGAGCACCTCGCTCATGTTCTCCTGGCCCATCCAGTCGCGGTCGAGGTCCAGATCGATCTCCTGCAACGCGGATCCCATCGCCCCGTCGAGGACGACGATGCGTTCGGAAACGAGTTCGAGAAAGGGCTTGCGGTCGGCCATGTCCCGCAGCCTATGCGGCCGTCCGCGGCTCAACCGACAACACGCTCACCCGACGTCCAGCACGTCCGCCAGCTTCACCTCGAAGCCTGGCAGCACCTCGCCGCCGTCGAGGCTGTCGTTCTCCTTCAGTTCGACGCTCTCCTGCGGCGACGTGTACCGGCGGGCGGTTCGGCTTCGCGGATCGATGACGTACGCCAACCGGCAGCCGCTGGCGAAGAGTTCGTGGAGCTTGAGGTCGATCTCCTGCTCCGTGTTCCCTCTGCTGAGTACCTCAATCGCGAGGCGTGGCGGCAGTACTGGTGCTGCAGCAGGCGGCATCTCGCCATCGGTAAGATCCTCGTTGAGGAATACCGAGATGTCCGGCATGCGAATGTTGCCCGCCTTCATACGGATCATGCCGTCCGCCCCGCCGACGAAGCCGACCTTGTGCTTCCGGACGAAGACGTTCAGGTCGGTCGCCAAGTTGATTCCGATTCGGCTTTCGTTCAGGCCCACAGTTTTCTCCACAAGCGTCCCGTTCACCAGCTCCACCAGCATGCCGTTGACCCGGCCGTCCAACGCTTCGTAGTCGTCGGCCGTCACCGTGCCGGGCTCGGGCGTCAAAACGACTCGATGCGCCGGCACGCTGCCCAGCGATTCGAGGAACTCATCGAGCCGCGGCTTGTGACCGTCGGGCTTGGGCTGGAACAGATCGCGAAGCACGATCGGCTTGAGCCGCGTGCCGGTCGTGGAAGAGGAAGATGACGCGTCGGAAGAGGAAGATGACGCGTCGGAAGCGGGCGTAATCGTGCTCATGACCTCGGGATGATACCGCAAGCTCGCTGCCTCCTTCTAAGCAGCTTCGGGGGCTTGGCCCACTTCCGCCTCCGTCATCCCGAGCGAAGCGAGGTCCCTCGGCTTCGCTCGGGATGACGAGATGAGCGAAAGGTGCTTGTTGAGGTATGAGGCGGCTACCAGAGAAGCTTGCTTCGCTTGGGCTTCCCAGTTCGCCCCGTAGTCGTCAACCGTCGACGCCAATAGGCTGCCGGCCGATGGACGCGTTTCTCCAGGCCGAGCAATGGCTGCCGCTGTGGCTGCGGTTCACCATGGGGTTTGTCCTTTTGCTCGGCGGAGCCGAAGCTCTCGTCCGCGGGGCTTCGCGATTGGCCGCGGGCGTGGGGGTGCCGCCGTTGGTGGTGGGACTGACCGTCGTCGCCTTCGGCACGAGCGCTCCGGAACTCGCCGTCAGCGTCGGCGGCACCCTGACCGGCAACAGTGGCGTCGCGGTCGGCAACATCGTCGGCTCCAACATCATGAACGTGCTGCTCGTCCTCGGCGGCTCGGCATTGATCGCCCCGATGATCGTCAAAAGCCAGCTCGTCCGCCTCGACGTGCCGCTCATGATCATCGCCAGCGTCGCCGTCTGGCTCATGGCCCTCAACGGCACCATCAGCCGGTTCGAGGGCATGACGCTCTTCGGGGCCCTGATCGTCTACCTCGTCGTCGTCTACCAGAGCGTCCGTCGCGGCAAGAAGGCGGCGGCGGTCGACGTCGAGATCGAGGGCGCCGACGAGGCGCTGACGCCCAAGGTGGTCCTCGTGAACCTCGGCCTGCTGCTCGCCGGGCTGCTCGGGCTGACGCTCGGTGCCCGCTGGCTGGTCGAGGGGGCGGTCGAAGGGGCCAAGTGGTTGGGCGTCAGTGAGTTGGTGATCGGCCTGACGGTGGTCGCCATCGGCACGAGCTTGCCAGAAATGGCGACGAGCATTTTGGCGGCACTGCGGGGCGAGCGGGACCTGGCGGTGGGCAATGTCGTCGGCAGCAACCTGTTCAACCTGTTGTGCGTGCTGGGTTTGACGGCGTCGGTTTCGCCGTTGGGCTTGGGCGTCGAACGGGCAGCGGTGACGTTCGATCTGCCGGTGATGGTGGCGGTGGCCTTCGTGTGTCTGCCGATCTTCGTCACCGGCGGCCGAGTCAGCCGGGGCGAGGGCCTGCTTTTGATCGGTTACTTCGTGGCGTACATCACGTTCGTGCTACTCAAGGCGGCGGAGCACGAGGCGTTGGAGACGTTCAACGCGGCGATGCTCCTGTTCGTCGTGCCGCTGACGACACTGGGACTGATTGGCACGACGATCATCACGATCCGCCACCGCCGCAATCGCCACCGTCGGCTCAAGCACCTTCTCGCCCAACGCTCGGTCGCGTAGCGTGTGGACATGCCCCTGGCCATGCTTCCCACGTTCGAGAACGACTTTCAGCGTTGGTTCTGGACCGTCGTGCTGATCGTCGCCGGCTTGCTGCTGATGTTCCTCGGCTACAAGCTCGGCAAGCTGCTGGGCGTCGGCAGCCAAAGAAAGGTGATGCACCAGAAGGAAGAGGAACTCTTCAGCGCCCAACGCGGCTTCAAGCAGGTTTACGACCAGGAACTCGACAACCTCAAGAAGGAGAACGCGACGCTCAAGGAGGACAAGCAGAACCTCATGCAACGCGTCGAGGAGTACCGCCGCAAAGCCGCCGGCTACGGAGGCCTGTTCAACTCCGGCGGCAAGAAGGAAGACGCCATGTACGCCCTGCTCCTGGAAAACGAGGCGTTGGAGGAGGCCCTGTTCACGCAGAACGACAAGCTGCGGATGGAGCGGACCGATGCCGTCAAGGAACAGCTGCGGGCGGCCAGCTACCGCCGCGTCCTCATGAGCCAGCTCATGGAGGACGGCAAGATCACCAACACCGCTCGGCAGATCGTCGGCAACGAGCAGCCCGAGCAAAACAAGCTGCCCGGCGGCACGGGGCAGGTCAACGAGGACGAGCGGTAGCGCCCCCCCTCCCCCCGGCGGTGCCGCGATGAAGCTGCTCTCGTAGCAACCAACGTGTCGCACGCATGTCAGAAGTAGCCGCTCACCTTGCTCCGCGGCTACTGCGACGGGGACGCGCAGGACGCCTGAGCCTTCGAAAGGCCCTTGCGGCGGCCTTAGCGGGCCTTGTCTGAGCGACAGATGCGTCCTTGAATAAGGTCGCGTTCGTCGACGCCGGTGGCGGCCGGCCGGGTGGAGCTTCGTGCGGCTTTCGTTCGAAGCTTGTTCGGCCTCCTTTCTGTCATCGGCTTCGACCGCCGTCGGGCTGCCGGATCGGCCTGGCGGTGACGGGCGTCGACGTGACTCAGCCTCCTGAACCCCGCTCATGCTTTTCCATCCGACAACCTCGCTTCAGGCGAATGATGGAAAGGCAGGTGGGACTATGAAATCCCTTTTGTTATTGAATCGTTGTTTGGCCTTACCGCTACCACCGACTCCACTTGCTTCGCTGATCCTTCGACGTCCCTTCCCGATCCGCCCGCGGCCTTTGGAGTCGCGGCAGACGAGGAGTGGTCGCCATGCCCCTTTGGTTCTTTCTGGGTCTGCTCATCGGGCTTCCGCTCGGTGCGACGGGCCTGCTGCTCGCGGCTCGCATCAGCGGCCGACGTCTCACCGAAGCCGCCCGCCGCGAGGCCGACGATGTCCTGGCCCAAACCCGCCGCCGGGCTGAGAACGAGGCTCAAGATCTCCGCCTCGA
The DNA here is from genome assembly GCA_964388485.1 of uncultured Tepidisphaerales bacterium. Taxonomy (GTDB): domain Bacteria; phylum Planctomycetota; class Phycisphaerae; order Tepidisphaerales; family Tepidisphaeraceae; genus JBCDKH01. The sequence goes on along the minus strand of CAYMAS010000009.1, from coordinate 102,196 downwards.
TGCCAAGCAAGAAGCTCTCAAACTCCGCGAACAGGCGGAGGAACAGCTCAACATAGCTGACCGCCGCCTGTCCGAAGTCGACCAAAAAGCGAGCCAGTTGGAGAGGGAATCAGCGTCTCGAGAGACCCTTCTCGACCGCCGCGAGAACGACCTCGACCGCCGCCACGACCAGATCGCCCACCAGCAGGAGCGTCTGGCGACGGACCAGGAACGTCTGGCGGAGTGGTCCGCCGAGCTGTCCGAGCGTGACAAGGAATTGACAGACGAGCTACGTGAGACGAAGGCTCAACTCGAGAAGATCAGCCACTTCAGCGAGCAGGAAGCCCGCGATCTCTACCTCAAGCGGGTCGAGGACGAGTGTCGGCAGGATGCGGGCGAGATCGTGCGTCGTCACGTTGAGGAAGCCGAAGCCGAAGCCAAGCTCCGCGGTCGGACCATTTTGGTCGAGGCGATCCAGCGTTATGCGGCCGAACAGACTGCTGAGCATACAGTTAGCCAGATCGAGCTGGCGGACGATGCGATGAAGGGCCGGGTCATCGGGCGTGAGGGGCGGAACATTCGGTCGTTTGAGAAGACGACGGGCGTGGACGTGATCATCGACGACACGCCCGGCGTGGTCGGGATCAGCTGTTTCGACCCCGTGAGACGCGAGATCGCTCGTCTGAGCCTCGAAAAGCTCATTGGCGACGGCAGAATCCACCCTGGCCGCATCGAGGAGGTGGTCGCCGAGTGCACGAGCGAGATGGACGACCAGCTGATCGAGCTGGGCAACAACGCGGCTCACAACGGGCACGCGGTGAACGTCCCGCGGCAGATCCTGCCGCTGTTGGGCCGGCTGCACTTTCGGACCAGCTATGGCCAGAACGTCCTGAAGCACAGCTTGGAGGTCGCTCACCTGGCGCAAGTGATGGCCGACGAACTCGGCCTCGACGGCACATTGGCACGACGGGCCGGGCTCCTACACGACATTGGCAAAGCGATCGACCACGAGACTGAGGGCAGCCATGCGGAAATCGGCGGGGACCTGCTCAAGAAGCTGGGCGAGCCCGAGGCGGTGGTGAACGCGGCTGCGGGTCACCACGGGGACGTGCCCTCGACGACGCCGTACACGCCGCTGGTGATGGCGGCGGACGCGATCAGTGCCTCGCGGCCGGGGGCGAGGCGCGAGTCGCTCGAGCGTTACGTCAAGCGGCTCAAGGACTTGGAGCAGATCGCAACCGATCAAAAGGGTGTCCGGCAGGCGTATGCGATCCATGCGGGCCGGGAGATTCGAGTGATCGCCGACGCGCGAGCGGTGGACGACCGAGCCAGTGCCAAGCTGGCAAGGGACATCGCCAAGCTGATCGAGGCGGAGATGAGCTTCCCGGGCGAGGTGAAGGTGACGGTGCTTCGGGAAACCCGCTCGGTCGAGATCGCCCGCTGACAAGCCAGCCGGCTAAGCCGTTGCTGGCCCTACGCTGCACCCCGATGGCCCCGTAGCCCAACGGCAGAGGCAGACGACTTAAAATCGTTCCAGTGCGGGTTCGAATCCCGCCGGGGCTACTTCGGCAGCAACTGGTGGCTGAGTGGGAGCACGACCTGCGGGCACCGGTGCCGGCAGTGGTAGGTCGTTACAGGTCTTTAACTTCGGCGGCGATGTCCACGATCGCCTGCTTGCCGTCGCCGAAGAGCATCAACGCGTTGTCCGCGGCGAAGAGCGGGTTCGGAATCCCTGCAAAACCCGGAGAAAGCGACCGTTTGATGACGACGACCGTGCGGGCCTTGTCGACGTCGATGATCGGCATGCCAGCGATCGGCGACTGCGGGTTGGTGCGGGCGTCTGGGTTCACGACGTCGTTGGCACCGAGAACGATGGCCACGTCGACCGTCTCGATCGTGCGGTTGGCCTCTGTGTCGTCGAGCAGGCGGTCGTACGGGATGTCGACCTCCGCCAGCAGGACGTTCATGTGTCCAGGCATCCGACCGGCGACGGGGTGGACCGCGAACTCCACCGTCGTCCCGCGGTCGGTCAGTTCGCGATAGAGGTCGCGAACCGCGTGCTGGGCCTGGCTGACAGCCATGCCGTAGCCGGGGACAATGACGACCCGATCCGCATCTTCGAGGAGCATCGCCACCTCGCCGGCACTGGTGCTTTTCACCTTGCCGCCGTAGATTTCATCGGCGTCAGCCTTCGTTCCACCGGCGGCCATCTTGCCGAAGAGGACGTTCGTCAGCGATCGATTCATGGCCTTGCACATGATCGCTGTCAGGATCAGACCCGACGCACCGACGAGGCTGCCAGCGACGATCAGGATCGTGTTGCCGATGACGAACCCGCTCATCGCTGCCGCCAAGCCGCTGTAGCTGTTGAGCAACGCGATCACCACCGGCATGTCCGCCCCGCCGATCGGCAGCACGAGCGTCACGCCCAACGCCAGGGCGATCAACACCAGCAGCGTGTACCAGACGACTGACAAGCCCGGCACGAGCACCACCAGCAGCCCGACGATCAACGCTGCCACCACCAGGCCCGCATTGATGAACCGATTTCCCGGAAGACTTGTGTCTTTCCAGAAGACCTTCCACTCGTCGAGCTTGCCGTAGGCGATGGCACTGCCGCTGAACGTCACGCCGCCGATCAAGCCGGTCAGGGCGATGGCGCTGCCCTGAATCCACGGCAGCGACAGGCCGTCGATCAGCGAGTAGGCCCGGTCGATCCCGATGACCGCCGCCCCGGCGACGAGCACGCTCGCGACGCCGCCGAAGCCGTTGAACGCCGCGACCATCTGCGGCATCGCCGTCATCTGCACCCGCGTCGCCAGCACCGCTCCCGCCGCTCCGCCAAGGAGGATGCCGGGCACGATAACGAGCCAGTTGTGCCCGCCGCGTAGGAGAAACAGCGTGACCAGGATCGCCAGCAGCATCGCGGCCGCGGAGATCAAGTTGCCGCGAACAGCCGTCCGCGGGTGCGTCAGGCCCTTGATGCCGACGATGAAGCCGACGGCACAGACGAGGTAGATGAGGAGGTCCCAGGCGATGGTCACGGGGCGGCTCTGTCTCTCTTTTTGAACATCTTGAGCATGCGGTGCGTCACCGCGTACCCGCCGACGACGTTGGCGGTCGCGAAGACGATGGCCAGAAATGCCAACGCGTTCGGCCAGAACCCGCTGTCTGGTCGAGCCAGGAACAACGCGCCGACAATCGTGATCCCGCTGATCGCGTTGCTGCCGCTCATCAGCGGTGTGTGCAACGTCGGCGGCACCTTCGTGATGATCTCCACCCCCAGGTAAATCGCCAAGACGAAGATCGTCAGCAGCAGAGCCAGGTTCGGCCCGGTCATGACCACTTGCGCCAGCGGCAACATCAGGCGGCTCCTTTCGAGAGTTTCATAGCTCGTCTCACTTGCTCGTGCACGACCTCGCCGTCGCTCGTCACCAGCACGCCGGCGGCGATCTCGTCTTCGGGATCGAAGGCGATGGTGTCCTCGTTCGTCAGGTGCTTGAGCAGGCTGACGAGGTTGTTCGCGTAGAGCTGGCTGGCATGGTGGGCGACGTGGCTGACGAGGTTCGTCTCGCCGACGATGGTGACACGGTCCACCACGACCGTCTCGTCCGGCACCGTCGCCTCGCAATTGCCGCCGCGTTCGGCGGCGAGGTCGACGATCACGCTCGCCGGCTTCATCGACGTGACCATCGCCTTCGTCACCAGCACCGGCGACCTTCTGCCGGGGATAGCCGCGGTGGTGATGACGACGTCCGACTCGCTCACCACTTTCGCCAGCAACTCGGCCTGCCTGGCCTTCTGCTCGTCCGTCTGCTCCGCGGCATAACCACCGGTGCCTTCCGCCCCGATGCCGGGCAACTCGACGAACTTGGCCCCGAGGCTCTGGACCTGTTCCCTCGTCGCGGGACGCACGTCGTAGCCCGTCGTCACCGCACCGAGTCGCTTGGCCGTCGCGATCGCCTGAAGTCCCGCGACACCCGCACCGATGACCAGCACCTTCGCCGGCTGCACCGTGCCCGCGGCCGTCATCATCATCGGGAACACGCGCGGCAAAAGGTCAGCGGCGTGCACGACCGCCTGATAGCCCGCGAGATTCGCCTGGCTCGACAGCACGTCCATCGACTGGGCCTTCGTCGTCCGCGGCAGCAACTCCAGAGCGACGAGCTTCGCCTTCCTCGCCGCAACGGCTTGCGTCGCGTCATGGCTCATCAGCGGTTCAGCCAGCCCGAGGACGATTTGATCCTCCCGATATATCGACACCTCACCGCCACCCTTGGCTCCGGGCGTGCGGACCTGCAGAACGACGTCTGCCCGCTCGAAGATCGCACCGCGAGTTTCGACGAGTTCGACGCCCGCTGCTTCGTACTGGTCCCCCGTGAACCCCGCCGCATCGCCGGCTCCGCGTTGAACAAGCACCTCGTGCCCCGCCTTCTGCAACGCCGTCGCTGACTGCGGCGTGACCGCCACGCGTCGCTCCGCCGGCAAAAGCTCACTGGGGCATCCGATTTTCATCGTCTTCGGCGAAGGCTACGACGTGCCCGACCACCTGCAACCTTCGTCACGTGCGACAACAGCGCTCGCGTCGGTAGCATTGCCGCATGAAAACGCTGACTTCGCACAATCCGGCCATCGGCGAGACCGTCTGGTCAGGGTCCGTGACGGCGGAAGAAGACGTGCACGCGGCTGCGACGTACGCACGGGCGGCACAAGTGGCGTGGGCTCGGCTGCCGGTGGAAGAGCGGATCGAGATTCTGCGGACGTTCGCCTCGTTAGCGTCCTCGCGAGTGGACGACTTGGCGTCGATGATCACTCGCGAAGCCGGCAAGCTGCCGAGTGACGCAAAGGCCGAAGCCGGCCTGCTGGCGAAGAAGGTCGACGCGACGATCGAAGCCTGGCACGACCGTCAGCGGGAGCCGTTCGACGTGTCGCGCGGCGTCGTCGCGCGCCTGCGTTACAAGCCCATCGGCACGCTCGCGGTTTTCGGGCCGTTCAACTTCCCGATGCACCTGCCCAACGGCCACCTCGTGCCGGCCCTGCTCACGGGCAACGCGGTTGTCTTCAAGCCGAGCGACCACACGCCCGGCTGCGGCGAGATGCTGGCGAGCCTCTTTCACGAAGCCGGTGTGCCGGCGGATGTGTTGAAGGTCGTTCAAGGTGGTCGGGAGACGGGCGAGGCCCTCGTCGACAGCGACATCGACGGCGTCCTCTTTACCGGCAGCGAGGCGACGGGCGAAGCGATCGCCAAGCAATTGCGGTACGACCAGATGCTCGCTCTCGAACTCGGCGGCAACAACCCGCTCGTAGTCCACGATCCCGCCGACGTCAACGCGGCGATCGACCTCGTCATCCAGTCGGCGTACGTCTCGGCCGGTCAACGCTGCACGTGCGCCAGGCGGCTGATCGTGACGGATGGGGTGCCAATGGGCTTGGTCGACAAGCTCGCCGACGCCGTTCGGCAGGTGAAGGTTGGTACGGCAGGCGAGGAGCCGGAACCGATGGTCGGGCCGCTCATCTCGGAGGAGGCGGCGTGGGCGGTGCTTTCGAAGCAGGAGTCGCTCGTCAAGGCGGGGGCCGATCCGATCAGGCGGTGTGAGCTCGATTTGTCGAGACCGGTGCAGACGCTGGTGCGACCCGGACTGATCGATGTCACTGACGTCGAGACGGGTGACGAAGAGGTGTTCGGGCCTCTCCTGCAGTTGACGCGTGTCACTGACCTCGACGCCGCTATCAGGTTGGCGAATGACACCCGCTTCGGCCTGGCCGCGGGCATCGTCTGCCGCAGCCGTGACGATTATGAGGCATTCGTCTCCGGCGTTGATGCCGGCTGCATCAACTGGAACCGGCCGCTCACCGGTGCCAGCGGTGCCCTGCCCTTCGGCGGCGTCGGCCGAAGCGGCAATCATCGCCCGGCCGGCTCGACCGCGATCAATTACTGCATGACGCCCGTGGCGAGCCTTGAATCGGAGTCTTCGTAGGGTGGGCTGTAGGGTGGGCTTTAGCCCACAGCGGACATCCGCCCCGATCCGGATGGTGGGCTGAAGCCCACCCTACGAGAAGATCGATGACCTCTCGCGAGTACAACTTCGACGGCCTCGTCGGCCCGACGCACAACTACGCGGGCCTGGGCAGCGGGAACCTGGCGTCGATGGCGTCGAAGGACCAGGTCAGCTCGCCCAAAGCCGCGGCGTTGGAGGGCTTGGCGAAGATGAAGCTGCTGGCGGAGATGGGTGTGCCGCAGGCCGTCCTGCCGCCGCAGCGGAGGCCGCATCTGGGGTATCTTATGAGCTGCGGGTACGGCCGTAGGGTGGGCCCCGGCCCACCATCTGGTGGCACCGCAGAACCCGAGGTGGGCCGGGGCCCACCCTACAACGTGGCCGCGATTCTCGAAGATGCCGCCAAGGCCGGCGACGAGGGGCGGCGGAATCTGGCGATCGCGTCGAGTGCGTCGGCGATGTGGGCCGCGAACGCCGCGACGGTCTCGCCGAGTCCGGATACGGCCGACGGTCGCTGCCACTTCACCATCGCCAACCTCGCCAGCCAGCGGCATCGGGCGTTGGAGTCACTGGAGCGGCTAACGGTCTTCGAGCACCTGTTCGGCGACGAGCGGTACTTCAAGGTCCATCCGCCGTTGCCGGCGAACCTGCCCGACGAAGGGGCGGCGAACCACACACGGTCTTGTCAGCGACACGGTGATCCCGGCGTTGAGTGGTTCGTGTACGGGCGGTCTATAGCCGCGCCTCCACGAGCCGCCGGTCTGACGAGTCATGCGACCCAAGCCGATGCCGCTTTCTCCCGGAGCCATAAGGTCCCGAGTAAGCTAAGCTTCCGAAGGCGAAACGACCTGCAGCAAGCTCAACTCGCCAGACCGGCGGACCGTGGGTCCGCGGCTCAAGACAGACGCTTCATGCCGCGTCAGACGCTCGAAGCCAGTCAGGCGGTTGCCGAGCAGCACCAGCTCGGTGACGCGGCCCATTTCCTTCAACAACACGTTGACGCCATCGCTGCGGGCGTCTTTCACAACGACGTCATCTGCGTCGGCAACGAGTCGATGTTGCTCCTGCACGAACGAGCGTGGCACGACGTCATGCCGGAGTCGTTCGACGTGACCCGTTTTGTCCTGACAGAGGCGGAGCTTCCGCTCGAAGACGCTGTCCGCTCCTACCTCTTCAACAGCCAACTCGTCACGCTGCCGACCGGTGAGATGGCCCTCATCTACCCCGCCGAGTGCGACGAGGTGCCCACCGCCAAGGCGGCGATCGAGCGGATTCTCCGGGAGGACAACCCGGTCACTAGGGCCGTGCGGGTCGACGTTCGCCAGAGCATGAAGAACGGCGGCGGTCCGGCGTGCTTGCGGCTGCGGGTCGTGCTCAGCGACGAAGAACGCTCGGCCGTGCGGGGCAACGTCTTCTGGACGCCACAGCTGCACGAGACGCTCGTCGGCTGGGTGAACCGGCACTACCGCGATCATCTGACGCCCGCGGACCTGGCGGACGTGCGGCTGTACCACGAGTCAGAGGCGGCGTTGGACGAGCTGCGGGAGATTCTGGACCTGCCGGTGATCTGACCGGCTCCTGCTCGATTTTGTGGAGCAGCAGCGGTTGATCCTGTCGCCGTGATGCGCATCCTTGCCGCGGCTGCGGAGCGACGTCCATCTGTCGCAGCAGCTACCGCGACAACTCGTACCAAGTGAACTGGCAGAAAGAAAATCCGACTCATTGATCCTTTTATCTCCCGGCGGCCGATGTCCTGCCGCATCCACCTTCCTGACCGACGAGAGACCCACCGATGACCACTACCCTCAACGGCGACGCCCCCACTTCCACCACCTCCAGCGGAGGACGCATCACCGCCGGCGGAGGCACCTCGCCCACCGTCGAAGAGGTCCTGGCTAAGATCGACATCAGCCACAGTGCCCGCGATCTGCTCCAGGCAGCCCCGAGCGTCACCTTCGCCAGCAGCATCGAACAACTGGTCGAAGCCAGCGTCCCGGCCGACAAGACCTCGCCCGACGGCTACTTCACCGTCAGCTACGACGTTCCGGGCAAAGGCCAGTATGACGAGCTCAAGGTCTGCCGCGTCAAGAACGGCATCAGTGCCAACTACACCGAGGCCTACATGCGGCGTCGCGATGCCAACTGCATGGTCATCGGCGACCAGCAGCGAACGGACAAGCCCACCTTCGACGACCGCTTCGGCAAGCCCTTCGAGCCGACAAGGCAGGAGACGTTCGAGTGGCTCAAGACACAGGACCTGGCCGTTCTCTTCTTCAACGCTGGCCAGCTCGACCACACGCTGCCGGGCATTGCCATCGCTCCCGCCAACGCGGCCTTCTTCGCCCTCGGCTTGGCCATGCTCCAAGGCATGGTGCCGGTCGAGGACATCATGGAGATGGGCGACGACTACTGGCACGAGGCCATCGTTTACGTCGCCCCGCCGTTCCGGCATACGCACTTCGACGGCAAGCAGATCGTCGTCCACAATCGTCGCGACGAACTGCATGAGCTCTTCAGCTACAACCTCTACCCCGGGCCGTCGGCGAAGAAGGGCATCTACGGGATGCTGCTCAACCTGGGTGAACGCGACGACTTCGTCACCGCCCACTGCTCGACCGTCCGCGTCACCACGCCTTACGACAACGCGACCGTCTTCATGCACGAAGGCGCCTCCGGTGGCGGCAAGAGCGAGATGCTCGAGCACATGCACCGCGAAGCCGACGGCCGGCTCCGCATGGGCACCAACACCGTGACCGGCGAAAGCCGCTACCTCGCTCTGGCCCGCGGCTGCCTGCTCGAGCCGGTGACGGACGACATGGCCCTGTGCCACTACGACCACGACCTCAACACGCCCGGCCAGCACAAGCTCACCGTCAGCGACGCCGAAGACGCCTGGTTCCTCCGTGTGAACCACATCACGAACTACGGCAAAGACCCGCACCTGGAGAAGGTCACGATCCATCCGAGCGAGCCGCTGCTCTTCCTGAACATCGATGCCAAGCCGGACGCGACGGCGTTGATCTGGGAGCACATCATGGATGAGCCGGGGAAGCCATGCCCGAACCCGCGACTGGTGATGCCGCGTCAGGCCATGCCGGGCATCGTTAACGACCAAGTCGAGGTCGACGTCCGCAGCTTCGGCGTGCGTTGTCCGCCTTGCACGAAGGAGAAGCCGACGTACGGCATCATGGGCATGTTCCACATCCTGCCGCCGAGCCTGGCTTGGTTGTGGCGACTGGTAGCCCCACGGGGTCACGCCAACCCGTCCATCGTCGACACCGGCGGCATGACCAGCGAGGGCGTCGGCAGCTACTGGCCTTTTGCCACGGGTCGCAAGGTAGATCAGGCGAACCTCATCCTCCGCCAGATCCTCGGCACTCCCGACACGATGTTCGTGCTCATGCCCAACCAGCACGTCGGCTGCTGGGAAACCGGCTTCAGCCCGCAGTGGATCACCCGCGAGTATCTCGCCCGCCGCGGTGCAACGCCGTTTGCTCCTGAGCACCTCGTTGAGTCTCCCTGCCCGCTCCTGGGCCGGACGCGAAGCACCATCCAGATAGAAGGCATGCAGATCGGTCACTGGTTCCTGCAGGTCGAGACGCAGCCTGAAGTCGGCATGGAGGGCTTCAAAGCTGGTGAGAAGATCCTGTCGGACTTCTTCTACCAGCAGGTCCGCGAGTTCCAGCACGACGACCTCGACAAGAAGGGCAAAGAGATCATTGAGGCCTGCCTCGACGGTGCGAGCCTGAAGGATTACGACGCGTTGTCGAAGTGGTCCTGAGACGGAGATCGATCAACGGATCAATCGGCGGACGGTCGACTACAGCAGTCGGCCGTCCGCCTTCGTTCGTGCGGTGCCGCCGACGATCATGGCCCCGCTGATGATGAGGAGGTTTTTGAGGATGTACTGCCCTTCCATGGTCGGAGCCCCGTTGGCCTGCCACGTCGCGTCCGGCACGACGACTAGCGGCAGGAACGTGCCGACCATCTGCATGGCCAGCAGCAAGATGCCGATCCGCAACATTGGCCGCCACAGGAAGCAGACGCCGATCGCGACCTCCCACCAGCCGATGAGGTGGAGCATGGATTCTGTCGAGACGAAGGGCACCCATTCCACCGTCGCCGCCAGTAATCCCGCCGCCGGGCTCACGCCCAGCGGCTTGAGGAGGCCAAAGACGATGAAGACAAACGCCAAGGCCAGCCTCATGGAGCGCACGCCGTAGCGGTCCAGGCTTTGGCTGATCCTGAGGTCGAGCGTGTCGAATCGTGTCGGCAGGGTCGAGGTTTTCATGCCGGATGATTCGAGACCGCGGCAGCCAGCAGAAGCGGGTAGACCGTGACGAATCGCCTCATGTGGCAGACGGTCGCTTTTGAACGGCGGACTCGATTGGCTCATCAAACCAAGCTCGCCTCCAGAGTGATGGCATGATGATCGCTCGGCCACCGCCCGTCGCGGCTCGTCGTGTCCAAGCGGTACGTCAACTCGCCCCACTCGCTCGTCGCCAGCAACCAGTCGATGCGGCGGGTGGCATTTCCGGTGAATCGGTGGTAGGTGCCGGCCGCGTCCTCGGGAGCCGGATCGCCCAGCACCGTCGACGTCAAGATCTCGTGTGGCTGGCTGGCGGGAACGTCGTTGAAGTCGCCGGCGACGATGCAGGGCGTGGCACCATCGGCGTGAACGTCCGTCACACGCTCCAGCAAGAGCTTTGCCGACTCGCGGCGGGCTCTGGTGCTGATGTGGTCGAAGTGTGTGTTGAAGAAGGCAAACTCTTTGCCGCTCGCCTTGAACCTCGCCCACGTCACCATCCGCGGAAAGCTGCTCAACCACGATCGACTTCCCGGCTGATCGGGCCTCGTGCTCAGCCAGAAGTGGCACGCGTCCAACTGCTCGACGCGATCCCGCTTGTAGAAGATCGGCACCATCTCGCCCCGCTGCCGACCGTCGCTCCTGCCGACGCCGACCCAATCGTACTTCGGCATCGCATCGGCAAGAAAAGTCGCTTGTTCGATCGTGCACTCCTGCAGGCCGATCACGTCAGGCTGCAGCACGTCGCGGATAACATCGGCCACGAGGCCTTTGCGTTTCGACCAGCGATTCGCTCCATCGAGCAGCAGCGGCGTGCGGATATTGAAGCTGGCAAAGCAGAGGTGAGCGTCGGACACCCAAGATGCTTGCTCAACTGACCCATCGACGCGAGCGGCTAAATCTGCATAACCGAACGAACACGGCCCCCGGCGGATGCCGGAGGCCGTGCTGAAGAAAATGTCAGAATGGGTCAGGCGGAGCGGCGATGCCGCAGGGCGAGAACACCGGTGGCCAGCAGCAGGCCGGCACTAGCGGGCTCGGGAATGATGAAGTTGGCCGGAGCGACAAAACTTGCCACACCGCCGTCGGCGAGGTTGAAGCTGGTGGCGTTGTCGTCGATTTCCAGCAGGAACTCGCCGATCGTGCTGCCGGTCAAGACTGCAAAATCAACCGTGCCGAGGATGTCGCCTTCGACAGGCGTAGCGATTGAGGCAAGGGTAAAGTCGCCCGTGACGCTGGTGCCATCCGGAGCGAGCGTCGTGACGAGCGTGGCGTCCGGGGCAAACGCGAATTGGCTGTCATTGGTGATGTCAGCGAGCGTCACGCTGCCATCGGACGGGTTACCGGGTGCCGCAACGAGATTGAAGCCGAGGCTGTATCCCGAAAGGTCGCCCAGCGTCGGGTCGACGATGTCGGCGACGATATCGAGCGAGAAGATAAAGTCGAAGGGGGAACTCGGGTCGGCCAACTCGAGCGACAGGTCGCCGGGCGCGAGTGTGATCTGAGCCGAGGTCGGGGCGACTAGGGCCAGAGCAGCCGCGGAGGCGAGGGCGAGGGTGGGAAAGTGCATTGTCGGGTTTCCGGAAGATGGTGGGAGGAAGGGGAGGCGTCGTACAGCGTGCCGGAGCGGAGCATCCGTCCGGCTTCGCGTCGCCGCTTCAGGGGAAACCTTACATGGAAGAAGCAATTCATTTGATCAGAATTCTGTGAGCGGCTGATCGCAGCGGAAACGACCCGCCGATGCCGCTACAAGCGGCGCCGGCACCGCCGGCTCTCCTAGATTGACCGCTCATGACAGAGATGTCCCGTGGAGATGATTACGAGCTGGTCCTGCTTCAACAGCTGGCCGAACGATTCCCGACCGTCGAGGCTGCCATGGCCGAACTGGCCCGGCTCTCCGCCGTCTGCACGCTCCCTAAAGGCACCGTGCACGTCATCAGCGACATCCATGGAGAAGACAAGAAGCTCCGCCACATCATCAACAACGCCAGCGGCACTCTTCGGCCAACCATCGAAAAGCTGTTCGCTCGCCGCCTGAGCGATGACGAGCTCCAAGAGTTCTTGACGCTGACCTTCTATCCGGCCGAAGTCACCGAAACGCTCAAGCGGACGCTGACCAACCGCAACGACATCCAGCAATACGTCTCGCGCATGCTCCAGCTCCAGCTGGAACTCGCTCGCGAGCTATCTACCAGCTACAGCCTCAAGCGGCAGATTGGCGTCTTTCCACAGGCGCATCGTGAGCTGCTCGTCGAGATGATGCAGGAGCCAACGACAGGCCGCAGCGACGACTTCTTCAATGCCATCGTCGCGGAGCTGGCGAGTCGAGATGCCGCACTCGACCTCGTCCACGTCGTGGGCAGGCTTGTTCGCAACTTGGCGATCTACGAGCTCATCATCAACGGCGACTGCTGGGATCGCGGGCCGCGGGGCGACCGCGTCATCGACTACCTCAGCCAGCAGCCGAAGGTGCGAATCGTCTGGGGCAACCACGACGTCACCTGGCTCGGGGCGGCCCTCGGCAACGAGGCGTTGATCTGCCTGTGCCTGCGGGTGTCGCTGCGATACAGGCGTTTGAGCCAGATCGACGAGGGCTACGGCATCCCGCTCACGCCGCTCGACAACCTCGTCCGCAGCGTCTACGACGGCGACCCGGCGGTTCACTTCCTGCCCAAGCCAGAAGGCATGCGGCCCAAGTGGCTCATTGCCCGCATGCAGAAGGCGGTTGCCATCATGCAGTTCAAGCTCGAGGGCCAGATGATCGAGCGGCACCCGGAATGGGAGCTAGACGACCGCCGGCTGATGCACCGCATCGACCGCGAGAACGGCACCATCACGCTCGACGGCGACGTCTACCAACTTCGCGACAAGCGGCTGCCGACGATCGACCCGAATCACCCCTACCAGCTCAGCCCGGATGAGCAGATCTGCCTCGACCGGCTCAAGAACAGCTTCCAGTGCAGCGCCCCGCTTCAGCGGCAGATGCGGTACCTCGTCTCGCACGGCAGCATGTACCTGCGACGGGACGACCATCTCATCTTTCACGGCTGCGTCGCAACAGACGACGCGGGCGACTTTCTGCCGCTGGAAATCGACGGCCAGGAGGTCGCGGGCCAGGCCATGTTCGACGCAATCGAGCGAGTGGTCCTGCGGGCCCTGTCGCACCGCCGGGAGGATGACCTGGATTTCCTGTGGTATCTCTGGAACGGTCCACGTTCACCGCTGTTCGGCAAGGACCGAATCAAGACGTTCGAGCGAGACTTCATCGACGACAAGGCAACGCACCACGAAGAGAAGAACCCGTACTTCAAGCTCATTCATGAGCCGTGGTTCTGCGAGAAGGTGTTGCGAGACTTCGGGGTTGATCCGGAGCGGGGCCTGATCGTCAACGGCCACGTGCCGGTCAAGATTGAGGCGGGCGAGGATCCGATGAAGCGGAGCGGCAAGGCCATCACGATCGACGGTGCCTTCAGTGAGGCCTACGGCGATCGCGGCTATACGCTGGTGCTTGAGCCGGACAAGACGGTCCTGGCGATGCACCACCATTTCGACTCGGTCGAGTCGGCGATTGCCGAAGGTGTCGACATCGTCCCGCAGGTTCAGCCGATACAGCAATTCGATAAGCCGCGTCGCATGGGCGATACCGAGCGTGGAGCGGAATTGCGTAATGAGATGCGAATGCTCGAACGGTTGATCGAAGGCTACCGCAACAACAGCATCCGCCCACCGACGGACGGCCGGAGCTGGTAGGACGTTGCCCCTCCGTCATCCTGAGCGAGCGCAGCGAGCCGAAGGACCTAGTTCGCGAGCGTAGGAGCATCGAGCGAGTTCCCTCGGCTTCGCTCGGGATGACGGAGAAGTCAGTCAAGCAGCAAGCTGATCGACAAACCGCACCGCCGTCCGCACGTCATCAACGCGAGCCTCCCCGGCTTCGCGTTCAATCGCAGCGTTCACGTTGGCCGTGTCGATCGTGGCGAAGAATCCAGGCCAGTCGACGCTGCCTTCGCCGACCGGCACCTCGCTGCCCCACTCGCTGCCTGAAGCATTCGACGCGACGGCATCCTTGAGGTGGACTTGGCGGACCCTTGGCAGCAGCGTCTTGAGGGCCGAGATCGGGTCGCCGCTGCCGTAGAGGATCATGTTGGCCGGGTCGAAGTTTACGCCGACCTTCTCGCGGTCGAGCGCTTCGAGTACAGCCTGCAACGCCTCCGCCGGTTCCTGGCCTGTCTCCAGGGCGATCGCGCTGCCGACGTCGGCGAAGATCGAGGCCGATTCTCGGAGGCGGTCGAGGATTTTGGCCTGCGAAGGATCGGCCGCGTCGTGTGGAATAAACCCGGCATGAAAGGTGACGAGCGATAGGTTCATCGCCTTCGCAAATGTCGCCGCCTGCTGCATGGCGTCGCGAGTGTTCGGCCACGTCTCGTCCGGCACGACGCCGCCCGTCCGTGTGATGGCCGCGATGGACGCGTAGTCCTCGCCGACGCAGTTGACCATGCCGCTGATGACCTCAATGCCCGCATCACGAAGCCGCTGCGGCGTCTGCTCCCAACCCGCATCGCTGAGAGGATCGAGATGAAGCTGCACCGCGGTCAGCCCGCACTGGCGGACCTTGGCGATGAGATCGTCGCAGCTCGTCGGCTCGAGCGACCAGGAACAGACGGCAAGGGAATCAAGATTCTGAATCACGAGGAATCTCCTTATCGAGCGGCAATCTGGTGGCCGAGGTCGAGCATGGTCCGCAGACCCGGCTGACAGTGCGGCATGAAGCGGGCGGCGTTGACGAGGGCGGCGACGGTCGCGGTGTCACCCGGTGTGCCGCCGTCTATGCGGAGCGACAGCGGCACCGGGCCGTCGATCTCGACGCTGTCGTGCGGCTCGGGCCAGCCGACGCTCATGATGAGGTCGAGGTCGATCGACAAGCCGTCGCCCTGCCACTTGCCGACATTGTGGATGCCCGCGACCTGCCCCGGCTGGATCGTGCCGAGGGCGCTAACGGTCGGCGTCTCGGCAAGCACCGGTTCGAGCGTCTCCGTCACGCCGCCCGGCTCGATCTCGCGACCCAGCGCTGCGGCGACAAGGGCGACACTTTCCGCCATGCCACGATGTCCGATGGTGTCGGCCGCTTTGCGTTCGGCAAAGGCTTCGGGCGTCAGCGTCGCTCCGACCTTCGCCTGCAGCGGCTTGCGTCGCGTGCTGGCGTCGACGCGACGAATCGCCTTGATCTTGCGGACTTCCAGCACCATCGAACTCAAAACGACCGGCAACACGTCGAGGGCGAAGCCTGGATTCACACCCGTCCCCAGCAACGTCACGCCCGCCGCCCTCGCCCGTTGATCGACCTCGTCGGCCAGCTCCGGGTGGCGGTACGAAGGCCAGAGCATCTGCTCGCAGGAGCTAACCACGTGCGTGCCGTTCTGCATCGCCGCGTCGAGGATCGGCACCATCTCGTCGAAGTTGCTCGTCGTGCAGACGATCGCGACGTCGGCATCATCGAGCTCCGACGTCACGACCAGATCGCCAACGGAATGGGTGCCGACGAGGTCCGGCGACTTGTCGACGAGGCCGGCGAGGTTCATGCCGGGGTCGCGCGCGACGGCCTGAGCCGCGGCGAGGCCGATGGGGCCGAGGCCGACGATGGAGACATTGAGCAGAGAGTCGTTCATGGGGTGTTTCTTATCCTTTGACCGCCCCGGCCAGCAGGCCACGGGTCAGCCAGCGTTGCATCAGCAGATAGACGATCACCATCGGCACAAGCGCCAACACGCTGGCGGCGTAGGCGTAGCGAGGGTTCGTCGAGAAGACGCCCAGCAGCAAGTTAATCGCCACCGGCAGCGTGAAGTTCTCGTCGCGTTGCAGGACGATCAGCGGCCACAACAGGTTGCTCCAGGCACCGATCACGCTGAAGACCGCCAGCGTCGCCAGCGTCGGCCGACTCAGCGGCAGCATGACGTGCCACCAGACGGCCAAGCTGCTCGCGCCGTCGATGCGGGCCGCTTCTTCGAGCGACTCCGGCACGCCGAGGAAGGCCTGGCGGCACAAGTAAATGCCGAACGCCGTCACGCTGAACGGCAGGAAGACGGCGACGAGTGTGTCGTAGAGGCCCAGGTCGCTGATGGTCACGAAGAGCGGCACGACCGTCACCTGCTCGGGCACCATCAGCGTCGCGAGCACGAGGACGAAGAGCGTGTCCCGGCCTCGGAACCGCATGCGGGCCAGCGGATATGCCGCGAGGGCGGCGAGCAGGACGTTGAGCACCGTCTGGCAGAGCGTCACAAAGACGCTGTTGAGCATCGGCCGCCAGATGCCGGCTTCCCGGGTCACGCCGGTGAAGTTCTCGCCCGTCCACTTCGTCGGCGGCGTCAGTTCGCTGAAGCCGACATCGCTCGGCTGAAGCGCGACGTTGAGCAACCACAAGGCCGGCCCCGCCGCGAGGATCGCCAGGAGCAACGCCATCACGTAGTACGTCGCCTTGAGACTGCCGGGACGCTCGGTGGTGAAGTCGCTCAATCCGCCTCCCGCGTCAGACGGAGGTTGACCAGCGAGAAGGCGAGCAGCACGAGAAACAAACACACGCCGATCGCACTGGCCATCCCGAAGTTGCCGCCTTCGAAGGCCGTTTCATAGATCAGCGGCACGACGGTCTTGCTCTCCGCCGAGACGCCCTTGGCTACGACGTACAGCTCGTCGAAGACCTTCAACGCGGCAATCGAGCTGATGACGAGGACCAACACCAGCACCGGCCGAAGCGACGGCAAGGTGACGTGACGGAAGATGCCCAGCCGCCCGGCACCGTCGATGCTCGCGGCCTCCTCCAGCTCACGCGGCACGCTCATCAGGCCCGCGAGGAAAATCATCATGTAGTAGCCGAAGCCCTTCCAGAGCGTCACGACCATCGCGGTCACGAGGATCCAGGGCCAACCAGTAAGCCACGGAATCGGGCCGACGCCGACGGTGCCGAGCGTGTGGTTGAGCAGGCCGTCCTGCTCGTTGAACAGGAGACGCCACGCGACCGCCGCGACGATGGTCGGCGTGACGACCGGCAGGAAGAGCAACGCCCGCAGCCACGGCCCCGTCCCGCGCAGGCCGCTGTGCACCGTCATCGCCGCCAGCAGCGACACCCCCATCACGGCGGGCGTGACGAGCAGGTAGACGAAGCTGTTGAGCAGGCACCACCAGAATCGCCCGCCGCCTAGCACGCGTGTGTAGTTGTCGAACCCAACCCACTCCGCCCGCCCAAGCAACGAGCCGTCGCCGAAAATCTGGACACGCGTGAATGACAAATAGGCCACCTGCACGAAGGCCCAGATCACAAAGACGCCCAGCACCAGCACCGCCGGTGCGAGAAAGAGGTAAGGCGTCATCGCCCCATGCGGACGGAGATCGTTGAGCCGCGGACCCACGGTCCGCAGGTCTGCCGAGCCAGACCGCGATGCCGGGGTGGCTTTCGCAGAAGGGTCTCCCGCTGTTCCAGATCGCACCTCGGAAGGCGACAGATCCCGAGCCTCGTGACTCGTCAGACCGGCGGACCGTGGGTCCGCGGCTCCGGGACCTGGTGCGGCTCCCGTCAGCTTCGTCTGCGGACCACTCACGCGTAGGGCTCCCCTGCCGCGTCGGCGCGAAGGATGCGATTCCACTCGGCTTCCGTCGCCGCCATCGCGTCGGCGACGGGCTCGCCCTCCAGAAGGACCCGCTTCATCGCTTCGTTGAAGACGCGTCGCAGGTCGGGCCAGGTGCCGGTGGGCGGAGCGAAGGCCTGAGCGTCGCGAACCTGCTCGACGCCCATCTCCGTCGCGATCGCCTGCGGGTCATCAGTCGTCGCGGCAAAACGGCTGTCGTCCAGCGACGCCAATGTGCTCGGCGAGCGGCCCGCATCGAGGGCGAGTTCAGTTTGCCACTTCGGCCCCGTCAGATGCCAGGCCAACGCCGCGGCTTCGTGCGGGTGACGCGACAACGCCGAGACGCTGACATGCGTCACCGCCATCCCCGGCACGCCCAGCGACCCGACGACACCGCCACCCACGACAATGTCTTCGTAAACTCGCGGGGCCTCGGTTGCGATGCGGTTGAGTGCGTTGGCATTGATCATCGCGACGCTGCCGCCGGTCATGCCCAGGACGAGGCCTTCGTAACCTCCCGTCGCCGCTGATCGGGGCAGGGTGCCGTCGGAAAAGGCGTCGGCCCAGGTTGTGATCGTGTCGATGACCCGCGGCGTGGTGAGCGTCGCCCGCATGCCGCCGTCGGGGTGCGGCGTGACGAGGTCGATGCCGTCGCTCAGCATCATCGCCGGCAGGTCGCTGCGGTCGCCGAGCTGGATCGAGAAGAGGTGCTTGCCCGTCGCCTCCTTGAACGGCCGGGCCTGGTCGAGCAGGGTCTGCCAGTCGCGGCCGAGGGTGTCCGGCGTCAAGCCGCCCTCGGCGAGCAGGCGGCGGTTCATGACGCGAACCGTTGTCGACAGATACCACGGATACCCCAGCAATTGGCCATCGACACGACAGGCATCGAGGGCTCCGGGCACGTATCGCTCCGCCGGGTCACCCGGCGAAACGTCGCCAAGCGGCCGGAAAGCTCCGAGCTTGGCGAACTTCGCAAAATGCTGGTCCGGCAGGTTGATGACGTCCGGCATCGTTCCGGCAGCGCCGGCGGCAAAGACCTTTCGCTGCGTCGCCTCCGCCGCGACGTCCGTCCAACGAACCCGCAGCCCCGCATGCTGTGACTCGAAGTCGGCAATGGCAGCACCGATGAGGTCGTCGAACCGTGGCCGCAGGGCCCAGGTCCAGAGGTCGAGCACCTTGCCGCTGCTGTCTCCGCCGCACCCCAGCAGCGACGCCGATCCTGCGGCCAACGCAGACAACAGCACCGACCGGCGTGTGGGAAGGCCGGTCGGTGCTGGAGAAGATGGGGCTGGAGGGCTCAACGTCCTCGCCCGGCGTCGGCCAGAGGATCGGTCGATGTCGTAGGAGAAGCCCTACCGGCTGGCTTCGTACTCGATGAGCTTCTCGTCGAGCGGCGACCACTTCGCCTTGCCGGTGCTGATCCAGGTGTCGGGGTCGGCACGGTCTCCGACCAGGGCCATAGCGGTCGAGTCGAGCTTCTCGACGTGGCCGTCAGCAAAGGCGAAATTGGCGGCGGCTCCGTCGAACTGCGGCTCGGTCGCCTCCGGAGCATCACGGCCGTGGCGGGAGTATTCGATGTCGGTCGCGACCTGACCCGGGGCAAGCGTGCCGGTGTTCGGGAACGGGCTGACCTGCACCTCAATAAACTTGGCCGCGGGCGTCACGCCGTGCGAACCACCCATGAGAGGCCGAGAATAGCTGCCAGCGGTATCGGAAGAGATCTGGTGCGTCTCCCCGAGCAGCACCATGCTGGTCGCGTCACTGACAGTGGCATTCCACTGCTGACCACGAGGAAGACCGGTCGAAGGCTGTGCGTCACCGACAAGGTCATCGAAAAAGACCTGCGGAAGCCCTGTGTTTCCGTCCGCATCGGGCCCGATCGCACCGCGATGCAGATCACTGCTAGCGAATGCATTCATTGCGTAGGAACGCAATGCCTCAGGTTCATCAGATGGGCAGAGAAATGCACCGCCAAGCAAATTGTCCGTGCCGGCCGCGAGATCGTCCTTTGGCAGATAAAGTCCGATTCGTTCAGCTGCCAGCCACTCCAACGTCCGCTCGCCCGCCAGGGTGTTGCCCGGCACAATAGCGACCCGATAGAAGTTCGTCGGATACCGCGAATCAAAGTCGATCGAGTAATTCACCAACGAAGTCGCCAGCTGCCGGAGGTTGCTGGCGCACTTAACGTCGTTCGCCGACTGGCGGGCACGGCTCAGCGTCGGCAGCAAAATGCCGACCAGCAGTGCGATGATGCCGATGACGACGAGCAGCTCGACGAGCGTAAAGCCGTGACGACTGGATTGTAGTTTGGGAGCGACCATGGGTTCCTCCAGGGGCGGGCGTGTGAGTTGAGGCAAAAGGTAATTCTCCCAACAGGCAAGCGATGTTCACGGCGTCAGCCGAAAACATCGCGGTATCCCTCTTACCGGCGACGCCGAAGCAGGGCCAGGGAGCCCATGCCGAGCAGGGCCATCGTCGTCGGCTCGGGGACGACCGACGCGTACCAGGCGTTGATCGCCGCGATGTCGCTATCGCTGGTCGTGCCGAAGTTGTTGCGCAGAATCGTGAAGTCGGCGAGGTCGACCGTGCCGTCGCCGTTGAAGTCACCGGTCATGACGGTGGCACCCATGTCGACGCCGAAGTTGTTGCGGAGAATGGTGAAGTCGGCCAGGTCGACGTCGCCGTCGCCGTCGGCATCGCCGGGCAGCAGCGTGTCCATGTTGTCGAACAGGCTGTCGAGGTCGTAGGCGAAGCGCGGCTCATCGAAGAAGAGGCTGCGGGCCCAGTTGACGGTCAGGACGTTGAAGCGATCAACGTCGCCGGGCGTGTTGAACGCGTTCGTCGCCACGGTGCCGGTGGCGAGAGCGGTGCTATCGAGGTCGGCGTCGCTGAGGGTGTCGGTCGGGTTGAGCCAGTAGGTGACCTGGTCTTCCGCGGCGGTGGGCGAGACCTTTAGGACGATGAGGTCGTCCCGGTTCGAGACGCCGGGCGAGATGATCGTGTCCTCGAGGTCGCCCGAGGCACCGCGTGCCCGCAGGACGACGTCGAAGCCGTCGTCGGTGCGCGTGCCGTCACCCTTGTAGCCGACCTGCAGGCCGAAGACGTTGGCCGAGTCAGGGAGGTTGGCGAATTCGGGGACGTCGAAGAAGTTGGTGTAGCCGGCCAGGGCGTAGCCGTCAGTCAGGCCGCTGGCGAGGAACGAGCCGCCGGCGTTCATGACGAAGCTCATGTAGTAGTCGCCCTCGCCGTTTTCGACGGGCGTGTACTCGTCGAGCGGACGAAAGGCCCGGCGGAAGGCGTTGAAGGTGCTGGCGCCGTAAGCACCCTTGCCGCCGTCGGCATAGTTGTCGGTCGCGGGCGGGACGTCGAGCGTGATGTCGCTGGCGAAGAAGTTGGCCGAGCCGGCGGTAAAGCCTTCGGAGAATCCGGTGGCACCGACGGTGACGTTGTTGTCGTCGATCCGGTTGCCGAAGCCTTCGGTATAGGTATCGGAGCCGGGGCCGATCACGAAGGAGTCGGCGGCGATGAGTTGAGCCTGTGCCGAGGCGGCGAAGGCGACGGCGAGCGGTGCCGTTAGGGCGAGAGTGTGCTTTTTCATTCCTGCTCCGGGAGGGGAAGTGGGGGTGCGGAACGACCCGCAAAAGCCCCTGGCCGCCGTTAAGCGGCCAAGGGCGAAACGAGATCAATCAGCGGCGGCGGCGAACGAGGAACCCACCGGCAGCCAACGCCAGCACGCCAGCCGTCGTCGGCTCCGGAATCGCGGCGACGCTTGCCAGGTCATAGGCGAAGCGCGGCTCGTCGTAGAAGAACGTCCGCGACCAGTCGCTCGTCGTGACAGACAGACGATCGACGTCGCCGGGCGTGTTGAAGGCGAAGGTGGCGTAGGAACCCATCTGGGCGGCCGTCAGGTCGAGCGCGGCCTCGGAGGAGGCATCCGACGGGTTGACCCAGTAGTCCACGACGTCCGGACCGGCTTGCGGCGTGACTTTCAGGAGGACCAAGCTGGTCTCGTTGGCCACGGGCGTGTCGTTCAGAACGAAGTCGAACGCGTCGCCCGAGCCGTCGCGGGCGTACATGACGAGGTCGAAATCGTCCGGTCCGCCGGCGCCGGTGCCCTTGTAGCCGACGCTCAGGCCGAAGAGGTTGGCGCTGCCGGCGTCGTTGTTGAAGGTGGCGGAGTTGTAGAAGTTGGTGAACCCGACGACCGCCCGGCCGTCGCTGCTGCCGGCCGAGCCGAAGCTGCCGCCCGGGTTGACCAGAAAGCTCATCCAGTACTCGCCGGCTTGGGCGTAGGAGTCGAGCGCGTGGTTCGCACTGCGGTAGAAGTCGAACGAGCTGGCGACGTAGACGCCCTTGCCACCGGCGGCGTAGGCATCGGTGACCGGCGGCTGGGTGAGCGTCACGAGGTCCGGCTGGATGTTGGCGCTGCCGGACGACCAGGCACCGGAGAAGCCGGTGATGCCGACCGACGAGGTCTGCCCGCCGATGTTGGCGTTGTCGTTGTAGGTGTTGGCGTTGCCGTCGGTGACGAAGCTGTCGGCGGCGATGAGTTGAGCCGACGCGTGGCCGGCGAGGCCGACTGCAGCGACGGCAGCGGCGAGGGTGGTGGAACGGTTGAGCATCTCTATCCTTCTCCTGAACGGAATGGGTGGCGACGGTACGGGCTGTGGCAAAACGTTCGCCTGCCGCCGCCGGCCGGATTCTTATATAACGCCGAATCTACAACCCTTTCGGGCCGTGTCAACGACATCTCGCCCCGACACGCGTCGAAGCGGCCCCGCAACCTACCTCAAGACAAGTCGTCGGGCCAAGAAACCGCAGCACCGGCCTGAACCAGCTGATCGCGAAAGGCCGCAAAATCAGATCTCGACCCGCTCACGCCGTGCGGCGTGCGGTCGTGCTCCAGACACCACGCCGCCAAAGCTCCCGCCGCCTCGCCGACTGCCCACTCCGTCGGATGCAGCCGCGTGCATCCATTAGCGACGTGACTGACGCCCAGCGACTTCCCCGCCGCCAGCACATTCGCGCTGCCCGCCCCGCCATCGCGTGGCAAGAGGCTTCGCAGCGGTATCGTGTAAGGGGCGGCCTCGACGTAGACGCTGTTGCGACCTGCCGCCGTGGGGTGCAAGTCGATCATGTAGTGGCCGATGGCGACAGCGTCGGCGAAGACGTGGCCGCGAGTGTCGCCACGTTGCTCGACGCCGACATGAGCTTCGGTGACCACGGTTTCGGCAGCGAGGCGCCGGCCTTCGCGGACGTAGCACGCCATCGCCAAACCGTCGTCAGTGCCCAACGGTTCGCCGCACAGACGCAGGCCCGGGTGACCGTGGCCGTCGTCGTGCCGCGGAGCCTCAGTTTGAAGCCAGTACAGGAAGCACCGGCTCATCTGGCGCGTCGCCGCCATGCACGCATCGCGACCGGCATAGGGGTCATCCCCAGGCAGCACCGCGGGCTGGCGGAAGTAGTCGGTCTGCACCGTGTTCCAAAGGCAAACGTCGTCTCGGCCGCCGGTATGATGGTGAGCGGCGACGATGCGTCGATAACGCCACAGCTCCAGCTCGTCGCCCTCGGGACCGTCGGGTGGCGGGATCATCGCCAGTGTCTTGGGATCGTCGGCATCGTCGATCTGCCACGAGAACAACCGACCCGGCCACGGCGGCGTGAGGGCGGGCACGAAGTCTCGCCAGTTGGCGTACTGGTCGGGTCGATTGATCGTGTGATCCTCCCCCGGCCGGTGCTCGATGGCGAAGCACCACGTCAGAGCCTGCTGGTCCGTTGAATCCGTCGCGTTTTCCAGATCGTCGCGGCCGTGTAACTCGCCGAAGACATCGCTGGCCTCGGCACCGAGCATGAAGTCGCAGCCGACGAGTGGGTAGACGTCGCCGAAGTCGCTGGCGTCGAGAAAGTAGCTGGCTTCGATGGTGGTCGTCGTGTCGGCAACTTCAAACGTCATCGCCTTCACGCACTTTCCGTCGACATCGGCGGCGACGGGGCGAGCTTGATACAGCAAGTGAATCCGACCGGCGGCGACGTGCGGGGCGAGCAGGTCGTCAATCACCGCCACGCCGACCCGAGGGTCGAAGCAGAGGCGGCTGACCCAGCCGTCGCCGGGGTTGAGGCGATCTTGGCGAGCAGCGTCTTGCGTGAGATTGCCGTACTGCCGGTACCAATCGCGGACGCGGCGGCGGAAGTCGCCGTAACTGCGGTTGCAGCCCCAGGGTTCCTCGATCCACCGGTGCTCGTCCGGCGGAACGGCCTGACTCGTCAGTTGACCGCCGAGCCACCTCGTCGGCTCGGCGATGATGCACGTGCGCCCTGCTCTTGTCACCGCCAGGGCCGCCGCGACGCCGCCACAGCCGCCGCCGACGATGAGGACGTCCGTCTTCATGAGGCCGGCGGGCACGTGCTGACGCGGACGACAAGTTCCGCATCGAGCAGCAGCGTTTTGGCTTTGCCGTCCGACTGACGTAGCGATACCAGCGCATCGACGGCTGCACGCCCGAGTCGCACCAGGGGTTGTCGCACCGCAGTCAGTGGCGGCGATAAATGCTCGGCCGAGGGCGGATCATCGACGCCGATCACGCTCAGATCGTCCGGCAGCTTCAGCCCCACTTCCGCCGCCGCGGCGTAGACGTCGAGGGCGTGGTAGTAACCGGCAGCAAAGATCGCCGTCGGCCGATCATCGCGACGCAGCATCTCGACGAGCCCGGCCCGTTCTTCCTGATTCAGACGCCAGGAGCGGGCATCGACCTTGTCCTCGGGCGTCAGCGTCACGCCACCAGCCTCACAAGCCTGCAGAAAGCCTCGCCAGCGATCGGCGGTGTTGAACGTCGCCTCCTCTCCGTCTCCGCCACCGACGTACCCGAGACGACGATGGCCGAGTTCCAGCAAGTGCTCCGCCGCCTTCGTGGCGAGCCCGAAGTTATCGGCATCGACGGCGGCGACGTCACCTTCGAGTTCCGGCGGCACCCGGGCACCGGCAATGACGCAAGGCCTTGGTGCGGAGCGTTCGAGCATGTCTCCGACCTCACCGGGCAACGGGTTGACCCACAGAAAGCCGTCGCACTCGCCGTTGAGGTCATCGCCGAAGCGAAGGAGCATCAGATCCAGGTAAGCCGCCCGTGCTCCTTGCCGAATGCCTTCGAGCAGTTGGCCGTGAAAGTGGTCGGCAAGGCTGCTTTCGCGGTGCACGACGAGGCCGATCCGGCCGACGGCGGCGGGGCGTTCGTTTCCGCTTCGTGGCGTCTCTCGGACGAAGGTGCCGCGGCCTTGATGTCGGTGCAGGACGCCGTCGTTGACGAGGTCGCCCAACGCACGGTGTGCCGTGACGAGCGAGACGTTGAGCTGTCGGGACATTTCCGCGGTTGACGGAATTCGCTGCCCCGGCTCGTACTGGCCGGTGTCGATCGCCCGTTTGATGGCTTCGCGAGTGATGACGTACAGCGGTTTTCCCGGCTCGGAGCAGACAGGTTCCAGCGTCGTTGATGCCGTTGACGTGATCACCGGCTCCTTGACGCGGGATGGTCGTGATCGAGCCCGCTTGGTCACCTTGGTAAGCGTACTCATGGCGAGGCCTCCTGTGTCGTCGGAATCGGCGGCGTGATGCTCACGCCCAGGTGCACGGGCACGACTCGCCGCACTTCGCCGGACTGCCGGGTGCCTCGCACCATGTCGCCGTCCCGCCAGAACATGCCCGATGAACCGCCGCCGTCAAGGTTCAAAGCATCGTGCGCTCCGTGACGGATCAGGACGTCCGCCAGCTCTGGCAGCGTCACGCCGACGCTGTGCCCCGGCTGACGCCCGTCAATGACGAGGAGGAACAGCGTCTGCCCCTCCGCATCAACGCCGGCAGCAGTTCGAGGATGACGCGCCGCCGCCTCGACGCGGGCAGTGGCTCCGACATTCGCTCCATCCTTGACCAACAGCGTTCCGACCGCCGCCGTCGAACTCGGCCCCACTCCGGCCACGCCCTGAGCGACCTCGTCAAGATCATCAACGCCAGCCGTGATGGTTGCTCGTCCGTTGTGGTGGATGAGCAGGACCGGGTCGTTGCCGCGAGGCCCACTGATCGTCGTGCCGTCGACGACGGCTAAGCCGATGATGCCGTTGCCGCCGAAGAAGTTGGCATTGACTGCCAGGTCGGCCTGCCCTTCCCGGACGAGCGACTCCGTCGTGCAAGGTGCCAGCTCGCCGTCCTCTCGCAGCGGCACGATCGCCCGAATACCGACAGCCGGATCCGACAGGTCGATGACCGCCAGCTTCCCGCGGGCCAGGCCATCGGGCGTGTCCAGCTCGATCGTCTCAATGACGAAGCCCCTCGCCGATGCCGCGAGTACGACGCTCAGCAGCAGGCTGATGATGACGAGGCAGTGACGGATCACAGGCGAATCCTCCCGTCGCGGATGGCTCTGAAGGTCTGCTCGACCGCGTCGGCGATGCCGGTGCGGGCCCGGTCGAGCTCGTCCTGGCCGACCTCGTCGTTATCTCTGGCCTCGCCTTGCCAGTAGATGCCGACAAGGTAGTGGCGGTCGTTCTGCTCGTCGTAGACGTAGGCGGCGTCGCAGAAAGCTCCGTCGCCGGGCCACCAGCCGGGCTTGCCGGAGGTGCGGAACCCGCCGAGCCGATCGACGCCGCGGCCGACGAACGGGTCGTTGTTGTTCGCCATTGCCTCCGCCAGCGTGTCGAAGCCGTCGAGCTCGCGAACCTTGGTAAAGAATGTCGCCGCGACGAGGCGGACGAAGTCGTCGGCGTTCGACCAATTCGACTCGCCACCGGCCCGGTTCAATGCGAAGTCAGGTCCGGGTCGGGCCGGCACGTCGATCGTCTCGCCGTCCACGATGAAGGCGGCATCGCGGCTGTGGTTCCAGTGCGGCCGGGTGAAGTGGCGGCGGATGATGAAGGTGTCGCAGCCGACGTCTTCCATGTACTGGGCCGTCTCGGCAAAGCCGGCGACTTCCTGGAGCGTGTTGAAGTCGTCGTTGTCGCTGTCGGCGATCATCGCCCGCAGCAGGTCTTTCACGGGCTTCGGCTCGCTGCCGTCGAGCGAGACGTTGACGTGATTGAAGGACACCTTGCCATCAAGCTCATCGACCTGTCGGAGCGTCATGAGGGCGGTCGCGAGCTTGACGGTGCTGGCTGGGTAAAAGCCTTGGTTCCGCGAGTCTCGCCATCGCATCGCCCGGACGCCGCCGGACGGGCTGACGTTGGCGATCGTCAAGGCACTGCCCTGGGGCAACTCGATTGCGTCAAGGACCTCCTGCGACGCCGCCGTCGCGCCGCCGTCGAGGAGCGTGATCGGCAGGTCTTGCTGGCGCACACGGAGCCACGGCTGGTCGATCATCGGCTGCGTCGTGGGGCGGGTGGTCGGTCGTTCCGTCACAAGATGCGTGTCGCCGTCGGTTAGAACCACGAAGTAGTCGCGAGGCCAATTGCGGTGGCCGTTGGTGTTGAAGTGCGAGATAGAGACGGATGTGACATCAGCGGGCAGGTCAGCCGAGGCAGTGCGAGTGCCGCGGTCGAAGGTGTGCCACACGCGGCTGCCATCGGCCTCGATACTGATGGACGGGGCGACCGGGCCTCGCAGGTCGTCGCCCCACCACGCGGGCAGGCCAGTGTCGAGCTTGACTTGAAGCTGCACGCGGTCCTCCTGCGGCGAGAGCATTACCGTCTGGGTCGGCACGCCGCCGCGGGCCCATTCGCACAAGCCTTCGTAGATCGCGTAAGCCTCACGCAGATTGTGCCTCGCATCGTCAAGCCGTTGTTCTTCCTGGGGATTCGAGTGAAAGCTGCTCTCGAGCAGCATCGCTGGCACTTTTGCTGCCCTCAGGACGCCAAAGCCGCTGCGGAACATCTGGAAGTCGCTCATCAAGCGGGCCGTGTAGCCGACGTCCGTCCGAAGGTGACGCTCCAGGGCTTTGGCAACTGAGCCGGCGGCGGCGAGCTCGGGACCGGCCTCGGCAAGATCGCCGTGAAGCCAGATGCTGGTAAAGTTCACCTGCGGCCGGTCGACCGCGTTGTGGTGGATCGAGATGAACAACTCCGCCTCCGCCCGGTTCGCCACAGCGGCCCGATCAACCAGCGACAGGTCGCGGTCGACGTCACGGGTCAGAATGACATTGACGCCCGCATCGGTCAGGAGCTTTTCGAGCAGCTTCGCGACGCGAAGGTTGATCTCCGCTTCCCGCACGCCAGTCGGGCCACGCTTGTAGCCGGGCAGGTGGGCGTCGCCGCCGTGACCTGGATCGAGGACGATCGTCATCCCGACGAGCAGTTCCTCCGCCGGATGCCGCGGGACGAGCGTCGCGATGTCCGGAAAATCGCCCCAGGCCGGCCGATCATCGAGCACGGCCATGGCCCGGTCGAGCGTCCACTTGTCGCGCGGTTGCGTCGTTGGATCGTCCGCCCTAATCGCGGTGCAGAGCAGGAGAATCAGCAACAGAGAGATGAGTTTCATGCGACCTCCTCGACCTCGACCCAGGCTCCGTCGTTAGCTTGCGATTCGTTGCCGGCCTCCATCACCGCGACGTTCTCGACGATGTCCCGCAGATCCACCGGCGGCGGACCGCCCTCGAAGAACCGCGTCATGCCACGAACGAGTCGGGCGTAGACGGGTTCGAAGTCGACGACGAACGACGAAGCCGCCTTCGCGCCGTGAACGGTCGCACCAAACGCGTAGCCGCCCTTGCGCTCGAGGCGGATCGACACGAATCGACCATCGCGGTACTCGAGGCGGATCAGGTCGCGGTCGGCGGTCGAGACGCTGGAGATCCGCCCGACGCCCGGCCCCATGATCGCGTCGACAAGTTCGATCGCGTGGACGCCGTAGAAGAAGAGCCCTGCCATGGCGTCGTTGAGCTCGCCCGGGCCGAAGGCATCGACGGCGACGACGTCGCCGAGGGCAGACCGGTCCAGCGTCTCGAGTTCCTGGACGAACCGCAGGCTGCTCGCTGAGTAGCAGCGTGCCCCGCTGTCGCGGCTGGTTGACAGCAGGTGCCGGGCCTCAATCAGCGAGCACGTCAGCGGCTTGTCGACGTAGGTCGGCAGCCCTCGCTTGAGGGCGGGCAACGCGTGGCCGAGGTGTCGGTGGCCGTTGACGCTCAAAACCATCACGCCGTCGACGGCATCGAGCAGATCATCAAGTCGGTCGACCGCCTCGACGCCCAGCTCGTCCGCCTGCCGCTCCCACGTCGCAACGTCGTCGGCAGGCATGTCGTGGTCGCCGTCAGTCCAGCGATGCGTCACGAGGCACCGGCTTTCACCGGCTTGGGCCAGATCCTTGATGCGGGTGGCGAAGGCGGGCAGGTGCGACGAATCGACACCGATAACGCCGAGCTTCATGGGGGCGGATGCGGTCAAAGCGGAACCTTTCGTTGCTCTTGCAGGCTGCGACGCTCGGCGTCGATGAGTTGGTGCGTCTTGACGGCATCGGCAACAGTCGGCGACGCCTCACCACCGGTGGCAACGGCGCCAAGGAAGTGCCGAATCTCGCCGTCGTAGCCCGTGCCGCTGGGCAGTTCGACCGCCTCGGCCTCGCCGTCGCGACACAGCAGCAACGGCGGATCACGTGCAAGGTCGAAGTCGGCCGTCGCTTCGTCAAACTCGGCGAGATACCGCATGCGGAACGGCGTACCGGGCGTGAGCCAGGCCCCATGCGCCACGACGCGGTCGACGTCGGCGAAATGGTAGCAACTGGTGATCGAGTCGAGCGTGCCGACGGAAGTGACGGTAAGGGGCAGCCCGAGGGCGGCGACGAGGAAGTCGCTGTCGTGGACGTGCAGATCGAGCAACGCCCCGCCGCTGCGAGACGGATCGGCGTAGAAGACGTTCCACTCGGGGCGGGCTCCGACGCGCTCGAGGGTCATCGACTTGAGCCGGCCCAGCGACTGGTCGCCGATGCGGTCGATGAGCCACGTCCAGCCGGGCCAATGCCGCATGCACATCGCGGGCATGCAGAGGCGATTCGACTCCGCAGCAACGGCGGCGAGCCGTCCAACGTCAACTGAGTCGACGGCTAGCGGCTTTTCGACCAGAACGTGCTTGCCAGCCTGCAAAGCAGCAATGGCCAGCGGGACGTGCGTGTCGGTCGGCGTCGTGATGCTGACGACATCGACGGCAGGATCGGCAAAGAGTTCGTCCGCATCGGCGTAGCCGGTGACGGTTGCGGCATCGAAGAGCGGGCCATCGGTACCGATGTCGAAGTTGCCGCCAGCGCCACGACGGCCGGTGCGGCGCTCCTGACTGCGATCCGCTACCGCGACAAGCCGGCACGGCACGTCCGCGGCTTGGTACGCCTCGATGTGCGCCTTCCCCATGAACCCGAGCCCCACGACACCCACGCCGATGGGGGAAGACGATGTCGCGGGAGCGTCAGGCATGAGCGGAGGCGTCTTATATAAGACGCTTCAAACCAGCCTACTACGAGGAGCTCGTGGAGGAAAGTCTGTCGACCTGTATCTGAACCGCGAGCCGTGTCGCATTTACGAAGCATGGCAGGGCGTAGCCCGGTGGTCGATCTGCGGAACCAAGCTCCTGGAGCGTCGATGCACCCCTTCCTCTCACCAGCACCTCCCTCGGCTGAACCCGATCTCTCACCCACTTTTCGCGACAGCGGCATCGACGAGGCGGGCGACTTCGCGAGCCTCAGCAAACGTGCAAAGCCGCTCGTCCCCCGGTTGCGTCGCTCCGCTGGCCCGTCGGGCGAAGGCGTCGAGCTGCCGGGTGAAGCGGACGTCGTGCGTCTCGATCGAAATCTCAGAGGTATCCGGGCTCTCGCTGGCGTGCCAGACGAGGGTCTCGGGCTGCATGTAGTCGTAGCTCAGCGAGCCCTTGGTGCCGACGAGCGTGACGTGGAACCGGTCCGCCTCTTGCCAGCCGCTGTTGATGATGCCAGCCGCGCCTTGCGAGCTTCGCAGGAGGATCGTCGCATTGCTTTCGCCCCGGCCTTGCCATTCGCGGTGGAAGACGCCGCCGCGGATGGTCTCCGGGCCCGTCGCCTCATCGACCAGGAACCGAAAGAGGTCCAGCGAGTGGCAACCCGTGTCGAGAAAGCTGCCGCCGCCGCTGATGGGGATGTCGCTCATCCACCGGTCTCGCATCGTCGGGTGCCAGCAGGCAAAGGTGTTTTCGAAGCGGATCAGCGTGCCGAGGTCGCCTGCTTCGAGACGGCGACGCATCTCGACGACTGCGGGGGCAAAGCGGTGGCAATAGCCGACGAAGCAGCGTTCGGCGGCATCGTGACGGTCGGCAAGATCGACCAAGGCGTCGGCTTCGGCAGTGCTGCGACTGAGCGGCTTTTCGCACAACACGGCCAAACCGGCTTCGACGGCCGGCTCGATAACGTCGCCTCGGACGCTCGGCGGCGTGCAGACGATGACGGCGTCGGGGCGGTCGTCGCTTTCCAGCAACGCAGCCACCGTGCCGTAGAGCGGCAAGTCGTTGGCGGCCGGGGCTTCGGCATTGGTCTCGACGGCAGCGATGACTCGAACGCGGCCCTCGGTGTCGGCGGCGGCCGAGCGGTGGGCGGCGGCGATTCCACCGGCGCCGACGAGAGCAACGTTGTAAGGTGAGGCCATTGCGTGTTATATAAGACTCACAGCCGCGGGCTTCGCCGCTCGCTAATCCGTAGACACCACTCTATGCCATCGCCACGCTTCATTCGTTGTACCGCCGCCGCCCTCTTCGCTTCGACAGCCGGCGCTTCTGGTCAACTTGCAGCACCCGAGCTGCGGGCGACCTGGCTCACGACCACCGCCAGCGACGATTTAAGCGTCAGCCAACTGCCGACGACCTTCGGCCGGCTTCGCGATGCGGGCCTCAACACCGTCTACGTCGAGTCCCTCAAGAACGGCTACACGAACTTCGACTCGCCCACGCTCGATGCTCTGCTCGGAGGGTTCGAAGGAGCGGGCACCAACCCGCTCATCGGCGGCCGGGACCTGTTGGCAGAATCCTCTGCCGCGGCGGCAGACGAGGGCCTCGTCAACATCGCCTGGATGGAGTACGGCCTTGCCGCTCAGTTTGGAAGTGCTGCCCTGGCCCCGCGGGGGCTGGGCCGGGTGGCCTTCCAGAACGGCTGGTTGCTCGAAGACCAGAACGGCAACCTGACCAACAGCTCCAACGGCTTCTCGTGGATGAATCCGGCCATTCCCGAGGTTCGGCAGCTGATCGTCGACCTCGCCGTCGAAGCTGCCAGCGTGCCGGGCGTTCACGGCGTCCAGTTCGACGACCGACTCGCCTGGCCTTCGCAGTTCGGCTTCGACCAGACGACGCTCGACCTCTATCAGGCCGAAACCGGCTTCGGTGCACCAACCTCGACGAGTGACGCCTTCTTCACGGCGTGGCGTTCCTCGAAGGTCGACCTGCTCGCCCGCGAGATCAGCCAGGCCGTTCGCGATGCCCAGCCGGACGACGTCGTCTCGCTGACGCCGAGCGTTTTTCCGTTCAGCTTCAACCAGTACCTCGCCGACTGGACCGACTGGGTCGATCAAGGCCTGTTCGACGAATACGTGCCGCAGGTCTACCGGCTAACGTCGAGCGACTTCGACCGGGACTGGGCGACGCAACTGGCGTCGGTTTCGGATGACTCACGCCTTGGGGCGGGCCTGCGGATTCTCGGCTCTGGTGCCGACACGCCGCTGGCCGACATCCTCCAGATGCTCGACCAGCTCGAGAGCGACAACGCCTACGGCCACTCGTTCTGGTACAGCGACGGCCTCACCGACGCGGGCGGCTACCTCGACGCCATCGCAAGTTACTACGACATCGAATCCAACGGCTTCGCCCCGAATCCGCTCGTGACGATTCCCGAGCCGACCACCCTCGCCCTCGCTGCGGTGGGTGGATTCGTGTTGCTCCGCCGGAGAAACCAATGAAGCTGCTCTCGCTCGCCATTGTTCTGGGCCTCGTCACGGTCGTGTCTGCCGAGCCGAAGGTACGCGGCACGTGGATGACAACGACCGCCAACGACGCCATCTCCACGCCCGCCAAGACCGCTGAGTCGATGGCGACGCTCAAGGAGCTCGGGCTCAACACCGTTTACGTCGAATGCTGGAAGAACGGGTACACGGAGTTTCCCAGCGAGACCATGGACGAGCTCATCGGCGTGCCGATGAAGATCAACGCCGCTCCAGCCGAGCTGCAGCGTGACTTGCTGCAAGAGACGGTGATCGAAGCCCACCGCAACGGCCTGATCGTCGTCGCCTGGTTCGAGTACGGGTTTATGGCCTCGTTCAAGGACACGAACAACGAATTGCGAGCCATTGCCGACGAGAAGGGTTGGCTGACGCGGACGAAGGACGGTGAGGTCGTCGGTGAGCAGAATCCTTTCGTCTGGATGAATCCGCTCCACCCTGGCCCGCAGCAGTTGCTGCTGGACATCACGCTCGAAGCCGTCGACCAGTACGACCTTGACGGCGTTCAGCTCGATGACCGCATCGCGATGCCGACGGAGATGGGCTACGACGATTACACGGTCGCGCTCTACCAGAGCGAGCACGACGGCCGCAGTCCGCCCGAAGACCCCCGTGACCCGCAGTGGGTCAAGTGGCGTGCCGACAAGGTCACCGAATACGCCGAGCGGTTCGCCCGCGAGCTCAAGACCCGACGGCCGGGGCTGATCGTCAGCGTCAGCCCGGCCCCGCACCCGTGGAGCCTGTCGAACTACGCCTGCAACTGGGTGGAGTGGCAGGACCAGGCATGGGACGAGTTCATCCCGCAGGCGTACCGCACGACGTACGGCTCCTTCGAGCCGACCATTCATGAGCAGGCCGTTCGGATCGAATCGAACCGTCGCGAGGACCTGATCGCGGGCATCATGATGAACGGCTCGGGCAAGCTCGTCTCGCCGCTGGGCATGGCCGGGGCGATGATGGCGTTCGACGAGGATCGCGAGAAGGAGAATTACGAAGAAAGGGCCGAGCGACTTCGCAAGCAGCTCGACGCGTTCCTCGACGTTTCACGAGACGCTTTGTTCGAGGACATCGAGAAGTCGATGGAGACGGCCAGCGACTACGGCGGCGGCTGGGTGCTCTGGTTCAGCCGCGGTGTCTTGGATGTTTATCCGGAAGAATTGGCCGGCTTGAACCTGGAGCCGGTAGACAACCCGCACTTTCCGGCAGACTGGCGCCCGATGCCGATCGTCGCAGAGCAGAGCGGCGGGTGGAGC
Organism: uncultured Tepidisphaerales bacterium; assembly: GCA_964388485.1. GTDB lineage: Bacteria > Planctomycetota > Phycisphaerae > Tepidisphaerales > Tepidisphaeraceae > JBCDKH01. The sequence continues at coordinate 68,140 of CAYMAS010000009.1, read as the reverse complement.
GTCACGGTCGAAGAAGCCGGAACGTTCCGCGTCATCGCCAAGGTCGACGGCCAGTGGCAACGCCTGCCCAAGAGCGTCGACCTCGAAGCCGGCGAGCATCAGATCGATGCTCCCGACGATGCGGAGGCTGTCGAACTACTCGTGGATCGGCGCCCGCAGATGGCGGAGGTCGTGCAACGGTGACGCCTGCTGGCTCACTGCTTGCCGAGCTCCTTACCGTGCTCGCCCGGCCCAATGACGTAACCGACGCCGCCCGCGTTCGCAAACCAGGCGGTTTCCAGATCTTCCTTCGCGTAGACCACTGCCTCACCGCGATCTCGGCTTCCGGGATCGTTCACGATGGCGTCACCGTCGGGCGTGAGGCCACGAATGACGATGAGGTGGCCGTTGGTCGCGTTGTCGATGAATGTCGGAGCCTCGCCGTCGGCGTAGTTGACGCTGGCGATAACGATCCGACCGGCGGCGAGGTGATCGGCAACGGCCTGCCAAGTCGCAAAGCGTTCGAGATGAGCGTCGAGACCAAGAGCGTTGGCCCGAGCGACGGCTCGATTCCAGTTGCCGAACAGGTCGTGCTCGCGATCGAAGACCGCCATCGCGTGCTCGGCAAGGTCGACCTCGACACCGAACGCCGCTGCGGCCATCGCGACGCTCGTCGGGCTGCAGATCTCCGACATCAACCGCTCGCCGCCGAGTGCCTGTGGCACGAACGGCACGTCGAGCTTGCCCGACCAACCCGCTTCCCCCGGCAATGTCGCCTCGTCGGCCTCGCCCCGTACGGCCATCGTGATCCGCCGCAGCGTCGGCATCTCGCTCAGGTCGTACGACGTCGCATCCGCCCGCATCTGCCACGCACAGGCCGGCCGATCAAGGATCAGAATGTCGACCTGCACCTCGCCGCCGTCGAACGATTCGCCGTACTTCGGTGCGGGCACTTCACCCCAGAACCCGAAATCGACCCAAGGCGACCAGGTGTCGTCGTCCCATCGCACCCGGCCCGAGAAGCGGACGCCTGTGTCGGCCGGTGCATCAACTGCCCAACTTGGCAACAGTTCCGTGAACGGCCTGTTCGACTCGACGACCGGCGACTTCCAGGTGTCGCCGATCGGGTAGCCCCTGTCGGACGCGTCGAACGTGATGCCGCCGTTGAGGTCAAGTTCGATAAGCTCGTCCCAAACCTTCTGATCCGCCCCGCTGGCTGTCATCAGGAACAGGCAAGCCAGCCACGATGCAGTCGACGCAATCCAGTTCGGCATCGAACCATCATCGCACAACACCGCCTCCTCTCGCAACGCTTCCCCCGATCATGAACGTCACTGCAACCCCGTCCGGCGTCGCTGCCTCCTCTCCGTCGACCGCCGGTCATACCGTGGAGCGGATTCCCGTCAGCGTTCACCCCGACGCCGCTGCGGCCAGTCGGCAGGTGGCGGGTGAGATCGCCCAGACCATCCGTTATAAAAACTCCCGCGGCGAGAAAGCCGTGCTTGGCCTCGCCACCGGCTCGACGCCGACCGGCGTCTACGACGAGTTGATCCGTTTGCACCAGGAGGAAGGCTTGTCGTTCCAGAACGTCGTGACGTTCAACCTCGACGAATACTGGCCGATGCAGCCAGGCGACTTGCAGAGCTACCGCCGGTTCATGGACGAGCACCTGTTCGACCACATCGACATCGACAAGAGCGCCACCCACGTGCCGGACGGGACGTTGGCGATTGAAGACGTTTCCTCGTTCTGCCGCGACTACGAGCAGAAGATCACGGTCAGCGGCGGGCTCGACATCCAGCTGCTCGGCATCGGCCGGACGGGCCACGTCGGCTTCAACGAGCCGGGCTCGCCCCGCGACAGCCGCACGCGTCTCATCACGCTCGACAAGGTCACGCGAGCCGACGCCGCGGCCGACTTCTTCGGCGAAGAGAACGTGCCCCGTCGGGCCATCACGATGGGTGTGGCGAGCATCATGGACGCCCGCCGCGTGATTCTGCTGGCGTTCGGCGAGCACAAGGCACCGGTGGTCGTTCGTGCGGTCGAAGGCGAAGTCGATGCCGCGGTCAGTGCCAGCTTTCTGCAAGGGCACGACGATGCGCGGTTCGTTCTCGATCCCGCCGCCGCCGCCGCATTGACGCGGATTGCCCGGCCCTGGCTGCTCGGGCCTCTGGGCATGGCTGGTTTGGCGTGGGACGAGACGATGATTCGCTCGGCTGTCATCTGGCTGGCGAGGAAGCTCGACAAGCCGCTCTTGAAGCTCACCGACGCTGACTACAACGAGAACGGGCTTCAGGAACTCGTCGCCAGCCGCGGCAGTGCGTACGAGATCAACATCGAGGTCTTTAAAGGCCGAAGCCGCACCATCACTGGCTGGCCCGGCGGCAAGCCCAAGGACAAGCTCGACTACTCGGGCGTCTACCGCGGCTCCGACGCGTTCCCCAAGCGCGTCGTCGTCTTCAGCCCGCACCCCGACGACGACGTCATCTCCATGGGCGGCACCTTCATCCGCCTCTGCGACCAGGGGCACGACGTACACGTGGCCTACCAGACGAGCGGCAACATCGCGGTGTGGGACGATTCCGCCCGTCGTCATGCCGACCTGCTGGCCGAAGCCGCCGAGGCCTTTGATCTTGATGCCCAAGAGGCTCGCAAAGTAGCCGAGACGATCGGCAAGGCCATCGACCACAAGGGTCCCGGTGACGTCGATCCCGACGAGCTCAAGGCGATGAAGGGCCTGATCCGCCGGACCGAAGCCCGCGCCGCCGCCCGGTACAGCGGCGTCAAGGACCCCAACATCCACTTCCTGGACCTGCCCTTCTACGAAACGGGCCGCGTACGCAAGAAGCCGTTGAGCGACGAGGACGTGCAGATCACCGTCGACCTGCTCAAGAACGTTCGGCCCCATCAGGTCTACACGGCCGGCGACTTGTCAGATCCGCACGGCACGCACCGCACCTGCCTGACGGCAGTGCTGCGTGCCTTGGAAGAATGCAAGAGCGAAGACTGGTACGAAGAGCTCGAGGTTTGGCTTTATCGCGGTGCCTGGCAGGAGTGGGAGCCCGAGCAGATCGAGATGGCCGTGCCGCTGTCGCCCGGTGAGGTCGCCCGGAAGCGAACGGCGATTTACAAGCACGAGAGCCAGAAGGACGCCGCCCGTTTCCCCGGCCGCGACGCCCGCGAGTTCTGGCAAAGAGCCGAAGACCGCACCCGCGAGACCGCCAAAACCTACGACGATCTCGGGCTACAGGAGTACGAAGCGATCGAGGGCTTCGTCCGCTGGAAGGGTGAGATGATCTGAGGCTTGCTCTATGGTCGCCGCCATGCTCGACCGCACGCCCTTTCAGCAGTTCCTGGCTCCTCGCATCTCACGGACGCGAGATCGAGTCCGTGACGCGATCTGGCGACCGGTCGACGGAGCACTCACCTACGCCCAGACGCCGCCGACGCACGAGCATCGCGGCGTCGCGGACGTCGACCCCGACGAGTTTCGGCCTATCGACGTCAAGTCGCTGCCGATGACCTGGGGTCGTAAGTGGCAGCAATGCTGGTGGAAGGTCACCTTGCCGCCGGCGGCAGATGACCAGCGGCGTTGGCTGCGGTGGAATGACCAAGCCGAAGCCACGCTCTACCGGCCGAACGGTGACGGCTGGACGCCACACTTCGGCATCGACCCGGGCCACCTCGTGGTCCCCCTGCCGGACGGCGTCGACACCGTCTGGATCGAAAGCACCTGCTGCCGCACGGGTGTCTGGGTATCGGGATCGGAGCAGCAGGTTACACCGGAAGGCAGCTTGTTCCGTGGAGGTGAGGTGCTGGTGCGAGACGACGACGCCTGGCACGCTTGGCACGACCTCGACGTGCTCATGGGCCTGTGCGGGCTCCTTCACAAGCGATCTTTGCCCAAGGCCTACGGCCCCCGAGGCGGTGACGTCGGCGGAGCCGAAGGCAACAGCCTGTTCAGTGGCGGCGGTTACCGAACGCCGCTCGAAGCCTGCCCGCCGCTGCTGCGCAAGTTGCTCGACCGGCTCACCGACGCCGCCGACGCCTTCGACCAGAAGGACCTGGCCGCTATGCGCCGCATCACGAGCGACCTCATCGACTCGACCCGCGGCGACCCCAACGCGATCGACGCCACCCTCACCGGCCATGCTCACATCGACCTCGCTTGGAAATGGCCCGAATGTATCGGCGACTTCAAGGCGGTTCACTCACTGGCAACGGCGAATCATCTGCTGAACGACTACCCGGAACTCCATTTCGGCTACAGCCAGCCCGGCAGCTACGAAGCCGTCGGGCGTCGAGCGCCGGAACTGCTCGATCGCATCAAGCAGCAGGCCGCCGGTCCCGATGCTCGTTGGGAAGCGACCGGCGCGATGTACGTCGAGAGCGACACGCAGCTGCCGTGTGGTGAAGCGTTGATCCGGGCGATCGAGCTCGGGCAGGCCGGCTTCAGGGAGCTGACGGGCGACGACTCGAAAACGCTGTGGCTGCCGGACGTCTTCGGCTACAGCGCTGTGCTGCCGCAGCTGCTCAGCGGCTTTGACGTGCCATACTTCTTCACGACCAAGATGCACTGGTCGGCCGCAACACGATTCCCGCACTCGGCCTTCAGGTGGCAAGGCAACGACGGCGAGACTGAAGTGCTCGGCTTCATTGCGTGGGAGCACTACAACCTGACCCTCTCGGCCGTCGAGCTCGACTGGGCTGCAAGCAACCAGCGGCAGTCGCACCTCTTGCCCGAGACACTCATGCCGGTCGGATACGGCGACGGCGGCGGCGGCGTGACGGCGACCATGTGCGAGCGGGCCCGACGTCAGGCGGAACTGGCTGATCTTCCACGAGCCAAGTGGGGCCGCATCGACGGCTTCTTCGACCGGCTCGCCGACGTGCAAGACAAGCTGCCGACGTGGCGTGGAGAAATGTACCTCGAATACCACCGCGGCGTGCAGACGACGCATGTCCGCCTCAAGCAGGCGTACCGAGCCGCGGAGCGAGCCCTGCAGACCCTTGAAGCCGCCCGTTGCCTCGTCGGCGAGACGAACGACCAGCAGACGATCACCGACTGGAAACGCGTCTGCTGGGCCCAGTTTCACGACGTCCTGCCCGGCAGCAGCCTGCAGGAGGTGTACGACGAGATTAATCCGGAACTCGAAGCCATCGCCGACCGCTGCAATGCCGCTGCTTTGGAACTCCTGCAGGCAAGGGGCTCGACATCGTGCGTCTTCAATCCTGTGCCGTGCGACCGAATCGAGCTCATCGACGGCCAGCCACGCCGCCTGCCGCCGCTTGCGGGTGTGGCGACAAGTGCTTTGGAAGCTGCTGATGCGCACCCCGTGTCGCGCGACGGCAACACGATCGACAACGGCCGGGTCCGGGTCTCCTTCAACGACAAGGGCGACCTGACGCACCTGGCCTTCGACGACGATCCGATCCGTCTCGTCGGCAACGCCTGCTCGCTCTACACATTCGCTGATCGGGCTGCGTTGTATGACGCGTGGGACATCGACCGCAACGTGCTGAGCCTCGGCCAGCCGTGCGACGCACCGGCTGAGCTGAACTTCTTCGGTGACGCGACCTCGATGACCGTCAGCGTCGCTCGCCAAGTCGGCCAATCGAGCCGTGTCGAGGTGCGATACCAGCTCGACGCCGGTGCCTGCGCGTTGCGGGTCGAGGTCGACGTCGATTGGCAGGACCCGGAGACGCTGCTGAAGCTCACGATGCCAACTGACTACCGCGATGCCGACGCCAGCTACGGCGGCCCGTTCGGCACGACGCGTCGGTCGCAGCGAGGGCAGACGGTGGGCGAAGACGCACAATTCGAGGTGCCGGCGAGCCGGTGGATGTCCATCGCCGAGCCCGGCTCGGGTCGCGGCGTTGCGATCATCACCGAAGCGACCTACGGCATGGGCTGCTTCGACGGTCTTGCCCACGTGTCTCTGGTCCGGTCGCCGAAGATGACCGAAGCCGATCTCGACGTGTCACTTCGAGATTTCGACGCATACCACCCGCAGGCGACGCATCAGCCGTTCACCGACATCGGCCGCCACACCATTCGCCTCGCCTTGGCCGCCTCGCGAGAAGACGCTCCGCGTCGTGAGCAGCCGGCCCAGCTGGCGGACGTGCTCTTCACGCCGATCCATTGCTACAAAGGCTCGCCGCGTTCCGCAGGCTTGGCTGATCTTGGAGGCGGCGACTCCCTCGTCGCCGCCTGGGCCAAGCCCGAGCAGGACGGCTGGACGCTCCGACTCTCCGAAACCGCCGGCCGTCACGGGGAGGTTCATCTAACGACCGCCGATGGGGTGGCGATGGAGCAGGTCAATCTCAAGGGCAACCCGACGCAGCCGATCAACGGCGACACCCTGCCGTTCAAGCCGCACCAGTTGCTCAGCCTTCGGATGAAGCGGTGTTAGGCCTGCCTCAGCTGAGCTTGGCCAAGTGATCCGCCAGCGGCGTGCCGTTCTTGCTCGTGCCGCACAGATGAACCGTCATGCCCATCGCCTTGGCAGCCGCGGCTTTGGCGGCGAGGGCGCGGTCGGGCCCATGCAGCCTTCGTCCAAGACGCCCATGATCGCGTGGCGGTGCTTCAGGTCGGCGGCGATGGCTTTGCCCAGCTCCTGCTCCGCCGCGGGTAGCTTGCCGAGCGGTGCGACGTGCGAGGTGTCGTGCGCGACCTTGCCGGTATCGAGCCACGTCTTGAGCTTCTGGCGGAAGCCGTCTTCCTCGAACGACTCGGTCCACAGCAGCGAGTAGTCGCGGCCGGCCTTGGTCAGGCTGCCACGCAGGTTGAGCGCCCCGACGAGGCCCGGCCAAGTGCCGGACCAGTTGGCGAGGATCAGAATCGCCCCACGATGACGCAAGAGCCCGGGCAGCAGGTGGTGGCTGTACTGCCAAACGGCTTCGGCGACGACGAGCGGCGCATCGGGATGAATCTCGGCGAACACCTCGCGGCCGTGCTTCTGCGAGTTGATGAACCCGTGCGTGCCGGCGTCGGTGTCGATCGTGCCGTGGGCCCGCTGCAGCTTCCAGCCGAGGGCTTGCAAGGCTTTGGCTGCGTCGGCTTCGAGCTCCTGTTGGGCCGGCCAGCACTTGGCGTTGGCGGTGTCGCGCAGATCGCCGTTGGCGACGAGCAACGCAGTGTGGACGGCAACGCCGGCGGGTTCCTACACAGTCGGCTCCGTGTAGCTGGGTATGGCGATATGGCTGGCGTCCACCATATCAGGTTCTGTCAGATGGCCAAAGGTCGGCCGCCCTACAGAGTTAGACCAGGTGACGGACAACGCCACTCAACCTCTTCTGTCACCGCGAGAGGCCGTTCACCGGCTTGTCGATGCCGTGTCGCCCGTCGAGACGGAGGCGGTGCCACTACTCCACGCAGCGGGCCGGGTGCTGGCTCAGGCGGTGCGGGCGGATCGGGATCAACCCGCAGCCGACCAGAGCGCGATGGACGGCTACGCCATCCGGCTCAGGAAACAGCGACGGCTGACGATTTGTGGCGAATCCATACCCGGCACTGCCCCGCCGCAGATGCCGAGTCGTGGCTGCGTCCGCATCTTCACCGGCAGTCCGGTGCCCGACGGCGCGGAGGCGGTCGTGCCGCGGGAACAAGTCGAGGAGCAGCCTTCTCACATCCTGCTCCCGCCGAATCTGACCGTGTCTCCCGGCCAGTTCATCCGAAGACGCGGCGAGTCCTCTAGCCGAGGCGATACGATCCTCCCACTCGGTCGCCTCGTCACACCCGCGGTGGCGACGGCCCTCGCCACCTTCGGCATCTCGCGGCCAACCGTCTACCGGCGCGTTCGGGTCGCGGTGATCACCACCGGCGGCGAGGTCGCAGACGTCGACGAGCAGCCTTCACCCTGGCAGGTCCGCGACGCCAACGCCGCTGCCGCCGCGGCGGTGCTGGCAACGCCGTGGCTCGACGTTCAACCCGCCCGTCGCGTGGTCGACGACCGCTCCCGACTCGCCGACATCTGTGCCGAGCAGCTGAGGCAGTGCGACGCCCTCATCGTCACCGGAGGCGTCTCGATGGGCGACCACGACCACACGCCCGGTGCCCTGGCCGACGCGGGTTGTCGCCAGCTCTATCACAAGCTGCTGATGCGTCCCGGCAAGCCGAACTTTGGTGCGGCCGGGCCTCGCGGGCAGCTCGTGCTGGGGCTGCCTGGCAATCCGCAGTCGGTGCTGACGGGCCTGCGACGTCTGGCAATGCCGGCGTTGCGGCGGAGTGCGGGATTCGATCAGCCTGAGCCGCCGCGAACGATGGTGCGGCTGGATCCGCAGGGCGACGACCGGACGCTGGGCATGTGGTGGTATCGGCCCGTCCGTCTCGTGGAGGACGATCTAGCGGTTCTGGTCGATAGCGTCAGCAGCGGCGACACGAGCGGCCCGGCGTCAGCGGACGGCATGATCGAGGTGCCGCCCGACGCCCCCCCAGCCGGCCGGTTCGCCTACCTGCCCTGGTAGCGTTTCAGATCAGTCGAAGCTCAACCTCCGCCGTCGCGATGGCGTATGGTAGAGACATGGACGTCACGACTCTGCCGGACAACGTGCTGACGACGAACCTGAAGCGGGTCGTCAACTGGGCGCGTCGCAGCTCCCTGTGGCCGATGCCGTTCGCGACTGCGTGCTGCGGCATCGAGCTGATGGCGACGGCGTCGAGTCGGTACGACCTGGCACGGTTCGGTGCCGAGGCGATGCGATTTTCGCCGCGGCAGAGCGATTTGATGATCGTCGCCGGCCGAGTGACGATCAAGATGATGCCGGTGCTGCAGCACATCTACCAGCAGATGACCGAGCCCAAGTGGGTCATCTCGATGGGTGCGTGTGCCTCGACGGGCGGCGTCTTCGACGCCTACGCGACCGTGCAAGGGATCGATCAGTTCATGCCCGTCGACGTCTACGTCCCCGGCTGCCCGCCGCGGCCTGAGACATTGATCGAGGGCATCATGGCGATCCAGCGGAAGATCGACGAAGATGGTCTGCCCCCGGCGGGTCCGCGTCGGGCGTTGCAGCTCGTCGTCGAGCCGAGTTACGTTCCTGCCCCGCAACCCGTGCCATTGGGTCTGGGCGGGCAGGTGCTCAACCGTAAGTAGGACGTGAGCTTCACTTGTGGTGATCTGGTGGAGCGGCGGCGTTCACGCCGCGTGTCGAGCGGTGGGTGTAGTCACCTACTTCGTCTTCAGAAACGCGGCACAAGTGCCGCCGCTCCAGCGATTCCCTGTGCCGCCGCTTCGGGGAACTCTTGATTGGGAGCCTGGATGCGCCACGTCGTGATGCACCCTACTGTCGCCGCCCAATGGCTTTGATCGTCCAGAAGTTCGGCGGGACGAGCGTGGCCGACGCGGACAAGATCCACCGTTGCGCCACCCGAGCCGTCGCGGCCCGGCGTCGGGGGGACGACGTGGTCGTGGTCGTCTCAGCCATGGGCAAGACGACGGATCAACTCGAGACGCTCGCTGCCGCTGTCAGCGGTGGCAGGCCACCCAAGCGGGAGATGGACCAGCTGCTGGCAACGGGTGAAATCGTCACCGCCGCCCTCTTCGCGATGGCCGTCTACTCCCAGGGTGAAGACGCCACGAGCTTCACCGGCCCGCAGATCAACCTGCAGACCGATGACGCCTTCACCAAGGCCCGCATCCGGGCGATCGACACGGACAAGATCAGGGCAGAGCTGGACCGTCGCCACATCGTCGTCATCGCCGGATTCCAGGGCATCGCCCCCGGCGGCGAGACGACCACGCTCGGGCGCGGCGGGTCGAACGCGACGCTCGTCGCCCTCGGCGCCGTCCTGCACGCCGACGTCTGCGAGAACTACACCGACGTGGACGGCGTCTACACCGCCGACCCGCGGATCGTGCCCAATGCCCGTAAGATCGACCGCATCACGTACGACGAGATGCTCGAGCTAAGCGGCCTAGGAGCCGGCGTCCTGCAGACGCGGGCGGTGGAGTTCGCCAAGAAGTACGACGTGCCGATCCACGTCCGCAACGCTGCCAGCGACGCGGAAGGAACGATGGTCGTCAAGGAGACGCCTGATATGGAAGACATTCTCGTCAGCGGTGCCGCTTTGAAGCGGAATCTGGTTCGCGTCACGCTCGCCAACGTGCCCGACCGGCCCGGTATGGCGGCGGAGCTGTTCCGCGAGATCGCCGCGGCGAACATCATCGTCGACGACATCATCCAAAACGTCTTCGACGACAAGACGGCCAACATCTCGTTCACCGTCGAGGACGGCGATCTGCACGACATCCGCCCCGTCGTCGACGACCTCATCCGCCAACTCGGCGACAAGGAGCACACGCCAACCGCCCGCTACCAAGGCGGCATGGCGAAGGTTAGCGTCGTCGGCGTCGGCATGCGTTCCCACACCGGCGTGGCTCGTCGCATGTTCGACGCGTTGGCCGGGGCGAAGGTCAACATCGAGAACATCACGACGAGCGAGATCAAGATCTCCTGCATCGTCAATCACGACGACGGCCCGCGAGCACTGCAGGTAGTGCACGACGCCTTCGACCTGGCGAATCAGGGCATCCCGGCCTAGGTGCCATCCTGTGGTCCTGGTTTTGAGCCGAGCGAGCGGGTCGGTCATCCCGAGCGAAGTCGAGGGACATCGACTTTGACTCGTACAGGCTCAAGCGAGGTCCCTCGGCTGCGCTCGGGATGACGGAGAGGCACAAAGAATCGCAAGCCGCCCTAGGTCGAGAAGCTCGTGCTCTCGATGTCGTTGAGTTCGTCGACGCGGTCGGCATTGGCGGCATCGTTTCCTTCGCCGCCGAAGAGGGTATCGACTTCGCCGTCCGGGAAGCTCGAGCCGATGTCGATGCTGAAGAACTGGTCGTCGCCGCCGAGGCCGAAGAGCTGATCGGTGCCGGTCCCGCCGTCAAAGATGTCGTTGCCGCTGCCGCCGGTGAGGGTGTCGTTGCCGGCGAAGCCGAAGAGGCTGACATCGTTGTCGCTGATGGTCGACAGGTCATCGTTGCCGCTGCCGCCGAGGATGAGCTCGATGTCGACCTGAGCATCGTCGCCCTCTTCACGCGAGCCGTCGTCCGACAGCACGCCCAGGCCGACGACGAGATCATCGATGCGGTTCTGATAGTCGAGGCGGTCGCTGCCTTCGCCGCCGGCGATGTAGTCGGCACCGAAGCCGGGCTCGAGGAAGTCGTCGCCCGCCCCACCGATGAGGAAGTCGTCGCCGCCGGTGGTGAACTGCGGATCGTCCTCCGTGCCCTCGTTGACGCCGCGACCGCCCCGCAGGACATCGCCGCCGCGAGAACCGATCAGCAGGTCGTCGCCTTCGCCGCCGCTGAGGAAGATCGGCAAGTCGATGCCGCCCGTGATAATCCGGTCGTCGCCGTCGAGGCCGCGAATTTCGATGCCGTCGAGATCGTCCTCCGCCACACTCGCCTGCGACCGGACAGTCGAGGCGTCGATGGACCGGACGGTTGCGAAGATGCGGCCGTCGCCGTAGGCGAACACTTCGATGCGGTCGTCGTCGTTGCTCCCGGTCAACATGAGGATGTCGTCGTCGATGCTGGCTTCGCCGGTCAGTTCGTCGTCCTGCGAGGGTGAGTCGTCGCCGCGGACGTCGTCGCTGAAGAGTTCGTTGCCTTCGGACGTGACGATGTCGACGGTGCCGTCCTCGTCAGCGAAGATAACGTCTTCACCGGCCTCGCCGAAGTCGTTTTGGCCGGCGTCGGCGGCGTTGGCGTCGATGGTGTCGACGTCGTCGTCGAAGGCGAAGTAGAAGTCGCGGCCGGCCTGTCCGACCAGCGTGTCCTCGCCAGGGCCCCCGATGAGCGTGTCGTTGCCCGAGCCGCCGGTGATGATGTCGTCGCCGAAGTTGCCGACGAGTTCGACGTCGAAGCTGATGCCCTGGGCCGAGATCGTGTCGTTGCCTTCGCCGCCGACGATGGTCTCGATGTCGGTCTCGATCAGGTCGAACTCTCCTGCTTCGCCGTCGTTCGCGATGCCGTCAAGAGAGACATCGACGTCCTGCTCGCGGCTGCGATAGTCGGCGGTATCGTTGCCGTCGCCGCCGATGAGGGTGTCAGAGCCTTCACCGCCGGTCATGACATCCGCCCCGCCGCCGCCGAAGATGTAGTCGTCGCCGCCTTCGCTGATCACGGTGTCGGCTCGCGGCCCACCGCTGATCGTGTCGTTGCCGCCTCCGCCGACGATGTCCAGCGGCACGGGCAGCGTGTTGCCCGCGACGATCATGTCGTTGCCGTCGCCAGCGTTGATCACGACGACCCGAACCTCGCCCGCTTCCGGAAAATCACCTTGGTCCGGCACTTCGTAGAGCGTGCCCTGCGGCCCGAGATTGGCAAGGAGAAAGGTCTCGAAGTCCGCATTGGTGTTGCCCGACGGCACACTTGTGGCAACGGCCTCTCGCACGTAGAACCCGGTGATGCCGTCGCTGTTCCCAACGGTCTCGAACTGGACCACATCGTTACCGTCAGTGCCATCAACCGTCAGCACGCCTGTCGCCTCGTTGAAGCTCACGGCCAAAAGGCGTCGTGCCTCCAGCGGCTCGGCGTGAACGAGGTTGGCATCAACTCGGCCGGTCGTGCGGGTTGCGTCGGGCATGCGACGTATGTTGACGAAGCAGGACCGATAAGGCAACTGCTGCGGTGCTCGTTTCCTCTACGATTGACGCGTGCTTTGTCCGCCAGCAGAAGCTGGTTGAGAGCCACGCAATCACCGCGTGTGGCGACGGTGCTGGTCGCTCATGAGCCAGATCACGTTGGGCCGGCGTGGCGGTGCTGCTTGATCGTTCATCAGATCGAACAGCCTAATGCCGACGCATCGCATGTTGGGTGAGTAAGGATGTCGCCATGCCGACCAAGCCCAAAGCCGCCTTCGTTCTCGGCCATCAGGCCTTGAGAGACATCTACGGGCCCGAGCAGCGACGACGCATCGACTCCACCGTCGAGCTCGTCGCCGAGCCGATGACAAAGGACGACGTCGCCGCCGATCCGTCACGGCTCAGGGACATCGACGTGCTCTTCTCCGGCTGGGGCTGTCCGGTGCTCGATGCGGACCTGCTCCAGCACGCCGAGCGCCTGAAAGCTCTTTTTTACGGGGCGGGAACAATCAAAGCCGTTATGACCGACGCCGCCTGGGAGCGGGGCCTCGTCGTGACGACCGCCGCTTCCGCCAATGCGGTGCCGGTGGCGGAGTTCACGGTGGCGCAGATCGTCCTGAGCCTGAAGGCGACGTGGCAGACACTGCGCGACAACCGGTTGCACCACGCCTGTCGCAAGCCGAGCGTTGCCGGTGGCTTCGGCAGCACAGTGTCGCTGATCTCGCTGGGCATGATCGGCCGAATGGTCGCCGAGCGGCTGCGGGACGGCTACGACCTCGAAGTCCTGGCCTGCGACCCCTTTTGCCCTGAGGATGACGCAAGGCGGCTGGGCGTGACCCTGGTCGAGCTGGACGAGGCGTTCGAGCGTGGCGACGTCGTCAGCTGCCACACGCCGCTGCTCGACAGCACGATCGACCTGATCGGCGGCGAGCAGTTCAAGCTCATGAAGCAAGGGGCGACGTTCATCAATACGTCCCGCGGCAAGGTGATCGACCAGCCGGCGATGGTGCAGGTGCTCCGCGATCGCCCCGACCTGACCGCCCTGCTCGACGTGACGAACCCCGAACCCTCGCCGAGCGATTCGCCGCTATGGGACCTGGAGAATGTCTTCGTCACGCCCCACATCGCCGGCAGCATGGGCCGCGAGTGCTGGCGGATGGGCAGTCTGATGGCGGACGAGATCGAGCGCTACGTCCGCGGCGAGCCGTTGCTGCACGCGGTCACCCGCGAGCAGGCGGCGAAGATGGCATAGCGGCACGTGCCGCAATGAAATGTGACGCTCCTTCGCTTGTTTCTTCCGCTTTCTGTCATCCCGAGCGGAGCCGAGGGACCTCGCGCGGGACGTCCTCGGCGATGGCCGAATTCGTTTCGAGAGGCCCGTTTCAGGCGAGGTCCCTCGGCTGCGCTCGGGATGACGGAGAGCGGCACTACGGCATCACGGCATGTGCCGCGATGCCGCTGACGCCCGATGCCGCTGACGACGCCTGTCGTCATGCCGATCTCGACAGCTGCCCAAGACGGCACCAACCGCTGATGCCACCTGCCGCTGGCGGCATCACGCCCCGACGGCACGTCCCGCCCTGACGCGGTCGCCTCCTGCCGAGCAACCGCCTTGCCACCCACGCCACCTGCCACCCACGCCACCTGCCACTCACGACACCTGCCGTTCTCGCTCAAGTGGCACGAGTCCTCCTGCCGACAACGACAACAGCCGCCCGCGTCTCGTGCCCCTCGCGACACCAGCCGCCCCACCCACAACGGCATCACGGCACCTGCCACAAGCGACACCTGCCACAAGCGACACCTGCCGTACACGACACCTGCCGTTCACGTCACCTGCCGACCTCGTCACCAGCCACACGCTCCTCCAGCCACCATGAAGAGCAAGCCCAAATCACGCGTTTCTCCCCAAAAAGCCACGTCCTCCGTCGTCGCCACCACTTCCTCCCGACGCACCCGCGTCGTCGCCATCGGCAATCAGAAGGGCGGCGTGGGGAAGACCACCGTCACCGTCAACCTCGCCGCCGCTCTCGCCGAAGCCGGAGCCCGCGTCCTCGTCTGGGACCTCGACATGAACTGCGGGGCAACCCAGACCCTCGGCGTCGAACTCGGTGCCTTCGCGGGAACCCTTGAGGTACTGACCGGCGACGACGCGATGGCAGACGTCATCCTCAAGGGCGGCGATGCCGAGGCTCGCGAGGCGGGCGTGGATCTGCCCGAGCGTCTCGACCTCGTGCCGGCAGGGCGTGATCTCGAGAGCGTCAACGAGCGACTCGCCGAACGTCGAAAGTTCCTGGATTATCGAGGTTTGATCCGTCGACCGCTCGACGAGGTGGCAGGGCAGTACGACTTCGTCCTGCTCGACACCGCTCCGAACGCGACCGCTCCGACGCTCGCCGCCTACGCCGCCGCGGACTACTTCGTGCTGACAACGGTTCCCGAGCCCTTGGCGGTCAACGCGCTCCAGCAGGCCATCGCAGATATCGCCGAAGCACAGGCGTCGGTAAACCCGGACCTCCAACTGCTGGGCGTCGTCGTCGGCAGCCTCGACGAAAGAGGCAAAATTACCAGGAAAATCAACGATTTTGTCACGGTCGCCTTCGCCCACGGCGAAGCGGGGGGCCCCGGTGGCACTGGCGGGACGGCGAAATTCGACACGACCATCAGCCGCAGCGTCGTCATTCCGCAGGCTCAGGCGGCGAAGAAGTCGGTCATCGACCACGCGCCCGAGCACAAGGTCAGCGAGCAGTTTCGCGAGCTGGCGGCAGAGGTGCTCGAACGCGTCGCCGCCGCCGAAGGCGTCGAGATCGAACAGGAAGAAGCCCCGCTGGCCAAAGCCGCCTGAGTCATCAACCCACTCCACCATGAAGCGCAAGAACCAGGACGAAGCCTTCAATCCGCTGAGCTTCAACGTCGGCCTGACCCGTCAGGTCCTCGACCGCAAGTCCAAACCAGCCGAAACGCCCCAAGAACCTCCCAAAACGGCACCAGCCGAAGGCGGCACCGCGGCACCTGCCGCGATGAAGATCGCCCCGGCCAAGCCGGGCAAGAAGGCCAAGCCGACGGAGCCGATCAGCAACACTTTTCGCGGCGGGGTGCGGCAGGATCTGCGCGTGCCGATGGACGAGGACCGTCGCGACGAACTCGCCGACCTGGTCCGCCTCATGAATCGTGGCCTTCGCAGCCGGCTACCAGAGGCGATCACCTTTCGGGCGTTGCTGACGGTCATGCTCAGCTGCGAAGAGGAGATCCTTCAAGCCGCCAAGGCCTCGCCGATCGGCCGGACGCCCGCACGTCAAGACACCGTCGCCGCGACGGAGGCGGAGCGGGACGTCGCCCTCGTCCTCGCCAAAGCAATGAGCAAAACCAACGGCCGGGAACTGGCACGTCGGTACGACGGGCTGCTGGCCGACCTCGCCACCGAGCAGGGCGACCTTCAACAAGCGGCGTGACGCTTCGACGCGCTGCGCCTTGGCGGCCGCCGGGGTCTTCGGCGGAAGGTGCATCCGCCGATTCGGCGCTCCGCGTGGAGCGCGCAAAGCCTCGATTGGCCACGGCTACAGGGGTTTCGGCGACGAAAGGCGCTCCACGTGGAGCGCTATCAGCTCGCCGCCGGTGTCATCGGCGTGTCATCGGCGGTCGGTTTCAGGGTGAAAACCTCCACGCCGCGGACCACTTCCGTCCGCCGGCGTTGCAAGGTCGTTCACCTTTTGGACGGAATTGCCAAAGCCGTCGGTTCTAGAGTCGCGGCATGTCCACCACCGCCGCCGACTCACGCTTCTCCACCGTCGACGAATCCGCCAACGCCTCCGCCGGACGCTGCCCCGTCATGGGCATTCCCGGCCTGGCCCTGGGCTCCAACGGCCATAAGAATCGCGACTGGTGGCCCGACGCCCTCGACCTGGCCGTCCTCCGCCAGCACTCGACCCTGTCGGACCCGATGGACCCCGACTTCGACTACGACGCCGCCTTCCAAGCCCTCGACCTCAAGGAAGTCAAAGCCGACATCGAGAAGGTCCTGACCACCAGCGTCGACTGGTGGCCAGCCGACTTCGGGCACTACGGACCCTTCATGATCCGCATGGCCTGGCACGCGGCCGGCACCTACCGCCAAACCGACGGCCGCGGCGGATCCGGCAGCGGCATGCTCCGCTTCGCACCCCTCAACTCCTGGCCCGACAACGCCAACCTCGACAAAGCCCGCCGACTCATCTGGCCCGTCAAGCAAAAGTACGGCCGAAGCCTCTCCTGGGGCGACCTCATGATCCTCACCGGCAACGTCGCCATCGAATCCATGGGCCTGCCCACCTTCGGCTTCGGCGGCGGACGACGCGACAAGTGGGAACCCGACGACGCCATCTACTGGGGCCCCGAACAACAGTGGCTCGCCGACGAGCGATACGGCGACTCCGAGCCCGGCACGCGGATGCTCGAGACGCCGCTGGGCGCTGTCCAGATGGGCCTGATCTACGTCAACCCCCAGGGCTCCAACGGCAGCCACGATCCTAAGGCGTCCGCCCACGACATCCGCGAAACCTTCGGCCGGATGGCGATGAACGACTACGAAACCGTCGCCCTCGTCGCCGGCGGACACACCTTCGGCAAGGCCCACGGGGCCGGCGTGGCGGCGGATCACGTCGGCCCGGAACCCGAAGGGGCACCCATCGAAGATCAAGGCTTCGGCTGGAACAACCGCCTCGGCAAGGGCAACGCCGAGCACACGATCACCAGTGAGCTCGAAGGTGCCTGGACCAGCGAGCCGGCCAAGTGGGACAACGATTACTTCGACAAGCTCTTCAAGTACGAGTGGCAGCAGGTCAAGAGCCCCGGCGGGGCGGTGCAGTGGGAGCCGGTCGGCGAGGTCGACGAAAGCGATCTCGTCCCCGACGCCCACGACGCGAGCAAGAAGCACAAGCCGATGATGTTCACGACGGACCTGTCGCTTCGCGAGGACCCGGCATACGAGAAGATTTCCAGGCGTTTCCACGAGAACCCCGACGAGTTCAGCGACGCCTTCGCCCGTGCCTGGTACAAGCTCACGCACCGCGACATGGGCCCGCACGAGCGGCTGCTCGGGCCCGAAGTGCCCGAGCCGCAGCTGTGGCAGGACCCGGTGCCGGACGTTGAAGGCGAACTCGTGAACGACGAAGACATCAAGCAGCTCAAGGGCAAGCTGCTCGACAGCGGCCTGAGCATCTCACAGCTGGTCACCACCGCCTGGGCGGCGGCGTCGAGCTTTCGCGGCACGGACAAGCGGGGCGGTGCCAACGGCGGCCGGATTCGCCTCGAGCCGCAGAAGAGCTGGACGATCAACGAGCCCGACGAGCTGTCGAAGGTCGTGCC
Source organism: uncultured Tepidisphaerales bacterium (assembly GCA_964388485.1). Taxonomy (GTDB): domain Bacteria; phylum Planctomycetota; class Phycisphaerae; order Tepidisphaerales; family Tepidisphaeraceae; genus JBCDKH01. The sequence continues at coordinate 50,232 of CAYMAS010000009.1, read as the reverse complement.
GGTCCTGGAACAGGTCGCCGACTCTTGGAACGCCTCGAACGAACGCAAAATCAGCTTCGCCGACACGGTCGTCCTCGGCGGCTGCGCTGCCATCGAAGCCGCGGCGAAGCAGGGCGGCTACGACATGGTCGTGCCGTTCCGCCCGGGCCGAACCGATGCGACCCAGGAGCAGACGGACGTCGAATCATTCGGCCACCTCGAAGTCACCGCCGACGGCTTCCGCAACTACCTCTCGCCGGACCACAAGCGTCCCGGTGAAGAATTGCTCGTCGACCGCGCCCACCTCCTGACGCTCACGCCACCGGAAATGACCGTCCTCATCGGCGGCCTGCGGGTCCTGGGGACCACCGTCGGCCACAAGTCGCTTGGCCAGCTGACGGATCGGCCCCAGACCCTGACGAACGACTTCTTCACGAATCTGCTCGACATGGGCGTCGAGTGGACGAAGAGCGACAAGTGCGACCACTTCTTCGAAGGCGTCCCCCGCAACGCCGGTGAGGTGAAGTGGATGGCCACGAGCGTCGACCTCATCTTCGGGCACGACTCGCAGCTGCGAGCCCTGGCCGAGGTCTATGCCAGCGACGACGCGGGCAACAAGTTCGTGGGCGACTTCGTCAAGGCATGGGACAAGGTCATGAACTTGGACCGCTTCGATTGAGCGAGGGCGCTCAGCGCTCCGACGGGTTCGCTCAAGCTCAGCCTGGTCCAAGCAAGAACGCCCACGGGCTTATCCCGTGGGCTTCTCGAGCAGTTTGCACGATCCGTCCCTGCAGTCTGGATCCGTCATCCCGAGCGAAGCCGAGAGACCTCGCCTGGAAGTCGTACACGCTCAGGCGAGATCCCCCGGCTTCGCTCGGGATGACGGAGGGAGCAACAGTCGGATCCGGTGCTTCAGGTGGGACGGGTCGTCGTCAACAATGCTCCGGAACCGTCGCACCAGTGCGTTGATATGAGCAAGAGCAGCTTGCTACATCACCAGTTCGACCGTCTCACGGAGGCCGCCCGAAGCTGTCGCTCTCACGACTGCTCGCGCTCGTCCTCTGCAAAGAGCGACACGGGCGAGGTCGTGGTGAGGGCGTTGCCGAAGTTGTTGCGGAGGATGGTGAAGTCCGCCAGGTCGACGGTGCCGTCGTAGTTGAAGTCGCCGGTCGAGAACGTGGCGGGCGAGCTGCCGAACCCGTTGCGGAGCGTGGTGAAGTCGGCCAGTTCCACCGTGCCGCTGCCGTCGGCGTCGCCGGCGAGGAACTGGAAGCTCACCGACGCCGGTGCGGCCAGAGCATTGCCGACGCGATCCGTCACGCCGCTGGCATCGAGCGTCGCGACGTAGTTGCCGTCGGGCAGCGTTCCGAGCGCGTCGACGTCGTAGACGAACGTCGCCCGCCGGCCGAAGTCGTCGATGACCAGCTCGAAGTCGCTGGCGTCAACCGGCTGGCCAGTGGTCTGGTTGATCACCGACAAGTCGCTCGCATCCACCGTTTCCGCCACATCTTCGTCGAACGTGAAGACGATCGCCTGCCGCGTTTCGAGGTCGACGGCAGCACCGGCTTCGGGGGCCCGTTCGTCGCCGAACCGGCCGGATACGAAGTCGAAAAGGTTCAGGGCGTACTGCTCGTTGTCGAAGCGGTTGATGTTCGTGCCGGCACCGTTTTGGTTGAAGAACGTGTTGCGGTCGAAGTGCCCGACCACCCGGCCGCCGTCGAGCTGTGCTGAAGCGAGGGAGCTGTCGTCGTCTGTCACGGGCCGACCCGGATTGCGGCCGAGTTCGCCGTCGGCGTCGCTGGTCTGCCCCTTGGCCACCACCAGCCGCTGACCGACGGTCGCGTTGGCGACGTTGATCGGGCTCACGCCTTCGCCGTCGAAGCGGTCGACCGTCGTCGTCGCCGGGTCCGGGCCGATCAGAATCGGATGCTGCGGCACGACGTAGTCGCCATCGTTGCGGATCAGGCTGTACGTGCCGCGATCCTGGTTCATCTGCCAGCCGAGCACGTCGAGGAACGGCTGATCGCTCCGCGGCGCGTCGCCCCAGCCGGAGCCGAAGTTGGCGTCGCTGATGAACAGCGTCCCGCCGCCACGCCGCACGTAGTCCTCGAAAACCGCCACGGCGTCGGGTCCGTAGATCGCGTTGTTCGAACCGAAGACGACGGCGTCGTACTGCAGCAGGTCGAGCGCCGCCAGGTCCAACGGCGCACCTTCGACCTGACCCGTCGCCGGTGCTCCGGCTTCGATGGGCTCGGCGACTTCCGTCAGCTCGTAGCCGTGATTCTCCAACGCCGTCGCCAGCTCGCCCCAGCCGTGGTTGCCGCCGAACGTCTGGTCGTTGAAGATGCTCGCCAGCTGCTCGGTTCGGCCGAAGTCGTTGTTGGCTTCGAGGAATCCGCCGGAGCGATCGGCACCACGGATGAAGAGGATCTTGCCCGCCGGCGGCAGGTCGGCCGGTGCGTCGGCGACGGCGGTGGTGGTGGCTGAGAGCAGGCGACGCGATTCGAGCGGTTCGAGCGTGGCGGTGGTCATGGTGGTGATGAGCGGGTGTGCGGGACCGGTGCCTGCCACGGCAGACGCCGTAGCAGCCGCGACGGCGAGGAGGCCGAGGCGTCGGGTGGGCATGGTCCGATCATGTCACAAACTCGATGAATCGGCGAGATCAATTTGCCTCAATCGCCGCGGCCAACGGATCGAGCACCCGCCAGCCGCCGCCGAGGGCTTTGGCGAGGCTCGCACTGGCACCGACGGCCCCTGCGGCGACGGCGGCGCGGCGGTCTTCGAGATCCACCAACGCCTGCTGCGCGTCGAGCACCACCTGAAAATCTCGCAAACCGCGGTCGTAGAGGACCGTCGCCAGCTCCACGCTGCGACGCGCGGCGGCGAGGGCACGGTCGAGTTGAACCACCTCCGCCTCGGCTTCGCGTCGACGGGCGGCGGCGGTTTCGACTTCCTCCACCGCCAGCAGCACCGTCTGCTCGTACCGGGCTAGCGATGCGTCGGCCCGGGCCTCGGCGGCGTCGACGTTCGCCCGCAGTCGCCCGCCGGTAAAGAGCGGCAGCGTCACGCCGGGGCCGAACTGCCAGAACCGACTGGCAGCGTCGAACCATTCGTCGCTGTCGACGGATTCAAGTCCGAGGGTGCCGACGAGACGGAAGGTCGGGTAGAGGTCGCTCGTCGCGACCCCGACGTCGGCCACGGCGGCGGCGAGTTCGCGTTCGGCCAGGCGGATGTCCGGGCGACGCCGCAGCAGATCGGCCGGGGCGTCGAGCGCGGCCATCGGCGGCAGTTGCGGCACGTTCATCGGCGGGTTGAGCGTTCGTGCGACGTCGGGCGCGGGCTGGGCGACGAGCGTCGCGAGCCGCACCATCGACGCCGCCTGTGCCGCCCGCAGCGGCGGCAGGGCGGCCTTCGTCGTCTCCACCTGCGTCTGCGCCCGGGCGACATCGCTCTCGGGAACGAGCCCCGCCTGACGCTTGCGTTGGACGAGGTCGAGCGTCTGCTCTTGCAGGTCGATATTCCGCTCCGCCACGATCAGTCGCGTCTGCGTGCCGCGAAGCTCGGCATACTCGCGAACGACTTCCGAAGCGACAATGACCGCCAGGTCCCGCGTCGACTCGATCGCCGCCTGCTCCCGAGCGTCGGCGGCTTGGACGCGTCGCCGGGTGCCGCCGAAGACGTCGAGTTCCCAGGAGGCGTCGAAGGCGACTTGATACAGATCCTGTTCGAGCTCGATGCCGGGCAGGTTGTTCGCCGCCTGGCCGATGCCCGGGCCGTTTTCGCTCAAGCGGGTTCGGGCGTAGGCACCGCTGCCGCTGACCTGCGGGAAGAAACCGCCTCTCGCCGCACGCCTTAGAGCGCGGGCTTCGCGAAGTCGGGCCACCGCAATTTCCAGATCCTTGTTCGCCTCGACGGCATCGCTGACGAGCAGCTCGAGCGTCGGGTCGTCGTACTGCCGCCACCAGGGTGTTTCCGGCAGGATCGGGCTCGCGTTGCGAGTCGTCGACTGCAAATAAGCGTCGGCTACGGGAAGCTCGTGAGCCGGCGGTGCCTCGTAGTCAGGGCCGACCGTGCATCCGGCGACGACCACCACCGCAAGCGTCGCCGCGGCAAACTTGGCGAAGGCGGGTGTGTGCTCCTTGGGCCCGATCAGGCCGAACTTCCGCGGATGTAGCAGCACGTAAGCCGCCGGGATCATGAAGAGGGCGAGCAGCATCGCCCCGACGATGCCGCCGAAGAGCACGATCGCCAGGCTCGGCCAGAAGTCGCCTTCGGAGAGTAGCAACAGCGGCGCAAAGCCGCCGAGCGTGGTGAGCGTCGTCGATAGAACGTGCCGCGTGCAACCGATGATCTCGCTCACGAGTGCCTCGCGATCACCGTTGCGGGCGGCGTCGTTGCCGCGGATGGAGCTGATGACGACGATCGAATCGTTGAGTGCCACGCCGATGAGGCCGAGCGTGCCGAGGATCGTGTTGAAGCCGAACGGCAGCGAGATGCTCCAAGTCGACATGATCGCGAAGCCGACGCAAGACGCGGCAACGACGCCGAGCAACATGGCCATGCGGACGCTGCGGAAGGTGAGGACGAGCGTCGCGACCATCGTCAGCAGCAACGCCGGGGCGAACTTGGCGAGGTTGTTTTGCGACGATCCGCTTTGCTCGACCTCACCACCGAGCCCGACGCGATAGCCGGGCGGGAGCGTGAAGCCTTCGTCTTCGAGTTCCTGCAGAATCGAGTTGGCGATGTCGATCGGCAGTGCACCGTCGCGTGTGTAGGCCTCGACGGTGTTGACGCGCAGGCCGTCGTAGTGACTGATGCCGGTGTCGGCCGGCCGCATCGCGAGGTTGCCGACGGCCTCGAGCGGGACGAACTCGCCACTCGGGGCGGCGAAGCTGGTGGAGGCGATCGTCTCCAGATCCGTCTTGCCGTCGCTCGATTGACGCACGCGGACCGGCAGCTCCTGGAGCCCTTCGAGGACGCTGCCGCCGACGACGCCGCTGAGGTTGCCTGCGAGTTGGGCGGCGAGATCGCGTGCGTCGAGACCGGCCAAGTCGGCTTCGTCTTCGTCGGCGTCGAGCCACAACTTGGGCAGGCCGCGCGAGACGCTCATGTTCGTGGTGAGGACGTCCGGGTGCTGCTGCAGCTTGAGTCGCATCTGCTCGCCGAGGCGTTGGAGCGTCGGCAGATCGTCGCCGAAGATGCGGTACTCGATGTCCGCCGCGACGGGCGGGCCTTGGCCGAACGGGTTGACGACGATGCGTGCCTGGGGAAAGTCTTGACTGAGCTTGTCCTGCAGCGGCCGGAGGACGCGTTCGGTCGTTGCGGCGTCGGTGGTGTGGACGACAGCCTGCGCGTAGTGCGGGCTGTTGTCCTGGTTCATGACGAGGTTGTAGTAGACGCTCGGGTAGCTGCCGCCGATGAGCCAGTCGAGCCGCTCGACGCCGTCGAGCTGGCGCGTGGCAGCGTCGATCTCTTCAGCCAACTCGCGTGTCTTGTCGATCGACGCCGACTGCGGCAGCCAGACCTTCAGGTCGAACATGTCGCGACTCGTCGGCGGAAAGAAGCTCTGGCCGAGCGAGCCGCCGAGGATGACGCCCGCCGCCGGCATCGAGAGCAGGGCGATGACAGCGACGACCGGGAAGCGAACGACCAGTCGCAGCAGCCCGCGATAGATCGACGTGACGCGGTCGCTCTGCACGCCGTTGCGGAGGAAGCGACGGAACGCACCGGGCCGGTCTTCGAGCGGCCTCGCTGCGAACAGGCCGGCGAGCGTGACGATGACGGTCATGGCGACGGCGAACGAGCCGATGATCGCCAGGATCACGCTGATGGCGATGCCGCTGATGAAATCGCCGCCGCTGCCGGGCAACAGGGCAATGGGCGCAAAGGCCAGCACCGTCGTCAGCGTGCTCGCCAACAGCGGGGCGAAATACTTCTTGACGACGTGCTTCACCGCGTCGATGCGCTCTTCACCGGCGGCGAGGTGTTGGTTGACCTCGTCGGTGACGACGATCGCGTTGTCGATGAGCAGGCCCAACGCGATGATCATGCCGAAAATCGCCATCTGGTGCAGTTCGCCGCCGAGGAGCAGCAGCGCGAATAGAACGCTCGCCGAGACCAGCGGCAACGTCGAGCCGACGATCAGCGACGACCGCCAACCCATGAAGACGAAGATGACCAACACCACCACCGCCGCCCCGAGCAACAGGTTGCCTACGAGCTCGCGAATGCGGTCGACCGTGTAGACGTTCTGGTCGAAGACGACCTCCAGCTCCACGCCGTCGCCGAGGGTGGCGGCGTACTCGTCAATCGCCTGCTTCGCGTTGGCGGACCAGCTCGGCACGCGTTCGCCACGACCCATGCGAGCGGCGACGAGGACAGTCCGCTCGTTGTCCGTGATCGCGATTTCCGTCGGCGGGTCGAGCTGGGCCTTCTCGATGATCGCGACGTCGCCGACGCGGAGCATGCTGCCCGCCTCTCCGGATCGCAGCGGCACGGCGGCGACGCGGCGGACGGTGTCGAACGCGCCGGTCACTTCGACCGGCATCGCCTCGTCCTCGTCGCGGAACGTGCCGGCCGATGTCTTGGCATCAGCCTGCCGTGTCGCATGCGCGACGTCCGCCGGGGTCAGGCCGAGCAGGGCGAGTTCCGCGGAGTCGACGGTGACGACGATCTCTTCCTCGACGTCGCCGAAGATGTCGACAACCTGCGTGCCGCCGATGTTGCGGAGGCGGTCGCTTAGCGCGTCGGCGTGACGGCTGAGGATGCCGAAGTCCGGCGGCCCCGTCGCCTGCCACGTGAAGCCGGCGATGATCGTGTAGGCAGTGGCGCCACGTTGATCTTCGAGCACCGGCGCACTCGCTTCGGGCGGAAACTGCCGCTGGGCCTCGCCGAGCTTGTCGCGGATTTGGCTGAAGATTCGTTCGTTTTCGCCGGCGACCACGGCGTCCTGAAGCTCGATGCCGACGACACTGATGCCGCTGCGGCTGGTGCTGGTGACGTGCTTGATCTCCGGGATCGTGCGGAGCTCCTCCTCGATCGGCTCCGTGATGAGCGACTCGACGCGTTCGGCACTGGCGCCGGGCAGCTGCGTGAGCACCAGCGGGTTGCGGCGGACGATGATCGGGTCCTCGAAGACCGGCAGCGTCAGCACCGCCAGGCCGCCGGTGGCCATGAGGACGCAGATGGTCAGGACCAGGAGGTAGCGATTGCGGAAGTAAAGCGTCGAGAGCTGCACAACGGCTCCAAGGTAAGAACGTAAAGTCGGCGTCGGGTGGGCCCTGGCCCACCATGTGGATGACGTTGGTGTACTGAAGGTGGGCCGGGGCCCACCCTACCTGAGGCGAACGGGCAGGTCGGGCGTGAGGCGGTGGACGCCGCTGATGACGACCAGTTCGTCCGCGGCGAGGGTGCCGGTGACGAACACCTCCTCGCCGCCGGGTTGGATCATCTGCAGCTCGCGGCGGCGAACGACGTGCGTCGCATCGCCTTGCGGATCGTCGATAGGTTCGGCGACGTAGCAGGACCAGAGGCCGCGCGTGCCTTCGATGATCGCGCTCGTCGGCAAGCGGAAGCTGCTTCGCGCGACGAATGTCTCGACAGGCAGCGACGCCAGGTCGCCGACGCGGATGCCGTCGAGCGGGCGTCCCAGAACGAGGCGAGCATCGACAGTCCTCGCCCCGAGGTTGCGGCTCGGCAGGATCGACTTCACCAACGCCGGCACGCTCTCGCCATTGATGGTGACGATGCGATCTTCGCCCGCCCGCACGCTCTCGATGGATCGACCGGCGAGGCCGATGCGAACTTCGGGGTTCTGCCGATCGAGCAGCGTCATCGCCACGGTGCCGGGCGAGACGACGGTGCCTTCGTCGGCCGATCGCTCGGCGACGACGGCGTCGTAGGGGGCGACGAGCTTGCTCTTGTCGAGGTCGACGCGGAGCGTGTCGAGCGATGCTTCGGCGACGGCCAGGCTGGCCTTGGCGGCATCGACCTGACGCGCGGCGTCATCGGCTTCCTGGGCGGAGATGGCGTCGAGTTCGGCGGCTTCCTCGGTCCGCTGGAACGTCTGCTGGGCGAGCTTCAGATCGGCATGGGCGGCATCGATGCGGGCGAGCAGTTCCTTCTCGCGAGCATCGAGACGTCGAGTATCGAGCTCGGCCAAGACGTCGCCGGCTCGAACTTCGTCGCCTTCGCGGAAGTGGACGGCGTTGATGGTGCCGCCCAGATCGAACGCCGCTGATGTCTGTCGGGCGGCTTCGACGCGGCCGATGAAGGTGCGGCCAACGGTGTAGCCCTCGACCGCCTGGGCTGGTGCGACTTCGACCAACAGCGGCAGGGTCTTGCGCTCCCTGACGGCCTCGGCTTGAGCGGCTTCGGTCCGTTCGGTGAGAACGACCGCCGCAGCGATGACACCACCCGCCGCGGCGACGACGGCGAC
>CAYMAS010000009.1:0-41806 GCA_964388485.1 uncultured Tepidisphaerales bacterium | reverse complement strand
GGAGCCAGTGTTTCCACTGAAAATGCTGGAATCTGGACATGGTCTATTGGGTTGTGAGGAGTCCAGAACCCGCGAGGCCTGCCCCGCGAATCCGGGCGTTTAGCAGCGTCGATCCCGGGGCAGGCCCCGTGGCTACCAGAGAAGAGGCAAGATCAACTAAACGGCGAACGCTTCGGCACCGGCGGTGGCGAAGCGGGCGATGTCGTCGGCGAGCTTCGACAAGGCCGGCTTGCTGCCGGGCACCGGCATGCCGGTACGCTCGTGGATGTCGCGGCACTGGTGCGGATGAACGCACAGCGCGATGACGTGGTTCGCGAGCTGGCGGAGCTTCTTGTCGCTCGCAGGTCGGCCGGTCAGGGTGCTGATAATCGCCCGCAGCTCGGTTTGGATCGGCTGGGCGCATCGCTCCAGGAACAGGTCGATGCCGCCGGGCGTGGGGTTGAGCATCTCGTGGCTGAGCAGATGGCCCAGGCTCGGCGAGACGCGGGCGTCCTGATAGAGCATCAGGTCGATGAACCAGTGAACGAACTCCCGCATCGCCTCGCGGGCGGCGGCTTGGTCGTCGTGAAGCTCCGGCGACTCCGAGAACTTCGGCAGGCACTTGTAGGTGACGGTGCGGTCGACCGTCTTTTCCCAAACGGCGGAGTAGAGCCCTCGTTTGGAACCGAAGTAATACTTCACCGCCGACACGTTGGCCCCGGCGGCGTCGCACATGGCGCGGACGCTGGCATTTTCGAAGCCGCGCTTGGCGAACTCGACACCGGCGGCCTCGAGCAGGCGGTCCTTGACGACCGTCTCGTCGGCTGAGGTTGTCTTCGTCGCTGCCATGGGGCATCTGGCCGCACCGTACGCGGCAAACGGCTGTTTGCAAACAGGTGTTTTAACTTTCGGCTTCGTCTATGTAAGGGCGTCGATGATACCCGCCGTTCCGAGCAGCACCGCAATCACGCCGTTGACGGTGAAAAAGGCAAGGCCCACCTTGCTCAAGTCGTTCGGCTTGACGAGGCGGTGCTCGACGATCAGCAACACGCCCACTGCCGTCACAGCCCCGAACCAGATCGTCCCCAGCTGCGGCGACGCCAGGCCCGTCAGGACTAAGCAGCCGAAGGCGACGACGTGCGTCGTCCGGCTGATCCACAAAGCCGTGCCGATGCCGAATTTCGCTGGGACGCTGTTGACGCCGTGTTCCCGATCCGCCTCGACGTCGGCAGTCGCGTAGATGACGTCGAAGCCCGCCGTCCAGCACAAGACGGCCGCGGCGAGGAAGAGCGGCACGAGCGTGAGGTCGCCGCTGATCGCGATCCAGGCACACGGCGGCGATAGGGCGAGGGCGGCACCGAGGTAGTAGTGGCACAGGCTCGTGAACCGCTTGAGCAGCGGATAGCAGCAGAGAAACGCCAGCACGAACGGCCCGAGGATCGTCGGCAGCCAGTTGCCGTAGACGAGTCCGAAGCCGACGCAGCCCAGCAGGAACAGGACGCCCGCGAGGACGACCGCGAGGGTGACGTAGCGACGACTGAGTCGTCCGGCGGGAATGGAGCGGCGGGCAGTGCGTGGGTTGAGCCGGTCGAGATCCGCGTCGAGCAGACGGTTGGCCCCCATGGCCGCGGTGCGGGCGGCGACCATGCAGACGAGGATCGACGCGAAGCTGCCGACGCCCCAATCGACGCGATACTCGGCCTGGACCGCCGCCAGCGTTCCCGCGAGCAGGGCGAACGGCAGGGCGAAGATGCTGTGCGAGAGCTTGATGTCCTCGGCAAATGCTTGCAGCGCGCGGGCGCCTGTCTCCGGATTCGCTTCGACCGGTTGCACCGCGGGTGAGGTCACGCGTCGACCTTACGAGCCCCCGGAGCGGCGTCGCTTGCGACGCGTCTCTGATGCATCTCCAACGCGTCGCAAGCGACGCCGCTCCAAGCGGTTTAACTTTCGCGGACTCCCTAGCTTCTACGGATGTCGGTCACGGACGAGACGCCTCATGGTCACGAACCCGTGATGGTCGAGGAGGTTCTGCAACACCTCGACCCGCAGCCGGGCGACCTTGCCGTCGACTGCACGCTCGGCCGTGGCGGGCACGCGTCGCTGCTGCTGGAGCGGACGAACTCGCTGGTGGCCCTGGAGCAGGACCCGGAGAATCTCCAGTACGCCACCAGACGGCTCGGCGAGGCGGAGTTGCATCAGGCGAACTTCGGCGATTTGGCTCGCATCCTCGACGGCCGGTTGGCGGACGTCCTGCTCGCGGACCTTGGCGTGAGTACAAATCAGCTCGTTTCCGAGGAAAAGGGCCTCTCCTTCGCACACGCCGACGCGCCGTTGGACATGCGGCTCGACCCGACCCGGCCACTGACCGCGGCGGATGCCTTGATGCGTTGGCCCGAGAAGCTCATCGCCGACACGATCTACCAGAATGCCGGCGAGCGGTTCAGTCGCCGCATCGCCCGCAAGATCGTCGAGCGTCGCAAGTCAGGCCAAAGCGTGCGGACGGCGGGCGAGCTGGCCGAGCTGGTTCGGCGCTGCGTGCCGCGTGGCCGCAACGAGTCGATCGACCCGGCGACGCGCACCTTCATGGCGTTGCGGATGGCGGTGAACGAGGAGGTTCACGCCCTCGAACGCCTGCTCGCCGCCTTGTCGACGGTCATGGCGGCGGGAGGACGGCTGGTCTTCATCAGCTTTCATTCGGGCGAGGATCGGCTCGTGAAGAACGCGCTGCGAGAGGCGAAGCAGCGGGGCAAGTTGGAGATCTTGACGAAGAAGCCGCTGGTGCCGTCGGACGAGGAAGTCGAGCGCAACCCGCGTTCGCGGTCGGCCAAGCTGCGGGCGGCGCGGTGGTTGTGAATCGTGAGTCGGGAGTCATGAGTTGAGGGTTGGAGATGGGTGTCGCGAGGCATCGGGTGTGGCCGATAAAGACGGTGCGGCGTGTCGCCGTGTTTCTCGTTCCACCTTCTTCCGGAGCCCGCGTGTCCCGCGATAGCAAGATCGGCCTCCTCGTTGCCACCACCTTTATTCTCGTCGTCGGGCTGCTGCTCAGCGACCATGTCACCGTTGCCAATCGCGAGCCCGAGGCCGAGTTGGTCCGCCGGGCCGACGACGTGCGGAGCGGCCTGACGACGCCCGGCAACGTCCCGGCGCCGGTTCTGCCGACGCCGACACCCGTGGCGGTCGAGCCCGTCGAGGTCAAGCCGTTCGTCGATCCCGCGGGTGAGACGATCGTCGTCCAGCCGGTCACGGACGCTTGGGAGAACGAGCCCGAGGCGACGCCCGAGCCGATCGTCGAGCCGCGAATCGTGCCGGTCGAACTCGCCGCCTTAGCTCAGCAGGTCGGCGAGACGCTCGAACCCGTCGAGGCCGTTCCGCCGCAACCGGTGCCGATGATCCAGCCGGTCGAGGTCAAGGCGTACGTCGCCCAGCCTGGCGATTCGTTGAGCCGCATCGCCGCCCGCGTCTTCGGTCGCAACACGGAGGAGGCCCGGCAGAAGATCATCGCCCTCAACCCGTCGCTGGCGGACAACCCGGACCTCATCGTCGTCGGCCGGTCGTACCGCCTGCCGAGCGATGCAAAGGAAGCGAGCATCGTCACGCCGGTCCGCGTCGCCAAGACCTACACCGTCCAGAGCGGCGACAGCCTGTGGCGAATCGCCCAGCGTCACCTCGGCGACGGCAACCGCGGCGACGAGATCGCCCGGCTCAACCGCGACGTCCTCGACAACCCCGACGCACTGCAGGTCGGCATGACGCTTCGGCTGCCTTCGTGAGCCGGGCTGACCGAACCAGAAAAACCTCATGCACCGCCTTCTCCTGGCTCTCGTCGGCATCCTCGTGATCGGGGCGACGCTCCTGTTGCTCCGCCAGCAGCATCTCCGCCTTCGGGCGGAGTGTCATCAGCTGCACCAGGAGCTTTACGAGATCGAGCAGACGCTCTGGCAGCAGCAGGTGCAGGTCGCGACCGTGACGGCTCCCGACAAGATCCGCAAGCTCGCCGACCGCCTCTCCAACTTGCCGGACGAGCCGACGACGGTGGACGAATGGGCGAATCTGGATCTCGGCGACGGGTGGTGAGATTGACGGCAGAAGCAGATCGTCACAACGCATAACGCAACCGGCTCACGAGCCACTGGATGAATTTGTCGCGGTACGGTCGATCCCGCCATTCCTCGGGTTCGATGCGTCGGGCCCACTGCGTGTCGTGGTCGAAGAGGGCCCGCGTTTGCGTCGCAAACTCGCGGCTGCGGACGACGCCGCTGATTTCGAGGTTGAACTCGATGGAGCGGTAGTCGAGGTTCGTGCTGCCGAGCACCGTCACCTCGTTGTCGACGACAATCGACTTCTGGTGCAGCATCGCCCCCTGTCGCTCATAAATATCGCAGCCGGCGTTGAGGAGCTTGGCGTAGAAGGCGCGAGCAGCGGTGATGACCAGTTTCACGTCACTCTTGCCCGCAAGCATCAACTGGACGCGAACGCCTCGACGGGCGGCATCGCAAAGCTCACGGATCAGCGCGTCGTCCGGTGCGAAATAGCCCATCGTCAGAACGATGCTGCGCGACGCGCCGCCGATGAGTTGATGCAGGAAAGGCCGTAGTGGTGACGAGAGCGTCGGGGCACTGGCGATGAAGCCGAGCTCACGACGCGACGCCAGCACCGCCTCGGGACCTTGATTGGGTTCAGGCAACTCGGCTTCCCGACTTTTGCCGAGCCGTCGCCCTTTGGCCGGTGTGGCCATTTCGATGCCGCGCGAATAGAGCGTTCGGCGGATCGGGCCGCGGTGGTGGATGTACCGCCACGTCCGCGAGAAGGCGTCCGCCAGCTCCTTTGCCGCCGGCCCGACGATGCCAATGCCCGCGTCGCGCCACATGTCGCCGGGCTCCGGATCAGCCTCCGGCGCAACCCAGGATCCGGCGTAGCGATTACCGATGTTGAGCCCGCCGATACCCGCGACGTCATCATCGACCACGAGGAGCTTTCGGTGATCTCGATTCGCCGGCCGCCAGCCCCAGCGGCTCCGCCACGGGTTCAGCGGATGGAACTCCAACAGGTTCACGCCCGCATGCCTCATGCGGTCGAACGTCACGGGCTTCGTCAGCAGGCAGCCGAAGCTGTCGTAAATGGCAAAGACGCGAACGCCTTCCTCGGCCTTCTTCGCCATGGCTTCGCTGAACCGCTCGCCGGTCTCGTCCGTCGGCCAGATGTAGACCTCCAGGAGAATCCGCTTCTTGGCGTTCTCGATCGCGCGGATGGCCGCGTCGGCGGCTTCACCGTCCTTGTAGAGCTGCAGCCGGGTACCGTCGTCGAGGTAGACCGGCTCTGGGGCATCCCAGCCGTCATCGTCGTGGCCCGGCTCGATGTTGATGCCGATCCTCGCCGCCGCGTCCTGGTTGCTCGACCGTGCCCGCGACACCCGAGCCTCCGACTCCGGGACGAGCGGCACCCGTTGCAGAAGATCGTGCACTTGATCGCGAAGCATCCCGACTTCCACTTGTGAACCGACGCCTCTGCAAGCCCCGTAGGGTGGGCTTCAGCTCACCATCCGGCCGTTAAAGATGGTGGGCTCAAGCCCACCCTACGTCAGGACCCTTCGCACGACGCCCATGCCCATCACGCACGACGACGCCATGAACGCCCTCCGCGGCGTCGAAGATCCGGAACTCTTCAAGGACATCGTCAGCCTCGGCATGGTCAAACGCGTCGATGTCGACGACCAGGGGAACGTCGACCTCAACGTCGAACTGACCACGCCCGCTTGCCCGCTCAAAGACGTCATCGAAGAGCGCGTCACGACCGCCCTCAAGAATGCTGGGGCCAAGGACGTGACGCTCGAACTGTCCGCCGACACCCGCGGTGGCCGGAGCAAGGGCGGCTCGCCGCAGCAGGAAGGCTTCAGCGAGCCGCCGTTGCCGCAGGTCAAGAACATCATCGCCGTCGGCGCCGGCAAAGGCGGCGTCGGCAAGAGCACCGTCGCCGTCAATCTCGCCGTCGGCCTGCAACGGGCCGGCGCGACCGTTGGCCTCATGGACGGCGACATCTACGGCCCCTCCATGCCCACCATGCTCGGCATCCGTGGCGTCGTGCCGAAAGTCGACTCCGACAAGAAGCGGATTCTGCCGCACCACGTCCACGGCATCCACGGCGTCACCATCGGCTCGCTCGTCGAGCAGGACAAGCCCCTCATGTGGCGTGGGCCGATGGCGCACGGGGCGTTCAAGCAGCTCATCCTCGACAACACGAAGTGGCCCGAGCTTGATTACCTCGTGATCGACCTGCCGCCGGGCACCGGCGACGTGCCGCTGACGCTCTGCCAGATCCTGCCGCTGACGGGGGCGATCATCGTCGCCACGCCGCAGCAGGTTGCGATCGACGACGCCACTCGCGCCGCCAAGATGTTCGAACAGCTCGGCTGCCCCGTGCTCGGGCTTGTGGAAAACATGAGCTACTTCGTCACGCCCGACGGCATCGAGCACGACGTCTTCGGCCGCGGCGGCATCCAGAAAATGGCCCAAGCCCTGACCCTGCCGGTCCTGGCGGAAATTCCCATGTTCCCCGAACTCCGCATCAACGGCGACACCGGCCGGCCCCACGCCAACTTCGAAGGCAATCCGATCCTCAAGGACGCCCTCGAAGGCCTCGCCGGCCGCGTCGCGGGTGAGGTGGCCAAGCGGGTGGTCAACAGCGAGACGCCGGAGCTGACGATCTCGTAGCAAGCGTTCCCCAGAGCCGCGACCGTTAGGGAGCGACACCGGCGAGATGTAAACCCCCGGCCGATCCGGCATCGCCGGAAGCACTACCTCACGGTCGCGGCTCTGGGTCGTTCAACCCAGGACCTTGAACACCTCGGGCTGATCCACGCGCTCCGCGTACCGCACGTTCATCTCGTGCCGGCCGTTGCTGATGGGGCGGCTGCGGGTGATTTCGCCGGCGAAGGTACGGTGGGGCCGATCGTCGACCAGTTCGGTCAACGTCACCTTCGTGCCCATCGGCAGGGCCTCACGCAGGTAGAACGCGCTGCCGGCCATGGAGGCGTCGCGGATGGTGACGTCGTACGTCTCGCCCGCGAACAGGCCGCCGGTCACTTCGACGCGGGCGGCACGACGTACCGGGCCGCGACGCTCGCGACGACGGTCACGATCCAGCGTCACCGCTGGGGCTACGGCATTGCTGAGCCGGCTCACACTTTTGCTTCTCGCCATGTCAGGATTTGAAATGTCTTCTGGAAGATGAAAATCTGCGAAACAAGAGGATTTCGGCAGGGGGTGCCGCCCGGTCTGGGAGCAGTGTCGCCAGGGGGCGACTTCGTGTTCGATTCGCTGTTGCAAGGGAGACGCATCAGCTGGGCCATCGCGGCCACGGCGGCTTCGGAGCAACTTCGGTGCCAGCTACAGCAGGAACCGCGTCACCCTCTTTAGCCGAACAGGATCCCATCCTGTCGCCAATCGCTCGACACGCCAGAGGCGTCTCGGGCAGCGTCCGTCGGAACGCGTCGCCGCAACATCGATAGGTGGTGGATCAGTCGAAGCCGTCTCGGGCGGCTGGACGTGGTCGCCATGACCACCTGCACGGCCGCATGGTATCGACGCAAAGTGCCATTGGCTCCATTTCGAAGCAACTTTTTCTTCAGCGTGTCGTCCCGCGCCTCAAGCCGTTCGATCGTGCGACCGAAATCGTCGACATGAGGGTTGGCAATCGTGCCCGTTTTCGGGTAGGCTGACGCGGTAGTGCGGAGCCGGCCGGTGTGGCAGCTCCTTTTGTGGCGGCAACGGAAGTTGAAGTTGCCTTTGTCGGGTAGATCGGCCCGTTGATCCGATCTGGTCGAGTTGCTGTCTCCCCCGCTTGGGGCGTGTGCCGCTTGGCCGAAGATCCCGCTTTTCCGCTGTACCTGAAGGTTGAGGAACCCGAGATGACCACGACTATGACCGATCCCGCTGCCTCACGACCCATGGGGGAAGCCGGCGAAACGACCTTCGGCCGCCGGACCATCGGCTCGCCGACAATGCCCCGCATGCCCAAGGTCGGGCTGGCCGAGGAACTCTACATCCGCGTCGCCGAAGACGCCGCCGTTCGACACGACGACCTGACCCACGAATCCGCCAAGGTCGGCCAATATCTGACTCTGGCGGTCCAAGATCCCGATAAATCGTGGGGCGAAAAGCTCAAGTACTTCCGCCACGCCCTCAAGAGGCACTGCCGTCCGCCGGAGCATGCCGACGATCTGACGAAGCAGTGGTACGCCAAGCTCGCCGGCCACGCCCGCAAGCACTGCGGCATGGAGGCGTTGCGGCTGGCTTGTGAGGTCGACGAACGCTACGAAGCCCGACTCGAGATGGGCCACACCGCCGACGACATCGCCGAAGACGCCGAAACCTTCTTTGACAGCATCTGCCCCAACTGCGGCGAATGCCCGCCGGTCTACCGCACGGAAGAGTGGCTGCAGATCAAGGAGATCCGCGACCGCTGGGTCTGAACCGATTCCTGGGTCTGAACCGATTCCTGGATCTGAACCGTTTCCTGTCTGACCCCGGAGGAGGTCAGATTGTGGGAGAGAGACGCCGCGGCGTCGGAGCTTCGCTTCGACGTCGTCGTGCTTTGTACAGCTTGCTCGTTTCTCCGAGCACTTCTTCCTTCGGTGTTTCAAGCTATGCTCGACCGCTTCGCGCTACGGAATCGAGCGGATGACGTCGACGAAACGTTGGACCCGCTCGGCATCGACCGGTTGATCGACCCGCCCGCCGATCTTCAACGATGTGCCGACGATGTAGGCGTCCGCCCCAAGCTCGACAAGCGTCTCCAAGGTCGCACCGCTGCCGACCACCACCGGCCTGCCGCGAGACGCGTCACGAACGGCTCGAACTTGCTCGGGTGACGTCGGCTGCCCCGTGCCGCTGCCGCTGACAATGACCGCATCCGCGAGCGACCGATCCACCAGATCGCCGACCTCGTCCGCCAGCGGCCGATCCGCCAACGCCGCGGAATGTTTCACGTCCACGTCCGCCCAAACCTGAACCTCCGGTGCCAGTCGTGCCCGGTCCCGCATCACTCTGGCCGCCTCGCTCGACAGCAGGCCCTGATCCGCCACCCGGCTGCCGGCAAGAACGTTAACCCGCACAAAGCTCGCCCCGGTGCAGGCCGCGATAGCAACGGCAGTGCGGCCGTCGTTGCGGAGCACGTTGACCCCGATCGGCAGGTCTGTCACGCTGCGCACCGCGACCACCGCTGCGACCAGGCCTGCCGTCGTCTCCGCCGGCACCCGGCCGGGGTAGAAGGGCACATCGCCGAAGTTCTCGATCATGATCGCGTCGACGCCGCCACTGCTGAGGCTTTGGGCATCGGTGACCGCTGCCTCGACGACCGCCGGCATCGACCCGCCGAACCGTGGCGAGCCTGGCAGCGGCTTGAGGTGGACCATGCCGACGAGGCTCGGCCGATCGTGCTGGAGCAGGCGAAGCGGGTCGGTCATGGAGACACCTTATAGATCGAGAAGACATCGCGTGCGGCAGGACCGGTGCTGCGCAGTTGAGCGTCGCCCTGCACACCTTTGATGCACCGCCTGGCAGCGGCAAGGAGGCGGTCGCACGGAAGTTGATCATCCACCGGAAGCAAAAGTGGCGATAGGAGCCACTGGGGGCCGTTGGTAGAATTTGTCGCGTTAATCTGATGCTCGTTTCAGCTCCTGGCACGGCATTCTCACTAGGGCTCAGCGTGACCGACCATTGCACAACTTGGCATCACGAAGATGCCCGCAACGGCGGCACCGACCCCCGCCTTCCGGAGAGGGCAGCGGAGGCAATGAACCGGAGCGACGGATCGTTCGGTTCACAGGCAGCGATCCCTTTAATGACGATCACCGCCTCAAGCCATACCACCATGAAGACCGCACTCTTGAACCTCACCGCCCGCACGACGGGCCTCGTCGTTGCCGCCGATGATCGGTGGTGCCGATTCCTCGACCATTCGGGCCGCCGGCTGCTACGCCTCAGCGTCCTGCCGCTGGCCTGCTTCGTCGGCATGTTCCTGCTCTACAAGGGCAACGGCTTCCTAGCGACCTCGGGTGGCTTCGCCAGCGTCACCACAGCCGTCATGTGCTGCATGACCGCACTCGTCATCTGCATCACCGCCTTGGGCGTCTCGACGCAAAGCGAGCCCTACGCCGAGATGCCTTAGCCACCGAGACGCCGTAGCCAAAGCCTTCTTCCCCTTAAAACACTCACAGGAGATCACACAGCAGCAGTCAGGTCATTTCAGCACACGCGGGGCGAGGGGGACGAGAGCACCCCTGCCGAGCCGGTCCGAGAGAGCCGGCCTGTCAGACCTCCTCCGCGGCCGACATCGAGTTCCTCCTCCTCTCGATGTCGGCCTTTTCGACCACCGGCGAGCCGGACTCGCCACCTGACTCCTCCTCCAACGGGCATCGGTTCTCCTCCTCCGCCGGTGCCCGTTTTCAGACCTCCTCCTAAGCCGGCGTTCGTTCTCCTCCTCCGCGAACGTCGGCTTTTAGACCTCCTCCAACGGGTATCGGTTCCTCCTCCTCGCCGGTACCCGTTTTTCGACTCTCCTCCCGCCGACGTCAGATCTCCTCCTCCGCTGGCGTCGGCGTTTCGAACCTCCTCCACGGGTACTGGCACTTCCTCCTCCTCCTCGGCCAGTACCCGTTTTCAAACCTCCTCCCGCCGGCACGGGTTCCTCCTCCTCCACCCGTGTCGGCGTTTCAGGCCTCCTCCTCGGCCGGTGCCCCTTCCTCCTCCAGGGCGCCGGTCTTTTTCATGCGCCACGCCCGAAGCACCAGACCCAGCAGCACCACGACGCACATGGTCTTCCACGTCAACAACCACCAGGGCCGCCACCAGGCTCCCGTCAGCGTCTCGACCAGATCGCTGACGCCGAAGGCGATCAAGGCGATGGCCGCTAAAGGATTCCTCCACTTGGCGAAGACGATTCCCGCGACGGCAAACCAGAGCACCGCCTCGACCTGATTCGCCACGACGAACCCGCGCGTGATCGTGCCGAGCGGGTACCACTGCATTCTTGCAGTGTCTGCGACCAGTTGAACCTCGACAACTGCAGCGGCATCCAAGCAACGGAAGGGATTAGGAGTCGCCGCTGCAAGGAGCATGTTCTTAGGTGCCGGCTTCCCCGGCGACTCCTGACCCCGTTCGCGAGTCTATGGTTGCCCCGTGCTGCCGCCGCACATGACCACGACGCTGACCACCACGCCGCAATAACCCGCGGGCCGCCCCTCGTTCACCCCGACCGGCCGCCCTTCACCCCGGGCGGCTGCTTCCGCTTCGACTCATCATGCCCATCGCGATCCTGCCCGACGGTTCCCGCCGCGACCTGCCCGACGGCTCCACGCCGTACGACCTGGCCAAGACCATCGGCGACAAGCTCGCCGAAGCCGCCGTCGGTGCACGCGTCGATGGTGAGCTGGTTGATGCCCATCGGCCGATCCTTGAAGGCGAGCACGAAGTCGCCCTCGTCACCGGGCCACGCGTCGACAAGAAGGGCCGCAGCAAGTGGCGTAACGACCAGCACCAGAAGGACGCGCTCTACCTCCTGCGCCACTCGACCGCCCATGTGATGGCCGAGGCGATTCAACGTGTCCGCCCCGACGCCACCCTCGCCTACGGCCCGCCGCTGGAGACGGGTTTCTACTACGACATCAGCATCGACCCGCCGATCAGCTCCGACGACTTCGGCAAGATCGAGGCGGAGATGGCGAAGATCGTCGAGGAGAATCGCCCCTTCACCCGCTACGACCTGCCGACGGATGAGGGCAAAAAGCGACTCGAAGCCGAAGGAAACAAGTACAAGCTCGACAACGCCGACCGCGCTATGAGCGGCGGGGCCAGCACCTTGAGTTGGTACGTCACCGGCGAGAAGGACCGACACTGGGAAGACCTCTGCATGGGCCCCCACGTCCCCAGCACCGGCCGCATCGGCGCGTTCAAGCTCACCAGCACCGCCAGCAGCCATTGGCATGGCGACGTCACCAGCGACCGCTTCCAACGCATCTATGGCACCGCCTTCTACACCCAGGGCGACCTCGACGCTCACATGGAAGCACTGGCCGAAGCCAAGAAGCGCGACCACCGCGTCCTCGGCCCCCAGCTCGGCCTCTACACCATCGACGACAAGGTCGGCCAGGGCCTCGTTCTATGGAAGCCCAATGGAAGTGTGGTTCGTCAGGAACTTCAAAACTTCATCGGCGAGCACCTCACTCGCCAAGGCTACAGCCAAGTCTTCACGCCTCACATCGGCAAGCTCGATTTGTACCGCACCAGCGGCCACTATCCCTACTACGCCGACAGCCAGTTCCCGCCGCTCGTCGAGAAGGAGCAGATCGACCTGCTCGCCGCGGAAGGTTGCTCGTGCGGCGACCTGTCGAACCGCATGAGCGAGGGCCAGATCGACGGCTTCATGCTCAAGCCGATGAATTGCCCGCACCACATCCGCATCTACGCGTCGGACCCGCATAGCTACCGCGATCTTCCGGTACGTTTGGCCGAGTTCGGCACCGTCTACCGCTGGGAACAGAGCGGCGAACTTGGCGGCATGACACGCGTCCGCGGCTTCACCCAGGACGATGCGCACATCTTCTGCACGGAAGATCAGGTCAGCGGCGAGATCGAAGGCTGCCTCGAGCTCGTCAAGATCGTCCTCGGCACGCTCGGCATGAGCGACTACCGCGTCCGCGTCGGTCTACGCGATCCTGATGCATCAAAGTATGTCGGCGATCCGGCGCAGTGGGACCGGGCCGAATCAGCTTGCAAGGACGCCGCCGAAAAGCTCGGCGTGCCGTTCACGAGCGAAGCCGGCGAGGCAGCATTCTACGGACCCAAGATCGACTTTGTAGTGAAGGACGTTATCGGCCGGGAGTGGCAGCTCGGCACCGTTCAGGTCGACTACCAGTTGCCGCAACGGTTTGACTTGAGCTACGTCGGCAGCGACAACGCCGAGCACCGGCCGGTGATGATTCACCGGGCTCCGTTCGGCAGCATGGAGCGGTTCGTCGGCGTCCTCATCGAGCACTTTGCCGGTGCGTTTCCGTTGTGGCTGGCACCGGAGCAGGTTCGGGTTTTGCCGATCAGCGACAAGTTCAACGACTACGCGCAGTCGGTCACCGACCGACTCAAGTCGGCCGGCTTGAGGGCGACGATCGACGACGACGCCGACAAGGTCGGAGCCAAGATTCGCCTCGCGACGACGCAGAAGGTGCCGTACATGCTCGTTTGCGGCGGTAAGGAAGCCGAGGCCGGCACCGTCAGCCTCCGCGGCCGCACGACGGGCGACTTGGGTGTCGTGCCGGTCGATGATGCCGTAGCCAAGCTTGTGGAAGAACGCGATGAACGCCGCCTCGCGGTGGATGCAGCAAGCTGATGGGCCAGCGAATGGCACCTGTCTCCGTCGACACTCATCCGCCACCCGTGACCTCCGCCTTCTGGGCCTCGGTCAGCGTTTCACCGGGTAAGCCGACTTCACCCGAGAACGTGTACCAGTTAGTTCGTCCTTGCTGAACCAACCGCGGCACCTTTCGGAAGCTTCGCGTGTCGAATTCGAGTCGTTCGCGAATCACCGTCTCGCTGAACCTTGATTGGCTCGCAAGGATGTCCTTGTAATCCTTCTCGCGGCGACTGAAGAACTTGCCTGTAATGACATCAGTCGGATCAACGAGGCGGACGTCCAGCTGATTGAACATGCCGACCGGCAGCGTCCGATTGTCCCACCCGTCCGGCAGGTAGTGCGACGCGAAGTGAGTCAGCCTGATCCCATAGCGGTCGGCGAGCGTGTTGAGCAATTCATGATCCGATCGTAAAACGTCCGGCAACTCATCGACCACGTCGAGATCATCCGTTCGCCGCGTTACCCATTCGCTCAGGATTAGAGAGCACGATCCGCCGACGTTGATACGCGTCGGCCGTCGAACACGTCGGCCAGCGTCACGGAGCAACTTCAGAATCTGTCCGCGAGTGACGGGATCCACAAGGCGTACCTTAATCGACCAGAAGCCCTCTTTGTCGAACTCCTCCTCCCAAAACTCGCGCAGCCGATCCGCTGCGGGATCAGTTCCAAGGGACATGTCAACGCGGCTCCGCCCCCACCTTCCGGCGAGGGCGTCGAGGCCGTCGTGGATCATCATCCGTGTCCGGTAGCACGGGTCCGGCTCGTCGCGAACCGTCTTGCGGAATGCGGGAATGAGCGCCTGCTCCGGGACCCAGCCGCGCTGGCTGACGAGCGACCAGCCGTCGATGCCGTCGATCTCGCGCGGATCCAAGACGTCCAGCGTCGCCAGATCCAGCGGCGGCAGGGAAGGCTCGTTAAGCGACGGCATGGCCGCATCATACTTCAAAAGTCGCCCGCATCACGCCTTCTTCTTTGTCGTGCTCCACTTTGAAGCCGAGCTTCTTGGCGACCTTGAGCATGGAGCCATTAGTCGGCGAGATGATGCCGATGACCTGTTGCCAACCTTCGTGTTTAGCGACTTCGATCAGGTCCCCCAGCAACTTTGTCCCAAGCCCGCGGCCCTGGTGGGGGTCAGTGACCGTGACCGCAAATTCAGCTTCGCTGAAGCCGGGCGTCTTGCTCAAGCGACCCACGCCGGCGATCGTGTTGTCGGCCATCGCTACAAGGGCGATCTCGCGGCTGTAGTCGTTGAAGCAGATCCGCGTCAGCCGCTCGTGGGCCGTCCGTTGGTCGAGGCGAAGCATCTCGAAGTACCGCATTCGCACCGACTCTTCGCTGAGTTGCTCGTGGAACTCGACCATCAGCGGCTCGTCCTCGGGCTTGATCGGCCGGACGTGGTAGCTCGTGCCAGCCTCGTCCTTCCAGTCGTTGACGTACCGCGTTGGGTAGGGCCGAATGGCGGGCGGCGTGATGTCTTTTCGCTTGGTCTCCGGCGGATAGACGATGACGCGTGCGTCGAGCGCGACGAGGCCGTCGGGCGAGGCGAGCAGCGGATTGATGTCGATTTCCTTGACGAAACGCAGTTCTGCGACCAGACGGCTGAAGCGAACGAGCAGCTTCTCCAGAGCCTCGACGTCGACGGGATCTCGGCCGCGAACGCCTTTGAGCGCTTCGGCAATCTTGGTCCGCTCCATCATGCGGCGGGCGAACGTGGTCGTCAGCGGCGGCAGGCCGACGGCCTTGTCCTTGAAGACCTCGACGAGCGTCCCGCCGGACCCGAAGAGGAGCGTCGGGCCGAACTGCGGATCCGGGCTGGAGCCGAGGATAAGCTCGTACGCGTCGCGGAGCTTGACCATCGGTTGTACCGTGACGCCCAGAAAATCGGCCTCGGGAACTCCGGCTTCAATGGTGCTGTAGGCGTCACGGACGGCGGCATGATCGGCGAGGTTCAGCTGGACGCCGCCGACGTCGGTCTTGTGCGTGATCGTCTTGCTGTGGAGCTTGAGGACGACCGGATAACCCAGCGTGTCGGCAGCATCGACGGCGGCATCCTGGCTCGTGGCGATGTGCGTCGGGACGGTGGGGATGTCGTAGGCGGCGAGGAGACGTTTGCTTTCTTCTTCTGTTAGTGTTTCGCGACCTTCTTGCCTTGCTTCATCAATGATGGACTCGGCACGAGAACGAGCGTCTGCCTCGTCGTCCCCAGTACCTTGAGGCGTCTCGTACAACGATTGTAGATTGTTCGCATAACGGTGCATGTACGCGAACATCCGGGCGGCGGTGTCTGGATAGTCGAAGGTCGGCACGCCGTTGCGGTTGAGGACCTCGACGCCCCCTTGGACGAAGGGTCCGCCCATCCAACTGGCGAGCAGTGGCTTCTGGCCGGTCTTGCCGACGCCGCCCTTGCCGCCGTTCTCCTTGTTCTTGACGTGTTTCAAGAGCAGTTCGGCCGTCTCGGTCGGTTCGGTCATGTCCTGCGGCGTGAGCACGACGAGCAGGCCGTCGCTCTCCGGATCGTCGGCGGCGAGCTCAAGCGTTTTGGCGTAGCGATCCGCCGGAGCGTCGCCGAGAACGTCGATCGGGTTGTTGTGACTCCACGCGGCCGGCAGGAACGCGTTGAGCTTGTTCAAGGCGTCGTCGCCGACATCAGCGAGCGTGCCGCCATTTTGGATGAGGGCGTCGGTGGCGATGACGGCCGGGCCACCGGCGTTAGTGACGATGGTCATCCGCGGGCCCCTGGGGACCGGTTGCTTTGCCAGCACCTCGGCCATGTGAAACAGGTCACTGATTTGGTTCACTCGCAACACGCCGACACGCCGGAAAGCGGCATCGAGCACGTCGTCGGAGCCGACGAGGCTGCCAGTGTGACTCGCCGCGGCCTTGGCGGCTTCGTCGCTGACGCCGGGCTTGATGCAGATAATCGGCTTGTTCAAAGCAACTTCGCGTGCCGCCGATAGGAAGCGTCGCGCGTCGCCGACGGTTTCCATGTAGACGAGGATCGACCGCGTTCGCGGGTCGTTCCCTAGGTAGTCGATGAGGTCGCCGAAGCCGACGTCGAGCATCGAGCCGGTCGAGACGAAGGCGCTGAAGCCAACCTTCTCGCGATACGACCAGTCGAGAACGGCGGTGCAGAGTGCGCCCGACTGGCTGATGAACGCGACGTTGCCAGGGCGGGCGACGCCTTTGGAGAAGGTGGCATTGAGCCCGGTCGTCGGGTTCATGACACCCAGGCAGTTGGGTCCGACGAGGCGGATCCGGTGCTCGCGTGCCGCGGACAGCACCTGCCGTTCGAGTTCGACGCCGTCCGGCCCCGTCTCCTTGAAGCCGGCGCTGATGACGATCATGCCCCGGACGCCTCGCTCGCCGCAGTCTTGCACGATGGCCGGGACGCTCTTAGCGGGCGTGGCGACGACGACCAGTTCCGGCACCTCCGGCAACTCACCGATGCTCGGGTACGCGCGGACCCCCAGGACGCTCTTGCGCTTCGGGTTGACGGGGTAGACCGTCCCGCCAAAGGGCGAGGAGATCAGGTTCTGCATCAGCGTCCGGCCGACGGCACCGTGCGATTCCGTCGCACCGACCACGGCGACGCCCTTGGGCGTGAAGATCGCGTCGAGCGGGTGGCTCGTCGCCCGCAGGACGTCGCGGCTCTTGTCCAGTCGGGCAGCCGGATCGGCGGTGGTGCTCATGCTGCACCGTATGAGGGCACGAAGAAGCTCCGGCTGCGGCGGTCGGCCGCAGGTTCGGCCGATAGAAAGGTCATCGCCGACGACGGTTCCAAGCCTCTTCACGTCCACGTGCTCGACGTCCCGTCGCGGCGGGCGGCTGCGTTGCAGGTGAGCCCGCTGGTGGACGCTGCGAAGCGATGGGGCGAGAAGCAGGTGCAGTTTACGATCGGCGAACGAGTGCCGGCGAGCGTGGACGTGGTCGGCGTGCAGGTGGATTGGGCGAGCCAGCCGGCGGCGGTGGTGGAGGCGGTGCGGGACGCGAGGGCGAAGGTGCCGGACGACGCTGCCTTCGCCTTCTTCGACTACTTCGACTTCTCGTGCAGCGACTTCATGGCGGTGCTGCCGCATGTGAATGCGTACGTCAAGGCCCAACTGCCGCGGGACCTGGCGGAGCTGCCGTCGCGGCCGGGAACGGGTGGGCGGTACCGGGAGCGGATGTGCGAGGTGCTGGGGATGGCGTCGCCGCAGGGCGTGGATCCGGAGCAGGTTCGGCTGGTCGAGACGCACCGCGACAAGATTCACCTCGGCTGGACAGTCGGCGCGGGTGACCTGGTGAGGCCAGGCTTGTTTCGCGATCTGAAGCTGGCGCGGCTGGAGCGTGGCGTGCCGCCGGTGGCGGGGCGAGCACATGATGTGCACCTGGTTGTCCGGACGGGCGAGGCCGGGCCGTCCGACTGGTACTACCGGCACCGGGCTGCCGCCGTCGAGGCGGTACGGGCGTTGCCGGCGAAGATCGAGCCGTTCCTGTGCGTGTTCGAAAGTGGCACCGGCAAGGGCCTGTCGCCGCGGCAGTATCTGGCGTCGATGCGGAGCAGCAAGCTGTGCCTGAGCCCGCTCGGGTACGGCGAGGTGTGCTATCGCGACTACGAAGCGGTTGCAGGTGGCTGCGTGCTCGTCAAGCCGGACATCGGGCATCTGCGGTGCGAGCCGGACATCTACCAGGCGGGCGTCACGTACTTGCCGTGTCGTTGGGATTTTGCCGACCTGGGCGAAGTGGTCGAGCGGGCGTTGGGCGAGCCGGAGCGGATGGAGGCGATGGCGCAGGCGGCGCGGGAGGTGCTGTTGCGGTATCACAGGCAAGACCGGTGGCTGGAGCGGCTTCGCGACGTGACAACAAAGAAGCCCACGGCTTGATGCCGTGGGCTTGGTGCGAATCCAGCGAAGAAGACAATCTACCGGCGGCGACGCAGGAGCGTCAGGCCGGCGACACCGAGCAGGCCGGCAGTGGCGGGCTCGGGAACGGCGACGGTCAGCAGCGCCTGGCCCGCGTTGGAGCCGCCGTCGAGCAGGCGGGCGGCGAAGACGACGTCTCCGGTGCTGCTGAGGACCATGTCGTCGATGCTGAAATCGCGGATGGTGTAATCGTCGAGCGGATCGATGCTCATCAGGTCGGGGACGATGTCGCCTTCGCGGGCCAGTTCGGTCGAGCCGTTGTAGACGAGGACCTGCTCGCCGGCAGCGTTCTCGCCAAGGATGGCGAAGTTGCCGTTGGCATCGACGCTGATGCCGTCGAAGGCACCCCACGTTTCGCTGCTGCCGGCGAAGAGCGGATCACCTTCGGTGGCAGTCAAGTCACCGTCGATGACGACCCACTCGGTGCCGTCCGCGTTGCCGCCGCGGGCGTACCAAGTGCCGTCTTCGTTCATCTTGGCGAAGCTCGCCGCACCGACGACGGGGCTGCTGAAGTTGCTGTTGGATAGCGCCTGACCTTCGACGATGACCGCATCACCGTTGACGATGACGGCTTCGGATGGGCTGTTGAACGTCTGGGTGAGGTAGGTGGTCCCGTCGTTGCCGAAGTAGGTGGATTCGAATTCAAAGGTGCCAATCGGTTCGGCACCGCCGGTCGGTGTGTCGCCGGTGGTAATTCGGATGTCGTCGCCAAAGACGACGCTGTTGCCGTTGTTGTCGAGGAAACCGGCAAAGCCGACGCCGCTGCCGTCGGGGGCGCGGTAAGGAGAGTTGATGGTGTTGGCACTGACGGTGTCGCCGGCGACGCTGGTGCCGGTGGTGACGAGGTTGGTCAGTGTGCCGGAGCCGAAGTCGTAGCTCCAGAGGTTGTCGCCCGGGTTGTTGATGAAGCCGGTGCGTGTGGGCGAGGTGAAGGCGATCGAGCCGTCGTTGAGGACGCTGACCCGTTCATCGATGCCGACGATGAAGGTGTTGCTGGAGACTTCCTGGCCCTCGCGGTAGCTCATGCCGGCCGTGGGGTTGTCGATCGGGGTGACGACGTAGAGGCCGTCGAAGAAGGTGCCGCCGACTTCCGCGTCGGCGCGGAAGGCGACGAGCGTGCCGTCAGGGCTGAGGAAGGGCCGGTTGAAGGCGGTCTGCGAAGAGGTGCTGTCGTTAAACGTTAGGCCAGGCTGTCCCGGCACGTTGCTCGTGGGCAGGCCGGCGTCGCCGGTGTAGAGGGTCGAAATCTGAGCCAGGGCAGGCGTGGTCGCGAAGGTGGCGGCGAGCAGGGCAAGCTTTGCGTGGTGCATGAGTTCTCCGATGGTCAAGAGGTGTGGCGGGTTGAGCCGGTGGATAGCGGACCAAGGTATCAGGCGGGTCCGATAAGTCGAGTCCAAGCGGCAGGGCATGACGTGAGCAGGCCGCGACGAGCGTCGCGGCCTGCGGCTGATTCGGGTGGTGCCGGGAGGCTACTTCTTCTTGCCGAAGAGGTTCTTGCCGCCGAACTTCTTCTGGAAGCGATCGACGCGGCCGGCGGTGTCGATGAAGGTCTGCTTGCCGGTGAAGAACGGGTGCGAGGCCGACGAGATGTCGACCTTGACCAGCGGATACTCCTTGCCCTCGAACTCGATCGTCTGGTTCGACGGGACGGTGCTGCGGGTCAGGAAACGGACGTCGGCACCGGTGTCTTGAAAGACGACGGGGCGGTAGACGGGGTGGGTGCTCTTCTTCACGGGAGATCCTTGGTGTGGGTTCGGTGCGAGGTCGCTCGCTCCGGGTTCCGGGCGGGCACGGTAGGAGCGTTGTGGAAGACCTTCAACAACGGGCGCCGCACGGGGTGCCAAGCCCTCAGCAAAGGCTTCGTTTGTCGATTGCCATCTCGAGCATTCGACCGAGGATCGGGTATCGAAGCCGATGCGGGTGCCCAACTTCGACCATCGCTTCGTTCGTCTCGCCGTCGCACCAGGCGTCGTAGAGGACCCGCAGGTAGAACGGCGAATCGTCGAGCATCCGCGGCTGCGTCAGCTCGAGGGCATCGCCGAGACGGATCGTGTTTGGATAGGGCAGACGGGTGGCACTGCGGGCGGACCAGTCTGCGGCGAGGGCCTCAGCGGGAACGTTCGCGTAGCCGTTGTCGGTCACCTCGTACGCGTGCCGCTCCGTCGGCAGATGCTCGTCCCGCGGCTCGGCCAAGTGGAAGCTCAGCAGTCGCGACTTTGTAAAGACCCGGCCCCAGACCCACCGCCTCAGGCCGTCGCCTAGCGGGCCAGTGCCGTAGTTGTGGTCGTGGTAGGCGACGCCGTCGAATGCCTCGCCCGCGACGGTGCCGCGAACGGCGCAGCGTGGTGCCGCGGGAATCCAGCCGTGGTGTTGGCCGGTCATCCCGCGGCTCAGGAAGATGCGTTCCTCCGGGACCACGGCGGGCGTCGGCGTGAGCGTCAGATCACAGCCGAGCGATTCCTTTTCGATCAACTGCGGCCCGCGTGCGGTGAGCGTCCAGGGCGTGCCGGCCATGAAGAGCCGAAGACCGTCGCCCGTTGGAACCAGCGACGAACGGCCGACTCGAACGCGTGGCTCGGTTGTCGAGGCCTCGAACTGATCGGGCGGGACCTGCGTGAGGAACTGCCGATGGAGCTTGCCGTCGCGGTAGACGGCGAGGTAGGCACACGGGTAGTCGCTCGGCAAGGCCGGGTTCGTCTTCGTCGGCCGCCTGAGGAACCGGGCGTGCGTCCGCAGGTAGCCCGGGTGGAAGCAGTAGCCGTCGAAGAGAATCGCCACGACGTGCGTGCGGCTGTCGGATGAGGCGGCATCGACGTACCACCACTCGTAGCCGCCGGGGGCTTTGACGCGGTGGTGGGCATCGGGGTGCTGAGGCTTGGTGTACATCTCGACGGTCGTCGCCACGCCGCGAGGCTACGTCACCGTCCCGCAGCGGCCGACGAGCAGCGACAGCGACGGGACGACTTGCAGGATGCCGCCGCTGCGTCATGATGCCGAGGACCGCGCCTGCTCTCAACGACGTCGCCTCATGGACTCGATCAACAACTTCGTCAACGACCTGAACGACATTCTGTTCAGTCAATACGTCATCACCACGCTCCTCATCACGGGCGTCGTCTTCACCCTCTTAACTGTCTTCGGCCAGTGGCGTGCTGTGACTCACGGCATCGACGTGCTCCGGGGCAAGTACGACGAGAAGGACGATCCCGGTGCGATCAGCCACTTCCAGGCTTTGGCCACCGCGTTGAGTGCGACCGTCGGCCTGGGGAATATCGCCGGCGTCGCGATTGCCGTCAGCCTCGGCGGGCCCGGGGCGGTCTTCTGGATGTGGATCATCGGCGTGCTGGGCATGGCGCTCAAGATGACCGAGGTCACGCAGTCGATGTTGTACCGCAACGTCAGCGACCCGAAGAACCCCCACGGCGGGCCGATGTTCGTTGCTAAGTACGGCTTCGAGCGGCTGGGCCTTCCGCGGGTCGGGATGGCGATCGGCGGGTTGTTCGTCCTGACGCTGCTGACCAGTGCCGCGACCGGCGGGAATATGTTCCAGGTCTGGAACGCCGCCGACACCACGTTCACGAACTTCAATTTCCCCAAGCTCTACACCGGGGCAATCCTCGCGAGCATCACATTCATCGTCATCATCGGCGGCATCAAGTGGATCGGCCGCGTCGCAAGCATCATCGTTCCCTTCATGTGCGTGATCTACCTGATCGCCGCGTTGTGGGTGCTGGGCAACAACGTTACAGCCATCCCGGGCATGCTCTGGGACATCATCGCGGCGGGGACCAACATCAATTCCGACGCCGGCGTCGGCGGGGCATTCGTCGGCGGCACGATTGGCTTTGCGATCATCCAAGGGATGAAGCGGGCGCTCTTCAGCTCCGAGGCCGGCCAGGGCTCGGCACCCATCGCTCACGCGGCGGTGCGGACGGACGAGCCGGTTCGGGAAGGCATCGTCGCCGGGCTCGAGCCGCTCATCGACACCGTCATCGTCTGCACGATTACGGCTCTGGTGCTCCTGTCTACCGGCGCCTTCAACCGAGAGGCCGAAGCCACCTTCGCGGCGGACACGGACCTGGCCATCATCCAGGCGACAGATGACGAGACGGGCGAGGTCGTCGAGGACACCTGGACGATCTCCGACACCACGTCCCTGCCGTCCAAGACAGAGTTCTACCGCAACTTGGAGACGACCGATCCCTTCCGCGACATCGATCCCGAAACCGTTCCCGAGTACAAGCCGGGCGAGAAGGTCTTCGTGCGTGTCGAAGCCTCCAAAGACGAAGATACCGGTGTGCGGCTTCGCAAACTGTTCGGTGAGATCAAAGCGATCGAAGATGAAGGTGAGCCGGCGACGGCTGGCGTGTTCATCGACTGGGGCACGATCAAGAGCGAACGCGTTCCCGTTCTGGCTAAAGACGAAGCCGGCGAAGAGGATCGAGGCCTCTACGTCGAGTACATCGGCTCGACGCTTACGAGCCACGCCTTCGACCGCACAACGCCAGGCCTCGGAAAGTATCTCGTCACACTCGCCGTTTGGCTCTTTGCGATCAGTACGATCATCTCCTGGAGTTATTACGGCGAGCAGGGCGTGGTCTTCCTGACCAGCGGACTCTCCGAAGGCGGCCGAAAGACGGCAGTTCTGGTCTATAAGCTGCTCTATTGCGGCCTGATCATGGTCACAGTCCTGCCGATTTCCGGATGGCTCGACACCGCCGACCAGCTCGACATGTGGACCACGCTCGGCTTGGGCGTGATGCTCGTCGTCAACGTGCCGCTAATGTGGCTCTTCGGCATGCGGGCTATGGGCGCTTATCACGACTACGTCGCCCGCTACACCGGCGGCCCGATGCACGATGAGATCGGGCACGAGACGGAAAGCAGCGATCCGGGCCCCGCACCAGAGCCCAGGTTCTGACGCAGCTTCAGGTTCGATTCCTCCAAGCCGCGGGACTCGATTCCCGCGGTTCTGTCTTGCACTCATACCGTTCCCACCCATGCACGTCCTCCACGGACTCGACGCTCTGGCAAACCTCCCGCGTCACAACGCGCTCTCCGTCGGCAACTTCGACGGTGTGCACCTCGGTCACCGCAAGATCATCGAGCGACTTCAAGCCGCCGACGCGGCGGCGAGCGTGGTCATCACGTTCGAGCCGCACCCGATGACGGTGCTGCGGCCGGACCGCGTGCCGCCCCGGCTGACGAGCGTGGAGCACAAACGCAAGCTGCTCGCCGACGCAGGCGTCTCGCATCTGGTCGAGCTGCCGGCTGACGCGTCGGTGCTGGAGCTGAGTGATCGGCAGTTCTGGGAGACGATTTGCGACCAGGCGCAGCCGGTGCTCTGGGTCGAGGGCGACGACTTCCGCTTCGGAAAAGGGGCGACGGGCAACGTCCAGAAGCTGCAGCAGTGGGCGGCGGAGGTCGAAGTCGACGTTGAGGTGATCGACGCTGCTGACGTGACGCTGCCGGGGCTGCAGGTGGTGCAGGCGCGGAGCGGGTTGGCCCGCTGGCTGCTCGCTCACGGCCGGGTGCAGGAGGCGGCGACCGTGCTCGGGCGGCCTTATGAAGTGGTGGGCACGGTGGTGAACGGCGAGCAGCGGGGCCGGACCATCGGCTTCCCGACGGCCAACCTCGAGGTGACGGATCAGCTAATCCCCCTCGACGGCGTCTATGCCGCCAGCACCACCGTCGCCGGCACCACCCACCGCGTCGCCCTGAGCATCGGCACCAACCCGACCTTCGACGGCCCGACCCGTACCGTCGAGGCCTTCCTCCTCGACTTCACCGGCGACCTTTACGGCCAGACGCTGACCGTGCGACTCCACCGTTGGCTCCGTGGACAGGAGAAATACGACGGCATCGACGCACTGGTCCACCAGCTCCACCGCGATGTGGTCGAAACCAGACGCGTCGCGTGAGGCGAAAGCTATGCTTGCTGTTTCTTCGCCTGTCGACGACGAAGTTCGGCGTCGATGAAGGGCTGCAGTTCGCCACGGTCGAGGACCGACTCGACGTTGCCGGTCTCGACGCCGGTGCGAAGGTCTTTCACGCGACGATCATCAAGGACGTAGTTGCGAATCTGGTTGCCCCAGGCGATCTGTCCTTTGTCGCCGTAGATCTCTTTGATCTCCGCATCGCGTTCGGCCTGCTGGACGAGTTCCATGCGGCCTTTGAGCAGCGACAGAGCGAGCTTGCGGTTCTGCTGCTGGCTCTTGTGGACGCTGGCGACGACCTGGATGCCGGTCGGCAGGTGCGTCATGCGGACGGCGGTGGCAACCTTGTTGACGTTCTGCCCGCCGGGACCCGACGAGCGGGCGAACGGCTCGATCTCGAGCTCGGCATCCGGGATGTCGATCTCGCCCTCGTCGTCGAACTCCGGCACAACATCGACGCCAGCGAAGGAGGTCTGCCGCTTGTTGTTGGCGTTGTAAGGCGAGAGGCGAACGAGGCGATGCACGCCTGCTTCGGCCTTCATGTAGCCAAAGGCGTAGGGCGCTTCGACCCGAAGGCTGACGCTCTTGAGACCGGCCTGATCGCCTTCCTGCCGATCAGTTTCTTCGATCTTGAACCCGGTCTTCTCGAAGTAGTAGAGGTACATCCGCAGGAGCATTTCAACGAAGTCCTGCGCGTCCGTCCCGCCGGTTCCGGCCTGAATGGTGAGGAAGCAGTTTCGCGGGTCGTTCTTGTCGCCGAGCAAGGCCTGAAGCTCGACCTTGTCGCCCTGAGCTTCGAGCTTCGAGAGCATCGCGTCGGCCTCGGCCATGGCCTCGTCACGGTCGGAGCCTTCCGACTCTTCGGCCAGTTCGTGCATCGCCTGGACGTCACCGATGCCGTCGAGCATCGACTGCACTGGGTCGATAGCGGCTTTAAGACGCTTCACCTCGCCGACGGTGCCTTGGGCGGCGTCGGGATCGTCCCAGAAGTCAGGCTCGCCCATGCGGGCTTCGAGTGTTGCGAGTTCGGCTTGCTTGTTCGGCAAGTCAAAGGGAGTCGCGGATGGTCAACATCCGCGCCGCCAGGGACTCGATCGAGTCCGCCAAATTCTCGTGGTTCAGGTCCGCCATGGGTGCGAAGAGAGTAGGCGCGGCGATGGGGTGCGGGTATAGTTAGGGCATGACCCCCGGCGAGATCAGAGCGTTCATTGGTGCTACTCCGTTCGCTCCATTCCGTCTCTTCATGACGGACGGGATGAGTTACGACGTCAGGTCGCCAGTCCATGCCATTGCGATGGCACACGCGATTGCGTTAGGTATAGATCTCGATCAGGATGACAATCCGCAGAAGGTCGTCTACGTCGACCCTCGGCTGATCACTCGCGTCGAAGTTGACATCAAGCAAGCACCTGATTCGAACGGTCGAACGTAGACGTTTGTCAGGAGCGTGATCAAGATGTGAACACGAACTCCACCTCCACGCACGTCTCCAGCGGCAGGCTGCTCACGCCGACCGCGAACCGCACGTGCCGGCCGGCGTTGCCGAAGATCTCCTGCAGCAAGTTACTCGCGCCGTTGGCGACCAGGGCATGATCCGTAAATCCAGCGTCCGCCTGAACGAAGACGCCGACTTTCAAGACGCCCGTCGGCTCGCCGACGCTGAGGGCACCGGCCAATCCGTTGGCAACACACTGCCGGGCCGCGGCCTGAGCCTCCTCGATCGTCACCTTCGACGGCACCGGCCCCTTGTGCAGGATCTGGCCCTCCTTCGCCGCCAGTTGGCCACTGACGTAGATGAGGTCGCCGACCTGCTTGGCCCCCATGTAGCTGCCGATCGCCTTCGGCGTCGGCGGCAGTTCAAGGCCCTGTTCTTCTAGCTTCTTCGACAGCTCAGCTTGGTTCACGCGTGGCATCATGCCCCGGTTCGGCCCAAAGCTGCAACCGTCCATCCGCCACGGCCAAGCGTATCAGTCCGTCCCGCAGCAACTCCAGCGTCGCCAGCAGCAAACCCACCACCGCCGACCGACTCCCGCCGCTCCGCAGCATCGCCTCCAGATCCGTCGGCCGATCCGACACGCTCCGCAACGCCGTCGCACGCCACACTTCCTGCGGCACCTCGTCGTCGGCCACGTCGTGCGTCGTCGGCCCGCGCTTGGCCAAGTCTGCCGTCAGACGAGCAAACGTCGCACGCAGCAGCTCCGGCGTCAGATCGTCCAGCAGCATCTCCTGCTCCACCTTCGGCAATGCTTTGGGCGACCGTGGATGCGACTTGGCTGCGTCCTCGGCGAGCGTCGCGAACGCGTCGGCGGCGTCACGGAACTTGGCATAATCCAGCAGCCGATCGACCAGCGTCGCCGCCTCGTCGCCGGCGGGCACGTCTTCCAACTTCGGCTGCGGCAGGAGCAGGGCACTCTTCATCTCCACCAGCGTCGCCGCGACGACCAGCGACTCCGCCGCCTCGTCGTGATCGAGCGAGCCCGCCGACAAAGCGTCGCCGAAATCTCCTGCGACCTGAGCCAACGACAGCTTGCAGATGTCCAACTCCCGCCGCCGCACGAGGTGCAACAACAGGTCGAGTGGCCCGTCAAACTCCTGCGTCGTCACCCGCGGCGTCACGCGCTCAGCGTAGCTCTTCCTCGCAAAGGCTTTCGGAGCGGCGTCGCTTGCGACGCGGTGTGCTGCGGGACCGGCTTCCAACCCCACCACGTCGCGAGTGACGCCGCTCCAGACCATCACGAACTCTTGAACCCGTAGACTCCGTACGTGTCGGGAGACGACCAACTTCGCGACTTCGCCCGCGGCGTGATCCGTGCGGAAGCCGACGCCGTCGCAAAGGCGGAGGCGGCGGTGGATTCGGACGGCTTTGTCAAGGCGAACCAGACGATACTTCGAGGCCAGGCCGCCCTCGTCACCAGCGGCGTCGGTAAGGCGGGCCACGTCGCGCGCAAGCTTGCCGCCACCTTCGCCTCCACCGGCACGCCCAGCCACTTCCTGTTGCCGGGCGATGCCCTGCACGGCGACGTCGGCAGCGTGCGGGCGGACGACGTTTGCCTCCTCTTCAGTGCCAGCGGCGAAAGCGACGAACTGGTCGCACTGGCCGACCTGCTCAAGCGACTCGGCAATACGACCATCGGCCTGTGCCGGGATGGCGACACGTCCCTCGGCAAACGGTGCGACATCGTCGTGCCGCTGGGCAGGATCGCCGAAGCCTGCCCGCTGAAGCTCGCCCCGTCGTGCAGCACGACCGCCATGCTCGCCGTCGGCGACGCGTTGGCCCTGAGCGTCATGCGCGAACGCAACTTCGGCCCCGAAGACTTTGCCCGCTACCACCCGGCAGGTGCGCTGGGGCGGAAGCTGATGCGGGTGGACGAGGCAATGAGCTTCAAGCGCGGCGTCAACCTGCCGCTGGCGACGGTCGAGCAGACGGTCGGCGACGTGCTTCGCGACGTCAGCCGGATCACGCGTCGGCCCGGGGCTGTGCTGGTCGAAGCCGACGGCAAACTCGCCGGCCTTTTCAGCGACGGCGACTTGCGGCGGCTCATTGTCAGCGACACTGCCGCCGCCTTGTCGCGACGCATCGGCGACGTCATGACCCGAAACCCCAAACGGGTTCGCGGCGACCAGCCTGCGACCGACGCGATGGCGCTCATGCGCGAGCACCGTGTCGACGAATTGCCCGCCGTTGACGAGAACGACCGCGTCGTCGGGCTGATCGACGTGCAGGATCTGGTCGTCCTTCGACTGTTCGATGGAGGCACCAAACAATGACGGCCGTCGCTCCGGATCGGCGACCGGCGAGAGGATGGCGGCTGGCGACGCGGACGGCGTTGCTGGCAGTCGGGTCGCTGGTCATGTTTCTGAGCGTTTACTTCGTCAGCAGCCTGTTGTTGCCCGATCCGCTGTTGAAGCGGGAGGCGGGCGTGAGCGGCGACGACCTGCCGGTGCCCGAGGGCGGTGGATTGGGGGACGGCATCGGGCCGAGTCACGACGTCAGCTTTCGCGTCTTCGATCCGGATACGAACCTGCCCGTCGCTCAGGTCGCCATCGGCAGCTACCGGCGGACGAGCGAGACCGAGGTGTCGCTGCGTGACGTGACGGTCGGCATCAGCATTCAAGGCGGGGCAGCGGCGGTCATCACGAGTCCCAAAGGCACCGTCCGGGTCGATCCGCCGACGGGCGACGAGCTGCGGGAAGTCGATGCCGACTCGCTCGCCGCGGCGGACCGGGCGCGGCTTCAGGACGTGATGATCCGCTGGTACGCGACCACCGCCGATGTCGATCAAGACCGACCTCGTCTCGAGGCGTGGGTCGACAACATCGTCTTCGACTCGAGCCGGCTGACGGTGCGGACCGGCGACACGACCCTTGAGGGCCGAACCGTCCTGGGTGACGACGTGCCGGTGATCGTGCGGGGCGAGGATCTCGACTTCGACGGCTTGGGCTTGATCGTCGAGTGGGACCAGGTGAACAAGCGGCCGTCGCTGGTGCAGGTGCCGGGCGGCGGGCGACTGGCCTTGAAGAATACGGAGGCCTTTCTTCCCGGTGCGGGCGTGGCATCTCGTTCGACCGGTGGCTTCGGCCCGCCGATCGCTCGGGCACGAGGCATCTCGCCCGACGCCGCTCCGCCCGAAGCAACGGCCACGCCTTACCAGTTGTCCGTCGTCGGCCCAATCCGCGGGACGCAGGGCGGCCGGTCTGTTCTGGAAGCCGCCGCGGCGACGGGTGTCGTTCCGTTGACGAATCAGACCGGCTTCGGCTCGACGGCTTCTGAGCCCGCCGCCGCTCCGGTCACTATTAACGAAGCACCGGCCGTGGCTCGCGACTCGCCTCGACAGGAGCAGGCGGCTGCCGAACCGATCATCGTCACGTGGCCGGGCAACTTCCAGCTCGCCGTGGAAGACGACGCACCTGTGGCATCCAACTCTGCTGTCATCCGACTGGTGCCGGACGAGCAGACGCCACGAATCCGCCTCGCGCTCGACGGCAGCGACGTTTCGGCCGACTCCGTCGTCTTCGACAACGGCCGCGACCGCATCGAATTGATCGGCCTCGACGAGCCGGTCCGCCTGGCGAACGCGACCGGCGGCGAGTTGATCGGCAACGAAATCATCGTCTCTCCCGTCGCGGGCCGGGCGCGGGTTGTCGGTGTTGGCCGGGCCACTTTGCCTGGCGAAACTGGCGAGCCGGCGACGCTGCAGTTCGGCACGTCCTGCATGTTCGTCTTTGCCGACAGCATGCTGCAGGAAGTTCTTGCCGACGGTGACGTCCGCGTGGCGAGTGATCGACTCGATCTGCGGGCGGACGAGCTGGCGTTGGAGCTGTTGGACGATGCCATCGAAGCAGGTCGCGTGCAGGGCGATGTTGTGGCCGTCTTCACGGACGCCCAGGACGCGGCGACAATCTTGCGTTCACCTGAGTTGTTGCTCGGACGCGACGACGAGGGCCGACTGGTGCTCAGCAGCGAAGAAGGCGTCGTCATGGTTCGACCTGACGGTCAAGCACGCGGCAACACGCTCTCCGCCGCTATTGACGAAACCGCCGACGTGCCGCTGCGGAGCCTGCGGCTTGCGGGCAACGTCCGGCTGACCGACGCCGACGGCAACCTTGTCTTCGGTGACGAAGCCACTATTGCCGGGCCTGGCGCTCCTATCGAACTCGTCGGCGAGCCCGCCCGGCTCGTCGCGCGGCCAGCCGACGATCAACCCGAGGCCACGCTGGCGGCGGAGCGAATCCTTTTCGATCCCGAAGCCGGCGTGCTGACGATCCCGCTACCGGGGTCGCTGACACAAACGCTCGAAGACACGCAGCAGCGGCTAGTGACGTGGCAGGGCTCGCTCGCGGCCACGGAAGAACGCATCGATCTGTTCGGCGACGTCTTTATCACCGGTCCGACCAGCATGGAGCCCGACGCGGTCAATGTGGAGCTGCAGGCGGAACAGGCAATGGTCGAACTCGTCGAGGGTGACGTCGGCGAAGTCGAAGCCAGCGGCAGCGTGCGGATTACAGCGGAGCAACGCGACGCGGCGGGGCAGTTGGCGACGTCGTTCGACCTCCGCGCCGCCCGCGTTATCGGCCAGCCGACGATTCGCGGGTTCACGGTGCCGGTGCCTGGACAGTTGCTCGTTCGCGATCTGCGTGGCGAGGAGGCACAATTCGACGGTGCCGTCGCGGCGGAGTGGTCGACGGATCTCGTCTTCGATCCCGGCACCGGCGTCGCGACGCTGCGGCGCAGCGTCCAGTTGGCAATTCAGCCGACTGATGGTGCTTCCTTTCGCATCACGTCCGAGCGGTTCCTCGTCACGACGGACGACGGCGGCATCACCGGGGCTACCGCCACCGGCGACGCGCGGCTTGTCAATGCGTCGGTCCAGCTGCTCGCCCAGACGCTTGCCTACGACGCAACGAACGACACGATCACCGCGACTTCCGGCGACCGGACGGTGCGCGTCCTTGACGCCAACGGCCGACTCGTCGGGCAGTTCCGCCGGGCGATCTACGACATCGGCCGCGGTCGGATCGTTCGGGTCGATGACATCACCGCCGGCGGCTGAGCTTTCAAGAAGCGGGTGTAGCTTCTCGGCGGCACGATGCTTGTTACGGGTTCGGCATGCCACAGAACCTGCCGATCGACCACGTTGCCGTTCCCTCAACCGACATCGCCCGCAGCGTCGACTTTTACACGAGCCGTTTCGGTGGCGAAGTGTTGTACCAGGACGAGACGTGGGCGTTCGTGAAGATGGGCGACGTGAAGCTCGCCTTCGTCACGCCCAAGCAGCACCCGCCACACGTCGCCCTTCGGGTGAACGACCAGCAGCTTGCCGAGCATGCCAAGGATCAACCCGTCGACGAGCACCGCGACGGCACCCGCGGCATCTACCTGACCGATCCGGACGGCAACAGCGTCGAGTTGATCCACTACCCCGAGGGCAGCACGAGCTACGACTGAAGCCCGCTCCACGACAGAGCCAGAAGCGAGGCGGCCCAGACCCGGAATCAAGTGGGTTGCTCCTTTGGCCGCTGGCGGCAGAAACTTCCCCGGGGGACACTCGCGTACGTTCCTGCTACAACGTCGCCATGAGCACTGCGTTGGTTATCACTCTGGTCCTCGTGGGCATCGTCGTGGTGGTGCTGCTGATCGCCGTCTTCTGGGCGATTGGGGCTTACAACAAGCTGGTGAGCCTCCGCGAAGGCGTCAGGACGAGTTGGAGTCAGATCGAGGTCCTCCTCAAACGCCGCCACGACCTGATTCCGAACCTCGTCGAGACGGTCAAGGGGTACGCGTCGCACGAGAAGGAGACGCTGGAAAACGTCATCAGCGCCCGCAACGCCGCCGTCAGTGCCAACGGCGTCAACTCCCAAGCGGCGGCCGAGGGTGAATTGTCGGGTGCCCTGAGCCGCCTCATGGCCGTCGCTGAGGCCTACCCGGATCTCAAGGCCAACACCAACTTCAGCCAACTTCAAAACGAGCTGGCCGACACCGAGAACGGCATCGCCGGCCAGCGACAGGGGTACAACAACACGGTTCGCACCTACAACGAGACGATCCAACAGGTGCCCACCAATTTCATCGCCGGCCCCTTCGGCTTCACCGCCAAGCCGTTCTTCGAAGTAACCACCGAAGCCGAACGTGAAGCCCCAAGCGTCAAATTTTGAGCCGTTCTTCCCAGCTGCTCTGACGGTCGCATAACTAACGGCTCCACCGGCTGAGGCTTTGAGCAGGCAAATCAGGCCTTGGGTCAGGCAGGTAAGGCCATGCATGGGCAACGCGACGCGACTGCCGCTACGCTTGGCCGGCCGTGCGCAATCCCTCTCAAACTCCGCCTGAGTCTGCCTTCGGGCTCGACTTTGAATCCCGCTCCAAGCATTTTGCCTCGCCCGAAGATTGGCGAGATGTCACGCTCTATCAGGTCGTCCTCGACCGCTTTGACGACGGCGAGGAGCATCCGGCCTTCGACGCGGAGGCCACGTCGCGCGGCCGAGATCCCGATCAAGGTTGGCACTTCCAGGGCGGCACGCTGCAAGGCCTGACGCGGCGGCTCGACTACATCCAACGCCTCGGCGCCAACGCCCTTTGGATCAGCTCGCCCCTTAAGCAGCGGCCCAACGAGCAGACCTACCACGGCTACGCGATCCAGGACTACCTCGCCGTCGATCCACGCTTCGGCACGGAAGAGGATTTCAAGACGCTTGTCGATGAAGCTCACGCGCGCGGCATGTGGGTCGTCCTCGACGTCGTCATCGACCACGCCGCCGACCTCTTCAGCTACGCCGACGTCGATGGCAATCCCGACTACGACGTCCGCTACGACGACGGCAAGGTCTACGACATCGCCCACTGGCACGACGGTGGTGATAAGGAACCGAGCGACTGGACCCGCGATGAAGGCGTTTGGCCACGTGAGTTGCAACGGCTTGAGGCGTGGGTGCGTCAAGGGCCTATGGACCCGATGAGTGCCGGTGCCGCCGAGGCTAAAGACGGCGACTTCATGTCGCTCAAGAAGATCAACCTGCAGGACACGCAGACGCTCTCGGCGATCATCAATTGCTACAAGTACTGGATCGCCGTCACCGGCGTCGACGGCTTCCGCATCGACGCGCTCCGCCATGTCCGTCATCCCGCAGCCAGCGACTTCGTCCACGCGATTCGCGAGTACGCGCTCTCCATCGGCAAGAAAGACTTCCTTCAGGTCGGTGAAGTTGCCGACGGCGATGACGAGATGCGTCGATACATTGGAACGAACATCGAACTCATCAGCGGCTCCGGCGGCACTCCTGACCCGGACAGCGATCCCGATTCTACCGGCGACTATCCGCGACTCGACGCTGTCATCGACTTCGAATACCACCGCCGCCTGATTCCCGTCCTGCTGGGCGAGCAACCTGCGACGCGGCTCGATGAGATGTGGCAATACCGACGCGAGCACTTCCGCGACTTCGGCCAAAGCGGACGGTCGTACCTAAGCTACCTCGAGAATCACGACGAAGGCGGCCGCGATCGTCACCGTCTGCTCGCTGGTTCCTTCGAGCAGACGCCCGACGGCTACAACCGTCCCGGCGGTGACCCGCGACTGGCCACGATGGCCAACGCCGTCCTGCTCTGCGGCATGGGTATTCCGTGCCTCTACTACGGGACCGAACAAGGTTTCGACGGCGGCAGCACCGAGACCGACACCTATGTCCGCGAAGCCATGTTCGGCGGCAAGTGGGGGCCATTCGACACGACCGGTGCAAGCTTCTTTGACGAGTCGCACCCGATATATCGCTTCATCGCCCACGCCTGTGAAGTTCGACGCAGCGAGCCGGCGCTTCGCTACGGCCGGTCCTACCTGCGGCCCATCAGCGGCGACGGCGAGAACTTTTCGATGCCCGAGCACAGAGGTGCCTTCGCCTTCGCCCGGGTGCTGGACGTGACGGAGATTCTGGTCGTGGCCAATCCGTCGCTCGGTGATGCCGACGGCCTCTGCGTCGGCGTCGACGGAACCCTCAACCCGCCCGGCTGGCACGTCCGCGACCTGATGCACCCCGAGGACCGATATCCGATTGAGCAATCAAGCAACGGCCAAGCCTTCGTCCGCCTGAACCTTTCTCCCCGCGGCATCGCGGTGCTGCGGTTGAGCCTCGATTGATCCGGTCCGTGCAGATGATTGAGCATCGCGGCATGAATCGTGGCCGCAGAATCATTCCTTGAAGCTTAAGAATCGCCTCGGCTGCGAATCATCGCTAGAAGCGACGCGAGTTGCCCGACGTGCCAAGCGTTGTGGTCGGCGATGAGCATGATGTTCCTTGCCAGCGACGTGCCGC
The DNA here is from genome assembly GCA_964388485.1 of uncultured Tepidisphaerales bacterium. Lineage (GTDB taxonomy): Bacteria > Planctomycetota > Phycisphaerae > Tepidisphaerales > Tepidisphaeraceae > JBCDKH01. The sequence continues at coordinate 7,788 of CAYMAS010000009.1, read as the reverse complement.
CGGCGAGCGGCGTCAGCGGGGCCAGCGGGTCGACGGCTTCGTCTTCGACCCGCTCGCGAAGCCGTTGGCAGGCCTGACGAAAGCCGTCGGCAGAACGGAGAAAGGCGGCAAAGCGTGCCTCGTCATTCTCGCCGGATGGAGCTTCCTCTTGCGGCCAGTAATCGTCCGGCCAAGCCATCTCGACGTAGTTCTCGTCGAAGACGTAGTGGACGATGTCGAGCGTCGTGATTCGCAGGTGCTCGACCAGCCGCCACGGCGTGTGCGGCGAGCCGCCGAGGCTTCTATCAATTTCGTTCGGGTTGATGCCCGCGATGACGTCGTCGAACGGACGATGGGCCTTGCCGCCGTCGAGCAGGTCGATTAGATCCTGGCGGAATGCGTCCATGCCGCATCATTGTCAGTTCGACGCTTCGGCGACGGCTTCGGCGAGTTCGTCCTTGTCCATCTTGCTCCGCCCGCTGATATCGAGATTCTTGGCCTTCTCGTACAACTCGTTCTTCGTCATGTCGCTTGCGTCGCCGGCCTCATCGCTGAAGCTGTCGTGGAGGGCGTGAGCGAGCTCTTCCTTGTCCATCTTGCTTCGGCCGGTGATGTCCCGACTGCCGGCGAGGTCGCTCAGCTCCGACTTGTTGAGCCGCTCGAGCTGCTCGATGGACAGCTCGCTGGCGTCGCCGTTGCTGACGTACTTGCGGGCGGCCTTGGCTTCGACGGTGTTCTCGACGAACTGCTGGGCCTCGTCCTGTTTCTTCTGGTCGGCCTTCTTCTTCTCGTCGTCGCTGAGCAGGTCCCACGCTTTTTCCGGCAGGTAACGCTTCTCGCCGTTGGCGGCGTAGGCGCTGCCTTCCTTCGTCTGCCAATCCTCGTCGGTCCACTTCTCGAGCGACTTCTGCGAGTCGGTCTTCTCGCCCTTGTACCCGCCGCCCTCGTCCTCGTACCGCTGGGTCAACAGCTGCGACTTGCGGGCGGACCACTGGCCCTTCTTGCCGCCCTTGTCGCTCTTCTTGATCTCCTCCTTGAGCTTAACGCGAAGCTCGGGCTTCGTGTACTGATCTTCGTAATCTTCGGCTGTCTTACCCATGACCCGCACGCTGCAACGGGCGCGCCAGATCAGAGCACTTTCTGCAAGTAGGCGACGTCAAGCCAGTCGCCGAACTTGAAGCCGGCTTCGCGAAGAATGCCGACCGGAACAAAGTGGTGACGCAAGTGCAGGCCGAGGCTAGCGTGCTGACGCGTGTCGATTCGGGCGACAACCGTGTGCAAGTCGCTCTCTCTCGCGCGGTCGCAGAGGGCGTTGAGTAGAGCGGAGCCGATGCCGCGACGGTGGTGCGAGGCATCGACGTAGAGCGAGTTCTCGACGGTGCCGGCGTAGCCGGTTTTGGTATCGAACGGCGAGAGCAGGCCGAAGCCGACGGGGCGGCGATCGATCTCCGCAATGAGCGTCGGCAAATCGCGTTGCAACCAAGCCGTGGCATCCTCGGGCGGCGTGGGATTGTCAGAGTAGATCGCGGTCGACGTGCGGATCGTGTGGTTACGCAACGTGAGCATGAAGGAGATGTCCGCCTCCGTCGCATCGCGAATCGTCACCTCCGCCGGCACCCGTGGCATCGGCAGCGTCAGCAGCGGTCCGGCGTTGCCTTCGCCGCTGGCAAGGCGGTTCATCTGGCGGACGTCCAGCCACTGACAATCGACCTCACGCCCCGTGTGATCCTGCTCGTTTTCCAGAACATGCCGCCATGTCGCCGGCAAATCCGCCGGCGCCTCAACGGCCATGAAGTGCTGGATGCACCACGTCTCGATGCCCGCATACCGCCATAGCGTCGATGTCAGCCGCCGTGGCATCGCACCGATCGGGATCCCGACCTCTTCGGCGACTTCCCGAGTGGCCGCCTCGCCCATGGTCTCGCCTGCATCAACGCCGCCTGCCGGTACGTGCAGATCGCTCTTCGTCGGATGCCGAAACGTCGCCACCTCCATGCCACCGTCCGGCCGATCGCGATGGACGTAGACGACAACCCGCTGGCGGAACTGCACGCAATCACGCTACACGACCTGCACGAGTTCCATCGACTCGATCCGCTCGGGATCGAAGTCGATCACCTGCTCGAAACGATCCGCAGCCAGACGGTCCAGATCCGTTGCGATGATCCAGCCTTCTTCGATGACAACGTTCTCCACCAAGAGCTCCGCCAGCATCACCCGAACGACCGCCGTGTACTTCCGCCGTGGAACGCCTTGCTTGACGAGCCACTGCCGCCACCGCTCCGGTAGCGGCTTGGCGAGCCGATTGCGTCTCGGCGTCCTGGACGGGCGGTCGGTCATCAGCGGAACGAGACGAGCACAAACAGCACGGCTGCTGCGAGCAGCACAAGAGATGACAGGGCGACACCGATCTTCCCCGTGATGAAGCGGATGCCGACAAGGCCGAGCGTCATCGCGACGATGCCCAACGGCCCGGCGATCAGCGTGCCCTTCTTGAGCAACTTCGCCTCCCCTCCCGTGAAGCCGAGCAGGGCGGCGATGACTGCGAGCGACGCCAACACCAGCGACGCCCGCGCCGCCACCATCTGCAGGGCCGGCGAAGGCGGCGGCGTGGGGTCGATGGGCTGAGCCGACATGCCCGAGCTTATGAAGCTGGCTGACACGTCGCCGTCTCGTCCGCAGCATCGCGAGGCGGACGGATGCCGGAGCCGTCGACTCGATACAGCTCGTCCAGCACCGCACGCCACGTCTCGAGCGACCGCACGCCGATGAAACGCCGCTTCGCCTCCACCGCGTCGGGATGGAAGCGGGCGTATTTGATGCCAATCTTCCGCATCCGCCGCCCCGCCAGCGACTCGCCGTGGATCGCCATCGCCTCCTCGAAGTGCTCCAGCAACGCGTCCCGCTGCTCATGAATCGTCGGCGGCTCGGGCATCGGCTCGCCCTCCAGCAACGCGGCGGCATCCCTGAAAATCCACGGGTTGCCGATCGCCCCGCGCGCGATCCACACGCCGTCGACACCCGTCTCGCCCAGCATGTCGACCACGTCCTGCGCCTCGAACACGTCGCCGCTGCCCCAGATGAACCAGCCGGGATAATGCTCCTTCACACCCTTTAGAAACGGCCTTCGACTCCGCCCAGCGTATTTCTGCTCCACCGTCCGCCCGTGCACGCGGACGGCAAGGTAACCCAGTTCGTTTGCCGCCTCGCACAGCCGCCAAAACCGCTCTTCGCTCTCGTCCGTCTCATCGAACCCACGCCTCAGAGACACGCTCAACAGCTTGTCCGGCAGCCGATCCCGCACCGCCCGCAGCGTCGCGATGCCCGTCTCCACGTCGAGCAACATCCACCCGCCTCGGGCTTTGTTCTTCACCTTCTTGACCGGGCAGGCGAAATTCAGATCGACCACGTCGTACCCGTAGCCGTCCAAAATCAACGCCGCCTCGGCCATCTCGCCTGGATCGCTCCCCATGATCTGCCCGGCCACCGGGTGGTCGTCGTCGTTGATGTCGATCGCGTTGCTCAGCCCCTTGCCGCCCGCCAGCAGCGACCGGTCCAGCATCGCCTCCGTCACCGCGTATGGGCACCCGCGCCGCCTCGCCACCAGCCGCATCGCCCGGTCGCTGTAACCCGCCAGCCCCGCCTGCATCATCGGCACGTCCAGCTCGATCGGGCCCATCCGCACCACGCACCCTAGCGCAATCTCCATTGTGCTTGCTCGTGGCACGATCTTCAGATCGTGTCTGCTGCGACGCCCGGCTAGACACGATCTGAAGATCGTGCCACGAGATCAGAACCGGACGAGCAACGTTGCCGCAATCCGCTCTAGCGACATCGCGGGTTCATCGATCCCGAACGATCCGTTATGCTGCCGGATCATGACGACGGTCACCCTCCCTGATCCCGATGCCGAGGCCACCCCGACGCAGCCGCTCAAGGTCGATCAGGGCGAGGATCGTGAGAAGGACTCGGCCGACGAATCGGATGAGTCATGTGAGGAAAAGACCAGCGGCTTCCAGTGGTGGCACCTCGCCGGCGTCATCGGCCTCCTCGCCGCCGCCGGCCTCGCCTTTTGGCTCCTGCCCGTCACCGACTGGCTCCGGGCCGCCATCGAGTGGGTCGACAGTCTCGGCTGGGTCGCGTACGTCGCGTTCATCGGCCTCTACATCCCCGCGACCATCCTCGGCGCGCCCGCCACGCCGCTGAACATCGGCAGCGGCCTGATCTTCGGCGTCGTCAAGGGGGCCGCCGTCAGCACCATCGGCGCCGTCGGCGGCGGGGTGATCAGCTTCCTCCTGGCCCGCTACCTGCTGGGCGATTGGGTGCAGAAGAAGATCGAGTGCTACCCGACGTGCGACGAGCTGCTCGAGCGGTGCGAGAAGGAGCCGTGGAAGTTCCTCTTAATGCTCCGCGCCCACCCGCTCCTGCCGTCGGCCCTGAAGAACTACTCGCTGGGCACCACGGAGGTGAAGCTCTGGATCTTCGCGGTGGCGACGCTGGTCGCGTGCATGCCGACGCGAATCGTCTACGCCTACCTCGGCAGCGCCGGCCACGTCGGCCTCAGCGGCGGCGACGGCGACGAGGGCATGAGCGCCACCGACTGGTGGCTCTACGGCGCCGGCTTCGCGGTGGCCGTCCTGTTGACGGTGGGCCTGACGTGGTTCGTCAAGCGGAAGCTGGCGAAGGTCAACGGGGAGTAGGAGGATCAGGCTTGCCGCTGTGTCCACCGTCCGTTAGGATCACCGGCGGATGCAGCCATGGCCCGATTGGTGGGATTGGGAGCTGGAACTGTCGCCGCACCTGTTGAAGCGAATGAAGGAACGCGGCTTCAATGAGAACGACCTGCGTGAGATGCTCGAAGCCGCCAAAAGCCACCGGCCAGGCAGATCGCCGGGACGGCACATCATTGTGACCCGACATAACAAATGCCCGTGGGAGGTCGTGGTCGAGCCGGACGACGAGGATGAGCTTCTGGTCGTCATCACCGCCTACGCCGTCACCTGAACCCGGATCATCATGAGAGGCCGCTACCTCGAAGTCACCTACCGCAAGGGCAAGCCGCTGGCCGCCTATCTCTACCTGCCACGGCGCGACGGCGACACCGTCGCCCGCAGCGAGCCGGCAGCGGGAGACATCGTGATCGACTACGCCGCCGACGGTCGCGCCGTCGGGCTCGAGTTGCTGTCACCCGCAACGCTTCGGGTGGACGCAGTCAACGAGATCCTCTCGCGTCTGGGCATCGTCGACCTCGCGGTCGCCGACATTCGCCCGCTACAAGCGGCGGCGTGAGGTTGAACCCCTGCTAAGGTCGTGGACCGATGCCCGCATAGCAGCAATAGGAGTAGTCGCGGACGGTGGGCCGGGGCCCACCCTACAGCTGTCAGCCGCCCACGGGAGCGGGCGGGCCGCCCCGGCACGCCCGCTTCCGCGGGCGGCTAGAGCAACCTGCGTGATGCTTGCTCATGGCACGATCTTTAGGGCTTTATGCACCGGCATCCTTGACCGACATCTGAAGTTGCCCAAGATTCCTAACTACAAGCCGGTTTTGATCTGCCCGCGATTCTTCTTAAATGGCAAGTAAGTCGCACCCCGCGAATCGGGCTGAGTGATTGCGGTTCAGTCACCTGCGCTAGGGTTGCGCATAAAGCCCTGAAGATCGTGCCACGAGCCCTCTCACTGCAGTTGAAGGCTCTTTCACTGCAGTCGAAGACCCTTTCACTGCAGTCGAAGACCCTTTCACTGCAGGCGAAGACCCTTTCACTGCAGGCGAAGACCCTTTCACTGCAGGCGAAGACCCTTTCACTGCAGTCGAAGACCCTTTCACTGCAGTCGAAGACCCTTTCACTGCAGTTGAAGCCGCTTTGACTGAAGTTGAAGACCCTTTCACTGCAGTCGAAGCCTCTTTCACTGCAGTTGAAGACCCTTTCACTGCAGTTGAAGCCTCTTTGACTGCAGTTGAAGCTTCTCTCCCGCGCGTGAACTTCCGGTGCACTGCCGTCACGGGGCGGGAGACGACTTTTTATGGGGCGGCGTGGTGGAGGGGGGGGGGGGGGGGGGGGGGGGGGGGGGTGCGGGCAAATCATCCTTGCATGTTGAGTGGCCGGCGGTTCGGGTCGACACAAGGGGCAAGCTTCGACGGAGTAGGCCGGGTGTCCGGTCGGCGTCGGGGCGACCTCGGAAACAAAGGGGGCCACGATGGCTACCACCGAACTCACTTACTCGCCGGAGCCAGCGTTCCGGCAATATCTGCATCAGCTCGACGCAGACTTCGACTCGATGGGCGAAGCGATTCCCATCTCGGCCGACACCATCACCGACTATAAGACGACGCTCGGCCGGTACGACGTGGCCTTTGATCTCGCCAAGGATCCCAAGACGAATTCGGTCGCGAACACGTACCTGAAGAACGAAGAACGCAAGACCATGACGAACAGCCTGCGGAGCATCGTCAGGCAGGTCACCGCCGTCGCATCGCCGAAGCTGTTGACGCAGCTGGCGATGCCCGTGCGGTCGCGCCACGTGCAGCCGGTGCCGGTGCCCACGGGTTCGCCCACGGTGACGGCCGAGGCCGTGGGGCCGACGACGCTGAAGGCGACGGCCCGCGACTCGGGCGACGCGACGAGCCGGCGCAAGCCCGCGGGAGTCCGGACCATTGCGTACGTGACGTTTGCGGGTGAAAATCCGCCGACCGACGTGCGGATGTGGGGCCAGGCCACCTTGAGCGGTCGGACGACGACGACGCTGCAGGTGCCGTCGGTGCGGGAGCCGTCGACGGTGTGGGTGTCGGCGTGGTTCATCTCCAGCCGCAACGAGGCGGGTCCGGCGAGTCAGCCGATCAAGGTGCGCGTGCTCGGGGCCGGCTCGCCGGTGCCGAACCAGCAGGCGGAACCGACGCCGATGAAGATCGCGGCGTAAGCCGGATGACGCGTTGGAACCGAATCCAAACGCCCCTCAGGCTGCCGTCTCCCTCAGGAGGCGGCAGCCTTGTCGCAGGCGCTCGTCCGGCAGGGCGAAGCTGAGGCGGAAGTGGGTGTCGTGGCCGCTGAAGACGTTGCCGGGGATGACCAGGACGTTCTTCTCGATCATCCGCTCGACGAACGCCGTGGCGGTGAGGCCGTCGGGGGCTTTGGGGAAGGCGTAAAAGGCGCCGTCGGGCGGGGTCAGTTCGAAGGCTTCGCCCAACTCCTCCATCACGATGTCCCGCTTGCGGTGGTAGGCGGTGATGTGCTCGTCGACGGGAATGTCGAGGGCGGCGAGGGCGGCGTGTTGGAAGGGGGCGGGGGCACAGACGTACGTGTACTGCTGCAGCTTCGTCATCTGCTCGCTCACCTCGCGGGGGGCGATGGCGTAGCCCAGGCGCCAGCCGGTCATGCCGTAGGTCTTGCTGAAGCCGCGGAGCAGGATCGTCTTGGGCCACAGGTCGGCAACGGACGGCACCGAGGAAAAGGGGTCGGGAGCCTTTCCGCCCTCGGACGCTTCCGACGGCCGGGCGGTCTCCGCCGCGGAAAGGCTCCCGACCCCTTTTCCGGACGCGGGCGGGTAGAGGAACGGCACGTAGATCTCGTCGCTGACGACGAGCAGATCGTGCTTCTTCGCCAGGTCGGCGGCGGCGCGGACCTCTGACTCGGTCATCGTCACGCCGGTCGGGTTGCTCGGCGAGTTGAGGATGAGCAGCTTCGTCCGCGGCGTGATGGCGGCCTCGACTTTGGCGGCGTCGAAGCGGAAGTCGGGATAGCTGTCGACCGGCACGCTCGTGCCGCCGGCCATCGTGACGAGGTGGCGGTACATGACGAAGTAGGGGTCGAGGAA